>NZ_JBDPMI010000002.1:0-589587 GCF_039871555.1 Streptomyces sp. B5E4
CCGTCCTGGCCGCGGTTTCCGCGCCGTCGTCCCTGGCCGTCGACCTCGCCGCGGAGACCGGCATGACACTGGTCGGCTTCCTGCGCGGCGACACCATGAACGTGTACGCAGGCGAACACCGCATCGCCTCGCACCGTACGGTCGCGGGTGTCTGATCGGCCCCGTCGCGTGCGCGGGCGCGGGGCCGGCCGGCGGGGTGCGCCCCCTGCGCCGGCCGGCCCCCGACGCCCGCGCGGCCGTGCCGCGGGCCGCCCTCCGGCGTGCCCTCTCGACCGGAGCTTTGGGCCGTCCCTCTTGTCCCGGCCGGGCGTTCACCGAAGACTTGACGCAATGAGCAAAATGCACACCTGCGTTGGAGCGTGAGCGACCACCGTGACCGGGAAGAGAACGCTGGGTCCTCGGGTGCGGCCACTCGGGCCCCGCCCCGGCCGTCCCGACACCAGGGCGGACATCATCCGCGCCGCCAAGCGCATGTTCGCCCGCGGCTACGGCGCCTGCAGCCTGCGCGCGGTCGCGCGCGAGGCGGGCGTCGACCCGTCCCTCCTCGTCCAGTTCTTCGGCAGCAAGGAGGGGCTCTACCTGGCCGCCATCGCCGACGTGATGCGCCCCGACGACGTGCTCGGGCGGATCATCGGCGACGCCTCCGACGGGCTGGGCGGGCGGCTCGCCGCCTATTACTTCGATCTGTGGGACGACGCCGAGACCAGGTGGCCCTTTCAGGCGATCCTGCTCTCCGCCGCGTCGTACCAGCCGGCGGCCGCCATCCTGCGCGACTTCATCACCCGTGAACTGGTCGCCCGCATCGCCTCCCGCGCCGTGAAGGACCGCGCGGAGCTGCGCGCCGGCCTCGCCGGCTCCCACCTCGTGGGCACCGCCCTGGTGCGCTACGTGGTGCGCTTCGGCCCGCTCGCCGAGTTGCCTCGGCCGGAGTTGGCCGAGATCGTGGGCCGTACCATCGACGGCTATCTCTTCGGCCCGCTCCCGGCCGCGCAAAGTTAGCGCGCCGAGTCAACCTCAGCGGTGTCTGCTGCGTCACGGGTGGGGGCAGTGGCGTGCGGGACCGGCCGCGATCTAGAATCCCGAGCTAACTCAACAGATGTTGATAAAGGGCTTCGTGCCGTGATGGACTCGGCGCAATCGGCGTATCTGCCGGAGGGAGAGCAATGGCCTTCGACATACCGGGCTACATCAACACGGCCGGACGCGTCCAGGTCGACGATCTGGACCTCGACGCGTTCGTCGAGCGCCCGCTGTCCGCGGAGGCCTTGCGCTGTCTGCGGTACATGTCGGACGTCGAGAGTCACACGGTCTGCTACCTGCGGGACGTGCTGGTCACCCCGTCGCACCGGGACCCGGACGTGACGGCGTTCATGTCGATGTGGGCCTTCGAGGAGTTCTGGCACGGCGAGGCGATCGACTCCGTGCTGCGCGCCCACGGGCAGAAGGCCGACTACGACCACATCCGCGAGGTGCGCGAGGCGCAAGGGCTCAAGGACCGGCTGGCGCCGATCTACCAGTCCATCGCGGCCAACGCCATCGGCGACGACTTCGTCGCCGTGCACATGACGTGGGGCGCCATAAACGAGTGGTCCGCGCACGCCGCGTACGGCAGCCTGATCGAGAAGGAACAGCACCCCGAGCTGACCAAGCTGCTCGGCCGCATACAGCGCCAGGAGTCCCGCCATCTCGCGTTCTACGCCAGTCAGGCCAAGGAGCGCCTGGAGCGCTCCCAGCGCGCCCGTTCGCTGGCCCGCTGGGTGACCGAGCGCTTCTGGCAGCCCGTCGGCTCCACCATCCAGCCGGTGGAGGAGACCCGGTTCGTGCTGCGGCACCTGCTGGGTGACGACGCGGGCGCCGACGCCGTGCGCAAGATCGACGAGAAGGTGCACAAGCTTCCCGGCATGGCCGGGCTCAACCTGGTCCAGCGCGGCGTCGCGGGCTTCGGGGCCGGCGTGCCGGTCGCCGACCTCGCCGCCGGTCGGCGCTCCCGCAAGCGCTTGGTCGCCGGCGCCGCGGTGGTCGCGGGCGCGGCCGGGATCGCCGCCGTACGACGTCGATCGGCGGGCTCACACGCATGACGGACGCCGGCCCCGCCGCGCACGACGGCCCCGCCGACCGGCGCGGGCCCACCGCAACCGGCGCCGGTGACCCCGCGGCCGCCCCCGCCGCGGGGCCGGCCGCCGCGGACTCCGGCGCGGCGGACGCGGACGCGGGCGCGGCCGCCGCCGCGCTGCTGGCGGAAGTCGGACGACTCGGCAGCGTCGCGGTGGCATACTCCGGTGGCGTGGATTCCACGGTCGTCCTCGCCGCGGCCGTACGCGCCCTCGGCCCCGGCCGGGCCGTCGGCGTCATCGCCGACTCGCCCGCCCTGGCCCGCGGCGAGCTCGCCCTCGCCCGTGACACGGCGGCGGACCTCGGCGCCGAACTCGTCGTGCTGGACACCGACGAGCTGTCCGTCGCGGGCTATCGCGCCAACGCCGGCGACCGCTGCTACTTCTGCAAGCAGACCGTCCTCGGCCGGGTGTCCGGCTACGCCGCGGAGCGCGGCTTCGCGCACGTCGCCACCGGCACCCACCTCGACGACCGCCGCGCCGCCCACCGCCCCGGGCTGCGCGCCGCCAAGGAACTCGCCGCCGCCGAGCCGCTGGCCGACGCCGGGCTCGGCAAGGCCGCGGTGCGCGCGGTCGCGCGGGCATGGGGGCTGCCGGTCGCGGAGAAGCCCGGCATGCCGTGCCTGGCGTCCCGCATCGCGGTGGGCATCACGGTCTCCAAGGACCGGCTGCACCTGGTCGAACGGGCCGAGGAGCGGGTGCGCGAGACGCTGGACGAGCACCGGGTGGGCGCCCGCGACGTCCGCGTACGCCTGCTGAAGCAGGGATTCCGGATCGAGCTGGACGCCCCCGCCCACCGCCGGGTCACCGCCGCCCACGGCCTCGGCGACACGCTGCTGCGCGAGGTCGCCGCCGTCGGCCCGCTCGGCGAGGGCAGCCTCGCCCCGTACCGTACGGGCGCCGTCAGCACCGCCGCCCGCGCCGCCTCCCGCACCGTCTCTTCCGATGGAGCGCCGACGCGATGAGCGAGCCGCGCGGCAGCGCCCTCGACGCCATCGGTCTGGCCGGGCTGCTGGACGGAGATGTCGCGGAGGTCGGCGACTTCGCCCGCCTCGACGTGGGCCGGCGCAGCCGCACCGGCGTGCCCGAGGTCGTCTACGCGGACGGCAAGACCCCGCAGCAGACGCTCCAGCTCCTCGCCGAACTGCGCCGCCGCACCCCGGACTCCCCGGCGCTGGCCACCCGCTGCCCCGAGGAGGTGCTGCGGGACGCGCCCGACACCTTCGCCGACGAGCCGGTACGGGTCGACACCCGCGCCCGCACCGTCACGGTGGGCCCGCTGCCGGCCCCGCGCGGCACCGTGGCCGTGCTCACCGCCGGCACCAGCGACCTGCCCGTGGCCCGCGAGGCCGTCACCACCCTCGACGCCCTCGGCACCGGCTCACGGCTCTACGCCGACGTCGGCGTCGCCGGGCTGTCCCGGCTGCTCTCGGTGCTCGGCGAGGTGCGCGCCGCGGACTGCGCGATAGTCGTCGCGGGCATGGACGGCGCACTCCCCAGCGTCGTCACCGGACTGCTCACCGCCCCCGTCGTCGGCGTCCCCACCAGCGTCGGCTACGGCTTCGCCGACGCCGGCCGCGCCGCCGCCGGCGCGATGCTCGCCTCGTGCGCCCCCGGGCTCACGGTCGTCAACATCGACAACGGCTTCGGCGCCGCCGTGCACGCCGCGAAGATCGTGGGGGTACGCGCCGGTGACTGAACAGCACAGCGCACGCCCGGCCTTCGCGTACGACGTCGCTCACACGGGGGAGGCCGCCCCGGGCGCCGGTGTGGCGGGGAAGACGTACGGGAAGGGCTCTCCCCGTGATCATGAACGGGACTCGTCGGGGGTGACGCACGGTGGCTGAGGGGACGGCCGCGGCCCATCTGGACTGCACCGCGGGGGTGGCCGGCGACATGCTGCTCGGCGCGCTGCTCGACGCCGGCGCGCGCCTCGACGCCGTACGGGACGCGGTCGCCGCGCTCACGATCGACGGACTCGACGTGTCCGTGGCACGCGACCGCCGCGGCGGCTTCGGGTGCAACCGCGTCACCGTCCACCGCCCCGCCGTCCCCGACCGCCACCGCCACCTCGCCGACGTCCTCGCCGACCTCGACCGCGCCACCGGCGCCGGACTCGCCGCGCCCGCCGCGGACTTCGCCGCCCGCGTCTTCCGGCTGCTCGCCGAGGCCGAGGGCCAGGCGCACGGCACCACCGCCGAGGAGGTCCACTTCCACGAGGTCGGCGCCTTCGACGCGCTCGCCGACGTGGTCGGCTGCGCCGCCGCGCTCGCCGACCTCGGGCTCCTCGCCCCCGGCGCCGCCGTCACCACCTCCCCGCTCGCCGCCGGCAGCGGGGAAGTCGACTGCGCGCACGGCCGGATGCCCGTCCCCGTACCCGCCGTGCTGCACCTGGCCGCCGCCGGCGGCCTCGCGCTCACCGGCGGCGGCCTCGCGGGCGAGCGCACCACCCCCACCGGCGCCGCGCTCGTCGCCGCCCTCGCCGCCCCGGGACCGCTGCCGGACATGGCGGTACGGGCCGTGGGCACCGGCGGCGGCCGCCGCGACACCCCCGACCGCCCCAACATCACCCGCGTCGTCGTCGGCACCCTCACCGCCCCCGCGGCGGGCGGGCCCGCCGAAGGTGAGGTCACCGTCGTGGAGAGCACCGTCGACGACCTCGACCCACGGCTGTGGCCCTCGGTCCTCGCCGCCCTGCGCGCCGCCGGCGCGTGGGACTGCTGGACCACCGAGACCGTCGGCCGGCACGGCCGCCCCGGCCGCGTCGTCACCGCGCTGTGCGCGGCGGAGATGCGGCCCGCCGTCGCCGACGCGCTGTTCCGCCACACCACCACGCTCGGCGTCCGCTGGTCCGCCCACCGGCGCGTGATGCTGCCCCGGCGCAGCGCCGTGGTCGCCGTGGGCCCGCCCGGCGCCGAGCAGCAGGTCACCGTCAAGGTCGCGGACGGCCCCGGCGGCGCGCTCACCGTACAGCCGGAACTGGCCGAAGCGGAGACCGCCGCGGCCGCGCTGGGCTGGCCCGTGCGCGCGGTGTGCGAAGCTGCCGCAGTCCGCTACCGGGGCGACCTGGCGGTGCCGCGGCCCGCCACCGGTTGACGCCGGTCCACAACAGAAACAGAGACCGGCATATGCAAGACCAGACCAGGGGAGGGCACGAGTGACGGGGACTTATCGCATCGGGCGACTCGACGACGCGCACGTCCTGCTGACCGGGGCCACCGGCTTCATCGGACAGGCGCTGCTGGAGCGGCTGCTGTCCGGCCATCCCGGCACCCGCGTCTCGATCGTCGTCCGCCCGCGGGGCAACGGCGGCGCCGCCGACCGCTTCCGCCGCCTGCTGCGCAAGGACGTCTTCCGCGCCTGGCGCGAACAGGTCGGCGCCGAGGCCGCGTTCGCCGAGGCGGAGCGGCGCGTCACCGTCATCGAGGGCGCGCTCGACCGGCTGGAGGACGTCGAGTTCCCCGCCGACATCGACGTCGCCATCCACTGCGCCTCGTCCGTCTCCTTCGACCCGCCCATCGACGAGGCGTTCCGCAGCAACGTCTCCGGCGCCGTCGCGCTGTACGAGAAGCTGGGCAGGCAGGAGCGCCCGCCGCACATCGTGCACATCTCCACCGCGTACGTCTCCAGCGGCGGCCAGGGCCTCGTACGCGAGGGCCGGCTCACCCACGACGTCGACTGGCGCGGCGAGCTGGCCCAGGGGCTGGCCGCGCGCGACGACGTCGAGCGCGCCTCCCGCCGCCCCGAGGTGCTGCGCAAGGCGCTGGAGAAGGCCGGCCGCGACCACGGCAAGGCCGGGCCGCAGATCGCCGCCAAGGACGCCGAGGACGCGCGCCGCGCGTGGGTCGAGGAGCGGCTGGTCGAACACGGCGCCATCCGCGCCGAGATCCTCGGCTTCTCCGACGTCTACACCTTCACCAAGGCGATGTCCGAGCGCGCCGTCGAGGAGCTGTGGGCGGACCGGCCGCTGTCGATCGTGCGGCCCGCGATCGTGGAGAGCGCGCTGCGCCACCCGTACCCGGGCTGGATCGACGGCTTCAAGATGGCCGACCCGCTGATCATCGCGTACGGCAGCGGGCTGCTGCGCGACATGCCGGGCCAGCCGGACACCGTGATGGACGTCGTCCCCGTCGACCTCGTCGTCAACGCCACCCTCGCCGCCGCCGCGGCACCGCCCGAGGAGGGCGCCGGGCCGCACTACTTCCACGTCGGCTCCGGCGCCACCAACCCCCTCACGCTGCGCGACCTGTACAAGCACGTGCACTCCTACTTCCGCCGCGACCCGCTGCCGGAGAGCAGCGGCCGCGGCCACGTCCGGCCGCCGTCGTGGACCTTCCCCGGTGCCTCCCGCGTGGAGTTCGCGCTCGGCGCCGGCGAACGCGCCGCGAACTTCGCCGACAAGCTCCTCGGCCAGTTGCCCGGCACCGAGCGCACCCAGGAGTGGGCGAGCAGGCTGCACAAGGAGAAGCGCTCGCTGGAGACGCTGCGCCGCTACTCCGACCTGTACGGCGTCTACACCCGTACCGCCGTCGTCTACGACGACCGCGAGCTGCGCGCGCTCAACGCCGCGCTGCCCGCGGAGCGCGCCGCCGAGCACGGCTTCGACCCCGCCGAGATCGACTGGTACACCTACCTCGAAGAGATCCACTGCCCCAAGGTCACCGCGCCGCTGCGGGCCAGAACCGGCGGACGCCGCAACGCCCCGCAAGCCGAACCCCGCCGTGCTCCCGCCCGGCGACGCCGCCGCGGGCAGCACCGCCGCCGTCTTCGACCTGGACGGCACGATCATCGCCTCCGACATCGTCGAGTCCTACGTCTGGACCCGGCTGGCGTCGCTGCCCCGCGGGCGCTGGGCCCCCGAGCTGTTCGACCTCGCCCGCAACGCGCCCCGCTACCTGCTCGCGGAGCGCCGGGACCGCGGTGACGTGATGCGCTCCTTCTTCCGCCGCTACGAGGGCGCACGCGCCGAGGAGTTGCGCGCCCTGGTCGCCGAACAGGTCGGCGACGCACTGCTGCACCGCATGATGCCCGAGGCCGTACGCCGCATCCGCGCGCACCGCGCCGCCGGCCACCGCACCGTGCTCATCACCGGCAGCCTCGACCTGCTCGTGGAGCCGCTGCGGCCGCTCTTCGACGACATCGAGGCCACCCATCTCGCCGAGCACGACGGCGTCCTGACCGGCTTCCTGCGCACCCCGCCGATCGTCGGCGAGGGCCGCGCGGCGTGGCTGCAGAGCCACGCCCGCGAGCGGGAGCTCGACCTCGGCGCCAGCTTCGGCTACGCCGACAGCTACTCGGACCGGCCGCTGCTGGAGGTCGTGGGCAAGCCGCACGCGGTCAACCCCGACACCCGGCTGTTCCGGCACGCCAAGCGCCACCGCTGGGAGATCGCCCGCTGGGGGACCCACACCGCGAGCCGCTGGGACGCGCTCGCGGGCACCGTGATCAGCCACACCCGGCCGCGTCCCGTACGGGCCCTGCCCGCGGCCGGCCGCACCGCATCCGACGGAGAGGCCCGATGAGCCTGGCGCTTCAGTACCACCGTTCGCCCGCGCGCTTCCTGGCCGCCCGCGGGCTCAGCCGCACCCGCAGCCGCGCCGCCGGCTCGCTGGCCGGCTCGCTCGCGCCGCTGCGGCTCACCCGCGACCGGCGCGATCTGCCCAAGGGCGACGGCTGGACCCGGCTGGCGCCCAGCCTGTCCGGCATCTGCGGCTCCGACCTCGGGATGCTGGGCGGCACCGTGTCGCCGTATCTGGCGGCACTGACGTCGACGCCGTTCGTGCCGGGGCACGAGGTCGTCGGCACCACCGTCGACGACCTGCCGACCATCCCGCGCGGCACCCGCGTCGTGCTCGACCCGGTGCTGTCCTGCGCGGTACGCGGCCTGCCCGAGTGCGGCGCCTGCCGCGCGGGGCACACCAACCGCTGCGACCACATCACCTCCGGGCACCTCTCGCCCGGTATGCAGACCGGCTACTGCGCCGACACCGGCGGCGGCTGGGCCCAGCGCATGGTCGCCCACGAGCACCAGCTCCGCCCGGTGCCCGACGACCTGCCGGACGAGCGCGCCGTGCTCGTCGAGCCGCTGGCCTGCGCGATCCACTCGGTACGCCGGGTGCCGATCGCGCCGGGCGCCTCGGTGCTGGTCATCGGGGCCGGCACGGTGGGGCTGTTCACCGTGCTGGCGCTGCGGCAGCTCACCGAGGCGGGCACCATCCACGTCGTCGCCAAGCACGGCCACCAGCGCGAACGGGCGCTGGCGCTGGGTGCGGACGAGGCCGTCGAGCCGGACCGTGCGCTGCGCGCCTTCCGCCGGATGACCTCGGCGCTCGCCCAGCGCCCGGAGATGGGTGCGGAGTTCCTGCTCGGCGGGGCGGACATCGCGTTCGAGTGCACCGGCGGCGGCGCCGGCCTCGACACCGCGCTGCGTACCGTACGGGCCGGGGGGACGGTCGTCGTGTCCGGCATCCCGGGGGGCGCCGACCTGACGCCGCTGTGGTACCGGGAGCTGAGCCTCGTGGGCGCGTACACCACCAGACGCCGCGAGGACGTCACCCCGGACGACCCCGACGCGGGCCCCGACGGTCGCGCCGGGACCGACTTCGACAAGGCGGTGCAGCTCGCTGCCACCGCGCCCCTGGACGGCTACGTCGAACGCTATGCGCTCCAGCAGTGGCGCCCTGCGCTGGAGCACGCGTTCGCGGCCGGCTCGGCGGGCTCCGTCAAGATCGCCTTTGATCCGACCCTGGACGGCTGACCGGGGACGAATGGCAGGGTAGGGGCCGATAGCGTAGTCGGCCGCCCCCCACCGCCGTACGCAGCCGCCGGGCACCCGACGCCCGCACCGCCGCCCGCTGCAGGCGCCGGCGACCACACTGAGGAGAGAGCGTGAGCAGACCAGGCTTCGTGCTGGAAGTCGACGAACGAACCCCGCCCCTGCTGGTGCACGAGGGCGAGAATTTCCGGCTGGAGCGGCTGCCCCACGGCACCCGGGTGATCTACCCGCCCGACTCGCTGCCCGGCATCCGCGACCTCGACGGGGTCATCCGCCGCGCGCTGCTCGAACCGCACGGCAGCGAGCCCCTGCCCGAGCTGCTGTTCGCCGGTATGCGGCTGACGATCGTCTTCGACGACCTGTCGCTGCCCCTGCCGCCGATGCGCCGGCCCGACGTGCGCCAGCGCATCATCGAGCAGGTGCTGGAGATGGCGGCGGCCAAGGGCGTCGACGACGTCGAGCTGATCGCCGCCAACGCCCTGCACCGGCGCATGACCCCGGCGGAGCTGCAGCACGTCGTGGGCGACCGGGTGTTCCGGTCGTTCTTCCCGCAGCACCTCACCAACCACGACGCCGAGGACCGCGACAACCTCGTGCACCTCGGCGACACCGCGGAGGGCGAGGAGGTCGAGATCAACCGGCGGGCGGCCGAGAGCGACCTCGTCGTCTACGTCAACATCACCTCGACGGCGATGAGCGGCGGGCCCAAGTCGGTGTCGGTGGGCCTGGCCAGCTACCGCAGCATCCGCCACCACCACAACGTGCACACGCTGCGGCACTCCCGGTCGTTCAACGACCCGCCGAAGTCGGCCATGCACCACTCGTACAACCGGATGCACGACCTGATCGGCGGCCAGGTCAAGGTGTTCACCGTCGAGACGACGCTGAACAACGACACCTTCCCGTCGGCCACGCGCTTCCTCAACAAGCGCGAGTGGGAGTGGAACTACGGCGACCAGGCCGCCTACCTCGCCTCCCGGCGCGGCAACGCGCTGATGACGCCGTCGATGCGGCGCCGGCTGTGGCACAAGACGGAGGCGCCGTACGGGGTCACGGGCGTCAACGCCGGCGCGCCGAGCGAGGTGCACCCGATCACCCTGCGCAACGTCCACCGCCAGCAGCTCACCGAGGTGCAGGGGCAGGCCGACGTCGCGGTGTACGGACTGCCGTACATCTGCCCGTACAACGTCAACTCGGTGATGAACCCGATCCTGACGATGTGCCTGGGTCTCGGCTACTTCTTCAACATGTATCTGAACAAGCCGATCGTGCGGGAGGGCGGCGTCGGGATCTTCTACCACCCGATGCCGAACGAGTTCCACCCCGTGCACCACCCCAGCTACATCGACTTCTACGAAGAGGTGCTGGCCGAGACCACCGACCCGGCGGTCATCGAGGCCAAGTTCGAGAAGCAGTTCGCCACCGACCCGTGGTACACGCACCTCTACCGCAAGAGCTACGCCTACCACGGCGTGCACCCCTTCTACATGTGGTACTGGGGCGCGCACGCGATGCAGCACCTGGGCCAGGTCATCTTCGTCGGCGCGGACCGCAGCGCGGCCTCCCGGCTCGGCGTGCAGTCGGCGTCGACGCTGAACGACGCGCTGCAACTGGCCTCGCAGACGGTGGGCACCAGCCCCTCGATCACGTACCAGCACATGCCGCCGCTGACCCTGGCGTCCGTCCGATGAGCGGCGCGAAGGGCCTGGGAAAGGGCGGCAAGCGGGGCAGGGGAAGCCTGCGCGGCGACCTCGCCATGGTGCGGTCGGGCCGCGACTGGCGCGGCCGGGCCCTGGCCCCCCGCGGCTACCGCACCCCGGGCGGCAGCGCCGCGGGCTTCGGGGCGGGGAAGGTCGAGCAGAAGACCTTCCCCACCGCGTGGGCGCGCACGCCCGCGGCCCGGGCGGTGCGCAACGTGCTGCAGCGCGGGGTGCTCAAGCAGTACGCCTGGGCCAAGACCCGGCCGCAGATCGAGGGCCTGGACCTGCTGGAGTCGCTGCGCGGCCCGGCGATCTTCGTCGCCAACCACTCCAGCCACCTCGACACCCCGCTGATCCTCGGCTCCCTGCCGCGGCGCATCGCCGACCGCACGGCGGTCGGCGCGGCGGCGGACTACTTCTTCACCTCCACGGCGGTCAGCATCACGACGGCCCTGATGTTCAACGCCTTCCCGGTGGACCGCCACGGCTCGCGCCGCGGCGGGGTGTCGCTGCCGGCGGAGCTGATCGACGACGGCTGGAGCCTGCTGCTCTATCCGGAGGGCACGCGGTCGCACGACGGGTGGATGAGCTCGTTCAAGATGGGCGCCTCGCGCCTGTGCGTGAACATGGGCATCCCGGTCGTCCCGGTGGCGGTCCGCGGCACGTTCGCCGCGATGCCCCGCGGCAAGGCCCTCCCCACCCGCACGGGCACGCGCCTGGTGGTCCGCTTCGGCCGTCCCCTGCCCCCGCAGACGGGCGAGTCGGTCACCGACTTCCGCGCCCGCATGCTGCGCCACATCGCCGCGCTGTGGGCGGAGGAGGACCTGGGCTGGTACCAGTCGCTCCGCGCGGCGGAGGAAGGTCGCCTGACGCTCCCCGAGGGCCGCACGACGGCGCTCCCGCTGACGGCGACGCCGGTGGAACAGGGCAAGCCGGTGGCGGAGTGGCGCCGGGTCTGGGAGGCGACGAGACCGTCGCTGGGAGACGGCCGCCGGAAGGTGTGGCGGGACGACTGAGGGTTCGGCACCGGGGTCCGGGACGGAGCCCCCGGCTCGGCCGCGCCGCAGGCGCGGTCGCGGGGGCCGGGGCGGAGCCCCGGTTTCTGGAAGGGGCGCCGTCGGGGGAGAGCAGCCCCGCCACCGGCACGGTGTCAGTGGGGGGTGCGAGACTCGGCCCCATGCGCTGGGCCATGGCCGACGGACCCCGCGGCGGGGTCATCGTCTGCCCCGTCGATGCCACAGGCAACCCCCACGGCCCCGAACACACCTACCCCCACCCCGCCGATGCCCTGAGCCACCACCCCACCGCCGACCGCTGGATCTGGTCCTCCACCGCCCGGTTCTATCCCCGCCTCCTCGACGCCGGCGGCTCCGTCCCCCGCTGCCACGACGTCGAAGCCGCAGAAGCCGTCCTCCTCGGCCACGAGGGGATGTGGGGCCTGCCCCGCTCCCTCGCCGCCGCCTGGGCACGACTCCGCGGACACCCCGTGCCCGAGGACCCGCCGCCCCGCTCGTTCGCCGGCGAGAGCGAGCCCACCCTTTTCGACGCCACCCCCGCCCGCCCCCACGGCACCGACGACCTGCCCGCCCTCCTCGCCGTCCACGCCGCCCAGCAGGACCGCATCGCCGCCTCCGCCCACCCGCACCGCCTGCGCCTCCTCGTCGCCGCCGAGTCCGCCGGCATGCTCGTCGCCGCCGAGATGCACCGCGCCGGCCTCCCGTGGCGCGCCGACGTGCACGACGCGTTGCTCACCGAGCTGCTCGGCGGCCGCTACCCGGGCGGTCTGGAGCCGCCGCGCCTCGCCGCGCTCGCCGACGACGTGTCCCGCGCGTTCGGCGAGCGGGTCCGCCCCGACCTGCCCGCGGAGGTCGTTCGCGCCTTCCGCAAGGCGGGCGTGAGGATCACCTCCACCCGCAAGTGGGAGCTGCAGGACGTCGACCACCCCGCCGTCGCCCCGCTGCTGGAGTACAAGAAGCTGTACCGGCTGCACACCGCCCACGGCTGGTCCTGGCTGCAGACCTGGGTGCACGACGGCCGGTTCCGCCCCGAGTACCTGCCGGGCGGTGCCATGTCAGGACGCTGGACCACGCATGGCGGCGGCGCGCTGCAGATCCCGCGGGTGGTGCGCCGCGCGGTGGTCGCTGACGAGGGCTGGCGCCTGGTGGTCGCCGATGCCGACCAGATGGAGCCGCGGGTGCTGGCCGCCGTCTCCGGCGACGCGGGGCTGATGGCGGCGGCGGACGGCACCCGGGATCTGTACGAGGCGCTGGCGGCCCGCGCCTTCGCGGGCGGGCGCGCGGAGGCGAAGCTCGCGCTGCTGGGCGCGATCTACGGTCAGACCTCGGGGGACGCGTTGAAGTACCTGGCGGATCTGCGCCGCCGCTTCCCCGTGGCCGTGGCGTACGTGGACGAGGCCGCCCGCGCCGGCGAGGAGGGCCGGCTCGTCCGCAGCCATCTGGGCCGTACGTGCGCGCCGTCGGACGCGGCGGACGACGGCGAGGCGGGGCTGCCGCAGGAGGACGACGGGGGCGGGCCGACGGCCCGCGGGGGCGCCGCGGCGCGGGCGCGGGGCCGGTTCGCGCGCAACTTCGTGGTGCAGGCGAGCGCGGCGGAGTGGGCGCTGTGCCTGCTGGCGGCGCTGCGTCAGGAACTGGCGGGGATGCGGGCGGAACTGGTCTTCTTCCAGCACGACGAGGTGATCGTGCACTGTCCGGACGCGGAGGCGCCGGCGGTGGAGAAGGCGCTGACGGCGGCGTCGGCGCGGGCGGGGGAGGTGATGTTCGGGGAGACGCCCGTGGTGTTCTCGTTCACGACGGCGGTGGTGCAGTGCTATGCGGACGCGAAATAAGGACGGGCAAAGCGTACGGACCACAAGGTAGAACGGGTACGTGCCAAAGACCCCGCCGCAGAACGGCCCGCACCGCGAAACCGCACGGCACGAGCCGGCACCGCGGAAAGCCGCACCACACGTACCCGCACCACACGTACCCGCACCGCAGGAACCCCCGCCGCCCCGGCCCGCCCCCCCCGCCCTCCTGGTCGCCCGCCTCCGCGCCGCCGGCTGCGTCTTCGCCGAGGACGAGGCCCGCCTCCTCCACGCCGCCGCCTCCACCCCCGCCGAGCTGGACGCCCTCGTCGCCCGCCGCGTCGCCGGCCGGCCGCTGGAACAGGTCCTCGGCCGGGCCGAGTTCTGCGGGCTGGACATCGCCGTCGAGTCCGGCGTGTTCGTACCCCGCAGGCGCAGCGAGTTCCTGGTCCGCCACGCCGCCGAGGCGGCGGCAGCGGCCCTCCGCCCCGTCGTGCTCGACCTGTGCTGCGGCTCCGGCGCCATCGGCGCCGCGGTCGCCGCCGCCGTGCCCGGCGTGGAACTGCACGCCGCCGATGTCGACCCCGCCGCGGTCCGCTGCGCCCGCCGCAACGTCGGGCCCGGCGGCACCGTCTACGAGGGTGACCTCTACGCGCCGCTGCCCGGACGCCTGCGCGGGCGCGTCGACGTGCTCGTCGTCAACGCCCCGTACGTACCCACCGCCGAGGTCCCGTTCCTGCCGCCCGAGGCCCGCGACCACGAGCCGCTGACCGCGCTGGACGGCGGCGCCGACGGGCTCGACGTCCAGCGCCGCGTGATCGCGGCGGCCCCGCGGTGGCTGGCGCCCGGCGGGCTGCTGCTGGTGGAGACGAGCGAGCGGCAGGAGCCCCGCACCCGCGCGGCCGTGGTCGCCGCCGGACTGACCGCCCGCACGGCGACGTGCGCGGACCTGGCGGCGACGATCGTCACCGGCCGCGTGCCGCGGGCGACAAGCCCGCGGCCCGCCGCGGGCCCGCCTACACGAACCCCCGCACCCGGTGCTGCATGACCCGGTACGGCCATCCCTCGGCCGTGTTCCACTGACTCACCGCCAGATGCAGGTTGTCCGGCGTCGACCCGGGGATGACATAGCCGCCGTACAACTGCGCCACGTGTGAGTCGTCCTCGTTGCCCCACTGCCCGCCCCACACCAGCGTGCGCCGGTGCGCCTCGTACAGGTTGGACGTCGGGGTGTCCATGAGGATGCCGTCGATGCGGTAGTCGGCCTCGTTGAACCACGTGAGGATCCACTTGCCCGCCATCGGCCGCAGGCACATCTCGCCGAAGCGCCCCTCCAGTACGGGGGTCGGCGGATTGCCCCACGCCCAGGCGCCGTTGCGGTAGCCCCACGGCTCGTACGCGCGCGGGTCGGCGATCCGGGCCGCCGGCACCCGTTGCAGGATCATCGGCTTGCTGCGGGTGAACTCCGTGGAGAACACGTACACGAAGCCGTCGTTCCCCTCCGCCCAGGTCAGCAACTGGAAGAGCCCGCCGTGCAGGTCGGGGGCGAACTTCGCGCCGGTGTGCACCCAGGTGGCGCCGTTGTCGTCGGAGCGCCAGATCTCCGTCCAGACGACGTTGCCGAGGCCCTTGTTGACCATGGCGTGCAGGTACATCGTCGAGCCGATGGTGATGACGTCGGACGGCAGGACGGTGGAGAAGACGGGGTTGTCGTGCTCGTACGCCCACAGTTGCTGTGCCGCCGCCCCGCCCACCGCACCGGACCAGGTGACGCCGGCGTCGAGGTTCGTCGTCCTGGAGTACAGCGCGACGGGCGAGCGCCACCAGCCGCCGCCGACGCGTGCTCCCTCGAAGGTGTCGCCGAAGACGAAGAGCATCCGGCCGTCCGGGGTGCGCACGGGGATCCCCAGGTCGGTGGCCTCCATCCGGTACGCGGTGGTGATCCCGGGCCCGGTGAGGTCCCGGATCTTGGTCACCTGCAGGGCCCGTGCGCCGCGCCCGGCGCCCGCCGGGTCCGCCGCCGCCCGCCCGCTCCCCAGCAGCGCCCCGCCGCCGACGGCGGCACCGGCCGCCGTTCTCAGGAACCGCGCCCTGGTCATGGGCGTGCGGCGCCCGGTTCCGACTTCGCGATGACTGCCCATGGGCCCTCCCGAAGGTCCCGAGAAATCGATTTCACGAACTCGGCAACCGAGCCTCCCACCGCGTTCCGGCACCGTCAACAACGCCGGCACACCCCCGCGCGGCAGCTCGCGATGAGTTCCGGCCGCCAGGCTGGTCGACACCCGTGAGGAAACGCAGCACACAAAAGGCCGCAAAAGAACGTGCACCCCAAGGAGTCACCATGGCGGAAAAGACACCCCGCGAGCCCGAGCCGGAGCTCCACCCCGACTTCAGCGACCCCGACGCCACCGCCACCCCCTGGCCCGACGCCCGCCGCGAACTGGAGACCGCCGGGGTCCTCTGGCTGACGTCCGTACGCCCCGAAGGCCGCCCCCACGTCACCCCGCTGATCGGCGTCTGGCTGGACGGCGCCGTGTATTTCTGCACCGGCGCCGAGGAGCGCAAGGCGCGCAACCTCGCCGCCAACCCGCACTGCACCGTCGTCACCGGCACCCGTGCCCTGGACGAAGGGCTCGACGTGGTCGTCGAGGGCGACGCCGCGCGGGTCCGCGACCGCGCCCGGCTCGGCCGGGTCGCGGACGCCTACATCGACAAGTACGGCCGTACCGTCACCTCGCCGGAGGGCACCTTCCACGGGCTGCCCGATTCCGTACGCAGCGGCGAAGGCCCGCTGGTCTTCGAGGTGGTCCCGCGGGTCGCCTTCGCCTTTGCCAAGGGCAAGCCGTTCGGCCAGACCCGCTACCGCTTCCCCGCCCGCCGGCCCGGCGGCGCCTGAGCCGCGGGCGCTCCGGCGCGGCGGCCGGCCCGCCGGGTCACGGCTTGCGGCCGACGCCTCCGGCCATCAGGCGCTCGTAGAGCTTCAGATCCGTGCGGACCGGCCTGTCGGGACGCCAGTGCGGCAGCGAGACCACGCCCGGCTCCAGCAGGTCGAGACCGGTGAAGTAGCTCTCGATCTCGGCGGCGGTGCGGAAGCGGCCGGTGCCGAGGAAGGACAGGAAGGTGTCCTGGAGGGCCCGGGCCTCCTCGCCGACGTCGCAGAAGGCCGTGATCACCAAGTGGCTGCCCGACGGGACCGCGTCCATGTACGCGTCCACGATGCCCTGCGGGTCCTCGTCGTCGTGGAGGTGGTGGAGGATGCCGACGAGCAGGATCGCCACCGGACGGGAGAAATCGATCAGCCGGCGCACGTCGGGGTGCTCCAGGATCTCCTGCGGGCGCCGCAGGTCGGCGGTGATGACGAAGGTGTCGTCGTTCTCCTGCAGCAGCGCGCGGCCGTGGGCGAGGACGATGGGGTCGTTGTCGACGTAGACCACGCGGGCGCCCGGCAGGTGGCGCTGGGCGACCTGGTGGGTGTTCTCCATGGTCGGCAGGCCGGCGCCGAGGTCGATGAGCTGGTCGATGCCCGCCTCGGCGGTCAGGTAGCGCACCGTGCGGCCGAGCGCCTCGCGGTTGAGCCACGCCAGGTCGTCGATGTGCGGCATGGTCTGGCGCAACTGGTCGGCGACGGCGCGGTCGACCTTGTAGTTGTCCTTGCCGCCGAGCACCACGTCATAGGCCCGGGCGATGCTGGGCTTGGTGGTGTCGATGTCGCCGGGTCCAAGTTTGGCCGCCCGCCCGTTGCCCTCGTCTTGCACAGCAGTCCCTTTCTGCCCGCCCGGTGACGTGGGAATGAGCCTAGCCGCTGGCACCGGGTGCCGCATCACGGGGCAACGACGTTGAGCCATGGGGCAATTGGGGATGGCGAGATGTGCGGGTTCGCCTTGACGGGCGGCGCGGGCGCTCAATAGCGTTCCGGTACATGCCAGCCCCGAACGAACCCGCCACCGAACAAGAAGCCCTCGTCGTGCAGTTCTTCGCCGACATGGGCAGCACCTACGCCGAGATGGTGCCCGCCTTCCGCCGCCATCTGGCCGACGACTGCGTCTGGGACAACCAGGGGCTGCCGGAGGTCCGCGGCACGGAACAGATCCTGGGCTTCCTCCAGCAACTCGTCGACCAGACCGGACTGGAGAGCGTCGGGGGAGAGGTGCTGCGGATCGCGAGCCGGGGCGGCACCGTGCTCACCCAGCGCCACGAGCACTGGACCGGCAAGGACGGCGCCGTCCTGGTCGAGTCGCTGCCGGTGATGGGCACCTTCGAGGTCGTCGACGGCAAGATCACGTCCTGGCGCGACTACTACGACTCCGCGCTCCTGGCCCCTCTGATGGCGGGCGACGCGTGACCGCGCAGACCGGGGACGCCCCCGGCGGGCGGTTCGCGGGCCGGACCGCCGTCGTCGCCGGCGCCAGCGAGGGCATCGGCCTGGCGGTCGCCGCCGGGCTCGTGGCCGGCGGCGCCAACGTCGTCCTGGTGGCCAGGCGCGAGGACGTGCTCGCCGAGGCCGCCGCCAAGCTCGGCCCGGCCGCCTCCGGCATCGCCGGCGACGTGGCCGACGAGACGACCGCCGCCCGCGCGGTCGCCCACGCCGTCGACACCCACGGCGGCCTGGACCTGCTGCTCTTCAACGCCGGCACGCTGCTGCCCGGCGACATCGCCGGCCAGCCGCTGGCACACGTCGACCGCATGCTCGCGGTCAACCTGCGCGGCCCCATCGCCTTCGTCCGCGAAGCGGCGCCGGAGCTGGCGAAGCGGCCCGGCGCGGCGGTGACCCTCACCTCGTCGGCCACCGGCCGGCTGCCCGTCCCCGGCCTCGGTGTGTACGGCGCCACCAAGGCCGCGCTGCACTACCTGGTGTCCACCTGGGCCATCGAGCTGGCACCCAGTGGCATCCGGGTCAACGCCCTGTGCCCCGGCGGTACGTACACGCCGTCGATGTACGAGGCGGCGAAGGCCATCCCGGGGCTGGAGGAGGCCACCATCGCCACCAACCTCGTCAAGCGGATGGCCACGCCGGAGGAGATCGCCCGGCCGGCCCTGACCCTGCTGGACAGCGCGGAGAGCGGGTACGTCACGGGCGCCGTCTGGGACATCGACGGCGGCTACCAGCGCGACCGTTCGGCCGGCTGAGCGCCCCCGGCGGTACGCGCCCATCCGCCCCGGACCGCGCGGCGGCCGGGGCGGGAGGGCCCGTACGCCGCGGCCTCAGTCGCCCTGCTGCGCCGCGACGAGCACCTCGCCGGCCGCCGTGCGGTAGTACAGCACCGACCGCCCCGCGCGCCGCCGCCCCACCAGCCGGGCGTCGCGGAGCACCCGCAGATGCCGCCCCACCGAGCCGAGGCCCTGCCCGGTGAACGCGACCAGCTGCGTGGTGGACTTCGGGGTGTCCAGCAGCGCCAGCACCGTCGCCCGCCCGGGGCCGAGCAGCCGGCCCAGCGACTCCGGCGGCGCGGCGGAGCCGGTGTCGGCCAGGGCGCCGGCGCAGGGGTAGACGAGGGCGTAGCGGTGCGGCGCCTCCCAGCAGACCCAGCCGGTGCGCGGCACGACGGCCACGAAGAGCAGTTGTGCGCCGGAGACGTCCCGCGGCGGGTAGTCGCGCACGTTTATCTGCAGCCGGCTCGCGCCCAGCCACCGCGTCCCCGGCCGCAGCGCGTCCAGCGCCGCCGCCCAGCCGCCCTGCCCCACCTGCGCGGTGCGCGCGACGATGTCCGCCTCGATGATCCGCCGGCGCCACGGCCAGTCGGGCAGGACCGTCTCCCGCCACACCCAGTCCATGATGTCCGCCGCCCGCTGCGGCAGGTCGTCGCGGCGCAGCCGCTCAGGCAGCCGGCCGTCGAGGGAGACGGCGACGTCGGCGCGGGCGGAGTCCGGGGGCGTGGCCCGTACCGCAGCAAGCTCCTCCTCGAAGGTCACCCCGGCCGCGCCCGTGGGCGTCGGGGTGAGGAAGTCCGCGTTCCACGGCCGCAGCAGCCCCACCCGGACCAGCTCGTCGGTCACGGGGTCCGCGGCCTGCCGTGCGCGGTACGCGGGCAGGTGGGCGTCGAGCCAGATGCGCTCGCCGGGGTGGGAGGGGGTGCCGCGCGCGAGCGTCTTCAGACACGCGAGGGTCTCGGCGAGCGGCGAGACCACGAACCGGCTGCCCGCCAGCGTGTCCGCGTCGACCTGCCACCACCCCATTGTTTCGCCTCCCGGCGAAACTCTAACCCCCGGGCCGCGGTCTCCCCGATGCTGCCCGGCATGCGCACGTATCGCGAGCTGTTCCGCGCCCCGGAGTTCACGCCGCTCTTCGCCACCTCCTCCCTGCAGGTCGCCGGGCTGACGATCAGCGGCCTGGCGCTGGGCACGCACATCTACGAGAAGACCGGCTCCCCGCTGCTGTCGGCCCTCGCGATGTTCGGCCCCTCGCTCGCGCAGGTGGTCGGCGCGACCCTGCTGCTGTCCGCCGCGGACCGGCTGCCGCCGCGCGGCGCGATGACCGCGCTCGCCCTCGTCTTCGCCGCCGCCACCGCCGCGCAGGCCGCGCCGGGGCTGCCGGTGTGGGCCGCGTTCGCGATCCTGTTCTGCCTCGGTCTGCTCGCCTCCGTGGGCGGCGGGGTGCGCTACGGGCTGCTCAACGAGATCCTGCCGCGCGACGGTTACCTGCTCGGCCGGTCGGTGGTCAACATGTCCGCCGGTGCCATGCAGATCACCGGCTTCGCGATCGGCGGCGTGCTCGTGACCGCCCTGTCCCCGCGCGGCACGCTCCTCGTCGCCGCCGCGGCGTTCCTCGCCGGCGCCGTCGTCGCCCGCGCGGGGCTCGGCCGCCGGGCGCCGCGTGCGGCGGGGCGGCCCTCGGTCGCGGAGACGTGGCGGGTCAACGGCCTGCTCTGGTCCTCGCGGCACCGCCGCATCCTGTATCTCGCGCTGTGGCTGCCCAACGGCCTCGTCGTCGGCGCCGAGTCGCAGTTCGTGCCGTACGAACCGGACCGCGCCGGCGTCCTGCTGGCCCTCAGCGCGCTGGGCATGCTCACCGGCGACGTCCTCGCGGGCCGGGTGCTCCCGGCCCGGTGGCGGCCCCGGCTCGGGGTGCCGCTGCTGTTGCTGCTGGCCGCCCCCTACCTGGTCTTCGCGCTGCGCCCGCCGCTGGCGGTGGCGGCGGTGGCCGTGACCGTCGCCGCGGCCGGCTTCGCCGCGAGCCTCGTCCAGCAGGAGCGGCTGATGGCGCTCACGCCGGACGAACTCAGCGGCCAGGCCCTCGGGCTGCACACCTCCGGGATGCTCACCATGCAGGGCGTGGCCGCGGCCCTCGCCGGCGGGATCGCGGAGCTGACCTCCCCGGCGACGGCGATGGCCGTGATGGCAGGGCTCTCGATCGCCGTCACGCTGGCCCTGACACCGGGCCTGCGCGCGGCCGGTACGGCGGCCCCGGCCCCGGCCGAGGACCCGGCCCCGCGTCCGCCCGGTGGCGGGGGCGGGACACGGGACCGGGAGTCGAAGGGCAGGCCGCGGGCACCGCGGGCCGGCCGGAGGTGACGACCGCCGGCGACGCCCGGTGGCCCGCGGCGGGCGGGCGCCGTGGAGGGCGCGGGGCGGGTGCCTCGTGCAGGGTGCGGCTCCTTGGAGATCGGGGGCGTGACCGCCCGGGTACGCCGTCGTGGTGGGGGGATGCCGTGCGGGGCACGCGGCGGCGGACCCGGGCGGAGCGTGGTGCCGCAGGGGCTACGCCGCGCGCCGCGCCGCCGCGCGGTGGCCGCGGATCAGCTCGGCGTAGCGCCGGCCGCTGCCCTTGACGGTGCGCCGCTGGGTGTCGTAGTCGACGTGGACGAGGCCGAAGCGCTTGTCGTAGCCGTACGCCCACTCGAAGTTGTCCAGCAGCGACCAGGCGAAGTACCCCGCCAGCGGCACGCCCCGGCGCACCGCCTCCGCGCAGGCGGCGAGGTGCTCCTCCAGATAGCGGGTGCGCTCCGGGTCGTCGATCTGGCCGTCGGGACCGACCGCGTCCGGGTAGGCGGCGCCGTTCTCGGTGACGTACAGGCAGCGGGCGCGGTAGTCGTCCGCCATCCGCTCCAGCGTCTTCGTCAGCCCTTCGGCGTGCACCTCCCAGCCCATCGCGGTGCGCCGCACGCCGGGCAGGTCGACCTGGCGCGCGTACGGCAGCGGGCCTTCCGGGTCGTCGGCGACGACCTGGCGGAAGTAGTAGTTCAGGCCCAGCCAGTCCAGCGGCGCGGCGATGGTCTCCAGGTCCCCGGGGCGCTCGGGCAGGTCCACGCCGTAGAGCCGGCGCATGTCCTGCGGGTAGCCGCGGCCGTGGACCGGGTCCATCCACCAGCGGTTGGTGTGCCCGTCGGCGCGTGCGGCGGCGGCGATGTCCTCGTCGCGGTCGGAGGCCGGCTCGCAGTGCGTGAGGTTGTTGACCAGCCCGATCCGGGCCCCGGGGACCGCGGCGCGCAGCGCCTGGACCGCGAGGCCGTGGCCGAGGTGCAGGTGGTACGAGGCCCGTACCGCCGCCGTCAGATCGGTCAGCCCCGGGGCCATCCGGCCCTCCAGATGACCGATCCAGGCCGAGCAGAGCGGCTCGTTGAGCGTGGCCCAGTCGGTGATCCGGTCGCCGAGCCGGCGGGCCACCGCGTCCGCGTACGCCGCGAACGCCTCGGCGGTCTCGCGCTCCGCCCAGCCGCCGCGGTCCTGCAGCGCCTGCGGCAGGTCCCAGTGGTAGAGCGTGGGGAAGGGGGTGATGTCGGCTTCGAGGAGCGCGTCGGTGAGCCGGTCGTAGAAGGCGAGGCCGGCCTCGTTGACGGGTCCCACGCCGCCCGGGACGACGCGCGGCCAGGCGATCGAGAAGCGGTACGCCTCGGCGCCCAGCCCTCGCATCAGCGCGATGTCCTCGGGCCAGCGGTGGTAGTGGTCGCAGGCGACGTCGCCGGTGTCGCCGCCGTCGACCTTGCCGGGCGTGTGCGAGAAGGTGTCCCAGATCGACGGGGAGCGCCCGTCCTCGCCTACGGCGCCCTCGATCTGGTACGCGGCGGTGGCGGTGCCCCACACGAAGTCGGACGGGAGGCGGTCGAGGTGCAGGTCGGTCACGGAGTTCCTTTCGGACAAGGTCACTTGACGGCTCCGGCGGTCAGCCCGGCGACGAGATAGCGCTGGAGCAGCAGGAAGCCGGCGACGACGGGGAGGCTGACGACGAGGGAGGCGGCCATGACCTGGTTCCAGTACACCTCGGTCTGGGTCGCGTACCCCTGCAGCCCGACGGAGAGCGTCCGGGTGACGTCGTTGGTCATCACCGAGGCGAAGAGCACTTCGCCCCAGGCGGTCATGAAGGAGTAGATGGCGACGGCGACGATCCCGGGGACCGCGGCCGGCACCACGACACGGAAGAGCGCCTTCAGCGGCCCGCAGCCGTCGACGAGCGCCGCCTCGTCCAGGTCGCGGGGGATGGAGTCGAGATAGCCGACCAGCATCCAGATCGAGAAGGGCAGGGTGAACGTCATGTAGGTGAGGATCAGGCCGCCGCGGGAGCCGTAGAGGGCGATCCCGGTGGTGTTCCCGATGTTGACGAAGATCAGGAACAGCGGCAGCAGGAACAGGATGCCGGGGAACATCTGGGTGGACAGCACCGTGACCGTGAAGATCCGCTTGCCGCGGAAGCGGTAGCGGCTGACCGCGTACGCGGCGAAGACGGCGATGACGACCGAGCAGGCGGTCGCGGCGCCCGCCACGATCAGTGAGTTCAGGAAGTAACGGGCCAGCGGCACCGTGTCCCAGATGTCGAGGTACGGCCGGATGGTCAGCCCGCTGGGGATCCAGCGGAAGGCCCCGGTGACGTCTTCGAGCGGCTTCAGGGAGCTGCTGAGCATCACGTACACGGGCGTGACCGCGAAGACCGTCAGCAGCGTGAGCACGATCCGCCGGGTCCAGACGAACGACCGCGGCGGCGCGGTGGGGGAGCTATGCACGGGCCGCCTTCCTTCCCCGGGAGGTGAGCAGCAGATAGCCGGCCGTGACCACCAGCAGGAAGAGCAGCAGCAGCACGGACATGGCCGAGCCGGCGCCGAAGTTCCAGGTGACGAAGGACGACTGGTAGATGTGGAGGGAGATGATGTCCGCGGACTCGGGTGCCGACTTGCCGAAGAGGATGTACGGCACGTTGAAGTCGTTGAAGGTCCACAGGAACAGCACCAGGACCAGCACCTGGTTGACCGGCCGCAGCGACGGCAGCGTGATCCGGCGGATCTGCTGCCAGATCCCGGCGCCGTCGATCGCGGACGCCTCGTACACCTCGCGCGGGATGTTCTGCAGCGCGGCGGTGAGCACGAGGAAGGCGAACGGCCAGGTGCGCCAGACCGAGACGACGACCAGCGAGACGAACGCGTTGTCGCCGATCAGCCAGAACGCCGGCTGGTCGGTCAGCCCCAACTGGTCGTGGATCACGTGGTTCACCAGGCCGTTGTCCCGCTGGAGCAGGAACGACCAGGTGATGACGGCGGTGTAGACGGGCAGCGCGTACGGGGTGAGGAAGAGCGCGCGCAGCAGTCCCCGGCCGCGGAAGGCGTCCTGCATCAGGATCGCCGCGGTGACGCCGAGCAGCCACGAGAGCCCGACCGCGAGCACCGTGAACGCGCACGTGAGGAAGAACGAGCGCAGCAGCGCCTCGCCCACGGGGGCGTCGAAGTCGACGGCGATACGGAAGTTGTCCAGGCCCGACCAGGGCGCGGCGCCCCAGTCGCGGATGTAGTGCTGGGTCAGCTCCTTGAAGCTCATCACCACACCGACGGCCATCGGCACCAGGTGGATCAGCAGCTCCAGCAGCAGCGCGGGCAGCAGCAGGAGGTACGGCAGGGCGCCGCGCCGTACGCGGCCGGTGCGGCGGCGCTTGCGGGCGGCGCCCCGGCCGGCGGGCGGCTTGTCGCCGGGGCCGGCCGGAGGCGTGTCGAGGGTGGTCGCGGTCATCCGGGGCCGCTCACTTCTGCATCTGCTGCTGGGCCTCGGTCAGCCGCTTCTGGACCGACTCCGTGGTCACCTCGTCGCCGGCGGCGGCGTCCGCGAACAGCTCCTTCATCGCGTCGCCGACGAGGGTCTCGAACTGTGCCTCGTCCGGCACCTGCGGCAGCGGCGCCGAGGTGGTGGAGAGCACCTCGCGCAGCACGGTCAGGTCCGTGCTGCTGAACGCCCTGTCCTCCTGCGCCTCCTTCACCGGCGGGATGGAGCCGTAGGTCGAGTTGAGGACCAGCTGCTCCTCGTTGGAGGTCATGAACTCCACGAAGTCCAGGGCGCCGTCGAGGTTGTCGGTGTTCTTGAAGACGGCGATGTTGATGCCCGCGACCATGGAGTTGACGTCTCGTCCCTCCGGCGGATTCTCGCTCTGCATGGGCACGGGCGCCACGCCGTACTCCTCGGGCTTCATGCCGTGTGCCTTGAGCGAGCTGCCGGCGGCCTGCCACAGGAGCATGCCGGCCTTGCCGGTGGCGAGGTCCTTGATCGACTGGTTCTGCGCGTACTCGGCGTTGCCGACCGCGGCGATCTTGTCGTTGGCGAGGAAGTCGACGTACTGCTTGACGGCCGCGACCGCCCCGGGGCTGTCGAACGTGGGGTTGCCCCGGGCGTCGAAGAAGTCCGCGCCGTGCTGCTTGCCGAAGACGAAGGCGTGGTGGGAGTTCTCCACCGGGTTGCCGCCCTCGACGGCGACGCCGTACTTGCCGTCCTTCGTCAGCCTCTTGCCGACCTCGACGAACTCCTCCCAGGTGGCGGGGGGTTCCTCGATGCCCGCCTCGGCGAACATCGCCTTGTTGTAGTAAAGGGCGTACGAGAGGGAGTACAGCGGCACCGCCGCCGGCGGCTGGCCCTCGGCGCCCGCGGCGGCCAGCGCGGCGGGCACGAACCGGTCCTTGCCGCCGATCTTGTCCAGCGTCTTGTCGTCCCAGGCGAGCAGCCCGTCGGTCGCCTGCAGCGAAGCGGACCAGGTGTTGCCGATGTTGAGCACGTCGGGGCCCTGCCCCGACGTGGTGGCCGCGAGGATCCGGTCGAGCAGGCTGTCCCAGGGGATGACCTCCAGCTTGACGTCGATGCCCGTCTTCTTCTCGAACTTCTCGATCTCCGGGGTCAGCACCTCTTTGTCGTGCTCCAGGCTGGTGCCCTGGTTGCTCGCCCAGTAGGTCAGCTCCTTGGGCTTGTCGTTGTTGCCCTCCGAGCCGGTCGAGCTGCCGCCGCCGCAGGCGGCGGCGGTCACGCTGAGGGCGGTGGCGAGTGCGGCGGTCGCCGCCAGGCGGATTCTGCGCATGGTCGTGGGGCCCCTCTCCGGGCACATGTCTTCAGGCTGTGAACGCGGAGCGTGCTTAATTCAGGGCGTGAGTTAAGTAGTGAAAGAAGTCCCCGTCAACCCTTCTCACACGCGTTTCCGGGCACGTATCTTTCCTCCGGGAAGGAGCCACATGGCGAGAAACAACGGCCGTACCGTGCGCGACCTGCGCCGTAGCAACCGCTCCGCGGTACTGCGCCACCTGTACTTCGAAGGGCCGCTGAGTCGCCAGGAGTTGGGCCCGGTCACCGGGCTCAGCTCCGGGTCGATCAGCAACGTCGCCGCGGAGCTGATCGCGGAGGGGGTGCTGGAGGAGGCCGGCGCGGTCGACTCCGACGGCGGCCGGCCCCGCACCCTGCTCCGGGTGGCGCCGCGCTGCGGGCACATGGTCGGCGTCGACGTCGGCGAGACCCGGGTGCGGGTGGAGCTGTTCGACCTCGCCCGTACCGAACTCGCCCGCGCCGAGCGCCCGCTCGACGACGGCGGCCGGGACGCCGGACGGGTCGTCGCCCACATCGCCGAGGGGCTGGCCGCCGTGCTCGCCGACGCGGGCGTCGCCGCCGGGGAACTGCTCGGGGTCGGCCTCGGCGTTCCCGGCATCGTCGACCGCGAACCGGCCCGCGGCGGGGCGGTGGTGTACGCGCAGACCATCGGCTGGGACGCCGTACCCCTGGAGGCGATGCTGCGCACGGCCGCGACCGGCCTGGCGGACGTGCCGTACACCGTGGCCAACGGCGCCAAGACCCTGGGCCAGGCCGAGATGTGGTTCGGCGCGGGACGCGGCGCGCGCAACGCCGTCATCGCGCTGATCGGCTCCGGCGTCGGCGCCTGCGTCGTCACCGACGGCACCGCCTACGGCGGCTCGTCCAGCGGCGCGGGGGAGTGGGGGCACACGACGATGCAGATTCGCGGACGGCGCTGCCGGTGCGGCGCCCGCGGCTGTCTGGAGGCGTATGTCGGGGCGGAGGGGATGCTGCGGCGCTGGCGGGAGGCGGGCGGTGAACCGGTCGCCGCCGACGAGGAGTCGGCGCTCGCCGAGCTGATCGCCGCCGACGACCCCGCGGCCCGCGCGGTGCTGGACGAGACCGCCGAGTACCTCGGCGCCGGCATCGCGGACCTCGTCAACCTCTTCAACCCGGAGCGCATCGTCCTGTCCGGCTGGGCCGGACTGCTGGCGGGTCCCCGGCTGCTGCCCGCCGTACGCGGGGCCACGGCCATGTACGCGCTGCGCTACCCGGCGGCGCGCGCGGCGATCGAGATGGGCGAACTCGGCACGGACGCCGTCACCGTCGGCGCCGCGACGCTCCCGCTGAGCCGCTTCCTCGACGCGGGCGGCACGTCGTACCGCGACACCGCGGCAGCCCCGGCACGCTGACGCCGCCCGGAGCGGGAGCGGGGCCGGGCCCGGTTCACTCTCGGCGCCCGGTCCCGCCGCCCCTTCCGCGGGGTCCGCGGCATGCGAGCGGCGGCCGGACCGGGGCATCCCCGGCCGGCCGCCGCCGTGCGGTGTGTCAGCTCACCGCCGGATCACTTCAGTTCACCGTCACCTGCACCGCACCGGTCGTCAGATCCCCGGTGTCGTCCGTGACGGTCAGATGGGCGGTGTACGTCCCCTTCCTGGTGTACGTGTGCGTCGCCGTCGCCGCACCGTCGCCGGTCGCGTTGTCCCCGAAGGTCCAGTGGTACGCCGTGGCCGTACGTCCCTCCGGCAGCGTCACCGCGCCCTCGAAGGAGAACCCCGCCGGCGCCGTCGCGCTCTCCGGCGAGGCCGTCACCGTCACCTTCGCGGCCGACTCCTTCTCCGCGCCGCGGCCGTTGAAGTGCAGCCAGTCCAGCGCCACCAGGTCGGGGCTCGTCGGGGTCCACGCCGGGTTGGTGAAGACCACGTAGACCTTCTCCACCCCGCCCGGGTCGGTCAGCGGCACCGTGGGCGAGACCACGTTGGCGAAGCTCCCCGTGTTCGGAATGGTCGCCTTGCCCAGCAGCTCGCCGTCCGGCGCGTTCGCGCGGAACTCGACGTCGCCGCCGAGCCCGCCGGAGGCGGCGCCGACCGTCACCGATTCGATCCCGCTCGGGGTTCCCGGGTCCAGCACGATCCAGTCGCCGTGCTCGATCTCGCCCAGCCGCTTGCCCCCGGAGGAGTCCTCCCTGGCCAGCGTCTCCACGCCGCCGTTCGCCCCGCCGGTGCCGTTGTGGTGCTCGGCCTCGCGGAACTTCTGCCGCAGGCTCAGCGAGTCGGAGCCGACCAGGCTCGGCACGCCCTCGGCGCCGTCGTCCTCGTACTGCGCGCTGATGCCGTAGTAGAGGTTCTGGCCGGGGCCGTGGCTGTCGCCCGGGTCGGTCGTGAACTCGCCCTCGCAGCCCGTGAGGTTGTCCAGCGGGTGCAGGTGGTCGTCGTGCCCGAGCTGCGTCTGCACCACCACGCGCGAGCAGTCGACGGCACCGTCCTCCGGGTCGTCGACCTCCACCTTGTACGGAACGGTGTCGCCGAAGTCGAACGCGGTGCCGTTCGCCGGTGTGATGACCTTCACCTCGGGACGGGTGTTGCCGACGGTGACCTCGTGCACCGCCATCGCCGTACGCTCCGGCGGCCCCTCCACCGTCAGCCGGGCGGTGAACCGGCCCTTCTCGGTGTAGGTGTGCGTCGGGTTGGGCTCCGTGGAGTCGGTCGTGCCGTCACCGTCGAAGTCCCAGGCGTAGGTGATCGGGTCGTCGCCCGGCGAGTGCGAGCCCTCCGAGGAGAACTCCACCGCCAGCGGCGCGGGCCCGGAGTCCGCCGACGCCGTCAGCTCCGCCACCGGCGGCCGGCCCTCGGCCACGTAGTCGATGCGGTAGATGCCCGCCTTCTCGTTGCTGCCGCCGCGGCCGGTGCCGCTGCCCTCGCCGAAGTCGATGACGTACAGCGAGCCGTCGGGGCCGAAGTCCGCCTCGAAGGGCTGGATCCAGCTCATGTCGCCGAAGATCCCGTTGATCGACTGCAGGTCGCCCTTCTTGGCGGGCGCGAACCTGGGGTCCTCGAACTCCTGGTCCTTCTCCTGGAACGAGAAGGTCTTGAACCACTTGCGGGTCAGCTCGTACGTGATCCACTTCCCCTCGAAGTACTCGGGGAACTTGTACGGGCTGTCGTTCTTCGCGTCGTAGTCGTAGACCGGGCCGCTCATCGGACCGCCGCCGCCGGTGCCCAGCTCGGGGAACTCCTGCGAGGCCGAGTACGCGTACCAGACCGTGGCGGGCTGCGCCGGCGGCAGGTTCTTCTTGCCGGTGTTGTTCGGCGAGTCGTTCACGGGCGCGGAGCAGTCGAACTTCTCACCGGCCTGGCCGGTGGCGAAGTCGTAGTCGTTGAACGGCGTGTTGTTGCCGATGCAGTACGGCCAGCCCTGGTTGCTCGCCCTGGTGAGCCGGTTGTACTCGACCGTGCCCTCGGGGCCGCGGTTCGGGTCGGCGCCGCGTGCGTCGGGGCCGTAGTCCGCCACCAGCAGGGCGCCGGAGACCGGGTCGGTGGTGATGCGGAACGGGTTGCGGAAGCCCATCGCGTAGATCTCGGGACGGGTCTTCGACTCGCCCGGCTTGAAGAGGTTGCCCTTCGGGACGGTGTAGCCGCCGCCGGTCGTGGGCTTCACGCGCAGCACCTTGCCGCGCAGGTCGTTGGTGTTGCCCGAGGTGCCCTGGGCGTCCCAGGCCCGCCGGCCGTCGCGCTCGTCGATCGGCGTGAAGCCGCTGGACTCGAACGGGTCGGTGTTGTCGCCGGTGGCGACGTACAGGTTGCCCTGGGTGTCGAACGTCAGCGAGCCCGCCATGTGCACGTTGGCCCGGCCCTCGCCGCGCCACGTCGGGACCGTCAGCAGCACCTTCTGCGACGCCGGGTCCGCGGTGTTCCCCTTCATGGTGAAGCGGGACAGGTTGATGAGGTTCTTCTCCTTGTCGGAGTGCAGGAGATAGACCCAGTTGTTGTGCGCGAAGTGGGGATCCAGGGTGAGCCCGAGGAGGCCGTCGGACTGGCTCGTCATCTCGGGGGTGTAGTCGAAGTCCAGGGCGGTGGTGACGTTCAGCGTCTCCTGGTCGACGACCTTCAGCTCACCGGTGCGCTGGGCGTAGAACACCCGCCGGTCGGGGGCGACGGCCAGCTCGAAGGGGTCGGCCAGGTCGTCGGTGACCAGCGGGGTGCGCTGGAAGTTGCCGGTCTGGGTGGCCGAGCAGTCGCCGGGCGCGGCGCCCGCGGCCCACCGGATGCCGCCGAGCAGGTGCTTGAGGAACAGCGGCTCGTCGAAGGACGACGCGTCGTGGCCGCCGGCGGTGAACCACGACCGGCCGCCGTCGTACTTCTGGCACCAGGAGAACGCGTGGTCGACGCCCTCGTCCAGGCCGGTGATGCCGTCGCGCACCTTGATCTGCGCGAGGGTGTGCACCTTGCCGGTCGGGTTGGCGCGCCAGTTGTACCACTCCTCGTTGCGCTCCCAGAGCTGCGGCAGGCCCTTGGTGGAGGGGTGGGCGTCGTCCAGCACCTTGATCCGGCCGGTCTGCGGCACGGGGTGCTTGTCGAAGATCGCCCCGACCAGGCCCTCGTACCAGTCCCAGTCGCGCTCGCTGGCGGAGGCGGCGTGCAGGCCGAGCCAGCCCCCGCCGCCCTGGATGTACGACTGCAGTGCGGCCCGCTGGTCCGCGTCGAGCAGATCGCCGCTCTCCGGCGTGGAGTTGGTGTTGTTGAAGAGGACGGCCTCGTACGTCGCGAGGTTCTCCTCGGTGAACGCGGCGGCGTCGTCGGTCGAGTCGACCTCGAACCCGTACTCCTCGCCGAGCTTCTCGACGGCCTCGATGCCCGCCGGGATGGAGTCGTGGTAGAAGTTCGTGACCTTGGAGAAGACCAGGACCCGGAAGTCGGCCTCCTCGTCCTGCGGGGCGGCCGTCGCCGAGGCCGTGCCCAGGAGCAGCGCCAGCAGCGCGGCCAGGACGGCGATGGGTGACAGGGGTGGTCTGGCTAGGCGTCTCATAGTGCTCCCAGTCGTGCCGGAACGCGGGCGCGTCGGAGGGCGGGCCCGCTGGGTAAGGCGTATAGAAAGCGCTTGCTGACGGTGCCCTGTCAAAGTAAGGCCTTACCTACGGGTGGTCAACGGTCGTGCGCGGACCGGGATCCGGCGGTCTTCCGGGGCGTACGGCCAAGGGCCGGAACCCCCGCCAGGTGGTGCCTCGGACGTCACCGCGCGCCCGGCACACCACCCGCCCGCGGCGTCACGCAGAGTTCAAGATCTCGTAGCCGGGTATCCTCACAGGATGGGCGAGGACCTGAGCGCGGCGGCGGCCAAGGGCTGGGCGGTGCGCTGGGAACTGCAGCGGGAGCAGCAGGAGGCCGGCCGCGAAGAGCGGTTCACCGTCGTCGGTGACCTCGTGGAGCTGGTCACCGACGGCCACGATCACCCCGCCGTCCTCGACCTCGGCTGCGGTACGGGCTCGCTGGCCGCCCGGCTCAAGCGCCGGATGCCCGCGCTCGACGTCGTCGCCGCCGACGCCGACCCCGTGCTCCTCGGCCTCGGCCGGCGGATGCACGGCACGCGGGTCCGCTTCGTCGACACGGTGATCGGCGGCATCGGCTGGCAGGACGAGCTGGAGCTCGACCGCCCTCTGGACGCCGCGGTCTCCGCCACCATGCTGCACCGCCTCCCCGAGCGCGTGCTGCTGGAGGTCTACGGCCGGCTGCACACCCTGCTCCGCCCCGGCGGACTGCTCGTCAACGCCGACCGGCTGCCCCAGGAGGACGAAGCCGTCGCGGAGCTGGCCGGCGAGGTCGGCAGCCGGCTGGCCGAGCGGCAGCGGATGCCGGGCGGCGAGGACTGGTCGTCGTGGTGGGACGCGGCGGCCGAGGCGCCCGAGCTGGCGCGGCTGTTCGCCGAGCGGCGCCGCCGCGGCGCGGCCCTCGCCGCGGACAACGGGCTGAGCCTGGCGCGCCACGTGGACCTCCTGCAGAAGGCGGGCTTCGCGTCGGTCGGCACGGTCTGGCAGCGCGGCGACAGGTGCGTGCTGGTCGCGGTCCGCGGCGAGTAGCCCCGGGCGCTCGCCGCCGCGGTGCTCAGCCGCCCCGGCGGACGTACGTGCCCCGTACTCTGCCCGCCTCCGCCGTCCCCACGCGGGCGAACGGCAACGGGCCGAGCGGGACTTCGCGATGCAGGGCGCAGGCGGCGGGGGCGCCGCGGGCCGGGTTCCGCGCTCCGGCCCCGCAGTGGCCCTGCCTGCGGTCGGTGCGCTGCCGGGCGGCCGGGCGCGTCACGGTAGCCGGCGGCTTCCTGCCCCCGTCGTTCCCGCGCCGAGGCGCCGAGCGCGGCCGGCGGTTCGCCGGGCGGGTGGCCCTGAAGGGCCGGGCCCGGCGGAAGAATCAGGAGGGGCGTACGCCGGCGGGCCTCAGGCCGCGGTCGTCAGCAGGCCGGGGCGCACCTCGCGCCGCGGCGCGACGACGGCGCCGGTCGGCAGCAGTTCACCCGTGTCGTCGAAGACGATCGTCCCGTTGCACAGCAGGCTCCAGCCCTGCTCGGGGTGGAAGGCCACGGTCTGCGCGGCATCACGGTCAGGGCGGTCGGCGGCGGGGCACTCGGGCCGGTGGGAGCACATCGGACACCTCTCGGTCGGGAGGCGGCGGCCCTGCCGGGCCGCCGGTGGCGGTGTGGTTCCTTCTGGAAGGTGAGACCCGGCGGGCGCCGGAAACTCATCGCCCATCCTCAGGAAACCACCGCCGAGTTGAGCCCCGGTCCGCGCGCGGTCACAGTCCCGTCTCAGCGCCCGCGGGTGCCCGGCCCCGTACCGGCACGCGCCGTACGCGGCCGGTGCGGGAACGCCGGGCGTCAGTCGCGCGGCTCGTCGCGCTTGTGCAGGTCGGGACCGTCCGGCGCCGCCTGCCCGGCACGGGCCAACTCACTGCGGCGGTAGGAGTACGCGAAGTACACGATCATCCCGACCGCGAACCACACGCCGAACCGCAGCCACGTCTCCCACTTCAGGAACGTCACCAGCCAGATGGAGAACCCCACCCCCACCAGCGGCACGACCGGCATCCCGGGGCAGCGGAACGTCCGCGGCAGGTCCGGCTGCCGGTAGCGCAGCACGATGACCGCGACGCACACCACCACGAATGCCAGCAGGATCCCGATGTTCGTCAGCTCCGCGGCCTCACCGATCTGCAGGAAGCCCGCGATCAGCGCCGAGCCGACACCCACGATCCACGTCACCCGCGTCGGCACGTGCCGGGTCCGGTGCGTCTTGGCGAACCACTTCGGCAGCAGCCCGTCGCGGCTCATCGAGAACCAGACGCGGGTGACGCCCAGCATGAAGGTGAACATCACCGTGAGGATGCCGATGATCGCCCCCACCGCGATCAGGTTCGCCAGCCACCCCAGCCCCACCGACTCGAACGCCGTGGAGAAGCCGCTCTCCGGGTCGACGCCCTTGTAGTTCTGCATCCCCGTCAGCACCAGGGTCGCGGCCACGTACAGCAGCATCGAGATCGCCAGCGAGTAGAGGATCGCCTTCGGCATGTGCCGCTGCGAATCCCTGGACTCCTCGGCGGCCGTCGACATCGCGTCGTAGCCGAAGACCGCGAAGAACACGGTCGCGGCGCCGGTGAACGCGCCGCCGACGCCGTAGGGGAAGAAGGGGTTGTAGTTGGCGGTGTCGATGTGGAAGACGCCGACCAGGATGACGACGAGCACGACCACGACCTTCAGCACCACCACGACGGTCTCGAAGCGCGCCGCGTTCTTGATGCCGAGGGTCAGCAGGTACGCGACCAGCAGGCACAGCACGACCGCGAACAGGTCGACCTTGTGCCCCTCGCCGGTGCCCGGGGCGCCGAGCATCCATGCCGGCAGGTCGGCGCCCATGTTCTCCATCAGGAAGGAGAAGTAGCCGGAGATGCCGATGGCCACCACCGCGACGATCGCGGTGTACTCCAGCAGCAGATCCCAGCCGATGAACCACCCGGCGAGTTCGCCGAGGACCGCGTAGCCGTACGTGTACGCCGAGCCCGCCTTGGGGATCAGGCCGGCGAACTCCGCGTACGACAGCGCCGCCGCCGCGCTCGCCACCCCCGCGATGAGGAAGGAGACGAGCACGGCGGGGCCCGCCGTGCCGTTGGCGACCGCACCGGCGAGCGCGAAGATGCCCGCGCCGATGATGCCGCCGACGCCGATCGCCGTGAGCTGCCACAGCCCGAGGACCCGGGTGAGCTGTTCGCCGCTCTCACCCTCGGTGGTCTCGATGTGCTCGATGGGCTTGCGGCGCAGTACGCCGTTCGTGCTCCAGAGCCCTGCCATGGTGCGTCCCTCTCCGTCGAGGCCGTTCGATCACAGGGGAGCACGATGACGGATGAGGTGCCTTTCAGGAAGAGGGGCGCGTGCTCACCTTGAAGACCCAGGCGTGCCTGCCCGCCCTGCGGGCCGCCGCGGGCACCTCGATGACCAGCGCGCCGCCGTCGGTGTCCCAGCTCAGCGGACGGTCGCCGTAGCCGAGCATGGTGATCTCGTCGCCGGCCCTGACGGGCACCGGGGCCTCGACGATGAGCCGGGACGAGGGTGCGGTGAGCGAGTGGATGTAGAAGGCGTCGCGGGTCATGGTGAACCGCAGGTCCTCGCCGAGCTGCGCCATGCGCGACCAGTAGGTGGTGCCGTAGATCGCCTCGCCGTTGACGCGCAGCCATTCGCCGGTCTCGCGGAGCCGCCGCTCCATGATCTCGGGGATGGTGCCGTCGGCGCGCGGGCCGATGTCGAGGAGGAAGTTGCCGTTCTTGCTGACGATGTCGACGAGGCTGTGCACGACCTCTTCCGTCGTCATGTACGCATCGTCGGGCGTCTCGGCGTTGTAGCCGTAGGACCGCGGGTCGAGCCCGCGGCTGGCCTCCCACTTGGCGACGACGGTGTTCTCGTACACCTCGTACTCGGGCGTGGTGAAGTCGTGCGGGCCGATGCCGGAGCGGTTGTTGACCGTCACCTCGATCGGCCGCGGCCGGTTCTTGGCGTGGTTGAAGAACTCGGCGAGCACCCGGTGGCTGTCGTTGTCGCCGCCGATGTCGCACCACATGATCTCGGTGTCGTACTCGCGGATCAGCTCCAGCATCTGCCCGGCCTGGTAGTGGCGGACGTAGTCCTGGCCCGAGGTGTAGCCGGTGTACGGCACGGGCTCCAGCGTGTACGGGTTGCGCGGGGCGTGGCCGTACCAGGGGTTGTCCGGGTTGAACCACTCCGGCATCGAGAAGTACAGCCCGCGGTGCAGGTCGGGGGTGTACCTGCGGGACGCGTCGAACAGCTCCCCGATCAGGTCGCGGCGCGGCCCCATCGCGACGGAGTTGCGGGTGGAGAGCTTGGTGTCCCACAGCGCGAAGCCCTCGTGGTGCTTGGAGGTGAGCACGTGGTACTGCGCGCCCGCGTCCCGGAACAGCTCGACCCACGAGCGCGGGTTGAAGCGCTCGGCCCGGAACATCGGGATGAAGTCGTCGTACGCGAAGTCCTCGCCGTACACCTCCCGGTGGTGCGCGTGCGTCGGGTTGTCCGGCTGGTTCATCTGCTGCCAGTACCACTCCGCGTACTGCTTGCCGACCGGCGCCCAGGCGGGGACCGAATACACGCCCCAGTGGATGAAGATGCCGAACTTGGCGTCGTTGAACCAGTACGGCGCCTGATGACTGCTCAGCGAGGCGTCGGTCGGCTCGAAGTCGGGCACCCCGAGGGTCAGCGGGCGGGTGACCTCGGCGGCCGTGCCGCCCCGCCCGGTGGCGACGACGCGGCCCTCCTCCACGGTGCCCGGCGCCACGCCCGCGCGGTTGCGGATGCCGACGGTGACCCGGGCCTGCTCGCCGGGGCCGAGGCGCGGCACCGGGACGGGGGCGACGGTGCGGGCGCCCTCGGTGTCGACGGTGACCGACAGGCCGTCGCGGGCGGCGATCCACACCGCGCCGGCGTTGATCAGCGTGGCCTCGACGGACTGCGCGCCGGAGCGCTCCAGCGAGGCGGTGGTGGAGCGGACGTGGCGCAGCGCGACGGCGCGTCCCTCGGCGACCGGCTGCAGGGAGAGCGCGAAAATGTGCAGCGCCGACTTGTCGGGCTCCGCCCGGTTGATGACCGGCAGGGTGAGCGCGACCGCCTCGCGCACCGGGTCCAGGCCGAGTTCGACGACGGCGATGGACACCTGGTGCGGGTCCTTGGTGCCGTCGGGAGCGTAGCGGTACGGGGCCCTGAGCGAGCCGCCGCCGGAGTACCAGTCGGGGGCGGACAGGCCGGCGGTGGCGGTGCTGCCGTCGGCGTAGTGCACGGTGGCCTCACCGGAGGCGGTGCCGTACGAGGAGGAGGCGAGGAACAGCACGCTCAGGTAGTGGCCCGGGGGCAGTTCGACGCGCTGCCCCATGGCGACGACGTTGTTCGGTGCGCCGGCGCCCGCGCCGGGGAAGTCGAAGGGGAAGCCGTCGACCTCGATCGGCCCCGCGGGCAGCTCCTCGCCGGGGTAGGTGTAGCCGCTGCCGTCGAAGTTCCCCCCGCGGGTGTCGGCGGTGTCGACGCCGTCGTTGTCGAAGTGGGCGGTCAGCGGCACCGGTACGGGGTCGGGGACCCTGCCCCAGTCGTCGGCGGTCGCGTTCTCGTCCGCGGCCCCGGCCGGGCCCTGTGGTGCGGCGCCGGCGGCGGTGGGCGCGATGCCCAGCGCGGAGCCCGCCGCGGCTCCGGCGCTGATCGCCAGCACGTGCCGTCGTGCAAACCCGTTCATCCCATTCTCCCTCAAGGACCTTGATCCATCCGATGTCTATGGGAGTTGTGCCAGATTCAAGCGCTTACTGGGGAGGGAACGTAGAGATTCATCGGATGAACGTCAAGGCTCGGCGCAACGGGCGGCACCGAGCGGCAACGCACCGGGGCCCGGTGGCGCGAACGCCACCGGGCCCCGGTCTGTTGTTCGTTGCGGTCCCGCGGTGCCGTGCACCGCGGGACGTTGTTCAGCGCACGCCGGTGGGCTCGGGCTCCCGCTCCTCGCCGGCCGTCGGCGGCGGCACGGAGGTCGCGGCGAGCTGCTTGTACAGCTTCTCGCCCTCCACGTCGACGTTCGGCAGGATCTTGTCCAGCCACTTCGGCAGCCACCAGGCGGACTTGCCGATCAGCGCGAGCACCGCCGGGACGATGGTCATGCGGACCAGGAAGGCGTCGAAGAGGACCGCCACCGCCAGACCGAAGCCCATCATCTTCACCATGTCGTCGCCCGCCCCGATGAAGCCGGCGAAGACGCTGATCATGATGACCGCGGCCGCGGTGACCACCCGGGCGCCGTACCGGAAGCCGGTGACGACCGCGTCGCCGGCCGACTCCCCGTGGACGTACGCCTCGCGCATCCGGCTGACGAGGAAGACCTCGTAGTCCATCGCCAGGCCGAAGACCACGCCGATCAGGAAGATCGGCATCATCGACATGATCGGACCGGTCTCCTCGATCCCGAAGACGCCGGACAGCCAGCCCCACTGGAACACCGCGACGACGGCGCCGAGCGCGGCCAGCACGGAGAACAGGAAGCCGAGCGCGGCCTTCAGCGGCACCAGCACCGAGCGGAACACCAGCATCAGCAGGACGAACGCCAGGCCGACCACCAGCGCCAGATACGGCACCAGCGCGTCGTCGAGCACCTTCGAGAAGTCGATGTTCACCGCGGTGCTGCCGGTGAGGTACAGCTCCGCGCCGGTCTCGTCCTGCAGCGAGGAGGACAGGTCGCGGATCTCGCGGACGACCTTCTCGGTGTCGGTGTCGCTCGGCCCGGTGGACGGGGTGACCATGACGGTCGCGGTGTCCCCGGCCTCGTTGAACCCGGCGGGGGTGACGGAGATGACACCGTCCACGTCGGAGATCCGCGCGACCACATCGTCGGCCGCCTGCTGCGGGTTCTCCGCCTCCGTGGCGTCGATGACGCCGGTGACCGGGCCGTTGAACCCGGGACCGAACGCCTCGGACAGCATGTCGTACGCCTTGCGCTGCGTGGTGTCCGTCGGCTGGCTGCCCTCGTCGGGCAGGCCCAGCTCCATGCTCGCCACCGGCGCGGCCAGCGCGCCGAGCCCGATGATCGCGGCACCCAGCACCAGGACCGGGCGCTTGAGCACCTGACGGGCCCAGCGGGTGCCCATGTTCGGCTTGGCGTCGTGGTCGGACGCCTTCGGGGCACCGGTCTCCGGGTTGGCCTTGCGCACCTTCTTGCCGTAGATCCGCTTGCCCACGATGCCCAGCGCGGCCGGGACCAGCGTGAGCGCGATGAGCACCGCGAGCGCGACCGTGCCGGCCGCCGCGAAGCCCATCTTCGTCAGGATCGGGATGTTGACGACCGCCAGGCCCGCCAGCGCGATGATCACGGTGAGGCCGGCGAAGACGACCGCCGAGCCGGCCGTGCCCACGGCGCGGCCCGCCGCCTCCTCGCGGGAGTGGCCGTCCGTCAGCTCCGCCCGGTAGCGGGAGGCGATGAACAGGGCGTAGTCGATGCCGACCGCGAGGCCGATCATCATCGCCAGGGTGGAGGTGGTGGCGGACAGGTCGAGCACGGTCGCCAGCGCCGTGATCGAGGAGATGCCGATGCCGACGCCGATGAGCGCGGTGATGATCGGCAGCCCGGCCGCGACCAGCGAGCCGAAGGTGATCACGAGCACGACCAGCGCGATGCCGACACCGATGATCTCGCCGTTGCCCATGTCGGGCTCGACCATCAGCGCGTCACCGCCGGCCTGGATGTTCAGACCGTCGTCGCGCTGTTTCTCCACCACGTCGGTGATGGCGTCGCGGGTCGAGTCGTCCAGCTCCATGGACGTGACCTTGTAGTCGATGACCGCGTAGGCCGTCGCGCCGTCCTCGCTGACGCCCGCGTTGTCCGCGAACGGGTCGCCGACCTGCTCCACCTGGTTCCCGGCGAGGCCGTCGAGCACGCCGTCGACCGCCTCGCGGTTGTCGGCGGCGGTGATCTTCTGGCCGTCGGGTGCCTCGAAGACGATGCGGGCCGTCGCGCCGTCGGCGGACTGCCCCGGGAAGCGCTCCTCAAGAAGGTCGAAGGCCTGCTGTGCCTCGGTGCCGGGCAGCGCGAAGTCGTCCTCGGGCGCGGTGCCCGCAGACGACGCGCCGAACCCGGCGAGGCCGAAGAGCAGCAGCCATATCAGCGCCGTGATGCGGCGCCGCCGGAAAGCTAGCCGGCCGAGTTTGTATAGGAAGGTGGCCACGAGCAGGTATCTCCTGATCTCGACTGTGGGTTGTGTTGAACCAGCCCGACGACGAGAGCGGCGTGCGCCAGGTGGAGCCGTGTTCTGTTGTGTAGGCGAACGACAGGTCAGTTCATATGCAGAGCGGGGAGAATCACTGCGTCGACATAACGGACAAGATAGTCGCTGGTGACCGGCGCGTTCTCGATGAGGGGCCGGGCCAGCATGGCTCCCAGCATCATGTGCGGGACGAACTCCGCGGCGGGGATTCCCGCGGTCAGCTCGCCGCGCGCGATGGCGCGATCGATCAGCTCGTGGAAGGCGGCCAGCTCCGGCTCGATCAAGAGCTGTCGCATGGCCTGCTGCAGTTCCTCGTTCGACTGCTGGGCGAAGGCGACCGCGCGCAGGAGGGCCGAGTCCTTCTCCGCGCTTTGGCACACCCCGTCGGCGAACTGCACCAGGTCTCCGCGCAGCGTGCCGGTGTCGATCCCGGCCGTCCTCACCGGCTTGCTGTGCCGGAGCGCCGTGGCGACCAAGTGCGGCTTGGAGTGCCACTGGCGGTAGAGGGTGGCCTTGCTCGACCGCGTACGAGCCGCGACCGCGTCCATGGTGAGGGCCTCGTAGCCGACTTCGCGCAGATGGTCGAGCACGGCCTCGAACAGCTCGTGCTCGCGCTCGGCGCTCAGCCGGCTGCGGCGCCCGGTGGTACTGGTGTCCTGCACGACCATCGGGCCCCCTCCCCAGTCAGCGGAACGAAACGGTTTCGTACTCAAAAAATGATAGCGGCTGTCAGAACCCGTTCACGCCAATAAGGGTGTGGTTTGCGTCACTCCGTGAAGACGACCCAGACCGGGCCGCGCGCGAAGCGCAGCCGCTCGCCGTCCGCGTCGGTGAACTCCGTGCCGTCGCCCGCCGATCCGCGCTCCCATCGCGCCTGATGCGACCTGCCGCCGCGCAGCACCTCCGCCTTCCCCGCGCCGACCGTCTCGGTGAAGGGGGAGACGTTGCCCGAGCGGTCGCCGAAGTCGGAGTCGCGGATCTTCACGTGCTGGACGACGACGGTCGCCGCCGACAGCCGCCCGCCCGCCGCGGTGGCGGCCGGGGTGCCGTCGAAGGAGATCAGCCAGCGCTTCTCGCCCGCGTCCCAGGTGAAGCCGAAGCTCGCGGCCGGGTAGCGCACGGTGCGCTCGGCGGTGGCCTCGCCACCCTTCGGCGCCGGGCCGAAGCGGAAGCCGATGTCGCGCGGCCGGTCCGCGTCGGGCGCCGCGGCCAGCGCCTGCTCCGGCCGTACGAAGAGGTTGTGCGGTACGGGCTTCGCGGGGTCGCGTACGTACGCGTCGCCCGCCTTGTCCGGCCCCACGGGGAACAGGGGCGCCTCGTCGATGACCGGGAGGAGCTTGGACTGCGCCCCGGAGAAGGCGAGCGCGGGCCTGCCGAACTGCTCCAGCAGTTCGACGTCGGACTCGCGGGCGCTGCGCACCGGGCCGGCCCGCTCCGGCCGGTGCGAGGAGTAGACCGCCAGCAGCCGGCTGAGGCCGGTTTCCACCCGTTCGACGTAGACGATGTCCGCGCGCTCCAGGCCCGCCTGCGGGCGGGCGGGCTCGGCGTTGTCGATCTTCACGCCCAGGACCGGCCCGCCGCGTCCCGCCAGTCCGGTGAACGGCGAGCCGCTGCCCAGGCCCTCCTCGGGTTTCCCGGGTTTCTGCGCCTCCTCCCTGGTGCACCCGCCCGCGAGCAGCAGCAGCGGCAGCAGAAGGAGGACGGCGGGCAGGGCAGCGGGCCCGCGCAGGAGACGGGGTATGCGGCTGGCGCCCATGGCGTCCCTTCCCGGGTTGAATGACCGTTTTATATGAATGTGGCCTGATTCTAGAATCGATCCGCGCGACCGGATAACGCCGGGCGTCCCCGGCTTCGAGTCGTTACCCTGTGGAAACGGACATCCCCGCCCGCGGGGAAGGGCCGACACCCTCGGACCGTCCGCGAGCCCAGCCGGCGCCACCGCGTCCGAACTGCCCACCCGAACAGCCCGGGGTGTCCGCCGCCGACACCCGACGCCCACGCAGGGGCTGACCAGTTCACATGACCCGGAGGAGTGCACCTTGACCACCGAAGCCGTACCGGAACGGGAAACCCGGCCCGCCCCCCGGCCGCACCCGCGCCCGCGAGCGGACGGGGAGTCCCTGACCAGCCTGGACGTGTGGGCGCGCTCGGCCCCCATCCGGCTCGCCGGATACGAGGACGACCCGGCCGACACCGCCGAGCTGCACATCCTGCGCGGCATCGACTGATCCGGCCGGGTCCCCGGCGCCCCTGCTCCCGGGCGCGCTAGCCGACGAACGTGCGGACCGCCGTCTTCAGATCGGCGAGCCCCTTCTTGGCGTCGGTGAAGAACATCCCGGTGTTCTCCGCGGTGTACAGCTCGTTGTCGATGCCCGCGTACCCGTGGCCCATCGACCGCTTGATCACCACCACGCTCTTGGCCCGGTCCACGTCCAGGATCGGCATGCCCGAGATCGCGTTGCCCGGCCGCCGCGCGGCCGGGTTGGTGACGTCGTTGGCGCCGATCACCAGCGCCACGTCCGCCTGCGGGAACTCGGGGTTCGCCTCCTCCATCTCCTTGAGCTGCGGATACGGCACGTTGGCCTCGGCCAGCAGCACGTTCATGTGCCCCGGCATCCGGCCGGCCACCGGGTGGATCGCGTACGTGACCTCCACGCCGTGCTCCTCCAGCAGATCGGCGAGGTCGCCGAGCTCGTGCTGCGCCTGCGCGGCCGCCAGGCCGTACCCCGGCACGATGACGACCTTGCCGGCGTACGCGAGCTGGATCGCCACGTCGTCGACGGAGACCGGGCGCACCTGGACGTCCCCGTCCGTGCCCACGGCCGCCGCCTCGTCGCCGGTGCCGAAGCCGCCGACGATGATGGCCGGAATCGAGCGGTTCATGGCGTCCGCCATCAGCTTGGTGAGGATCGTGCCCGAGGCGCCGACGAGCGCGCCCGCGATGATCAGCGCCGGCTCGTTCAGCACGAAGCCGGCCATGCCGACCGCCGTGCCGGTGAAGGCGTTGAGCAGCGAGATGACCACCGGCATGTCCGCGCCGCCGATGGGCAGCACCATCGTGACGCCGAACACCAGCCCCGCGAGGGTCAGCAGCGTCAGGGCCGCGACGCTGCCCGGGTCCACCACCAGCCAGACGCCCGCCCCGGCGAAGACCACGGCGAGCCCGGCGTTCAGCGCGCGGGTGCCCGGCAGGACGATCGGCCTGCCCGGGATCAGGCCCTGCAGCTTCCCGGCGGCGATCAGCGAGCCGGAGAAGGTGATGGCGCCGATGAGGATGTCGATGCCGCCCGGCACGGTGGTGCGCGCGCCCAGGTCTTCCGGGTGCGCGTGCTGGAGCACCTCGACGATGGCCAGCAGCGCGGCGGCGCCGCCGCCGACCGCGTTGAACAGGCTCACCAACTGCGGCATCGCGGTCATCTCGACGGTACGGGCCAGATACAGCCCGGCGCCGGAGCCGACGATGGTCGCGGAGAGCAGCACCAGCCAGCCGGTGGCGGTGATGTCGCCGCGCTCCGCCAGCAGCACCGCGGTCGCCGCGATCGCCACCGCCATGGCGCCGGCCGAGAGGGTGTTGCCGCGGCGGGCGGTGGCGGGGGAGTTCATCAGCCGCAGGCCGAGCACGAAGCACGCGGCGGCGGCCAGCAGGACGTACCGTACGGCGGTCTCCAGATCGCTCACTTCGCCGCACCTCCCTTGGCGCCGCCCGGCGTCGGCCGGGCGCGGAACATGTGGAGCATCCGGTCCGTGACGACGTACCCGCCGACGACGTTCATCGCGCCGAACGCGACGGCGACGAACGCCAGCGCGTACTCCAGCGGCTCGCTGGCCAGGGACGTCACCAGCATCGCGCCGATCAGCACGATCCCGTGGATCGAGTTGGCGCCGGACATCAGCGGCGTGTGCAGCGTCGCCGGCACCTTGCTGATCACTTCGAAGCCGACCAGCACGCTGAGTACGAAGATCGTGACGGCGGTGAGCAGATCGAGGTTCACCGGTTCCCTCCGTTCTGCGGGGCGACCGCGGCGCTGACGACCTCGCCGCCGTGCGCGACGACCACGCCGGCCTGGATGTCGTCGTCGAGGTCGATGTGCACCGCCTCGTCGGCCACCAGATGCGCCAGCAGCGCGCTGACGTTGCGGGCGTACGCGGTGGAGGCGGCCGTCGCCATCACGGAGGGCAGGTTGCCCGCGCCGATCAGCGTCACGCCGCCGGCGAGCACCGCGGTCTTGTCCGGCTCGGACAGCTCCACGTTGCCGCCGAGTTCGCTGGCGGCCATGTCCACCACCACCGAGCCGGGGCGCATCTGCTCCAGGGCCTCGGCCGTGACCATCAGCGGCGGCTTGCGGCCCGGCACCCGGGCGGTGGTGATCACCACGTCGAAGCGGGGCACCGCCGCCGTCAGCGCGGCGAGCTGCGCCCGCTGCTCCTCGTCGGTGAGCACACGCGCGTAGCCGCCCTCGCCCGCCGCCGAGGCCACGCCCTCCAGCTCCAGGAACTTCGCGCCCAGCGACTCGATCTCGCCCTGGGCCGCGGGCCGGACGTCGTACGCGGTGACGATCGCGCCGAGCCGGCGCGCGGTGGCGATGGCCTGCAGCCCGGCGACACCCGCGCCGAGCACGAGAACGGCGGCGGGCTTCGAGGTGCCCGCCGCCGTCGTCAGCATCGGAAAGTACCGGTCGTAGTTGTCGGCGGCGAGCAGCACCGCCTTGTATCCCGCGACGTTGGCCTGGGAGGTCAAGGCGTCCATCGTCTGGGCCCGGCTGAGCGTACGGGGCAGCAGGTCGAGGCTGACGACGGTCACCCCCCGGGCGGCCAGCTCGCCGATCAGGGGGGCCTGGCGGAGCGGGTCGAGCAGGCCGATGAGCGTCTGCCCGGAGCGCAGGGCGGCGGCGGTCTCACGGTCGGGTGGCGCGACGCAGAGCAGGACGTCGGCGCGGCGGATCAGCTCGTCCACGCCGACGACCTCGGCCTCCGCGGCCGTGTAGTCGGCGTCGGTGAACCAGGCGCTCGCGCCCGCGCCGGTCTCGACGAGGACGTCGACACCCGACCGGCGCACACGGGTGACGACTTCGGGGGTGAGGGCGACGCGGCGCTCGTCCGGCGCGCGCTCCCTCAGGACCCCCGCGGTGACGGCTTGGGCTCCCATGCTTCTCGCTCCCTCTTGGGCGACTTGCGGGCGACCTCAGGGTGCTGCCCTCGGTCCGCGGTGGGGACACCTCGGGCAGTGGTGGTGCGGTGTGCGGTGGGTGGTGCGGCGGGCGGTGGTGGTGCCGGGACGGGCACGCTATCGGATAACCGTTCCGTTCGGACCGCCCCGGACGTGCGGTTCCTGCGGGCCTGGACCGGCGGACGGGCCGGTGCCGACCGGGAGGTGAGCCAGGCTCTCGCCGGCCGCGAGCCGGCGGACGAGGTCCTGGAAAGTGGGGCAGCGGGTGAAGTCGTGCGCCTCGCACTCCAGCGCGTGGTCGATCATCGCCTTCGACCGCTCGATCTCCCGCATCCGCTCCTGCAGCTCCTCCCGGTGCCGTGCCAGCAGCGCGTGCCGGTCGCCGGGGCCCTGCGCGGCGAACAGCTCGCGCAGTTGCTCCAGGCTGAGCCCGCCGCGCTTGCCGCCGATGATCATGGCGACCCGGGAGACGTGGTCGGAGGTGTAGCGCCGGCGGCCGTTCACGCGTTCCGCCGGGGTGAGCAGGCCCATGGCCTCCCAGTGCCGCAGCACGTGGGCGGCGAGGCCGAAGCGCCCGGCCAGCTCGCCGATGGTCATGGACTCGCTCGACTTCATGTTGACATTAACTTGCAGAGTGGGCGTGGAGTCAAGGGAGGACACCCATGGACGACGTGATCACCGTGGGCAGCGGGCCCGCCGGGCCGGCCGCCGCCCTCACCCTGGGCCGCTCGCGCCGCAGCACCGTCGTGCTCGACGCCGGCGAGGGCCGCAACGCCCCCGCCCCCGCCGTGGGCAACTTCCTCACCCGCGGCTACGGGCTGCCGTACCCCTTCCCGGAGGTGGCCGCGGCTGCTGCGCCGGCCGGGTGAGCGCGTCCGATTCGTTCAAGACGCGCCCGCCCGCACCTTCCTAGGGTCGGAGCCATGACCGCACGATTCGACGCCATCGGAATGGTGACCGCCGACATGGCCGCCACCCTCGCCTTCTACCGCCTGCTCGGCCTGGACATCCCCGCCGACGCCGACGGACAGCCGCACGTCGAGGCGTCGCTGCCCGGCGGGCTGCGGCTGATGTGGGACGCGGAGGAGGCGATCAAGTCCTTCGCGCCCGACTTCGAGCCGCCGACCGGGGAGGGGCGCATCGGCCTGGCCTTCCGCTGCGACGGACCCGCCGACGTCGACGCGACGTACGCGATGCTCACCGAGGCGGGGTACAAGGGCGCCATGGCGCCCTGGGACGCGGCGTGGGACCAGCGCTATGCGCAGGTGCACGACCCGGACGGCAACGGCGTGGACCTCTTCGCCCCGCTCGGCTGACGGCCCGTGCCGAGAAGAGCGCGGCCGGGGCTCGCTACAGCAGCGCCGTCAGCGGCACCCCGGCCAGCGCTCGCATCTCGCGTGCCAGGTGCGCCTGGTCCGCGTACCCCGCCAGCGCCGCCGCCCCGGCCGGCGGCGTGCCCGCCCGGGCCAGCGCCAGCGCGCGGTTCATCCGCAGCACCCGGGCCAGCGTCTTCGGCCCGTACCCGAACGCCGCCAGGCTGCGCCGGTGCAACTGCCGCTCGCCGAGCCCCACCGCCCCCGCGACCTCGGCCACCGGCCGGCCCGCCGCCAGCGCCGCGACGACCGCCGGGACGTACGGCTCCGGCGGCTCCGCGTCCGCCAGGCGCGCCCGCGCCAGCGCCTCCAGCGCCGCACCCGGGTCCGCCGCCCCGGCGACCTGCTCCGCCGCGATCCGGGCCTGCCGCTCGCCCCACAGATCCGCCAGCGGCACCCGCAGGTTCCGCAGCTCGTGCGCGGGCGCGCCCAGCACCGCCGGGCCCTGCCCCGGGGCGAAGCGCAGCCCGGTGTACGTGTCGCCCGCGACGCCGGTGCCGACGTGCGCCCGGGTGTCGGGGCCGGCGACGAGCAGCCCGCCGGGCGCCAGGATCAGGTCGGTGCCGCCGTCCGGAAGCACCCGGTACGGGCCCGGGCTGACGTCCCGGCGGCGCCAGACGACCGCGCCGCCGAGCAGCGCCGGCCTCTCCTCGTACATCACTCCAGGATGCCGCAGACTGGAAGACATGCCCGAGCTTCCCGAAGTCGAAGCACTCAGCGGATTCCTGACCGAGCACCTGGTGGGGCGCTACGTCGCGCGGGTGCAGCCGGTCGCGATCAGCGTGCTCAAGACGTACGACCCGCCGCTGACCGCGCTGGAGGGCGCCGAGGTCACGGCCGTCGGGCGGCACGGCAAGTTCCTGGACCTCACGGTCGCCGACGAGCTGCACCTGGTGATCCATCTGGCCCGGGCCGGCTGGCTGCAGTGGAAGGACAAGCTGCCGGCCGCGCCGCCGCGCCCCGGCAAGGGGCCGCTGGCGCTGCGGGTGCGGCTGGCCGAGCCGGAGGGTGCGGGCTTCGACCTCACCGAGGCGGGCACGCAGAAGCGCCTCGCGGTGTACTGCGTACGGGACCCGCAGGACGTGCCCGGCGTCGCCCGGCTGGGGCCCGACCCGCTGGACGCGGCGTTCACGGCGGAGGCGTTCGCCGGGCTGCTGGCCGGCGAGCGGCGGCAGATCAAGGGCGTGCTGCGCGACCAGTCGACGATCGCGGGCATCGGCAACGCGTACTCCGACGAGATCCTGCACGTCGCCAGGCTCTCCCCGTACAAGCTCGCCGCGAACCTCACCGACGAGGAGACCGCCGTGCTCTACGCGGCGATCGGTGACACCCTGCGCGGCGCCGTCGAGCGCTCCCGCGGGGTGGCAGCGGGGCGGCTGAAGGCGGAGAAGAAGGGCGGGCTGCGGGTGCACGGGCGGGCCGGGGAGAAGTGCCCGGTCTGCGGCGACACCATCCGCGAGGTGTCGTTCGCCGACTCGGCGCTGCAGTACTGCCCCACCTGCCAGACCGGCGGCAAGCCGCTGGCCGACCGGCGGATGTCCCGGCTGCTGAAGTGACCGCGCCCGGGGGAGGGCTTTCAGGAGCCGTCCGGTTCCTCCAGCCGGAAGCCCAGCTTCAGGCACACCTGCCAGTGCGCCACGACACCGTCCTCCAGTTGTCCGCGCACCTGCGTGACCTCGAACCAGTCGAGGTGGCGCAGCGTCTGTGCGGCGCGCGCGACGCCGTTGCGGACGGCGTCGTCGACGCCGACGGGGGAGGAGCCGACGATCTCGGTCATGCGGTACGTGTGCTGGGTCATGAACCCACCGTGCCGCACACCAGCCGGGGGCGCGACACGGGCGATCCGCGTCCGGCCGCGGGGGCTACGGCACCACCGTCACCGGCCATCGGCCCGCCTTGACCAGCCGTACCGCCACCGAGCCGACGAGCCGGTGTCCCGCCTGCTCGGACGCACCGACGATCACCGCGTCCGCCTTGAGGTCCTGCGCCGCCTGCACCAGCCCGCCGTACGCGTCGCCGTGCAGGGTGTGGAACTCCCAGCGCACCTCGAACAGCCCGCGCAGCTGCTCCACCGCCCGCCGGATCTCCGCCACCAGCTCCTCGGCCACCTCCGCCGTCGTGCCCGCCACCGGCGCGCCGAGCGCCGCCGCGGCGGCCAGGGTCGGCTGCACGTACACCACCGCGAGCAGCGAGCCCTGCCGCCGGGCCAGCCCGGCGGCGTAGGCGGCGGCGCGCCAGGAGGTGTCGGAGCCGTCGACGCCGACGAGGATCACCTTGGGGCCGTCCGTGCCGCGCTCGAAACCGGACACGCCCTCGGGCCGGTCGGCTGGGCGTTCCCCGGTCGCGTCCCCCGGCCCGTCCGCCGACCTGCTCTCCGACCTGTCTTCGAGGTTGCCCTCGGCACCGGCTTCGCTCACAACCCGGACGGTACCCGACGCGCCGCATCACCGGCGCCGCCCGGTGCGGTGCGCGCGGCCGGGCGGTGCGGTTGACTGCGGGGCATGACGCAATCCCACCCGCCCGCCGGCGCACCCGCGGATCTACGGCTCGCGCAGCCGGCCGGGCGCTGGCTGCTGACCGCGGTGGTGATCGGCTCCGGCATCACCTTCCTCGACGCCACCGTCGTCAACGTCGCCCTGCCCACCATCGGCGACGACCTCGGCGCCTCCCTCGGCGGTCTGCAGTGGACCGTCAACGGCTACACCCTCACCCTCGCCGCGCTCATCCTCCTCGGCGGCGCCCTCGGCGACCGCTACGGCCGCCGCCGGCTCTTCGTCTTCGGCACCGTGTGGTTCGCGGTCGCCTCGCTGCTGTGCGCGCTGGCGCCGAACGTCGGCATCCTCATCGCCGCCCGCACCCTCCAGGGCATCGGCGGCGCCCTGCTGACCCCCGGCTCCCTCGCCCTCATCCAGGCGTCCTTCGCCCCCGAGGACCGGGCCCGCGCCATCGGCGTCTGGTCCGGCCTCGCCGGCATCGCCGGCGCCCTCGGCCCGCTGCTCGGCGGCTGGCTGGTGGAGGCGGCGAGCTGGCGGTGGGTGTTCGCCATCAACGTGCCGCTGGCCGCCGTCGTCGTGGCCGTCGCCGCCCGGCACGTCCCCGAGAGCCGCGACGAGACGGCCGCCGGACGCTTCGACTGGACCGGCGCCGCCCTCGGCGCGCTGGGCCTGGCGGGCGTGACGTACGCCCTGATCGCCGCCCCGGAGAAGGGCGTCTCCCCGCTGCTGCTGGCCGCGACCAGCGCCGTGGGGGTGGCCGCACTGGCGGCGTTCGTGGTCGTCCAGCGGCACGGCAGCCACCCGATGCTGCCCACCGGGATCTTCGGCTCCCGCCAGTTCACCGCGGCGAACCTGGTCACGTTCGTCGTCTACGCCGCCCTCGGCGGCGTGACCTTCTTCCTCGTGCTGGACCTGCAGATCTCCGCCGGCTACTCGCCGATCGCCGCGGGCTCCGCGCTGCTGCCCGTGACGCTCATCATGCTGGCGCTCTCGGAGCGGTCCGGGAAGCTGTCGGAGCGCATCGGGCCGCGCATCCCGATGACGGTCGGCCCGGCGATCTGCGCCGGCGGGCTGCTGCTGATGCTGCGCATCGGCGGTCCTGGCGCCGACGTGTCGTACGTACGGGACGTGCTGCCCGGCGTCGTGCTCTTCGGCTTCGGCCTGGCGACGACGGTCGCTCCGCTCACCGCCACCGTCCTCGGCGCGGTCGAGGACAGGCACTCCGGCATCGCCTCCGGCGTCAACAACGCGGTGGCCCGCGCCGCCGGGCTGCTCGCCGTCGCCGCGCTGCCGCTGGCCGCCGGGCTCTCCGGCGACGACTACCGCAACCCCGGGGCGTTCGGGGACGGCTTCCGCATCGCCCTGCTCATCTGCGCCGGGCTGCTCGCCGGCGGGGCGGTGCTGTCCTGGCTGACGATCAGCTCGGCGAGGGAGCCCGCGGCGGCGGCGCCGGAGCTGCCGTGCCACGTGCACTGCGCGGTGGCGGGCCCGCCGCTGCAGTCGCTGGTCGAGGAGCCGGCCGTCGACGACCCCGAGGAGCCGGAACGGCCTTAGGGCCTGTGGGGAGTCGCGATCAAGGTGTCGGTTGGAGGCTGTGACGCCAGATGACGGTGCCGCGGAGGTGGAGGGCGGCGAGGTAGCTGTCCGGCGTCTTGTCGTACCGGGCGGCGATCCCGCGCCACGCTTTGAGCTTGTCGATCAGGCGTTCGACGGTGTTGCGGTCCTTGTACAGGTCCGCATCGTGGGTGACCGGCCGTCCGCCGCGCCGTCCAGGGTCCAGTGGCCGGGACGAGCAAGCCATCGGACATGCCGACCCCTCGGGTGCCGGCCCGACCCGCTCGCGGGAACCTCGGCCAGTTCGAGCGGTGGATGCGCCGCCGTTCCGGCTTCGGTGGAGCAGTGGCCTACCTGGTGATCCTTGTAGACGTCATTCGTCCTACAACGTCACACACTGGCACGCGGGGCTCTCCCGGCTCACCGGAACCACCGCGGGCACCAGGCCCTGGCGCACGCCAGCCTCGACATGACCGCCGAGACCCTTACCAACTGACTGTCCGACCTGGGGTGCGACGTCCGCCGCAGCTACCGTGACCTCATCCATACCGCCTACGAGAACGTGGCAGTCGTCCCCGCCGTCCCGATCCCCGTCCACATCAGAAAGGGCCAGTATGCGATCAGCGGCTACGTCACCACCGGTACCGACCGGCGCGAGCGCGGGAAACCCCGTGCCGCGCCCCTGCGCGTCGAAGGAGGCAGGGGTGATTGGGAAGCGATCGACACCTCTGGATGACCGGCGAGCTCACCGACGCCGAGTTTGAGGACCACTTCATCGACGACGTCATCGTGCAGGACATCCGGAGGGGCGCCGCTTCGCCGGCGCGGCAGTGACAGAGCAGGAACACCGGCACCTGGTCTACCCCGAGGGCTTCGCTACGTGCGCACCGTGTGCCAGTCCAGGTCGGGCTCCCCGGCCACGGAAGGGCGGCTCCGGCCGGTGCGGGTCAGGGCGTGCACGTCCTCACAACAGCCTTCCGGCATGGTGCCTGACACGGGTGATCGGTCCCGTTGGACCGAAGGAATCGAGCACCTCGCGCAACTGTTGTTCTCCCGTATGAGCGAAACGATTGCAGTAGTGGCAGGCGCATATGGCGGCCCTGAGGTCCTGTCGGTGATCGATGTCGCCGTACCGGAGCCGAGGTCGAACGAGGTACGGATCAAGGTCCGCGCGGCCGGCGTCAATCCCTTCGACTACAAGTCGTACAGCGGTGCCTTCGGTGTCGATCCGGAGAGACTGCCGGTGCGGCTCGGTGTCGAGGCGGCGGGCGTGGTGACAGCGGTCGGTGCCGACGCGATCGGCCCCGCGGGTCCGATCGCGGTGGGTGACGAAGTGATCACCTACTCGGCGCCGGGTGCCTACGCCGCCGACATCGTGGTGCCGGCCTCGTCCGTGGTGCCGAAGCCTGTCGCCCTGTCCTGGGAGCAGGCCGGCGGGCTGCTGGCCGCCGGGGTCACCGCCGTACACACGCTTGAGGCGATCGGCTTGGGCAAGGGCGAGACGGTGCTGATCCACGGTGCCGCGGGGGGCGTCGGTCTCGTGGCCGTGCAGCTCGCGGTGGCACGCGGCGCGACGGTTGTGGCCACGGCGAGCCGGGGCAAGCACGACCTCCTGCGAGAGCTGGGAGCGATCCCGGTCGTCTACGGGCCGGGACTGGCGGACAGGGTGCGCGCGGTGGCGCCGGAGGGCGTGCACGCGGCTGCCGATCTCGTGGGCACCGAGGAGGCGGTGGACGTCTCTGTGGAGCTGGTGCCGGACCGCTTGCGTATCGCCACCATCGCGGGCCACGAGCGCGGGGTTCGCGTGGGAATCAAGCTCCTGGGTGGTGTGCCGGGCGCGGATCCCGGCACCGAGATCCGGGAAGCCGCCCGCCTGCAGCTCACGGAAGCCGCGACTGCAGGCCGCCTGCGCATCGTGATCGCGGACAGCTACCCTCTGCGCGAGGCCGCCACTGCCCACCGCGAGATCATGGCCGGCCACACCACGGGAAAGATCGTCCTGGTCCCGTAACCCGTTCCTGTCCCCGCACCGCTGAAGCCACACCGCGAGCGGCCGCCCGCGCAATCACCGGTCCCGGTACGCAACGGATCGGGTGCGTGGGCGGCATGCGACCGGCTCGTCAGGTGTCCATGTCCTCGTTCTTGGCACTCCATTCGATCAGCGGATGCAGGACACGCATCAGGCTGGCGCCTTGTTCGGTGGGCCGGTACGTGATCTGGACCGGCGTCGTCGGTACCACGAGCCGCTCAATGAGTCGGTGGCCCTCGAGCTCACGCAGACGCTGGGACAGAAGGTGGTTCGAGATTCCGGGGATCCGCGCTCGGTAGTCGACGAATCGGCGCGCGCCCCGCATCGCCGCCAGAAGCACCGCGGCGCTCCACTTCTTGCCCACGATCTCGACCGAGCGTTGAAAACTGCGGCACACGTCGTCGTCGATGTGTTCGTAGCCCGCTTCCGGGCGGCTCTGGCCCGCGGTGGCGGAGGAATCATCGGGCTGTCGAGGACCGGTCATACGGTCACGATACTGGAGCGTGTCACTTTTGATGACCTGGTCATGTCCCGTTTGTTTCCTGTGATCATCGGCGTGCAGCCTTGGTCCATGAACGCACACTCGGCCTGTCACCACGCGCGATGAACTACGGGCATGCGCTGAGGTTCGGGCTGCACCTGCCCTCTGACGCCGACTGCGGTCCCGGCCGGTTGGTCGCAGTGGCGGGCCTGGCCGAGCAGTGGGGACTGGACTTGCTGGTCGTCCCGGCCGGAACCGCCGGCGACGATCTCGAACCGTCGACTGTGGCGTCCTGGATCGCCGCGGCGACGGTCTCTCTCGGACTGGTGCTGGAGGCACGCCCCGCCACCCTCCATCCGGCGATGCTCGCACGAGCCGTCGCAAGCCTGGATCGGCTCACCGAAGGCAGGGTCGAACTGGCTTTCCGAGCGGGCCCGCCAACCGCCGCGTCCGGGACAGCCGATTCGGTCGCGGCACTGGGTGAAGCGATCGCCGTCGTTCGCGAGCTCTGGAATGTCCTCGACCGTGGCCTTGGCCGGTTCACCGGCCGCTTCTACCGTCTCGCGGGAGCTGAGAAGGCCGCGCCCGCGCACGACGTGCCGATCTCCGTGGACGGCCAGGGCCAAGACCTGCTCCGGCTGGTCGGGCTGCGGGCTGACGAGTGGTCGACGGGGTGCGACGCCGTCACGTTGACGCAGGGCAACCGCGCAGTCGACGAGGCGGCGCGAGGGGCAGGCCGCGATCCCCGCGAGATCCGCAGACGGGTCACGATCCGCGGTGGCTTCGGCGAGCGGACAGGCAGGTTCACCGGGACCGCCGCGGACTGGGTGAACGACCTGCTGCCACTCGTCGTCGAGCACGGGGTGGGCACCATCGTGCTGGACACGGTGGAGCGAGACGTCGCGGCAGGCTTCGCGAGCGAGGTCGCCCCGGCCCTGCGGGCGGCCGTGGACGCGGTGCTTCCGCGCGGATGGTCGGGCGCGCGGGTCCGGCGGTCCGCCGTGCGCGCCAGGCGCCGGCCGGGGATCGACTACGAGGGCGCTCCGCCGGAGATGGCCGAGGTCGTCGAGCCCGGTGATCCGGCCTACGCCCGGCTGCGGTCCGGGTACCTGCGCGGCGGTGCGCCCGGCATCATCCTGCGGGCGGCGACGAACGAGCAGGTGACCCAGGCGCTCGCGTTCGCCCGCCGGCATCCCGGCGTGGCCCTGTCTCGGCGCAGCGCCGGACACGGGGTCTCCGGCCGCTCCACCAATGACGGCGGGATCGTCATCGACGTGTCACTGATGAATGCGATCGAGGTGCTCGACAGGAAGACACGCCGGGTGCGCATCGGCCCGGGTGCGCGCTGGGCCGAGGTGGCGGCCGCACTGGAGCCCTACGGCTGGGCGCTGAGTTCGGGCGACTACGGGGGTGTCGGGGTGGGCGGCCTGGCCACGGCGGGGGGCATCGGGTACCTCGCGCGCGGGCACGGACTGACCATCGACCGCCTGCGGGCCGTGGAGATGGTGCTCGCGGACGGCTCCGTCGTGCGGGCGGACGATTCGGAGAACCCCGATCTCTTCTGGGCAGTGCGAGGGGCGGGCGCGAACTTCGGGATCGTCACTGCCTTCGAGTTCGAGGCCGACGACGTGGGCGCGGTCGCCTTCGCCCGGCTCACCCAGGACGCGAGCGACCTCGAGCGCTACCTCGTCGAGTGGGGCCGGGCGGTCGAGGACTCACCGCGGGACCTCACCAGCTTCGTCATCGTGCCGCCCCCGCGCGGCGGGCGACCAGCGCTCGCGGTGAGCCGCACCATGGTCGACTCCTCGGACCCGGAGACCGTGCGGGCCCGGCTGGAGCCACTGGCCGCGATCTCCGCGATGTACGACCAGGACATCGTCATCACGTCCTACGCGGCCGTGATGGACAACGCGAGCGATGACCCACCGGTCTCCCACGGTGAACCGGTCTCACGCAGCGGTCTGCTCCGGCACGTGACCCCGCAGTTCGCCGCGGCGGCGGCTCGCGTGATCCGCAGCGGTGCGATCGGATGGTTCCAGCTCCGCTCGGTCGGCGGCGCCGTCGCCGATGTTCCCGCGGACGCCACGGCCTACGCCCACCGCGACGCGAACTTCTCGCTCGTGGTGATGGGCGGTGCCGACGAGGTGGTCGACCGGGCCTGGGCCCGGCTGAGCCCCTTCCTCGACGGCCTCTACATCAGCTTCGAGTCCAGCCTCCGGGCCGAGCGGATCGCCGCGGCCTGGCCCCCACGGACCCTCTCGCGTCTGCGTGAGCTGAAGAGCGTCTACGACCCCGAGGGCGTGTTCAGCGACAACTTCGCCCTCACGCCCGCCGCGAACCACCCCGGAGGAAGCACCCCATGAGCGACTACGGCCACGAACTGTGGTTCGGCAGCTTCATCACCCCCACCGCCCGCCCGCCTCAGGCGCCGGTCGAGCTGGCCCTGACCTCCGAGAGGGCCGGCCTCGACCTGGTCAGCTTCCAGGACCACCCCTACCAGTCGGCGTTCCAGGACACCTGGACCCTGATGTCGTACGTCGCCGCACGCACCGAACGGATCCGGATCAGCGGCAACGTGCTGAGCCTTCCGCTGCGGCCCCCCGCCGTACTGGCCCGCGCCGCCGCGAGCCTGGACCGGCTGACCGGTGGGCGAGTCGAACTGGGCATCGGCGCGGGCGCGTTCTGGGACGGCATCGTCGCGATGGGAGGCCGCCGGCTCGAACCGGCCCAGGCCGTGCGGGCGGTGGAGGAGGCCGTGGACGTGATCCGGGGGCTGTGGGCCACCGACGAGACCGGTCCCCTCGGTGTCACGGGGGAGTTCTACACCGTGAACGGCGCCAAGCGCGGGCCGGCGCCCGCCCATCGCATCCCGATCCGCATCGGTGCCTACAAGCCGCGCATGCTCCGGTTGACGGGCAAGATCGCCGACGGTTGGCTGCCCTCCCTGGGATTCCTGCCCGAGGGCCCGGCATCGCTGCGCGCGATGAACCAACAGATCGACGAGGCCGCCTCCGCCGCCGGTCGGGAGCCCGCGGCGGTCAGCCGCCTGCTCAACCTGAGCGGCCGATTCACGTCCGGCGCCGGCGGCGGCCTGCTGCAGGGGACTCCCGGCGACTGGGCCGAACAGATCGCCGACCTCGCCCTGCAGTACGGCGTATCGGGGTTCATCCTCGCCTCGGACGAGCCTGCCGACCTGAACCTCTTCGGTCACGAGGTCGCGCCGCGCGCCCGCGAACTCGTCCAGTCCGAACGCGTGACGTGATGCGGTGGGCGCGTGGCGGGCCCGGTGACGGAGCTGCGACAGCGGCAGCGCCGACGGAGCTGTTCGGACGCCGCGAGGAGACCGCGGTTCTCGACGGGCTGCTTACGCAGGCCCGCGGCGGGAGCGGTGGCGCGCTCGTGGTGTGGGGCGAGCCGGGTATCGGCAAGTCAGCTCTGCTTCGCCACGTGCACGGCCAGGCCGCGGACTTCGTCCGGCTGGGCCACTCGGCCACCCGGCCCGAGTCGGACCTGGCTTTCGCGGGGCTGCACGGGCTGCTGCGACCGCTGGCCGATCGTGTCGAGCTGCTGGCGACGGCCCAGGCCGCCGCTGTGCGTACCGCGCTCGGGCTGAGCGGTGAGCCGACGGACCGCCTGGTGGTCGGGGCGGCCGTGCTGTCGCTGCTCTGCGGACTCGCCGAGCGGCAGCCCGTGCTCGTCGTGGTGGACGACGGGCAGTGGCTCGACGAGGCCACCGCGCTGTGCCTGGGGTTCGTCGCTCGACGCGTGGGAGCGCATCCCGTCGTCGTCGTGCTCGCCGATCACAGCGATCCGGCCGCCCGGCCCTGGGAAGGCGTGGCCGACGTGCGGGTCGACGGCCTGAGCGACGAGAGCGCGCGGCAGCTTGTGGCGGCCGTGGCGCCGCTCACCGACAAGGCGACGACGCGGAACATGGTCCGGGAGGCCGGGGGCAACCCCTTGGCGCTGCACGAACTGGCCGCGCTCGGGGGCGACATCGACGACGCCGAGCATCGCCGGAAGCGAGGACGACCGCCCGTCGGGCCGCGCCTGCAGCGGGCTTTCCGTGCCGGGATCGAGGCCCTGAGCCCTCCGGCGCAGTTGCTGACCGTGCTCGCGGCGGCCGAGGAGCACGGCGACCGGCTCACGGTGCAGCGGGCCGGCCGTGCGTCGGGTGCCGGTGACGCCGTCTGGGAGGAAGTGACCAACGCGGGCCTGCTCCACGTGGCGGGCAACCGCGTCGGTTTCCGGCACCCTGTCGTGAGCAGAGCCGTCTACGAGGGCTGCGGTGCCGCGACGAGGCGCCGGGCTCACCGCGCCCTGGCCGCCACGATGCCGGACGAGGCGGAGGAGCGCGCATGGCATCTCGCCGCCCTGGCCCACGGACGCGATGAGGACGTCGCGCGGCTCCTCGAACGGACCGCCGCCCGCTCCCGGCTCCGCGGGGCCACGAACACGGCGGCACGGGCGTGGTGGCGGGCCGCCGAACTGTCGGCCGCACCGATCGACGGCTCACAACGCCTTGCCGAGGCGGCCCGGGCTTCCTGGGACGCCGGGTGGGGAGCCACGGCGGAGCGCCTGCTCGATGACGCGGAACGGCTTGCCCCCGGTGCTCACGTCGCCCGGCGGAGCCGGGGACTGCGGGGGATCATGGAGTTCGCCCGGGGCATGCCCGAGATGGCGCACCACTTCCTGATCACCGACATGAAGCGCGTCCCGGAACCGGGAACGGCGCTGGAACTGGGCACGCTGGCCATGCGCGCCGCCTGGTCCGTCGGACGCGGCGACCTGCGGGACAGAGCGCTGGAACTGCTGCGCGAAGACGACGTCGCGGGCCGGACCGGATTGCCCGGCACGCTTGCCTGGTGGAGCGACGACGTGTCTGCCGACGCGGCGCCGGCGGACACCCCCGACCTCGGTGATGCCGCCGCGCGGGCCCGTACGACCATCCTGCCGTTGCTGCCGCCGACACCCCTCGCCCTGGCCTGGGGGATCGACAAGCCGATGGCGGATGCGCTGCGCCGCCGGCTACCGCACCTGCGGCGGCGCAGCGAGCGCGCTCGGCTCGCCGCCGCCCTGGCCCAGACCGCGATGCTCGACAACGCTGCCGGCCGCTGGCCGCAAGCGGAGTCCTCGGCCGCGGAGGGACTGCGGCTGGCCCAGGACCTCGGTGCCGACCACATCGCCTCCCACTGCCGCACCAGCCTGGGCTGGCTCGCCGCGGCGCGTGGTGACGAACGCGCCGTCGCGGAGGCCACCGCCAGGACTCTGGAGACGTCACTCCCGCAGGGCGTCCGCGCGCTGAGCGCCGCCGCGTACTGGAACCGCGGCATGGCCTCGCTGTTTCGCGAGCGTCCCGAGGAAGCACTGGACATCCTGGTGCGCCTGACCGAGCCGGGCCATGGCGCGGAACACCCGACCTTCGCGCTCCTGGCCGCTCTCGACACGGCCGAGGCGGCCGTGCGCGTCGGCAGAAGCGACCTCGCGGACGAACGGGTACGGGTGCTCGAAGCCTGGGCGCGGCGCACGGGAGCGCCGTGGGCCCGCTGTGCCGCGCACGTCACGCGCGGGCTCCTCGGCGGCGCCCGGGCCGAGGGTGCCTTCCGGGCCGCACTCGACGTGCCGGGTGCCCGATCCCACCCGCTGCTCTACGCGCGCGCTCAGTTGTCCTACGGCGAGTGGTTGCGACGGGGCCGCCGGCGGACCGATGCGCGCGTCCGGATCGGCGCCGCCTTGGAGGCGTTCGACCGGCTCGGTGCCGAGCCGCTGCGCCAACGCGCGCAGCGCGAGCAGGACCTCACCGGAGCGCCGGGACGCCGGGGAAGCTCGGACACCAGGGCGATGAACCGGCTCACCGCCCAGGAACAGCGAGTCGCCCAACTGGCCGCCGAACAGCTGACGAATCGCGAGATCGGCGTACAGCTGCGGATCAGCCACCGCACCGTGGGCCACCACCTCGGGAACGTGTTCGCCAAGCTCGGCATCAACACCCGAACCGAGCTGAGCCACCTCCACGCCGGTTGCGAGCCGACGTGAGCGCAGGTAGGCCGCGGCGGAGCGGGCACACGACACCGCCGGCGGAAACGACGGATTGCCCGCCCGATTCGCTCACCGGCCCTGATTTGTAGCGTCGCTGACGTTGTCCCGCGGACCCGCGGCGAAACGCCGTGCGACGCATGACGAGAGGTCACCTCATGCCCACGTCCGAAACCCTGCCCCACGCGCGCCACTACATCGACGGGCAGTGGCAGGACTCCGGCTCCCGCGGCGAGTCACGCAGCCCCGCGACCAACGGCCTGCTCGGCACCTTCGCCGACGGCGGTGCGCGGGAGGCGAGGGCCGCCGTGGCCGCGGCCCGAAGGGCCTTCGACTCCACCGCCTGGTCCCGCGACCGTCACCGGCGTGCGGCAGCGCTGCACGAACTGGCCGACCGGCTCGCGCAGCGCAAGGACGAACTGATCACCCTCCTGGCGCGGGAGAACGGGAAAGTACTCGCCGAGGCGGCCCTCGAAGTCGAAGGCACCGTGCCCAAGCTCCGCTACCACGCGGCGCTTTCCCTCACCGACCACGGCAGGGCCGGGGAAGTGCGGCCCGGCATGTACTCGATGACCCTGCGCGAAGCCGCGGGCGTCGCCGCGGTGATCGTGCCGTGGAACTCACCGGTCATCCTCTCGGCGCGATCCTTCGCACCCGCCCTGGCGGCCGGCTGCACCGTGGTCATGAAGATGCCGGCGCAGACCGGCCTCGTCAACGGAGTGCTGAGCGAGATCGTCGCCGACACGCCGAGCCTGGACCCGGGCGTGTTCAACGTCTTCACCGAGAGCGGCAACGCCGGGGCTCCGGAGCTGGTCTCCTCCCCGGACGTCGACGTGATCAGCTACACCGGCTCCACCGCGGTCGGCCGCGTGATCATGGAACAGGCCGCCCCGACGCTGAAAACGCTGTCCATGGAGCTGGGCGGAAAGACGCCGATGCTCGTCTTCGACGACGCCGACCTGGACGCCGTCGTGCCCGTGCTCACCAAGGCCGTCACCATGTTCGCGGGCCAGTTCTGCATGACGGGCAGTCGGATACTGGTCCAGCGCGGCGTGGCCGACGAACTCCGGCGGCGGCTCGTCGCCGCCCTCGAAACGGTCCGGGTCGGGCCCGGCGACGACCCCGCCAGCGAGATGGGCGCCATGATCGACGAAGGAAACGCCCAACGGGTCGAACAGACCGTGGCCGCCGCGGCCGACTACGCCACCGTCCTCGTGCGGGGCAAGCGGGATCGGGCGCTCCTCGGGCCGTCCCTGATCGAGGTCGCCGACGTGTCCTCGCCGATCGTGCAGCGTGAAGTGTTCGGGCCGGTCGCCACCTTCGAGGTGTTCGACTCCGAGGCCGACGCCGTGGCGCGTGCCAACGCCACCGAGTTCGGCCTGGCCGCGAGCATCTGGACCCGTGATGTCGACCGCCCCCTGCGCGTCGGCCGCGAACTGCGGGCCGGGACCGTCTGGACCAACACCTGGGCCATGGTCCACGACCAGTTCGAGGAGGGCGGCTTCAAGCAGTCGGGAGTGGGCCGCCTGAACGGCATCCGCGGGATCGAGGAATTCCAGGAGACCAAGCACCTCGTGCATGTGGCACCGCAGCTCTGACAGCTCTCGACGGCGGAATGAGAATCGATGACCGAGACGGACGACGTCGGCCCGGCCGACGTCACCCTGCTGACCGCGCGAGCTGTGGAACCCGGCTACGAGCAGGACTTCCGGGAGTGGTTCGGGCGGGTGACCGACACCGCCTCAGCGTTTCCCGGACACCTGGGGGACGGGTTGTTCCGGCCTGCCACGGCCGCCGGGCCATGGGTTCTGATCCACCGGTTCCGCGACCAGGAGTCCGCGCGGCACTGGACGACGTCACCTGAGCGGGCCGCACTGTTCGACCACTGCGAGGGCCATCATCAGAGCGAGGTGGCGCGTCGCGAACTCTCCGGCATGGAGACCCTGTTCACCACTGCGCACGACACGCCCACGACGGCGCCGCCTCGGTGGAAGATGGCGCTCGCCGCCTTCGCGGCCGTACTCCCGATCTCCCTGATCGGCAACGGTCTTTTGGGGCCGGCGCTCCGTGCGTGGCCGCTTGTGGCGCGGGTGCTGATGCTCGCGCTGCTGTTCAGTACGTTGATGACGTATCTGATGATGCCGGCTGTGACCCTCGTCCTTCGCCGTTGGCTCTATGCCGCCACCTCAACCGCGCGCGGGGGACCGACACGATGACGCGGCCCCCGGGGCGGACCGCGCCGTCTTGCGGCTCGGCGTTCAGCGGGACAGTTCCATCGTCTGACGCAGCAGTTCCAGGGCCTGGTCCACGCCTTGGCCGGCCAAGTGGACGAAGTCGACGAAGACGTGGTCGACGTCCGTCTCGTCTCCCGTACGGAGGATGACGTCCGCGATCTCCGGCACGGTTGACTCGATGGTGGGGTTGATCCTCAGGATGGCGTCGATGCCGGCCGGGTCGCGGCCCTCGGCCCCGGCGAGGCGGCGGACTTCCCGCAGCGGCTGGTTGATCACGGTGGCGGGGTCGAATGCGGAACCCCGGACGGGCACCGCGACGGGAAGTACGCCGTCCGTGCGGCGGGCCGCCCGGCGTCGGGAGGCCGGGGCGAAGCCGGACAGGCAGATCGGGGCCGGGGACGCTGGAGCGGCTTGGGCCCGATGTGGGCGGCGGGGAAGGTGTAGTGCCTGCCCTCGTGTCGCGCGACGGGCTCGGTGGTCCACACGGCTTCCAGCACGTCCAGACACTCGTCCAGCCACGCGCCCCGCTCCTGCCAGGGAACGCCCACTCCCTGGTACTCCTCGGGCGACCAGCCGGTTTCGAGGCCGGTGATGAGACGTCCCCCGCTCACCACGTCGACACCGGTCAGCGACCGGGCGAGCAGCAAGGGGGAGTACCAGGGTGCGACGAGGGCGGAAGTGCCCAGCAGCACCCGTTCGGTGACGCTCGCGGCAACGCTCAGCGCCACGAACGGGTCGAGCATGGTGCGCTGCTGCCACGGAATCGTGTCCGTGTCCATGTGGGGCTCTTCGCAATCAGGGGTGTAGTCGCGGTCTGAACTTCCATCTTGGAGGGCCTCGACCTCTACCCGGCGCCGATCGGGCGCCCCGTTACTACACCCTCATCTGCGAAGAGCCGCTTATCGGGACTGATCGTGACATTCGACACCGCATCGTCGAACTCGCGCGAGAGCGTCTCCATCTGCATATCCTCCTGAATCGCTGGGTCGTCGAATTCAGGCGGACTGCCACGCTCAAGCCTCTCCAGTTGGGATAGAGATTAGCGAGGGGCACCGACATCGGCGGCCGATATTATCCGGCTCGTTGGCTGGCCCGCTGTGGGACGTTGAGGTTGGTCTTGCGCAGCCAGCGCTTCAGCGGGTTCGTTCGCGCGTCGATCTCCGCCACAGCCCGCGCTCGCTCTGCTTCAGCCCGGTCGCGACCGCGTTCGATCGAGCGGCGCACGCTCGCCAGCGCCCACGCCTTGACCGTCCAGGTCACAGGCCGAGCCGCAGAGCGCCTCGGATACCGCAGCGCGATAAACCCGCCGACGATGATCAACAGGCTACTCGCGACTCCCGACCACCCCAGACGGAGCGCGAGTGCCAACGCCCCCTGAAGCATCGTCAGCACGATCATCACGAGCGGGATCACGATGCCGAATCGTTCTCGCCCTCGCGAGTCGTACCAGAGGTAGGCAGCGCCGACCCCGCCAAGCGCCAGCACGCCGCCGGTCAACCCCACGATCGCAGCCGCGATGGCTGCGTCGGCAGTGCCGCGGTTGAGTAACACCGTCGTGACCCCGACTGCCACGGCCGGGAACAGGACATGGGTGAGCGGCAGAAGCCATCCGGGCCTCGCCGTTCTCACCGGGAATCGCCTCAGCTTCGCCTCGGCCGCTGCGATCGCTAACTCCGCCGAGGCCTGCCGCTCCGCGGCATCTACAGTAGCTCGCGGATCGCCATCTCCTCGGGTCCTGCGGCAGTGCCTCTCCCGGGTTCAAAGATTGGAGTTCATTCGGTCGGGGCGGGACAGATGCTGCCGATGACCTGTTTCAGCGGCCCGTGTGATCGCCTCGAGTACCCGGTGGCGATCGATTGCGACCGCGAAATCCGGCGCATCGGCGGTTCCGCCGCGGAGGTCGGCGGCGAACTGGGCGTAGAGGCGGGCGACCCCCGCTGCGGGTGCGTCGAGTTGCAGGTCAGGAGCCGCATAAGCGGGGGGGACCTGTAGCACTTGGACAGGCTCGCTGCCGCGGCGCAGCATGATGGTGAAATCGGTGAAATGGATGTAGCCCGACGCCGACTCCACACGCACACTGCCCTCGGTGCCCTGGATCTCCCATACCATCGCCGAGCCGGCAGACTGCCCGGCGCTGTAGTGCAGCGAAGTGACGATCCCGCTTTCGAGAACGCCGGCGACGACGATCTCATCCGGCGCGTCCTTCGGCAGCGACGCGCCATCGGAGAGGCGGACGCCGTCACCGCGCTGATTGGCGACGACGGCGGACAGACTCTCGAACGTGCCGAGCACGCGCGCAAGCGGTTCGAGCCCGTGGCCGAGCATGATGCTCAGAAGCGTGGCGCCATGCTTTGCGTGAGCCATGTACTCGACCGGTGGGTCATATCGGCCGACCCACATGTCGTCGGTCAAATGCGCTCGGATGCTCGTGCTGAGCGGCTTGCCAATCACGCCTTGCGCGATGAGGTCGCGAAGGAAGAGGATCGGCGGGTGCAGGCCGCCCTGCAACCCGACAACCGTCCGCAGCCGCCGCTCGCGGGCAAACCCCTCCAGCGCTTCGGCCTCCGATAGGTTTCTTGCGAGCGGCCATTCGCAATAAACCATCTTGCCCGCGGCCAGCGCGTCGGAAACAATCTGCTTGTGCTCCGGCACCTTGACCGCAACCACCACCAGGTCGACCTCCGGTCGCACGACCAGAGCCTCATGTGTGTCGAAGGCGAGATCGGCGCCCAGCCGACGAGCGGTCGCGTTCGCGCTCTCCATACGAGTCGTACTGACGGCGCGGATCTGGAACGCGTCGAGCGCCTGCAGCGCCGGGACGTGAGCAATTCCGCCCCAACCCCGATCGGCACTAGCTCCGATAAGGCCGACGCCGATCCGGGTATTTGCTGAATTCGTCATTAGGATGCTCCTGCCGTGTGCAGCCCCGGCAACGCTCTCCGGGCTGCGTCACGATGATTCGTTTCCGGAAAAATGCGTGGGCACTCGGGCTCACCATGGCGAGCGAACAATTGTTGCCGTTCGCGTAGCGGCCGCGGGGTTTGAGCCCGAGTGACCCAAGCGCAGGTTTTACACGTGAGCCCAATGGGCCTCGAGTTCGCGCGCGACATCGGCCGGACGCTCTATCATCGGCCAGTGCGAGCTGCGCAGCTTGAAGACGGCACGTGCGCGTGTGGCATTACCGAGCTCGTCGGCGAAGCGGTGAGGAAGAAACGGATCGTCCAGGCCCCAGATCACTAGCGCTGGTGCGGTCACGTTGCTCAAACCTGGCTTCCACTCCGCCCCGACCTCGATCGCCGAACGGTAAAGGGCGAGAATGCTTGCTCTCATAGTGGCATCGAGATGCCGGACCGATTCGTTTGCCGCGTCGCGCGGCATCTGCGCCTCGTTGAGGCTTGCTGCGAACGCCTCAAGGTCGAGGTCCGCCATCCATTGCTCGCCCTCGCCTGGCGTTTGCCAGATCTTGGCAAGATAGTGCCACGGATACTCCGGATCGATTGGTCCGCTGATGCCTGTCCATGTCCGCACCAGATCTGGTCGGATAGACGCGAGACGGCCCGTGAGTAGAGACCCCCAATCATGACCGACCAGGTCGACGGGTTCGCCGATTTCTTCGATCTTCTTAATAAGCCAATCGAGATACTCTTCTTTCGTCGACGTGAATCCCGCTGGTAGGGGTATGCCAAACCCGGGGAGATCGATCGTCACAATATCTTCGCGTTGAAGATAGGAACGGACGGTGTCCCAAAGCCGGTGGGTATCAGGTACACCATGGACGAGGACTGCAGGCATTTCGGATTCTCCAATTGATTGTTGTCGTGGTTGAATGGCCGGTCGGCCGAGTCAGGGAAGGAGGATGACTTTGCCGTGGGTGTGGCCCGTGGCGACGAGGCGATGAGCCTCCGCGGCCTCGTCGAGTGGGAAGCTCCGGCCGATGCGTGCGGTCCATGCGCCGGCGGCGATCAGATTCAGGGCTTCCTGGACAGGGCCGCGGTCGCGGTTCCCGCTGCCCCCGGGGCTGAATGCGACGCCGTGTTGTGCGGCATCGCGGTCGGCGAGCGTCACAATCCGGTCGGGGCCGCCGAGAAGATCGACGAGGGCGGGAAGGAGCCCCTTGCCGGCGGTGTCGAGCGCGGCGTCGACCCCGCCCGGAGCGGCGGCACGGATGCGATCGACCAGGCCCGGGCCGTGGGCGACAGGGGTCGCTCCGAGACTCCTGACGAAGTCGGCGTTGGCAGTCCCGGCGACGCCGATCACCGTCACACCGCGCTGTCGCGCGAACTGCACGGCGGCGCCGCCCAGAGCACCGCTCGCGCCGGTGACCACGAGCGTTTCACCCGGGCGAATGTTCAGAAGCCCGAGAGCCCTCGCCGCGTTGTCGGCGCCGATGACAGTAGCCGCGGCCTCCTCGAAGGAAACGCCGTCGGGGATCGTCGCGAAGTGGCTGCTGACCGTGTACTCGGCGTAGGAGCCCTGGGTGGCGGAGTCCGGCCACCCGGCGACGCGGTCGCCGACCACGCCCTCGTCGACGCCCGGGCCGACCGCCTCGACGACGCCGGCGAACTCGAATCCGATGATGGCGGGAGCACGCAGGCGGAACGCTCCGGCGCGTGCCTGGATCTCCGCCGGGTTCACCCCGGCGGCGTGAACCCGCACCAGTACCTGACCCGGACCCGGCACCGGTCGCGGAGCCTCCGCGACCCGCAACACGGAGGGTTCGCCGAACGAGGTGATGACGGCGGCTTTCATGATGATCCTTCTCCTTCTCATATCGAGCCTGCGGCACTTCCGCTGCGGCGTGCTTCGGCGTGCTCGCTCACGCAGGCCCGGTAAGGGTCATTTGCTCGCACCGTTCAGAACGGTGTCAGGTCAGGAAGACCGGAGGATTCTCGCCCCGCAGGCGGTAGTCGGGCCGGGGCCGTTCGAGGCGGATCGATTCCAGCACGGTGTACGCGTGGTACTTGGTCTGGGTGGTGGCTCCTGCCAGCCGTTCCCACCAGAGCCGGCCGTCGCTCGTCTCCTTCTCGAGGACGTGGCAGGTGGTGTAGTTCGCCATGGAGCTGATCCAGTTCTCGGTACCGACGAAGATCCTGTTCCAGCCGGTGCCGGTCACGATGTCGGCGAGCGCATCCGAGCGGCTGAACCGCTCGACCGCCGCAGTCGCCCCCTCGAGCACGTCGGTGAAGTACTCCACGCACAGCTTCACCTGCTCGTAGGTGCCGTAATGCATGTGGTGCCCGCCGACGAAGTAGTCGAAGTCGTATTCGAGGATCTGGGACTGAGCTTCGTACCAGCCGGAGATGTTCTGCGAGGCGTCGCAGTGCATGAACGTGACGCTTCCCGGACTGACGATGTCGACGGCCGTGAGCACCTTCTGCCGCGGTGCGTAGATGAAGATGTTGCCGGGGCAGTGGTTCTCTCCCCTGTAGGAGAGCTGCAGGCTCACGCCGCCCACTTCGAGGACGAGTTCGTCGTCGAACGTCCTCGTCGGCAGGGGGCGCTTCGGGTCGGGGAAGCGCTCCAGGAGTTCCTTGGTGATGCGGTGGGCGACGATCTCGACGTCGGGACCGAACACGGAGGCCGCGCCGATGTGATCGGCGTGCCAGTGGCTGTAGATGACGTGCGTCACCGGTCGGTCGGTGACGTCCTCGATCGCCGCCAGCATGTTCTCGCCCAGCGTCGGGGGTGCGTCGATCGCGACCACGCCCTCCTCGGTCACCACGAATGCGGCGTCGTAGCCGGCACTGGTGACCCAGTAGAAGCCGCCGCGCAGTTCTTCCACGTGGTAGCCGTACTTCTGGAAGTGCTCGCTCTGGAAATACGGGGGGTAATAGCCCGCGGGGTCCAACGGGTCGTCCGCCCCCGCGCGGGGGAATCCATAGTGGTCGATCCCGTAGAAGCTCGGGGTTTCTTCGACGCTGATGGGTATCTGACTGCTCTGGCACATCGGCGGGACGCCTTTCTGCGTTCTTGGGAAGCTGTCGAACGGGTGGTCTATCCCGGTGACGTGAATCGAAGGACTGCCTTGGTGACGCGGCCTGAGCCCGCATCCTCGAACGCGGTGTTGATATCGGCGAAGTCGTAGAAGGACAGCAGTCGGTCGATGGGGAACCGGCCCGCTCGATAGAGCTGGGCAAGGTCGTTGATCAGGAGCGACGAGACGGCGTCGCCCTGGATGATGCCCTGAAGCGACTGGCCGAGCGTGAGCCGGCCGGCGTCGAGCACGGCGCCCGCTCCTTCGTGGAACGCCACGAAGCCGAATCGGCCCATCGGTGCCAGGGCGCCGACCCCGGCGTCGAGGTTCTCCGCGCGGCCGCTCGTGTCGAGGACGTACTCCAGACCGCGTTCGTCGACGGCGTGGAGCGCGCCGGTCAGATCCTCGACCCGGCCGGGGTCGACGAGGTGCGTCGCTCCGAGATCGCGGGCCAGATCGAGGCGGCCGGCGTCGACGTCGACGGCGACGATGGTGGTGGCACCCGCGACATGTGCCGCCATGACCGCCGCCAGGCCCACCGCTCCCACGCCGAAGACCGCGAAGGACGCTCCCGCCGGCACGGCGAGGGACTTGAGTACGGCCCCCGCGCCCGTCTGCAGCCCGCACCCCAGCGGAGCCATGACGTCGAGGGGCAGATCGCGGGGGACCTTGATCGTGTTCCGTTGGTGGGTCAGGGCGTGGGTGGCGAACGAGGACTGGCCGAAGAAGTGACCGTGCGGCTCAGCACCGTGGGCGACGTGGAGACCGTTCGAGCCGTCCAGGCGGGCACCTGCGAAGTTGGCCGCCCAGACGTTGTCGCAGTAGGCCGCGTGCGAGGACATGCACGGCTTGCAGCGGCCGCACGAGTGGTAGGAGAGGACGACGTGGTCACCGGGCTCGACGGTGGTGACAGCGGCCCCCACGCGTTCGACGACTCCTCCTCCCTCGTGCCCCAGCACCACCGGCAGCGGCGTCGCCATGCGCTGTGCCCGCACGTGAGCGTCGGTCGCGCATATTCCGGTCGCGACCATGCGAACGAGTACCTCGTCGGACCGCGGGTCCTCGATCTCGATGTCGCGGAATTCGAAGGGCCCGTCCTGCGCTTCGAGAACAGCGGCGCGCGCGGAGGTGGTCATACGCCGTGAGCCTGCCGCGAAGCGCCGCGAGGGCCATGGTGACGAGGGACTGACATCATCAACGACTCCCTGATCGGGGGTGGGCCTCAGGAACCCTTCAGCGGGTCCGAACCTATGTCGGCCGCCCGTGCCCGCGGATCGGTCGCCGTATCCGTCACGGCAGTAAGGCACGGTGCCGCGAGGTGCGGTGGCGTCAGTGCCGGACGCCGGTCCGGGCGGCTTGTTCGACTCGGGCGATGAGACGGCTGTTGTGGGCGGCGTGCTGGAATCCCGGGGTGTGGTGGGTGCCGTTCGTGATGTCGCGGGCCAGGCTGGCGTAGACCTCGCCGACGTTGATGGAAGCGCCCGTCCAGATGTCGGCGGCGGTGGGTCCCGCGCCGGTGGCGACCGGGCGGTCGGGCGCGGTGAAGTCGACGCTCGACGAGAGGGTGAGGTCGCCGACCTGAACGCCCGCGGGGTGGTCGCCCGTCAGCTTCAGCCAGCCCTCCGATCCGCGTACGTCCAGACTGAAGTGGGCGTCGGGGGCGGGCACGCCCGCCAGGATCTGCACCCCGACCGGCGCCCCCGAGGAGGTCTTGGCGATGGCGTCGAGGTGATCCGGGACCTCGCGGACGGATATCGCGCCGGTGTCGACCAACTTCACCTGGGGCCAGAGGAGTTCGGTGCGGGCGTCGATCTCGGTGATGTCGCCGAGAACGGCTTCGACCACATCCAGGACGTGGCCCGCGGCGATGGTGAGGAAACCGGCTCCGGACGCTGCCTTGTCGAAGTATTCGTACGCGCTCACCGACTCCGGGCCGTTGCCGAAGGTCGTCGCGGCGACTCGCGCCGAGAGCAGCCGCCCGAGCCGGCCCTCAGCGATGATCTCCCCCGCGCGGCGTACCGAGGGGTTGAGCCGGCCCTGCAGGCCGATCGCGGTGTGCAGAGAGCCGGCCGCGTCAGCCATCTCTTCCGTCTGCGCAACGGTCGCGCCCAGCGGCGACTCCGAATACACGGCCTTGTTCGCCGCAAGGGCCGCCAGGACGAGCTCGCGGTGAGCCGGGACCTTCACCGCGACGGTGACGAGGTCGATCGAAGGGTCACCGATGAGCGCGTAGGGGTCCGCGAACCAACGCTCGGCGCCGAACGCCGCGGCAGCGCCGCGTGCGCTCTCCTCGTGCCGCGTCGCCACACCGGCCAGATGGAAGTCGGGCTGTGCCGCCAGCGCGGGTATGTGCGATGCGCCCGCCCAGCTCGCCTTCGTGTCCGCGCCGATGATGCCGACCCGAATGAGATTGCCTGACATGATGTGGTGTTCCGTTTCTTTCGCTGAAGCAAGACGTGGTGTGGTGCGCGGGGCGAATCGGCGCGTTCGCGCTTTTCTCACTGGTCGACGGCGGCCATGTCGGGCTCGGCATGGCGTTCGCCGGACGCCGGTGTGAGGTTGTTCAGGCGGGCGATCTGGCCCGGGGTGAGTCGGATGCCGTCGGCGGCGCTGTTCTCCTTGAGGCGGTCGATGCGTTTCGTCCCCGGAATGGGCGCGATGCCGTGGCCTTGCGCGAGCAGCCAGGCCAGAGCGACCTGCGCGGGCGTGGCCCCGACCTCGTCGGCGACCTCGCGTACCTGGTCGACGATGCGCAGGTTGCGCGTGAGGTTGTCGCCGGTGAACCGGGGATTGGAACGACGCCAGTCGGCGGCGTCCAGGCCGTCCAAGGTGCGGATGTCACCGGCGAGAAAGCCGTGTCCCAGCGGTGCATAGGGAACCAGTCCGATGCCGAGCTCACGCAGCGTAGGCAGCACCTCGGTCTCCGGGTCCCGTGTCCACAGCGAGTACTCGCTCTGGACAGCGGCCACGGGATGGACCGCATGGGCCCGGCGGATGGTCGCCGCTGCCGCCTCCGACAGTCCGATGTGGAGGACCTTGCCCGCCTCCACCAGCTCACTCAGCGCCCCCACCGTCTCCTCGATGGGAGTGCCGGGGTCGACCCGGTGCTGGTAGTAGAGGTCGATGTGGTCGGTTCCGAGCCGTCGCAGTGAGCCGTCGACAGCCGTGTGAATGCTGGCGGGGGTGCTGTCCGGGCCCGGCCGACCGGTGTGGGAGACGAGGCCGAACTTGGTGGCGAGAACAACTTCGTCCCGGCGGCCTTTGATCGCGCGGCCCACCAGTTCCTCGTTGACGTAGGGCCCGTACACCTCGGCGGTGTCCAGATGGGTGACACCGAGGTCGACGGCACGATGAATGGTGCGGATCGACTCGGCTTCGTCCCGACCGGCGCCGGTGTAGTACGCCGACATCCCCATGACACCCAGGCCGATGCGCGAGACATCGAGCCTGCCGAGCGACGTGGACTGCATCTGTTGTCCTTTCCTGAACCTGTCCGCCGGCCCTGCGTTTCCCAAGGGCAGGCCTCAGCGCCGCAGAAGGGTGTGTAACGGCGTCGATGGCACATGGCGCCGCTATCGGTTACGCGCTCGGTCGGCAGCGAAGAGAACTTGACGCGTCAAGTTCTACTCCATCAAACTTGACGCGTCAATAAGCGTCTAGGATGTCCTCATGGCGAGCACGGCAGATGACACGAACGGCCAGCGACGCCGGCGTCCATGGACCGGGTCCGAGGCGGCGGCGCCTGCCGGAGAAAGCTCCGGCTTGAAGAAGTCCACTGGTCCGGTTGCCGAGACGCGATGGCTGAACGGCGACGAGCTGGCGGCGTGGCTGGCCAACTCCGCGATCATGATCAGCCTGCCGGCTGCGCTGGATGCGCGCATGCAGCGCGAGGCTCAGCTGACTTTCTTCGAGTACATGGTGCTCTCGGTCCTGTCCGAGCAGCCGGATCGCACCATGCAGATGAGCGCCCTGGCCGCGCGAACGGCGGCGTCGCTGTCGAGGCTGTCCCATGTCGTCGGTCGGCTTGAGAAGCGCGGACTGCTCGCACGGAAGCGGATCCCTGGTTCCGGAAGGCGCACCACTGCGACGCTGACCGAGGCCGGTTACGGGGTAGTCGTGGCAGCGGCGCCGGGACACGTCGCCGCAGTCCGCGAGTACCTGATCGATGGTCTCGAGCCCCAGGAGCTGGCGGCACTGCGCCGCATCGGTGCCGCAGTGGACGCGGCCATCAAGCGCGAGCAACCCGATGCGAGCTCTGCGGCTTCGCCTCCGCCCGAAGCGCCGACGATCCACAGCGGACCGAGGCGTACTGCGGACTGATGGAGGAGCAGCGCCACGCGGGTCCGCCAGCACGTCCGCGGCGCGTCCTCGGCGTTCTATGGCCTGTGGGGGTCGTGATCATTCGGTTGGTAGAACACTCGTGTGGCGAGGCGTGAACTGAGCGATGACGAATGGGCGTTGGTGGCGCCGCTGCTCCCGATAGGCACCTACGGCCCGTATCCGCACCGGCTGCGGGATCACTTCGAGGGCGTGATCTGGAGGTTTCGCTCCGGAGCCCAGTGGCGGGAGGTCCCGGAGGAGTTCGGGAACGGGTCCACGGTCTACGACCGGTTCCGCCAGTGGCGCGACGCGGGCGTCTTCCAGGCCCTGACGTTGGCGGTGATCGCTGAGGCCGCACGGCGGGACCAGGTGGACCTTTCCCTGGTCAGCGTCGACTCCACCACAGCGAGAGCGCATCACGACGCGGCCGGCATGAGGGTGGACGCCAAGACGCTGGCAGCGCTGGAGAAAGCACTGACGGAGGAAAGGGGGGCCGCGGCAAGGAACAAAAGGATCAATGTGCCGCAGAACCTGGCGATGCGGCCGAAATCGCCCGCCGGGACGAGCGCCGACGCCTGCACCAACGACGCCGGGCACGGCTGAAAACAGCCGCCCTGGGCCGCTCACGCGGCGGGCTGACCAGCAAGGTCCACGTGGCAGCCGACCGCCGCTGCCGCCCACTGGCCTTCACCCTCACCCCGGGGCAGGCCGCCGACAGTCCCCAGTTCGTCCCGGTCCTGGCCGAGGTCCGGGTCCGCGGCCGGGTCGGCCGCCCCCGCACCCGCCCCGACGCGGTGGCTGGCGACAAGGCGTACTCCTCCCACGCCAACCGCGCCCACCTGCGCGAACGCGGCATCAAGGCCGTCATCCCGGAGAAGAAGGACCAGGCGGCCAACCGGAAGAAGACGGGACGGCGCGGCGGACGGCCGGTCACCCACGATGCGGACCTGTACAAGGACCGCAACACCGTCGAACGCCTGATCAACAAGCTCAAAGCGTGGCGCGGGATCGCCGCCCGGTACGACAAGACGCCGGACAGCTACCTCGCCGCCCTCCACCTCCGCGGCACCGTCATCTGGCTTCACAGCCTCCAACCGACACCTTGATCGCGACTCCCCACAGGCCCTAGTCCGCGGGCCCGTAGACCAGGTGCAGCACGCCGGAGCCGAACGCCTTCGAGTCCAGCAGCTTCAGCGGGATCCCGGCGTCGCCCTCGTCGAAGAGCCGCTCGCCCCGGCGCACCGCGACGGGGTGGACCAGCAGGTGCAGCTCGTCCAGCAGCCCGTGCCTGAGCAGTTCGCGGATCACGGAGACCGAGCCGCCGACGGAGACGTCGCCGCCGGACTCCTTCTTCAGTGCGGTCACGCCGGTGACCAGGTCGCCCTGGAGTTTCTCGGAGTTGCGCCAGGACAGGTCGACCTCGCCGCGACTGACGACGATCTTGCGGGCGTCACCGAGGATCTTCGCGAACTCGGCGTCCTCGTGGTCGGTCCCCTCCCGCTGCGGCCACGCCTCCGCGAAGCCGTCGTAGGTCTTGCGGCCGTAGAGCATGGTGTCGGACATCAGCCCGCCGACCGCCTCGCCCATCTCGTCGTCGAAGTAGGACATGTGCCACTGGTCCGGCGCCTCCACGACGCCGTCGAGGGAGATGAACAGGCTGGCGACGATCTTTCTCACGAAGGGCTCCAGGAGGCGGGGGGTCGGCGGATGTGCAGTCCGTCGGGACGTTAGCGGGCGCCGGGCGTCAGGTCTTGTACAGAAGCGCCAGCGGCTGGGCGGGTTGCGGGTCGTCCCGCAGCCGGCCGGCGGTCCGGCCGATGAAGCGGGAGAGCGCGCGGGCCAGATGGGGCTCGTCGTAGTAGCCGAGGCGGTGGACGACGTCGTCGGCCGCCGCGCCTCCGCGGAGCAGGACGGCGGCGTGCCGCGCCCGTTCGATCTGCCGGGCGGCGCCGTGGGTGAACCCGGTCGCGGCCTGGAAGCGCCGCTGCGCGGTGCGCGCGGAGACGCCCGGCGTGCCGCCGCGCATCACGTCGGCGACGAGGGGGTCGCGGACGAGCACGCCGGCGCGCACCAGCCGGTCCGCGAACGCCTCGGCGTCGTCGGGTCCCGGCACCGGCCAGTGGGAGCCCTTCAGCCAGAACGACCGGCGCGTCGCGTCGGGTATGTCCACACTGGCATCGACCAGCCGGGACGCCGGCAGGTGCGTCAGCGTGGTGCCCAGCGCGAAGGTGATGCCGAAGAACGCGGCGTCCTCGGGCACCGGCGCCGTGCTCGTCCGCGACTCGGGGCCCGCCACCGCGGCCTGGAACCCGGCGGGCGACTCCCAGAACACCAGATCCCAGCAGGCCGACGCGACCGCCGTCATCCGGTCGACGCCCTCGCTGCGGCTGCGCCAGACGTACGAGAGGTACGGCGAGTCCGACGGCCGCCCCTCGATCTCCAGACCCATCGCGCCCCCTCGCGGCAACCGGCGCCCGGCACGGGCGCGCTCAGGGTGTGCAGTCTGGCACGCGCCACCGACAACGGGCCGGTGGCGACCGCGGCGGTCCCCGCGGGGCGTTCTCCGCCCGGTTCTCCGCCCCCGCTTCGGTGCTGGGGCAGGCCGATCCGACCGTTCGCACGCACCGCCTTGCGACTGCCGCGAACTGACGGATTCAACGTTCGGCCGTGCCCGGCGCGACATGGGTCTCCGCGCCGGAGCCGAGGGCAGAGGAAAGCAGACGGGGCCGGCGCGTTTATGCCCGCTTTCGGGGTCCAATGCTTCGATGCAGGCCGCGAACGACCCACCGAGCTCCCTGAGGGGGACCCCTTGAGACGTCTCGCCACGGCCCTGGTCGCCGTCCTCGCCGGCGCGTCCGCGCTGACCCCGCTCGCCCAGGCCGCCTCGTCCGCGGCAGCGCCCGACCCCGCGCCCGGCGGGCCGCAGCGCCCGTACGAACCGGATGTGGAGGGCACCGACAACATCGACACCCTGGACGTCACCGCGACCCGCGGGCCCGGACGGAGCGTGACCGTCGCCTTCGACCGGCGCAGCCGCGCCGCCGAGGGGGCGACGCCCGCCGGGGCCCGCCGCTTCGTCTTCCTCTTCGACCGTTCCGTCGGATTCCGGCCGGAGTCCTTCCCGACGTGCGCCCGCGCCGTCGTCGAGGCGGACGGCGTGGCGGCCTGCCCGCCGGGCTCCCGCGTCGGCGAGGGCCTCGGCACCTGGCCGGACGGCTCGGAGCACGAGGTGGCCGTGGTCAACTCGCGCGTCGACGGCACGCCCGGGGTGCTGGTGGTCATCCCCGGTGTCGACTCGATCCTGGAGCAGACCTTCGAGCGGGTACGGGACCCCTACCGCGGCGACTACCGGTGGGCGGCCGACGAGATCGTGCCGCCCAGCCCGGTGCCGCCGGGGGAGCGCGCGGGCACCACGCGCTTCCAGTTGTCGTTCGGCGCGACCCGCGAGGACCGGGGCCGCACCGTCGGCTACGTCGAGACCACCGCGCGGCCCGGTGACAAGCTGCGGTTCGGGCTGTGGAGCGAGTTCGTCACCGGCCAGGTCGTGCTGCCGACGGCAACCGTGCGCCTGCTGCCCTGACCCCGTCGCGCCCCGGCGGGCGGTGGCGTTCGGAAGTCCCGCAGCGTCACCGCCTCGCCGGGCGCCAGGCCCACCCGCCGCGTCCGCCCGCCGTCACCGTCCAGACGGCGCCGCCCTCGTGCACGTCAACACCGTCCCCGGATGAGCGGGGTGCTGCGGATCAAGGGCTTCGTGCCCGGGCGCACATCGAGGCGAGACGCTTCGTCCGTCTATGGTGGGGTCATGGCTTTCCTCTTCTTCGTCTGAGTCCGGGCACGGCCCCTGCCGCCGTTTCTGCTGCCCGTAGACCCTTCGTATGCGCAGGGAAAGTCCTATGCGCGACCGCGCTCATACCGCCCTGCCCACCGCCATCCCCGCTGTGGCGCAGCTGGCCGTCAGGTCCGTCACCAAGTCGTACGGCACCCGGACCATCCTCGACCAGGTCTCCTTCACCGTCCGGCCGGGCGAGAAGGCCGCCGTCATCGGTGAGAACGGCTCCGGCAAGTCCACCTTGCTGCGGCTGCTCGCCGCGGCCGAGACGCCGGACGCCGGGGAGGTCGCCGTCCGCTTCCCCGGTGGCACCGGCCACCTCGCCCAGACCCTCGCCCTCGATGCGGACCGCACCGTGGCGGTGGTCGCGGTCTCGCACGATCGCGACTTCCGCGCGCGCTTCGAAGCCGAGCGGCTGGAACTGCACGCAGGCCGCAGGCGCTGACCCGGTCCGGCCCGCCCCGCCCTCACGCTTCGCCGTCGGCATGAGCCCGTCGTCGTGAGCCGCGCCGGAGTTACGCAAGAAATAACCAAGAAATGTAAGTGAATTGCGCTCCTCCACCCCCCGGGATGCCCGTCGGTCACCGGGGTGTGGATGTTCCCAGCTCCACACGCTGCCAACTCGCGTGCACGCCGCCCTCGTCCGAGTGCTGTCATGTGCACGCAAGTCGGTCCGGCATGGCCGCGCACGGGGGGACGGCCGCCGTCGTGACCGTAGACTTACCATGATCGTTCTGCAATTCTGCGATATCTCAGCGCAATTAGCTAACTCACAGGTTGGACGACCCCCATGAGAAAGCACCGCTCGAGACATCGGCCCACCGTCGCCGCCCTCGCCACCGGACTGCTCCTGTTCGGCCTGCCCGTGCTCCCCACCGTCGCGGCGGCCGGCTCCGACGCCGCCGCCGGCCGGCCCGCCGCCGCGAGCAGCGCCGCGCCGCGGCACGCCGCCGCGGAGGTCACGGACGGCGACCGGGACACGTACTGGCAGAGCCGGGGCACGGGCCCGCAGTGGGTGCAGACCGACCTCGGCCGGCAGGCACGCGTCGACGAGGTCGTGCTCAAGCTCCCGGCGGACGCCGCCGCGCGCAAACAGAAGCTCGCCGTGCAGGGCAGCGCCGACAGCACCACCTTCCACACCCTGTCCGCCGAGGACACCCGCGCCTTCCGCCCCGCCGCGGACAACACCGTCACCGTCGGCTTCCCCGCCTCCCTGACCCGCTACGTGCGCGTGCAGTTCGCCGGCGCCACCGCCGACCGCCCCGCCCGCCTCGCCGAACTCGTCGTGCGCACCGCCGCGGACGGAGCCGACGACCTCGCCGCGGGCCGCCCGCTCAAGGCCAGCAGCCACACCGGCGAGCAGACCGCCGCACGGGCCGGCGACGGCGACCGCGACAGCTTCTGGCAGAGCGGGAAGAGCAAGCGCGAGCAGTGGCTACGGGCCGACCTCGGCGCCTCCGTCGGCATCGACCGCGTCGTGCTCAAGCTGCCCGAGGGCGGCGCCGCACGCGTGCAGAACCTCAAGCTCCAGGGCAGCACGGACGGCCGGGAGTTCACCGACCTGACCGCCGCCCGCGACATCGCCTTCGGCGCCGCAAGCGGCCACAGCGCGACCCTCTCGTTCGACACCGCCGTCACCCGCCACGTACGCGTCCTCTTCACCGCGGGCACCGGCAGCGCCCGGCTGGCCGAACTGGAGGTCTACGGCCCGGCCGAGGGCGACACCCGGCCGCCCGGCACCCCCCGCGACCTGACCCGCACCGCGCTGCCCGACGGCCGCGTCCAGCTCGACTGGCGGCCCCCGGCCGACGGCGCCGACGACATCGCCGGCTACGACGTCTACGCCGACGGCCGGCTGCGCACCGGCGTCGCCGCCGACGTGACGACGTACATCGACACCCCGGCGCCCGGCGAGTCCGTCACGTACCGCGTACGCGCCCGGGACGGCGCCGACAACCAGTCGCCGGACAGCGGCAAGGTGACCGCCGAGGCCCGCCCGGCCGCCACCGCCCCCGCCGCGCAGCCCGCCCCGCCGGGACCCGGCACCGCCGCCGCGACCGCGGCCGCCGCCGACCCCGACCTGGCCGGAGGCAAGCCGATCTCCGCCTCCTCCCACGTGCACAACTTCGTCGCCACCAACGCCAACGACGGCAACCGCGGCACCTACTGGGAAGGCGCCGGCGGCAGCTACCCCGGCACCCTCACCGTCCAGCTCGGCGCCAACGCCGACGTCAGCGCCGTCGTCGTCCAGCTCAACCCCGACCCCATCTGGGGCCCGCGCGCCCAGACCTTCTCGGTCCTCGGCCGGGAGCAGGGCGCCTCCTCCTTCACCACCCTCAAAGCCGGCGCCTCCTACGCCTTCGACCCCGCCACCGGCAACAGCGTCACCGTCCCCGTGACCGGCCGCGTCGCCGACCTGCGGCTGTCGTTCACCGCCAACACCGGCGCCCCGGCCGGCCAGGTCGGCGAACTCCAGGTCCTCGGCACCGCCGCGCCCAACCCCGACCTGGAGGTCACCGGCCTCACCCACACCCCCGCCGCCCCCGACGAGACCCAGTCCGTGACGCTCTCCGCGACCGTGCACAACGCCGGCGAGGAGCCCGCGGCGGCCACCGGCGTCGACTTCCTGCTCGGCGGCGAGCCGGCCGGCTCCGCCGATGTCGGCACGCTGGCCCCGGGCGCCACCCGGACCGTGACCGCGAACACCGGCGCGCACGACGCCGGTGACTACGACGTGGCCGCCGTCGTCGACCCCGACGACACCGTCGTCGAACAGGACGAGGACAACAACGAGTACACCAGCCCCACCCCGCTGCGCGTCTCGCCCGTGCAGAGCAGCGATCTCGTCGCCGCCTCGGTGGACTGGACGCCCAGCTCCGCGACCGGCGGGGAGTCCGTCGCCTTCTCCGTGACGCTGAAGAACCAGGGCACCCGGGCGTCGGCGAGCGGCAGCCACCCGATCACGCTCACCCTGCGCAACGCCTCCGGCGGTACGGTCACCACGCTGAACGGCGCGCACAACGGCACCATCGCCGCCGGCGCCGCCACCGCCCCGGTCGCCCTGGGCAGCTGGACGGCGGCCAACGGCTCGTACACCGTCGAGGTGACGGTCGCCGCCGACGCCAACGAGGTGCCGGTCAAGCGCGAGAACAACACCAGCACCGAGTCGCTGTTCGTCGGCCGCGGCGCCGACATGCCGTACGACACCTACGAGGCCGAGGACGGCGCCGTCGCCGGCGGCGCGCAGGTCGTCGGCCCGAACCGCACCATCGGCGACGTCGCGGGCGAGGCGTCCGGGCGGCGCGCGGTGACCCTCGACCAGACCGGCGAGTCCGTCGAGTTCACCACCAGGGCCAGCACGAACACCCTGGTCACCCGGTTCTCCATCCCCGACGCCCCGGGCGGCGGCGGCATCGACGCCACCCTGAACGTCTACGTCGACGGCACCTTCCACAAGGCCATCGGCCTCACCTCGAAGTACGCCTGGCTGTACGGGGCGGAAGCCAGTCCGGGCAACAGCCCGGGCGCCGGCCCGGCGCGGCACATCTACGACGAGGCGAACCTGATGCTGGACAGGACCGTGCCCGCAGGCAGCAAGATCCGGCTCCAGAAGGACGCGGCCAACACCACCAGCTACGCGATCGACTTCGTCAGCCTGGAGCAGGTCGCGCCCCAGGCCAACCCGGACCCCGCGGCGTACACCGTGCCCGCCGGAGTCACCCACCAGGACGTGCAGAACGCCCTGGACCGCGTCCGTATGGACACCACCGGGCAGCTCAAGGGCGTCTACCTGCCGCCCGGCAACTACCAGACGTCCAGCAAGTTCCAGGTGTACGGCAAGCCCGTGCAGGTCGTCGGAGCCGGACCCTGGTACACCCGCTTCCACGCGCCCCCGGGCCAGCAGAACACCGACGTCGGCTTCCGCGCCGAGCAGCAGGCGGCGGGATCCGCCTTCCGCGGCTTCGCCTACTTCGGCAACTACACCAGCCGCATCGACGGGCCCGGCAAGGTCTTCGACTTCCAGAACGTCTCGGACATCACCATCGACGACATCTGGAACGAGCACATGGTGTGCCTCTACTGGGGCGCGAACACCGACGACATCACCATCGAGAACTCCCGCATCCGCAACTCGTTCGCGGACGCCGTCAACATGACCAACGGCAGCACCGGCGCCCACGTCGTCAACAACGAGTCCCGCGCCACCGGCGACGACAGCTTCGCGCTCTTCTCCGCGATCGACGCGGGCGGCTCCGACATGCACAGCAACGTCTACGAGAACCTGACCTCGCTGCTCACCTGGCGGGCCGCGGGCATCGCCGTCTACGGCGGCTACCACAACACCTTCCGCAACATCCGCATCGCCGACACCCTCGTCTACTCCGGAGTCACGGTCAGCTCGCTGGACTTCGGCTATCCGATGAACGGCTTCGGCACCCAGCCCACGACCCTGGAGAACATCACCATCGAACGCTGCGGCGGCCACTTCTGGGGCGCGCAGACCTTCCCCGGCATCTGGCTCTTCTCCGCCTCGAAGGTCTTCCAGGGCATCAGGATCAACAACGTCGACATCGTCGACCCGACGTACTCCGGGATCATGTTCCAGACCAACTACGTGGGAGGCCAGCCGCAGTTCCCGATCAAGGACACGATCCTCACCGACATCACCGTCTCCGGCGCCCGCAAGAGCGGTGACGCCTTCGACGCCAAGTCCGGCTTCGGCCTGTGGGCGAACGAGATGCCCGAGGCCGGCCAGGGCCCGGCCGTCGGCCAGGTCACGTTCCGCAACCTGACCCTGAGGAACAACGCGCAGGACATCAAGAACACCACGTCCACCTTCGCCATCGACATCCAGCCCTGACCCACGGTCCCTCGCGGGCAGGCGCCCCGGCCGGAGTTCGACGCCCGGCCGGGGCGCCGTGGCGTCCCAGTCCTTGAGGTCGACGGTGCCCTTGCCGGTGCCCGGCGACGCGGTCAGCGCGCGGCCGCTCGCCTCGTGGCACATGTGGGAGCAGTCCGGCAGGTTGTTGGTGCCCGGTTCCCGGGCCATGGGCTGGTAGAGGAACGTGGCCTCGTTGCCGAGCCGGCCGGAGGTGTCGAACGCGGCCCGGCCCGGGTCCTCCGGCTCCCTCAGGGCGCGGCCGACCGTCTCGAACGCGTCGTTCCAGCCGACCGGTACGTAGTGGTCGGTGTCCGGGTCGTACGCCATGGGTTCCGTGAGCCGGCCCTGATCCTCCAGGGCGTGATCGGTCCACCCGGACAACTCGGTCACCGAGTGCGCGGCGAAGAACTCCCGGCCCACCCGCTTGGGGGTCATCTCCCAGGTGACGTGCTTGATGCCGTTCTCGCAGATGTCGACGTGCAGGCCCTTGAAATCGTCGGGCCAGGCGCACCCGGGGCAGTCGAACCCGCCGTCCTCGTGGTTCATCCGCCTGACGGCCCGCGCCCCCTCCACCGCCGAGCGCTGGTGCAGCAGCACCTCTGCGACGCCGCGCGCGGCGCCCCGGCCGGCGGAGGGCGGTGGTACGGCCGGGACCGCGGTTCGCCGTCGGGCACGGGCCGACGAGGGCCTGCGGAGTTCTCTCCGGGTCGTCGTGGGCGCTCACGGCTGTGATCCTCCGCGGTGGCGGGCAGAAGGTTCCGGGAAAGGGCTCTCGTGCACCTTAGGCCCCTTGGTCCCGGTTCGCCGCGTGGTCCGGTGCCCGTGTCCCCGCGTGCGGCGGGCCCCGTATGCCTGCACAGTCATCGCCGCAGGTGGCCGGATTGCGCCCTGGCGCAGACGGACCGCTTCGCAACTGCGCTACTGACGCGTAGTCTTCTGTTCGGGCCCCGTTGTTCCCCCGGCAGCGGGGCCCATAGCGTGCCCGGCCCTCAGCGCGGCTTGAGCGGCGTCGGCGGCAGGGGCGGCGCCTCCAGCCGGGGGCCGTCGTAGCCGTGGACCTCGCCGAAGCGGGTGCCGCTCATCCAGTCCTTACGGGCCCGGTCGATCTCGTCGTGGTGGCGGCCCACGAAGTTCCACCACACCACGATCCGCTCCGCGAACGGCTCGCCGCCCAGCAGCATCAGCGAGCTGTCCACGTCGGCGCGCAGCGGCAGTTCCGTACGGCCGCAGCCCAGGTAGACCATGGACTCCGGCGCCAGCCGCAGCCCGTCGACCTCCGCCTCGCCGGACATCGTCAGCGCCGCGTACTCGTAGTCCGGCTCCACCGGCAGCCGTGCCTCCGTGCCCGCCGCCAGAGTGACGTCAGCGCCGACGATCGGCGTGTACGTCGTCCCCGGGGATGCCGCTCCGGCCAGCTCGCCGAGGATCACCGTCGCCGACAGGCCGCCGCCGGCCAGGTGCGGCAGCTCGGCGTGGTGCTCGAAGGCGGGGGCGGTGGTGCGGTGGGCGTCGGGGAGCGCGACCCACAGCTGTGCGCCGTGCAGCAGCCGCGAGTGGTCGCGCGGCGACTCCTCCGAGTGGGCGATGGCCCGGCCCGCCGTCATCAGCCCCAGCTCCCGCGGCCGCACCGTCTGCAGGCTGCCGAGGCTGTCGCGGTGCAGGACCTCGCCGTCGTGCAGCCAGCTCACGGTCTGCAGCCCGGTGTGCGGGTGCGGCGGCACCTGCATCCCCGGCTCGCCGGCGATGTCGTCGGGGCCGTAGTGGTCGACGAAGCACCAGGCGCCGACCATCCGCCGGCCCAGGTTCGGCAGCAGCCGCCGTACCACCGTGCTCTCGCCCAGCGGCATGTGGCGCGCCTCCAGCACCTCGCGCACCGGCTCCGCCGTCACGCCCGCCCGCCCGCCGCAGGCGGCGACCGGGGGCTTCATGTCGAGATTGCTCATAGTGGCCATGGTAAGGAAAGCAGCCTTGAACTGCGATGATGTGAGCTTTTTGACGGGCTCCGCGAGCCCCTGGGACTTTTCAGGGACATCCGGCTCCCAGGTAGCCGGAGTGGACCGCGTGCCTGTCACCGAACGACGTCTTTCGGCTGGCGGCCCGCGCATCAGGACGCCCTCGCCGGGCTGGCGCAGGGCTGACCGCCCGTGATCCGGGCGTCGCGTCCCCTCACCCGGTCAGTCCGGCTGCTTCTCCATGTGGTCCAGGACACGCTTGGAGATCCGGGCGAGTGTGCTGAGCTGGTGCGGGGTCAGGGCATCGATGAACAGTCGGCGGACGTGCTCGACGTGCGGGGGTGCGGCCTCTTCGATCGCCCTGTAGCCGGCCGGAGTGGCGACGATGAATGCTCCGCGTCCGTCGTCGGGACATTCTTCCTTGGCCACGAGCCCGCGTTTCGCCATCCGCGTGACCTGGTGGGACATCCGACTCTTTTCCCACTCCACGAGTTTGGCCAGATCCAAGAAGCGCATACGCCCGTTGCCTCTTTCGGTGAGGCTGACGAGCACCAGGTAGTCGGAGGCAGACATTCCGGAGTCGGCCTGGATGCGGCGGGACAGCCGTCCGATGAGCGTCTCCTGCATACGGATGAAGCTGTCCCAGGCAGCCTTCTCTTCCGGGTTGAGCCAGCGCGGTGGTGCCTCCATAAGGGCAGTCTAGTAGCACCGGACCGGCGGCCGTCGGCGGCGCGGATCCGGTTCCGCGGCGTCTCGGTGTTCTGTCCGGATCGGCGGCGACCGACGTGATCGTCGCTCCCGGACGCGACTGGTCCAAACGTTGATGCATCAACCTGATGGGCTAGGGTCATTCCTGGCTGACGGGATTCTGTCGAGTCGCGCGGGATCAGATCCAAGAGGAGAACACATGGCGGTCGAAGTGAGCGATGAGCCCGAGGCGAAGCGCTACGAGGCCCGCGTCGACGGAGAGCCCAAGGTGGCGGGCGTCGCGGAGTACATCCGCACGACGGAACTCATCGCGTTCGTGCACACCGAGGTCGACGCGGAGTGCAAGGGCAGGGGAGTCGGGTCCGCGCTCGCCCGCACCGCCCTTGACGAGGCACGCGCCGCGCACCTGCGGGTGCTGGCCACCTGTCCCTTCTTCGCGGGCTGGATCAGCCGGCACCCCGAGTACCAGGACCTGCTGTACCAGTCCCGCAGCAAGGTCAGTGACTGAAAAGCCGGGCATGGCAATGACGACTGCCGGCATGAGCGGCGAATCCGAGAAGAAGGCATACAAGTCACCGCGAGCCCCGGGTGGGTGCGGCTCGTGGTACGGGCCCGGCTCATGACCGACAACCTCTCAAGCGCTGCCAAGGATGTGAGAAGCGATGACCACACCAACGACGAGCTGGCCGAGCCTCCGGGTCTCGGACTGGACCGCCACCCGCGACACTCTGCACCGTTTCGCGCGCCGCCGTCGCTGCTGCGGGGTCACCTGCCACCAGTGGCCTGCACACGCTCGATGAGCTCGGGATCGAGGCCCCGATCCATCCGCACCCCAACGAGTCGAACCGGCGATCCCCTTTGCCGAGGACCATGACCACGCCTCCTACGACGGTGAAGCGGCTGCCCTGTTCTGGCGCCAGCTGTTGCAGGCGAACCGGGTCATGGGCGAGTTCCGGTCGCACTTCGTCGGCAAGGTCAGCCCGGTGCACTTCTTCTGGGGGGCGATGGATCTGGCCTGCACCCGTTTCTCCGGGCGGTCGGCTCCTCTGCACCCCGGTGGGGCACCCAACTGCGGGGACTGGGTCATGGTCGAGGGCTGCTCCCGGGAACTGTCCAGCTGCGGGTTCTGGCCTGGCGGCGGAGAGGAAGGTGCCTTCTACGCCTACGCCTACCCCGAACCTGACGGGTTCGCCGATTACCCGGTCGGCCCCCAAGGCGCCCACTTCAGTTCCGAGTTCAAGCAGTTCCTTCTGCCCTACGAGGCCGTCCGCGCCGCACCCGACCCCGACCGCACTGTCGCCGAGTTTCTTCACACAACCTACGAAGCCGCCGCAGTGCGCGGACAGTGGGACCGCTCCGCGCTGGAAGACGACCCCTTCCGATGGGACGGAACCTCTTCGTCTCGGCGGGCCTCAAAGTAGCCAGGACCGACAAGTCGTCCACCCTGGCCGACCGCTTCAGGATGAGTCGAGGTGCGAGTCCTGTGTTCGGCGATCGTGGTCGGCGGGGTCCCTGCAACGTGTGCCGATCTCGTTCCTGATGACCTTGTGGGAGCGGGTGGCCCCCTACCGCCCGCTTCCCGGCGGAGCTGTGAAGAGGGGCGACCCTGACCGGCGGCGTGCAGCTGCACACGCCCATGCCGGAATCTAGTTGACATGTAAACCAAAATGCTGTCATGGTTTACATGTCAACTAGATCGGCGGGGGTGGTGGGGGTGGCCAAGGGGACTGCGAAGCGGGACATCCGACCGTTCGGCGAACAAGTTCCCCTCCCGTCCGTGCGTGAACCGCCGGCCGGAGACGGCAACACGCGGGACTCGGCGGCAGGGAACTCTCGCAGGTCGCCCGGGACGGACGTCCCGCCCGGCCGTCACGAACCGCGCACCGCCACACCCCGACACAACGAAAGCGTTGAGCGAAGTGAACACGACGGATGTTTCGCAAATCGAGTTCGGTATCGACAGCTTCGGAGACCTGCCCCGAAACGACCAGGGCGTGATCGTCTCGCACGCGCAGGCGATCCGCGCCGCGGTGACCGAAGCGGTCCTTGCCGACCAGGTCGGCATCGACAACGTTACGTTGGGTGAGCATCACCGACCTGAGTACGCGATCTCCAGCCCTGAGACGGTTCTGGCGGGTATCGCGACGGCCACGAAGCGCATCCGGCTCTCCTCGGGCGTGACAGTACTGTCCTCGGACGACCCGGTGCGGGTCTTCCAACGGTTCGCCACAGTCGACGCGCTGTCCAACGGCCGCGCCGAGGTGATCCTCGGACGCGGTTCCTTCACCGAGTCGTTCCCGCTGTTCGGGTACGACCTGAAGGACTACGAGGTGCTGTTCGAGGAGAAGATCGATCTTTTCCATCGGCTCCTGGACGAGAAACCGGTCACGTGGGAAGGCACCACGCGCGCCGCGCTGCACAATGCAGACGTGTACCCGAAGACCGATTCGGGACGCCTCAAGACCTGGGTAGGAGTTGGCGGGACACCGGATTCCGTGCTCCGCACCGCTCAACATGGCTTCGGGCTTATGCTCGCCATCATCGGTGGCTCCCCCGACCGGTTCGCTCCCTACGGAGATCTGTACCGGCAAGCGAGCCAGGAGTTCGGCACGATCGCGCAGCCGATCGGGATGCACTCACCCGGCTTCGTAGCCTCCACTGACGAAGAAGCCAAGGAGCTCTTCTACCCTGGGTACAGGGATATCCGCGACCGGATCGGGGCGCAGCGCGGCTGGCCGCCGCTCCGCCGGGAAGAATTCGCCGCCGAGGTGGACCGCGGGTCGCTGTATGTCGGCTCGGTCGAGACGGTCGCGGCCAAGATCGCCCGTGCCATCCGGGTACTGAACGCGGGCCGGTTCGACATGATCTACTCCGCCGCCGGCACCGTCTCAGCCTCCGCACGCCTGCGTTCGGTCGAGCTGTATGGCACCCGAGTCATCCCTCGGGTGCGCGAACTTCTGGCCGAGCAGCCCGCGGCCACGGCGGGAGCGAGGCGATGACCGACCCTGTCACCACGATCGGGATCCTGGGAGCCGGGAAAGTCGGCACCGTCCTGGCGCGCCTGGCGGTCGCCGCCGGCTATCGAGTCCTGATCTCCGGGTCCGGTGACCCCTCCAAGATCGCGCTTACCGCCAGAATCCTCACACCCGGAGCGACCGCCGTGTGGCCGGCCCAGGCGGCGGATGCCGCCGACGTAGTGGTCCTGGCTCTTCCGCTCGGCAAACACCGCGACCTCCCAGTCCGGAAGCTGGAGGGAAAGCTGGTCATCGACACGATGAACCACTGGTGGGAGGTCGATGGTCCCCGCGACGCGATCCTCCCGCCCGACACCTCGTCCAGCGAAGTCGTTCAGCGGTTCCTGACGGGCGCACGTGTGGTGAAAGCCCTCAACCACATGGGCTACCACGACCTCGAAGACGGGGCTCGTCCAGCCGGCGTCCCCGGACGCAGGGCCATCGCGATCGCCGGTGACTCGCCCGAGGATCTCGCCGTGGTGTCTGCGCTGATCGACACTCTCGGATTCGACCCACTCGCCGTCGGGGACCTTGCAGCGGGCGTCCGGCTCGAGCCTGGAACCCCCGCCTTCGGAGCCAATGTCGACGCCGACCGGCTTCGCGTGCTCACCTCCGCCCTTGCCCCGACAAGACTTTTTGAGCACTCGTCAACACAAGATCGGAAAACGTCACTCAGCCAAGCTGGGCCTTCAGCCACCGCAGGACGTCGGGCGTGACCGGGTCGGTGATGTCCGCGAACTCGTCGTGCCGCTTGAGGAACTTGGCGACGTAGGGGCAGACCGGGATGATCCGCATCCCGGATGCGCGTACGTCGACGAGTGCCTGCTGGACGAGCTGTGGGCCCAGCCCTTGGCCGGCGAAGGCCTCGTCCATCTCCGTGTGGAAGAAGACGCGTTGCCCGCCCAGGTCACGGTAGGCGGTCAGACCGGCCCGTTGGCCGTCGACCAGAATCTCGTACCGGCGATCGGCGTCCACACGCTCGACGGCCGTGGTGGTGGAGGACTTGCTCATGGTGTGCCCTTTCGTCGGGGAGGTCGGCGGGTTCCGGCGCGGTGTGATGACGGCGTTCGGCAGGGCCGGTGCGGGCAGGGGACCGCCGGGAAAGTCCTCGATGACGCCGAAGCGGTCGGAGGAGGCTTCCCAGTCCTCGCGGGCCTTCACCATGTCTTCGTGGCTGCGGCCGATGAAGTTCCACCACATGACGATCTCCTCCCCGAAGGGGGGTCCTCCGAGAAGGATGGTCCGCGCTGGGGCATGGGTCTCGTTCACCATCGTCAGGGTGTCCGCGCCGCGAGGGACGTAGCCGAGTTCGGCAGGCCGCAGCACAGTGCCGATCAGGCGAACGTCCCCGCTGTCCACAAGGAGGCCGTGCTCGAAAGCCGCGTCCACGGCGAGAGTGAGCGTCACGTGCGGTTCGATGACGATCTCGGCGCCGAGCAGGGGCGTGAAGGACCGGGCCGGGGAGGTCCGGCCGACGAGCGAGCCCAGAAAGACCCTGATTTCGGCCCCGTCGACCTGCGCGGGTTCGGGCACGTAGTGCTGGAAGTCCCGGGCGGTGTCGCGGTGTTCCTCGGGCAGCGCGACCCACAACTGGACGCCGTGGATGACGGCGGTGTTCGGGGTGGAGACCTCCGAGTGGGCGATGCCATATCCGCCGGTCATGAGGTTCATCTCGCCGGGCCGGACCAGGGCGTGGGTGCCGAGGGTGTCGCGATGTTCGACCTCTCCGCTGAACAGCCAGCTCACTGTCTGCAGTCCGGTGTGCGGGTGCGGGGGCATGTGCATGCCGCCCGAGACGGCGACCTGGTGCGGGCCGTAGTGATCGGCGAAGCACCAGGCGCCGATGAGTGTGCGCTCCCGCTGGGGCAACGTCCGCCGCACGCGCATCGCGCGCGGACCCCCGAGAGGGACCTCACGCGCCGACAGGACATCGACCCTGGGGGCTCCTGCCGGCCGGTCGCCTTCGACGGGCGCACCGCCGCGTAGAGCCGTGGCATCGGTCTCCGCGTTGCTCATCGGGAGCACCTTCCAAGCATCTGGTTGTCGTATCAACTATAATGCCACAGGTCAGGTGCATGTCCACAGCACCCGCACAAGACCGGGCCACTCCGAGTACGGCCCGAAGGAGGCCCCGACGTGACCGATCACACCCGCAGTTCACCACGCCGCCGGATCTTCATCGACAAACAGAGCCCCAAGGCCTTCCATGCCCTGGTGCAGGTTTCGGAGGTGGTCCGAGCAACAGCCTCCGAGGCCGGACTCGAGCGCACCACCGTGGAACTCATCAACCTGCGCGTATCGCAACTCAACGGCTGCGCCTACTGCCTCGACGCGCACACCAGAGCGGCCCTGCGCGCCGGTGAATCACCGCAGCGACTCGGAATCCTGAGCGCATGGCGGGACACCGACCTGTTCACTCCCTCGGAGCGAGCCGCCCTGGCGCTGGCCGAGGCCACGACCGATCCGGTGGACGCCGCGACCCGGGTATCCGCCATCGAGGCCACTCGACAGGTTCTCTCCGAAGACCAGATCTCAGCCGCGATCTGGGTGGCGGTCACCATTAATGCGTTCAATCGCGTGTCGATCATGAGCAAGCACCCCGTACCGCCGTTTTCATGACGAGTAGAGGCGGCCGGCCCGCCACGGCGGTGGCAGGGCGTCCGCCGGAAGAGCGGCATTCCCGGGGCATGGCCTGCCGGCCGTAGCGGGTCCGCCCACCTCGATGTTCGCGGCGTTCTCAGCGAGCCGGTGGCGGCCAGGCGAGTCGGCCGGTCGGCTCAGCGGGGCATTGCGGTGTGACTCAAGGACCTCCGTGTCGTGGTGCAGGTTGTGGTGACCCGCGCCCGACCCGGAGGTCCTCCCTCACTCCAAGAACAACCGCCTACGGGTCCCGGCGTTCACCATTTCCCCGGAGGGAACACCTGGGTTCAGGCTGGGGTGCGGACCGTCCGCAGGGCCTTCGTCCAGCTCACGAGCTGGTCGAGTGTGCTGTCCAGGGCCGCCTTCTGGTGGTCACCGGGCGTGAACACCGAATGATTCTCGAAGTCCGTGGCGAGGGAGAGCGTGACCTGGGCTCGTACGGTCGCCACCTGCAGCTCGGCCATGATCAGACGCAGGTGCTCGACGGCACGGGCGCCGCCGACGCTGCCGTAGCTGACGAAGCCGGCGGCCTTGTTGTTCCACTCGCCGTACACGAAGTCGATGGCGTTCTTCAGCGCGCCGGAGGTCGAGTGGTTGTACTCGGGGGTGATGAAGAGGTAGCCGTCGAAGGAGGCGACCTTCTCCGCCCAATTCTGGGTGTGGGCGTTCGCGTACTGGCCCATGGACGCGGGGACGGCCTCATCCAGCTGCGGCAGCTTGAAGTCGGCGATGTCGACGAGTTCGAACTCCGCATCGTCGCGCTGAGACGCGATCCCCTGGGCCCACTTGGCGACGGCCTCGCCGTTACGGCCCGGACGGGTGCTGCCCAGGATGATCGCGATCTTCACACTCATGTCCCGCTCCATGGTTGATACGTCAACTGACGGCTCATCTTGCTCATGGTTGAAGTCTCAAGTCAACCGGCCGCGGTGTCGGTCGGGACGGTCGAGGCGCCCCCGGACGGCGACACGCCGTGGCTCACCCCGACCGGGCTGGAGTCCTGGGTCCCGTTCGGCGGGATGCTGGTCGCGGCTGGCGTGCCGGTCGGCGAGACGGTGGTTCACCGCCGCTCTCACCGGTGCTGTCGATGCGGGTCCGCGGTTTCGGAAGCCGCCGACCTGAACTGGACGACGAGATGCCCGTGGTCCGCTGGTCCGGGCAGGGCCTGCCGGACGAAACGTCCCCGGGCGCACTGCGGGGCCGGGCGGTCGGAGGTGTCGAGGCGCTGTACTGGGTATTCCCGGCCTTTGCCGCTCCCTCGCTGATGAAGGCCGACGGATGCACGGCCCACCTTGCAGGGCTGGACGGCGAGCCGGTCGGAACCGGCATGACGGCGGTGACGGGGCACGTCACCGCTCTCTTCAACCTCGCGACACTTCCGCGCCATTGTCGGCCCGGAGCCAGCGCGCGGCAGTGAGGCCATCGCCGCCTCTTACCATGCCCACTTTGCCGCCCACGCCGAGATGAAGCACTTCTGGAACACCACGGTCCTTGATGACGGCACCCTCAGGGCCGAGTAGGTCTGCGCGGCACGCAAGACGGACGGCAGCCTCATCACCGTCGCCGGGGTGGAGCACGCCGCGCTCGATGCTCAGGGGCTCATCAGCCATCTCCGCAACGAGTTCACCCGTCTGCCCGGCTGAGCCGGCCCGGTCGTCACGGCTCCAGGCCGACTCCGCTTCGATCGCCGACGTCGCGCAGAACGCGCACGGTCTCCGCGTCCAGACGCCGCTACGGACGCTCCGTCATCGACTCCTTTCATACCGTCTGGTCGACCGGCGCTGTGCCCGGCGGCTCGATGACCGCCTTCTGCGCGATCGCTCTCGACAGCGCCCGGTCCACGGCGGCGGGCAGTGCGGTGTCGTCGTCGATACCGGCCCAGGCGACGTGCCCGTCGGGGCGGACGAGGGCGGCGCGCACGGTGGCCCATGCGGCCCGGCGGTCGGTCGAGGGCCGCGGTGTGCACCGCGAGACCCGGCCGCGTCCGGTCCGCCAGGACGCCCGCCGTCAGGTCGAGCAGGAGGTGGGTGTCCGGGCGCAACCGGGAGAACAGGCGCTTCTCGGAGCCGGTGAAGGCCAGGTCGGGGGCTCGGGTGCCGGTAAGCGGGCAGCGGCGCGACCATCACCCCACCCCGGAGCCCGAAGGTGCTGAACCCGGGAGGAGGCGGCCTGTCGAGGGTGACGTCGCCGAGCCAGCCCACGACGGTGGAGGGCGTACCGCTGAAGTCGATGCCGGCGGCGGTACGCACGGTGCTGCGGGAGCCGTCGCAGCCGATGAGGTACACCGCCTGGAGTGCGTACGACTCGTCCGGCCCGTCGACCTGCACGGTCACCGACTCCGTGTGCTCGGTGAACCCGCTGACGCGGCGACCGCGCACGAGGGTGGCGCCGAGCGCGAGCGCGTGCTCCCCCAGCTCATGCGCCCACGCTACGCGCGCGGGCGGCCGGAGTCCGCGTGCCGGCCCGGCCGTCCGCGCGTCACCCGGCGTCCGTCAGCCCGGTGCCGCGACCAGCCGCCACAGGTGGTCCGCGGTGCCGTTGTCGTCGTACTGCACCACCTGCGCGCTGTTCGCCGTCGACATGCCGTCCACGCCGAGCACCTTGCCGCTGTGCTCGTTGCGGATGCGGAACCAGCCGTCCGCGTCGGGCACGATCCGCCACAGGTGGTCCGGCCCACCGTCGTCCTCGTCCTGCACGACGGGCGCGCTGTTGGCGGTGGCGCCGCCGTCGACGGCGAGCACCTTGCCGCTGTGCCCGTTGCGGATCACGAGCAGCCCGCCCTCCCGCTCCAGCAACTGCCAGGAGTGGTCGGACGTACCCGAGTTGTCGAACTGGTGGACCCGCGCGCCGTCCGCCAGCGACATCCGGTCCACCGCCAGCACCTTGCCGCTGTGCTTGTTCTGCACCCGGTGGTGCGGCGGCTCCGGTGTCCACGGCGTGCCGTCCGGGTCCGCCGTCGGGAACGCGGTGATCCGCAGCCGGGCCGCGCCCATCGGTATCAGCGTCACCGTCTCCGGCGCCTCCGTGCTCCGGGCCGGGCTCTGCTGCAGCGGCGCGACGACGTGCTGCCGGTCGGCGACCCACTCCGGCAGCCGGCGCGCCCGGGCGGTGATGCGCACCGGGGTGTGCTCGTGGGTGAACGGGTCGCCGGTCAGCGGCCCGTCCTCGCGGTGGAACTCCAGGCCCGCCGGGGCGTCGGGGGCCAGGGCGTAGTTCCACGGGGTGGTGGCGTGCACGGCGAGGTGCGGGAAGTCGTCGCTGCCGCCGGTGCGCTCGTACGACTCGCCGATGCGCAGCGAGTACGTCAGCGGCCCCCGGTCGACGCTCACCGCGCCGCCGTTGGCGTCCCACACCCGCACCGACGTGCGCTGCGGCAGCCGCAGCACGACGGTGTCACCGCTCGCCCAGCTCCGCTTCACCCCGGCGAAGCCCGGCCCCGGAGCCGCCGCCACCGGCCGGCCGTTGACCGTCACCTCCGGCGCGTCGCACCAGCCGGGGACCCGCAGCCGCAGCGTGAAGGGCACCGTGCGCGCGGCGGTGACCCGCAGGGTGACCGTCTCGGTGAACGGGTAGTCGGTCTCCTCGGTGATCGTCACCTCGGTGCCGCGCACCCGGGTGCGTACCTCGCACGGGGCGTACATCGCCGCCGCGAGCCCGCCGTCCGGCGTGCTCAGCCACAGCTCCTCGGTGAAGTACGGCCAGCCCATGCCGTAGTTGTGCGGGCAGCAGCGGTACTGGTCCACGCCCGGCTGGAACGACTGCATCGCGAAGCCGTTCTGGAACTGGCCGTCGTTCTTGCGCACGTCGTCCAGGTCGATCGAGTTGGCGCTCGTCACGTAGTGCACGCCGCGGCCCGCCGGGTCGGTGGCGGCGGGCAGCAGGTTGAACGCCAGCTCCTCGCAGCGGTCGGCCCACAGCGCGTCGCCGGTGATCCGGGTCAGCAGCTCGTGGCTGGCCATGAACTCGACGACGCCGCAGGTCTCGAAGCCCTGCCGGGGGTCGCCGAAGCCGGGCCTGGCGTTCTCGTCGCCGGCGAAGCCGCCGCCGGGGAACTGCCCGTACTCCGCGAGGATCCGCTCGTAGCCGCGGTACGTCGCCCGGGTCAGCCCGGCGTCGCCGGCGCGCAGCGCGTACTGCGCGGGCTCCCGGAAGCCCTGCGCGACGTTGACGTTGTGCAGGTCGGGGAAGTTGTCCACCCAGTTCCCGCCCCACCGGTGCATCTTGTCCGTCAGCTCCAGCAGGAAGTCCTCGCCGGTGCGCGCGTGCATCCAGTACGCGATGTCGATGCCGTCGCCCCACCGCTTCGACACCCAACTGGAGTCGAACGCGCCCTTGCCCTGCGCGTTCATGTACCGCAGGAACGGCAGCACGAACGGCACGATCCGCTCGTCCCCGGTGAACTCCTCGTGGCTGCGCAGCGCCTGGAGCAGCGGCAGGTACGGCCAGAAGTCGGGGCCGCCGTTGAGAGCCGTGCGCAGCCGGGCGGGGCCGAAGAAGCCGTCGGGCTGCCCGGTGGCGAGGACGGCGTCGATCCAGCGGCGGGCGCTCGCCTGCGCGGCAGCGTCGCCGGTGAGCGCGGCGAGCGAGACGTAGCCGCGCAGCCAGTACGTGACCTCCTCCCAGCCGGCGCGGTCGGGATGCACCCAGCCGGAACCGTCGTGGTCGAGGAAGTGGGAGATCCGGTCGTAGCGGCCGAAGAGTCCGCCGAGGAGCGTGCCGAGCTGCCCGGCGAGCCAGCCGCGCGGGGTGACGCTGCCGAGCGGCAGCTTGCCGAAGGAGGCGGCGGCGTACGGGGTGCGCGCCGGCGGGCCGGCTGCGGGCCCGTACGCGTGGGCCGGGAGGGCGGTGGCGCCGAGTGCGAGCGCCCCGGCCCCGGCGGCGGAGGCGTGCAGGAAATGGCGGCGGTGCAGCGGAGGAGGCATGTCGGGTCCCTGGGTGCCTGGAAGGGGAGGGTGCCTGGTGCCTGGTGCTCGCGCCGGTGCCCGGCGGGGCCGCCGGGCGCGCGGGGGCCCGCCCCCGTCCCGGCCGCGGCGGGCGCCGCGGCCGGGGGTGCGGGGGCGGGCGGTGCGTCAGGAGGCGTCGCAGGTGAGGGTGTTGTCGGCGGCCCCCTCGATCAGCGCCTCGTGGGCGGCCCTGATGCGTTCCACATCGGGCTTGAGGACCTTGCGGTCGTAGGTGAGCAGTCCGTTCAGCTCGCCCTCCACATCCGTGATCTGGGTGTAGACGGCGCCGCTGCTGCCGTTGCAGGCGGCGAACCGCTCGACTTCGGCCAGCTTGATCAGGTACTCCTCGGTGTACGCCTCGCGGTCCACGCCCACGTAGGTGTGCCTGACCGGCCAGGCGTTGCCCGGGATGGCCAGCCCGAGGCCGCCGTACTCGCCGCTGACCAGCGCGCGTCTGCCGTCGGGCCGGGGCAGTTGGGCGCTCGGGTAGCCGTGCGCGTCGGAGATGTCGCCGTTGCCGCCGTCGACCGCGCCGCAGCAGTTGTGGCCGCTCATGTTGTTGACCAGCCGGGTCGGGTCCAGCTCCTTGGCGTAGTCGGCGATACGGGCCTGGTCGTACTGGCCCCAGCCCTCGTTGAACGTCACCCACATGACCACCGACGGGTGGCTGTCGTGCTGCTCGATCATCTCCTTCAGCTCGTGCTCGAACTGGGTGCGGGAGCTCTGCGAGGGCGTCTTGGTGTTCATCGACGGCATGTCCTGCCACACCAGCAGGCCCAGCTTGTCGGCGTGGTAGAACCACCGGTCGGGCTCGACCTTGATGTGCTTGCGCACGGAGTTGAAGCCCATCTCCTTGTGCATGTCGAGGTCGTACTTCAGCGCCTTGTCGGTGGGCGCGGTGTGGATGCCCTCGGGCCAGAAGCCCTGGTCGAGGGTGGCCATGGAGAACACCGGCTCGCCGTTGAGCGTCATCCGCTGCCGGCCGTCGACGGTCTCGACGCCCACGGTGCGCATGCCGAAGTAGCCGCGCACCCGGTCGGCGGAGTCGCCGCGGCCGACCGTCACCTTCAGGTCGTACAGATGCGGGTCGTCCGGGGACCACAGCTTCGGGTCGGGCACGGGCACGGTCAGCGGCTCGCCGGTCCTGCCGGTGGCGGTGCCGACCTCGCGGCGGCCGTCGTACGCGGTGGCGGTGACCGGCACCCCGTCGCGGACGCCGCGCACCTGGACGGCGGTCTGCTCACCGGCCACGTCGGGGGTGATCTTCAGGTCCTCGGCGCGGTCGGTGGGCACCGGCTCCATCCACACGGACTGCCAGATGCCGGAGGAGGAGGTGTACCAGATGCCGCTGGGCGACAGCCGCTGCTTGCCCATCGGCGGGTTCTCGCCGTCGGCGGAGTCGGTCGGGTCGTAGACCCCGACGATCAGCTCCTGCTTGCCGCTGCCGCGCAGGGCCTGGGTGACGTCGGCGCTGAACCGGTCGTAGCCGCCCTTGTGGGATGCGACCTGCTTGCCGTTGAGCCAGACGTCGGCCTTCCAGTCGACGGCGTCGAAGTTGAGCTGGAGCCGCTCGCCGCTCTGGCCGACGCGCCAGTCCCGCGGCACGGTGAAGGTGCGCTTGTACCACATGCGCTCCTCGTGCCGCTGGACGCCGGACAGCTCGGACTCGACCGGGTAGGGCACGACGATCTTCTCGTCGAGCGTGCGGCCGAACGGCGGGCTCTCGCCCTCCGTGGCGCCGGCGAACTGCCAGGTGCCGTTGAGGCTCTGCCAGTCCTCGCGGGTGAGCTGCGGGCGCGGGTACTCGGGGAGCGGGGCGCCCTCGTCGACGTCGTCGGCCCACTTCGTCCGCAGCTGGTACTCGGAGTCGTTCGCCCCCGAGGTCCAGAACTCGCCGATCTGCGAGCCGTCGGCGCCGGTCAGGCCGCCCTCGCCGTCGTAGCGCACGTCGGCGGAGCCGCCCTGGCCCACGACCGGCTCGTCGAGCGGGACGATCAGCCGCGAGGGGTCCTCGGGGTCCAGCCCGGCCGCGGCGCGCGGCCAGTCGGCGCCGCCGATGACGGTCTCCAGATGCTCGTCGAACGTCGCCGGGGGAGCGGCGAGCGGCTGGGCGAAGTCCAATGTCAGCGTGCGGCCGTCGGGCTGCACGGCGACGTCGGTGGGGCCGGTGTAGTCGAAGTCCCCGGGGAGCGAGAACGCGGACTGCGGCACGGCCTCCTTCGGGGCGCCGGGCTTGGTCCAGCGCAGGTGGAAGTTCGAGCCGCCGTGGTGCTCGAAGTACTCCACCTTGATGTCGTACGTGCGGCCCGCCTCCAGGGTCACGGGCTGCGAGGTCTGTTCCTTGTCCCAGTCGTCGATCCAGTGGTCGATGACCACCTCGCCGTCCACCCACAGGCGGAAGCCGTTGTCCGCGCTGACGTGGAAGGTGTGCGCGCCGGAGACCTCGGGGGTGATCCCGCCGGTCCAGCGGACGCTGACGTTGTCGGCCTGGCCGGCGCGGGCCGCCAGGCGCGGCTCCAGGTTGTCGAAGTCGAGCGACGGGTCGAAGGCGGTGGCCTTCAACTGGTCGAAGTCGAACGTGCCGGGGGCACTGTGGGTGTAGTACTCGCCCTTGAGGCCGTGGACCTCCGCGGCTGCGCGGGAGTCGGCGGCCTCGGCGGCGGCCGGGCGGTCGGCGCTCGTGACCGTGAAGCCCGGACCGGCGGGGACCAGGGTCAGGGCGAGTGCCGCGAGGATGGGCGTCGGCCAGCGGAGTAGTCGCCGCCGTACGCGTCTGAGGGAGGGGTGCACGGGTACCTCCGGAAGTCGGAGAATGCGGGTGCCAGGGCTGCCCTTTGCCCCCGGGCGTCTTGTATAACGTTGGAAACAAGGGCAGTTGGCATGACAGCACGCCTCCTGCGTTGTGTCCAGTGCATGACCAAACGGCGTAGGAGGAACGCGGTGAGAGTCAGCCTGAAGGATGTGGCCGAGCGGGCGGGCGTGTCGGTGAAGACCGTCTCGAACGTGGTCAACAACTATCCGCACGTCACGCCGGCGATGCGGGCGCGGGTGCAGCAGGCGATCGACGAGCTGGGTTACCGCCCCAACCTCACCGCCCGCCACCTGCGCAAAGGCCGTACGGGCATCATCGCGCTCGCCGTGCCCGAGCTGGGCAACCCCTACTTCGCCGAGCTGGCGGGACACGTCATCGACGAGGCCGCCCGGCACGACTTCACCGTCCTGCTCGACCACACCCAGGGCCGGCGCGAGCTGGAGCTGCTGGTCACCCAGGGCTTCCGGGCCCGGGTGATGGACGGGCTGATCCTCAGCCCGCTGGAGCTGGACACCGAGGATCTGCGCGGCCGGGCCGAGGAGAGCCCGCTGGTGCTCCTCGGCGAGCGGCGCTACGACCTGCCGTACGACCACATCGCGATCGACAACATCGCCGCCGCCCGGCAGGCGGTCGGCCATCTGCTGGACCTCGGCCGGCGCCGCATCGCGTTCCTCGGCGCCCGTGAGGACCGCGCCCATCAGCCCGCCCACCTGCGACTTCTCGGCTGGCGGGCGGAGTTGGCGGACCGCGGCGTGCCGGTCGACGAGGCGCTGGTGGCGTACATCGACGGCTGGGAGCGGGCGGACGGCGCGGTGGCCATGGCGGGCCTGCTGGACTCCGGCCAGCGGCCCGACGCGGTCTTCGCGTACAACGACCTGATCGCCATCGGCGCGATGCGGGTGCTGTCCGAACGCGGTCTGCGGGTGCCGGAGGACGTGGCGGTCGTCGGCTTCGACGACATCACCGAGAGCCGCTACGGGGCCGTCACGCTGACCACCATCGCGCCGGACAAGCAGGCCATCGCCAGGCTCGCCGTGGAGTCCGTCGTCAAGCGTCTCGACGCCGCCCACGGCGACGGCAGCGTGCCCGAGTCGCAGGAGATGAACCCCGCGTTCTCGCTGGTGGAGCGCGAGAGCACACGCGGCCGCGCCGGCGGCTGACCCCCGCGGAGCACCCCGCCCGGGACGGTCCCCGGGCAGGTGCCCCGGCCTGCCTCCGTTCGCCCTGACAGTTCGTCAATTCCCGTACGGCGCACGGGTGATGGCGATCTTCGCCGGACAAATCCGTGCTGCGGGAGGTGTTTACAGCGTCCTTCCAACGATGTAAAACATCCCCTGAATTCTTCCGGTCCCGCGCAGCGGCCCGGCCCTCGTACTCCACCGCCCGAATTGGGGTATCACCATGAAGCCGCACGCCCGTACCGCCGCCAGAACGCTCCTCGCCGTCGCGCTCAGCGCGAGCCTCGCGCTCGCGGCCGGCTGCGCCAAGTCCGAGGACGACGACGAGGGGAGCACCGGCGCCGCCGCCGGCTCCGAGGAGGCCGGGGGCGGCGAGCAGAAGGTCTCCGGGGGCTCGGGCCCGACCTGTGTGATCGGCGACTACGGCGCCGAGAAGACCGACCTCGCCGGCGCCACCGTCGGCTTCTCGCAGTCCGAGAAGGAAGCCAACCCGTTCCGTATCGCCGAGACCGCCTCCATCAAGGCCGAGGCCGACAAGCGCGGCATCGAACTGCTCACCGCCAACGCCCAGTCGCAGTTCTCCAAGCAGATCAGCGACGTCCAGGACCTCATCGCCAAGGGCGCCGACCTGCTGGTCATCGCCCCGCTGAACTCCGACGGCTGGGACCCGGTGCTGAAGTCCGCGGCGGACAAGAAGATCCCCATCGTCACCATCGACCGGAAGATCAACGCCGAGCCCTGCAAGGACTACGTGAGCTTCATCGGCTCCGACTTCACCGAGCAGGGCAAGCGGGCCGCCGACAAGATGATCGAGGCCACCGGGGGCGAGGGCGAGATCGCCATCCTGCTCGGCACCCCCGGCAACAACGTCACCACCGAGCGCACCGAGGGCTTCAAGGACCGGATCGCCGAGAAGGCCCCGGACCTGAAGGTCGTCTTCGAGCAGACCGGCGAGTTCGCCCGCGAGAAGGGCCAGCAGGTCACCGAGCAACTGATCCAGTCCAACCCGGAGATCACCGGGATCTACGCCGAGAACGACGAGATGGGCCTCGGCGCCGTCAACGCGCTCAAGGGCGCGGGCAAGGAGCCCGGCGCGGTCAAGATCGTCACCATCGACGGCACCCGCAACGCCGTCCAGGGCATCGTCGACGGCTGGATCGACTCCGTCATCGAGTCCAACCCGCGCTTCGGCCCGCTGGCCTTCGAGACCCTCGACGCCTTCACCAAGGGCGAGGAGGTCGGCCAGGACATCGTGATCGAGGACAGCGAGTACACCGCCGACAACGCCGAGGCCGACCTCGGCAAGGCGTTCTGACGCCGATGGCCGCAGCGAACGAGCCGCCCGAGCGGCCCGGACCGGGCGGGCCCGCCGGGCCGGCCCGGTCCGCCGGGCCGCGTCCGGCGGACGCCCAGGAGGTCCGCGACACCCCGGACGCCCGGGGCCCCCGGGACGGCGCGGCCGAGCGCCCCGCCGTCCTGGCCGTACGCGACCTGACCAAGCGCTTCCCCGGCGTCCTCGCCCTCGACGGCGTCGACTTCACCGCCCGCGCCGGCGAGGTGCACGCCCTCGTCGGCGAGAACGGCGCCGGGAAGTCCACCCTCATCAAGGTCCTCACCGGCGTCTACCAGCCCGACGAGGGCGAGCTGACCTACCGCGGCGAGCGGGCGTCCTTCGCCACCCCGCTCGCCGCCCAGCAGGCCGGCATCTCGACCATCTACCAAGAGGTCAACCTCATCCCGCTGATGAGCGTGGCCCGCAACCTCCTCCTCGGCCGCGAGCCGCGCCGCCGCGGCGGCCTCATCGACTTCGGCCGCATGCACCGCGAGTCCGAGCGCATGCTCCTCGACTACGGCGTCCGGGTCGACGTCCGCCGCCCGCTGGCGGAACTCGGCGTCGGCGCCCAGCAGATGGTCGCCCTCGCCCGCGCCGTCTCGGCGGCCGGCCGCACCGACGTCGTCGTCATGGACGAGCCCACCTCCTCCCTCGAACCCCGCGAGGTCGAGACCCTCTTCGGCGTCATCGGCCGGCTGCGCGCCGACGGCGTCGCCGTCGTCTACGTCAGCCACCGCCTCGACGAGCTGTACGCCGTCTGCGACGCCGTCACCGTGCTCCGCGACGGCCGCGTCGTGCACACCGGACCGCTCGCCGGGCTCGACCGGCTCCGGCTGGTCTCCCTCATGCTCGGCCGGGAGATGGGCGAGGTGCGCGCCGAGGGGCTGACCAAGTTCACCGGCGACCACGGCACCAGCGCCGAGCCGGTGCTGCGCGCCGAGGGCCTGACCCGCCGGCACGAACTGCACGACGTCTCGCTCGACGTCCGCCCCGGCGAGGTCGTCGGCCTCGGCGGACTGCTGGGCTCGGGACGTACCGAGACCGCCAAGGCCATCGCCGGAGCCCTCCCGCTCGGCGCCGGCCGCGTCACCGTCGCGGGCGTGCCGGTACGCACCGGCTCCACGCCCGCCGCGATCCGCGCCGGCATCAGCCTGCTCCCGGAGGACCGCAAGTCCGAGGGCATCGTGCCGGGGCTCTCGGTCCGCGAGAACATCGCGCTGGCCGCGCTGCCGCGCATGTCGCGCTACGGGCTGGTCTCCGAGGCCCGTATCGACGCCGTCGTCGAGACGTTCGTCAGCCGGCTGCGCATCAAGGCGGCGAGCCCGCACCAGAAGGTCGGCGAGCTGTCCGGCGGCAACCAGCAGAAGGTGCTGCTGGCCCGCTGGCTCGCCATGCAGCCCAAGGTGCTGCTGCTGGACGAGCCGACGCGCGGCATCGACGTCGGCGCCAAGGCCGAGGTGCAAAAGCTCGTCGACGAACTCGCCGAGGACGGCCTCGGCGTGCTGCTGATCTCCTCCGACGTGGAGGAGCTGATCGAGGGGTCCGACCGCGTGGTGGTGCTCAGGGACGGCGCCGTCGTCGGCGAGCTGACCGGCGACGACGTCACCGAGGACAGACTCATGGAGGCCATCGCGGCCGCCGCGGAACCGGGCGGCGACCCGGACCCGGCGCCCCGCGGAGCCGGTGCGCAGGCGGCCGGCCATGGCTGACCTCACGCTGCGCCGCGCGCTGCCCGCCGACCGCGAGCGGGTGCTGCGCTGGCTGCAGGAGTACGGCGTCTACGCCGGCGTCGCCCTTCTGCTGCTCGTCAACATCGCCTTCACCCCGCACTTCCTGTCCGCCGAGAACTTCCGCACCCAGGCCGTCCAGGTCGCGCCCGTCGTCATCGTCGCGCTCGGCATGGCGCTGGCCATCGGCAGCGAGGGCGTCGACCTGTCCGTCGGCTCCGTCATGGCCCTGTCCACTTCGCTGGTCGCGCTCTACATGGGGTACGGGCCGTGGATCGCGCTGATCGTCGCCGTCGTCGGCGGCGCCGCGGTCGGCCTGGCCAACGGCTCGCTCATCGCGTTCATCGGGGTCCAGCCCATCGTCGCCACGCTCGCGCTGATGGTCGGCGCCCGGGGCCTCGCGCTGGTGCTGCTGCCGCAGCTGGAGGACATCCGCGACCCGGGCATGGCCACCCTCGGCTCCGGCGAGTTCGCCGGCGTGCCGTACGTGGTGCTGATCGCGGCGGCGCTCGCGCTCGTCGTCGCCTTCGTCGTCCGCCGCACCACCTTCGGCCGCCAGTTGCTCGCCATCGGCGACAGCCGACCGGCCGCCAAGCTCGCCGGGCTGCCGGTGCGCCGGGTACTGATCGTGGTGTACGTCGTCTGCGGTGTGCTCGCCGCGGTCGCCGGCTTCCTGGCCACCGCCCGGCTGTCGGCCAGCGACCCCACCTCGCTGGGCAACCTGATGGAGCTGTCCGCCATCACCGCCGTCGTCGTCGGCGGCACCCCGCTGACCGGCGGCCGGGTCCGCATCGGCGGCACGGTGGCCGGCGCGGTGCTCATCCAGTTGCTGACGGCCACCCTGATCAAGCACGACCTGGAGCCGTCGTGGACGCAGATCGCGCAGGCCGTGGTGATCGTCCTCGCCGTCTACGCGGCGAGGGAGAGGGGGAAGCGGTGATGGATCCGCGGGATACGACCCGGGTCCCCAGCCGGGCGGATGCGGCCGTCGCACGGCGCGGGCGGACCGCGGTCGGCCGCTGCGGCGAGCAGTCCGCGGCGAGGGAGAGGGGGAAGCGGTGACCGTCGTGAAAGACGAACCCGTCGCCGTGGCGTACGGAGCCGACGAACCCGCGGGCTCCGGGCGCGGCGAGCGGCTGAGCGCCCTCGCGCAGCAGCACGGCGCGCTGGTCGCGCTCATCGCCCTCGCCGCCGTCGCCTCGCTGTCCTTCGACTCCTTCGCCACCACCGGCAACATCGAGAACATGGCGGTCTCCTCCGCCTTCCTCGCCATCGTCGCCCTCGGCATGACCTTCGTCATCGTCACCGGCGGCATCGACCTGTCGGTCGGCTCGGTGTTCGTGCTCGGCGGGGTGCTCGCCGCCTGGGGCTCACGCCACGGCACGCTGGTGGCGCTGCTGCTGCCACTCGCCGTCTGCGGACTCTTCGGCCTGGTCAACGGGCTGCTCATCGCCCGGCTCAGGCTCGCGCCGTTCATCGTCACGCTCGCCGCCATGCTCGGCGCGCGCGGCGTGATGCTGTCGATCACCGACGAGGGCGCCGACACCTACCTCGTCGCGGAGGGCTCGTTCTTCGCCGACCTCGGCCAGGGCAAGCTGCTCGGCATCGGCGTCCCGGTCTGGATCACCGCCGCGCTCTTCGTCGCCGGCGGCATCGTGCTCCGCCGCACCCGCTTCGGCCAGCACGTGTACGCCGTCGGCGGCAACGAGGACGCCGCCGCGCTGATGGGCGCGCCCGTGGCCCGTACCAAGACCCTGGTCTACACCCTCAACGGGCTGCTCGCCGGCTTCGCCGGGGCGCTCAACGCCGCCTGGCTCGACTCCGGCGTGACCATCCTCGGCTACGGCATGGAGCTGGAGGCGATCGCCGCCGTGGTCATCGGCGGCACCCTGCTCTCCGGCGGGATGGGCTTCGTCGGCGGCTCGCTGGTCGGCGTGCTGCTGCTGAAGGTGATCCAGAACGTCATCAACCAGATCGGCTCGCTCGACTCCGCCTACCAGCAGGTCGTCAGCGGCGGCTTCCTGGTGGTCGTCGTGATCGCGCAGACCTGGCTCGCCCGGCGCCGCCGGGTGCCCTGACCGGCCGCCGGGCAACCGGGCGGGTTGGCCCGGCGGCCGTACGGCGGCCGGTCGCGGCATGCACCGCGGCCGGCCGTCGACATCGGTCTGGACCAGTGCCGCCGCGCAGTTGGGCGGCAGCCGGGCTGACGTGCAACTTTCGTGCCCCTGGGAGGGATTGACGGGTACGCGACCGAGTCGGTACCCCTGATACGCACCGCACGCGCACGTCCTCGTCCCGACCCCCTGAGGAGTACCGTTGCCTCCCACCCCAGCCACCCGCCTGCGTGTGAACCTGCGAAGACGACCCTGGGCGACGGCCGCCGTCGCCGCCGGCCTGCTGCTGCCGCTGACCTCGGCGTCGCTCCCGGCCACCGCCGGCGACGGCGCGCAGGCGGCGCCCGCGACCCGGCAGGCGGCGTACGCCGCGGCGGCCGACGAGTACGGCGTGCCGGAGAGCGTCCTGCTCGGCGTGTCGTACCTGGAGTCCCGCTGGGACACCCACGCCGGCGAACCGAGCACCGACGCCGGCTACGGCCCCATGCACCTGACCGACGCGCCCACCGTGCTCGCCGAGGACCACCACTCCGGCACCGCGGAGGACCCCCGCGGCGACACCGAACGGCCCGTCGGGGACGAGACGTTCGGCCCCGCGCTCACCACGCTGTACACGGCCGCCGAGCTGACCGGCACCGACGTGGCGACGCTGCGCGCGAAGCCCGCCGAGAACATCGCCGGCGGCGCCGCGCTGCTGGCCGCGTACCAGGAGGACCTGGGCGCGCCGGCCTCCGCCGACCCCGCCGACTGGTACGGCGCGGTGGCGAAGTACGCGGGCGCCGCGTACGAGCAGGACGCGGCGACCTTCGCCGACGAGGTGTACGCGACCATCCGCGACGGCGCCGCCCGCACCACGGACGACGGCCATGCCGTCCGGCTCGCGGGCGACCCGTCCGTGGCGCCGCAGCAGCGGTGGCTCGGCGAACTCGGCCTGCCGCGGCTGGAGAACGAGGAAGTGGAGTGCCCGGTCCGGCTCGGCTGCGAGTGGATCCCGGCGACGTACCGCCAGACCGACCCGGCGAACATCCAGGCGTACGTCAACCACGACAAGGCCGACCGGCCGCGCGACCAGAAGATCGAGTACATCGTCATCCACGACACCGAGGGCCGCTACCCCGGCGTCATCAACATGGTCCAGGACCCCAACCGCGCCGCGAGCTGGCAGTACACGCTGCGCAGCTCGGACGGCCACATCGCCCAGCACATCAAGCACAAGGACGTCGCCTGGCAGGCGGGCAACTGGAACATCAACGCCAAGTCCATCGGCCTGGAGCACGAGGGCTTCGCCAAGGACCAGGGCACCTGGTACACCGAGGCGATGATGCGCAGTTCGGCGACGCTGGTGCGCTACCTGGCGGCCACGTACGACATCCCGCTGGACCGCACGCACATCATCGGCCACGACAACGTGCCCGGCACCACCACGGCGAACATCCGCGGCATGCACTGGGACCCGGGCCCGTACTGGGACTGGGAGCGGTACTTCGAGCTGCTGAAGGCCCCGCTGCGCAGCCCCGGCGGGTTCTCGAAGTCGATGGTGATGATCAAGCCGGACTTCGCGGAGAACAAGCCGCAGTTCACCGGCTGCAGCTACGAGTCGGGCTCCGACCCGAAGGAGCCGTGCCCGCTTTCGCCCTCGTCGTCGGTGATCCTGCACTCGCAGCCCGACGCGGACTCCCCGCTGCTGGCGGACATCGGTCTGCACCCCGACGGCCGGGCGTCCGACATGCACGTCTCGGACGTCGGCAGCCGGGCCTCCGCCGGGCAGTCGTACGCGGTCGCCGAGCGCAGGGGCGACTGGGTGGCGATCTGGTACCACGGCCTGAAGGGCTGGTTCCACAACCCCGCGGGTGCGCGGGTCGCCGACTACACCGCCGGGAAGATCGTCACGCCCAAGCCGGGCAAGGAGTCGGTGCCGGTCTACGGCCGGGCGTACCCGGAACAGGCGGCGTACCCGCCGGAGATCCCGTACCAGCCGATCTCGGCGCACCCGTACGAGTTCAAGGCAGGCCAGGCGTACTCCTACGGCGGCACGGTCCCCGGCGAGTACTACCGCGCCGTGTCCTTCGACGGCTCCGCGCCCGGGGACCGCACGGTGGTCCGCGGCAAGACGAAGTACCACATTATCCAGATCGGGCACCGCATCGGCTTCGTCAACGCCGATGACGTGAACGTGCGCCGGGTCCTCTGACCCGTCGCACACCGCGGCGCCGCCGGTCCCATGCCCGGCGGCGCCGCTCGCGTGCGCGCCCTGCCCGTCAGCCGCAGTCCAGCCGGTCGCCGGGGGCGACCCGGCCCGCCCAGCGGGGGGAGCGCCATGGGGGCCTTCCCGGTGGGGTACGGGACACCGGATGCTGCGGGGCGGAATGCTCAGTAATATCCCTTAAGCCCGTCGTATCCCATCCCGGGTCACCCGGCCGACGCAGGAAACGGGAGCCGTCCCGTCCGGCGCATGGTCGCTGACCTCGGCGGACCACCCGCCCACCGGGTGCCCACGGAGTGGACTCCTCATTGCGCGGTACACCGATCATGGGTTCTAATTGCGAACTGTTCGCAATAACAGCCGGCCTTCAACAGGGGAGTGGGCATGTCAGTCCGCGGCATACGCGCAGCGGTCTCGGTCACGGCGGCGGCGGCGGTGCTCGCGGGGGCCGCCGCCTGCTCGAACCCGGACGCCGACGACGACTCCGGCGGCTCCGGCGGGGACGGCAGCGCCGCCGTCATCGGCGTCGCCAGCGAGCCCGACACCCTCAGCCCGCTCCTCGGCTACGGTAAGGACGGCAACTCCAAGCTCTTCGACGGCCTCCTCGCCCGCGACAGCGACATGGAGCTGCGCCCCGCCCTCGCCCGCGCACTTCCCGAGATCACCGACGGCGGCACCACGTACACGTACGAGCTGCGCGACGACGTGACGTTCAGCGACGGCGAGCCCTTCACCGCCGCCGACGTCGTCTTCACCTACGAGACCATCCTCGACCCCGGCACCAACAACGCCTCCAAGGGCGACCTGGACGCCGTCGAGAGCGTCGAGGCCGAGGGAGACGACACCGTCGTCTTCACCCTGAAGTACCCCTACGCGCCCTTCGCCGAGCGCACCGTGCTGCCCATCGCGCCCGAGCACGTCGCCGGCAAGGGTGACGTCAACACCGGCGCGTTCAACACCGAGCCGGTCGGCACCGGCCCGTACGTCCTGGACGGCTGGCGCAAGGGCGAGAAGCTCACCTTCTCCGCCAACCCCGGCTACTGGGGCGGCAAGCCGAAGGTGCAGAAGCTGACCATGGCGATCATCGCCGACGACGACATCCGCGCCACCCGGCTGCGCTCCGGCGACCTCGACGGTGCCATCCTGCCGCCGAACCTCGCCAAGAGCTTCGCCGGGGACGACGACAAGCAGACCGTCGCCGCCACCACCGCCGACCACCGCGCCGTCACCCTGCCCACCGGCAACCCCGTCACCGGCGACGTCGCCATCCGCCGCGCGCTCGACGTGGCCGCCGACCGCGGCGCCATGGTCGACAAGCTGCTGGAGGGCCGGGGCAAGGCCGCGTACGGGCCGGTGCCCACCGACAGCGAGTGGTTCGCCGAGGGCACCGAGCGCCCCTATGACACCGGGCTGGCCGAGAAGATCCTCGACGACGCCGGCTGGCGTGAGGGGGACGGCGGCATCCGCGAGAAGGACGGGCAGCGCGCCTCGTTCACCCTCTACTACCCCTCCGGCGACAAGCTCCGCCAGGAGCACGCCCTCGCGTTCGCCGGCGACGCCAAGAAGGTCGGCATCGAGGCCAAGGTGGAGAGCGGCACGTGGGAGGTCATCGAGCCGCGGATGGGCGAGGACGCCGTGCTCGCCGGCGGCGGCAGCCCCGCCGACCCCGACTTCGACCTCTACCCGATGCTCTACTCCGAGCTGGCCGGCCAGGGTTTCAACAACATGGCCTCGTACGAGAACCCGGACGTCGACACCGCCCTCGTCGAGGGCCGGGAGTCCGGTGACAAGGCCGACCGCAAGCGGGCGTACGACAAGGTGCAGCGGGAACTCACCGAGAACCCGGGCTACATCTTCCTCACCCACATCGACCACATCTACGTCATCGCCGACACCTGGCGCGGCCTGAGCACCCAGGTCGAACCGCACGAGCACGGCTTCGGCAGCGGTCCCTGGTGGAACGTCGAGAGCTGGCAGCCCGCGCCGTGACCGGGCTGCCGCTGGCCCCGATGGCGCGGATGGCCGGACGGCGGCTGCTGTATGCCGTCCCCGTCCTGCTGGCCGTCACCTTCGGGGTGTTCGCCATCGCCGCCGCCTCGCCGTTCGACCCGGTGAAGGCGTACGCCGGCACCGCGGGGTTCAGCGCCTCCCAGGAGGCGCTGGACCAGCTCCGCGACAGCCTCGGCGCCGACGACCCGTTCGTCACCCGCTGGTGGGACTGGCTCTCCGCCGTCGTCACCGGCGACCTCGGCGAGTCGACCAGCATGCGCCAGCCGGTCGCCGACGTCATCGGCGAGCGCATCGGCTGGACGGTGCTGCTGTGCGCGGTCGCGTTCGCCGTCGCCATCGTCGTCGGCACGCTGCTCGGCGTGCTCGCCGCCCGCCGCCGCGGCGGGCTGCTCGACCGGGCCGTCACCTCCGTCGCGTACGCGCTGGAGGCGGCGCCGCCGTTCTGGCTCGGGCTGCTCGCCGTCTGGTTGTTCGCGCTCCAGCTCGACGCGCTGCCGGCCGGCGGGCTCACCGACACCGGCACGGACGTCGTCACCTTCGGGCAGGTCGCCGAGCACGTGCTGCTGCCCGCCTCGGTGCTCGCCGTCTCGCAGATGCCGTGGTTCGTGCTCTACGTCCGCCAGGGCGTCGGCGACGCGCTGGACGAGGACCCCGTGCGCGGCGCCCGCTCCCGCGGCCTCGCCGAGCGCACCGTGCTGCTGGGGCACGCGCTGCGCTCCGGGCTGCTGCCCGTGCTCACGCTGATCGGCACCCGGGTGCCGGAGCTGATCACCGGCGCGCTGCTCATCGAGACCGTCTTCAGCTGGCCGGGGATCGCCGCGGCCACCGTCGAGGCCGCGACGTCCGTCGACTTCCCGCTGCTCGCCGCGCTCACCGTGCTGGCGACGGCGGCGGTGCTCCTGGGCAACCTGCTGTCCGACCTGTTGTACGGGCTCGCCGACCCGAGAGTGGGCTTCGATGGCTGAGGCAGTAGGGAAGCCGGGCGCGCTCGACGACCCGCCGGACGCGACCCGTTGGCGCATCCGCGGGACCGGCCGCACGTCGGTGCGCACGCTGCGCGTGCGCACCTCGGCCGCGGTCGTCGCGCTCGCGGTCCTTGCGGTGCTCGTCGTACCGCCGCTGGTCCAACTCGACCAGCAGGCCGTCGACATCGGCAACAAGCTCGCCGCGCCGTCCCTCTCCCACCTCTTCGGCACCGACGACGTCGGCCGCGACGTGCTGCTGCGCTGCGTCTACGGGCTGCGCGTCTCGCTGCTCGTCGGCGTGGTCGCCGCGCTCGTCGCCACCGTGGTCGGCACCGCCGTCGGGGCGCTGGCCGGCGCGCTCGGCGGGCACGTCGACCGGGCCGTGATGCGGCTCGTGGACGTCTTCGCCTCCGTACCGCACCTGCTGCTCGGCATCTTCATCGTCGCCCTCTTCCAGCCCGGGGTCTGGCCGGTCGTCGCCTCCGTGGGGCTGACGCACTGGGTGTCGACGTGCCGCATCGTGCGCGCCGAGGTGCTGTCGCTGCGCGGCCGGCCGTTCGTGGACGCCGCCGTCTCCGGCGGCGCCTCGCGCACCCGGGTCGCGATCCGCCACCTCGTGCCCGGGGTGCTGCCGCAGGCGGGGCTCGCGGCCGTGCTGATGGTGCCGCACGCCATCTGGCACGAGTCCGCGCTGTCGTTCCTCGGCCTCGGGCTGCCGCCGCACCAGGCGAGCCTGGGCGCGATGGTGCAGGGCGCGCGCGGCGCGCTGCTGGCGGGGGACTGGTGGCCCACCCTCTTCCCGGGCCTGTTCATCATCATCCCGACCCTCGCCGTCGCGGGCCTCGCCGGCGCGTGGCGGGAGCGGCTGAACCCGCGCCGCCGATCGGAGCTGACGCTGTGACGGACCGCACGGATCGCAAGGACCGGAACGACCGCGACGACCGTGACACCGCAGGGGCCGCCCCACTGCTGGCCCTCGACCGGATGTCGGTCCGCTTCCGGATGCGCCGCGGCCGGTACGTCGCGGCCGTCACCGATGTCTGTCTGGCCCTCGCCCCCGGCGAGTGCGTCGCGCTCGTCGGCGAGAGCGGCTGCGGCAAGTCCGTCCTGGCCTCGGCGCTCCTCGGGCTGCTGCCCGAGAACGCCGAGACCGCGGGCGCCGCGCACCTCGGCGCGCTGGAACTCCTCGGCGCCGAGGAGGCGGAGCTGGCCCGCCGGGTCCGGGGCCGCCGCGTCGGCCTCATTCCGCAGTCCCCGGCCGCGCACCTCACGCCCGTACGGACCGTGCGCTCCCAGCTCCAGGAGGTCGTCCGGGAGCTGACGGACACCCGCGGCAGGGCCGGGCTGCGCGCCGCCGCCGAAGAGGCCGCGGAGCGGGCCGCGTTCCCCGCCGACCACCTCGACCGCTACCCGCACGAACTGTCCGGCGGCCTCGCCCAGCGCGCCGCCACCGCCCTCGCCCTCGTCGGCGGCCCGCCGCTGCTGCTCGCCGACGAGCCGACCACCGGTCTCGACCGGGACCTCGTCGAGCGCACGGTCGACGAGCTGCGCCGCCAGGTCGACGACGGGCACGGGCTGCTGATGATCACCCACGACCTGGCCGCGGCGGAGCGCATCGCCGACCGGGTGGCCGTGATGTACGCCGGGCGGATCGTCGAACTCGCCGACGCCGCCGCCTTCTTCGGCACCCCGGGACCCCGGCACCCGTACGCCCGCGGCCTCCTCGACGCCCTCCCGGAACGCGGCTTCACGCCCATCCCCGGCATGCCGCCGGAGCTGGGCGCGCTGCCGCCGGGCTGCGCGTTCGCCCCGCGGTGCACGTACGCCACGGCCGCCTGCGCGGCGGTGCCCGTCCTCACGGCGGGGGTGGCGTGCCACCACCCGCTGCCCGCCACCGTGTTCGTGGGGAAGCCCGGGAACACCGGGGCGAAGCAGTTGCCGACGCCGCGGACCGGCGAGCCCGGTCCGCCCCAGCAGCCGGAGGCCGTCGATGTCCGCTGAAGCCCCGCCGCTGCAACTCCGCGCCGTCACCGCCGGATACGACCGCCGCGCCCCCGTCGTCCGCGACGTCTCCTTCACCCTCGCCCCCGGCGAGGCCGCCGGGCTCCTCGGGCCCAGCGGGTGCGGCAAGTCCACCCTGGCCCGCGTCGCCGCGCTGCTGCACCGCCCGGACGCCGGCGAGGTGCTGCTCGACGGCGCGCCCGTACCCGGCTGGCGCCACCGCGCCCCCCGCGCCCAGCGCACCGCCTTCGGCGTCGTCTTCCAGCAGCCCCGCCTCGCCGCCGACCCGCGGCTGACCCTGGCCGCACTGATCGGCGAGCCGCTGCGTGCCACCGGCCGCCGCGCCGAGGCGCAGGGCCGCACCGGGGAACTGGCCGCGCTCGTCGGCCTCACCCCCGACCTGCTGGCCCGCCGGCCCCACGAGGTCAGCGACGGCCAGCTCCAACGGGCCTGCCTCGCCCGCGCGCTGGCGCTGCGCCCCCGGATCCTGGTGTGCGACGAGATGACGGCGATGCTCGACGCCTCCACCACCGCGGCGCTGGTCGCGGCGGTCGAGGACTACCGCCGCGGCTCGGGCGCCGCGCTGCTGGCCGTGGGGCACGACCGGACGCTGCTGGAGCGCTGGTGCGACCGCACGGTCGCCTGGGACGAACTGGCCCCGCAGGCGAAGCCCGCGCCGAGTGGCTGATTGCTTTCGTACGGACGGACGGTGCGTGAGGGCGCCGTCACGGACAGCCCAGCCGGTCGGCCAGATCGGTGAAGTCCGCCGCCGTGACATCGCCCGGCACGTCCGTGTCCCCGCCCGCCGGACCCTTCTCCCGCGGGCGGGTCACGAACGCCGTCCTGAGCCCCGCGCCGCGCGCCCCCGCCAGGTCCCAGCCGTGGCATGCCACCATCAGCAGCTCACCGGGCGCGACGTCCAGCAGGCCCGCGGCCGTCAGATACGGCGCCGGGTCCGGCTTGTAGCGCTGCGCCAGCTCGGCGGAGAGGATGCAGTCGAAGGGCAGCCCCGCCGCCTTCACCAGCCGCGTGAGCAGCGCGAAGCCGCCGTTGGACAGCGCCGCCACCACATACCGGCCGCGCAGCCGCGCCAGCCCCTCGGCCGCGTCGTCCCACGCGGGCAGCCGGTGCCAGGCGCGTACCAGCTCAGCGCGGTCGGCGTCGTCGAAGGCGGCCGCGACGCCGTGGCGTTCGAGCAGCTCGTCCAGCGACTCGCGGTGCAGCACGTCGAGATACGCCCACGCCCGCTCGCCCTCGTTGACCCGGCCCATCGACGGCAGGTACATCTCCCGCCACTCGTCGGCGAAGCGAGCGCCGTCCAGCTCCACCCCGCGCCGCCGCGCCAGATGCGTCACCTGCTCCGCGACGCCCGTACGCCAGTCGACCGTGGTGCCGAAGATGTCGAACGCGACGGCCCGTACCGCCCCCGGATCGAACTCCGCTCGCGTCACTCGCTCCCCGCCTTCCTTCCGACACCGCCGAACAGGTCGACCGGCTCCGGCTCCCCGCCGCCCTCCGGCCGCCACCGGGGACACGACACGACACCGGGAGCCAGCGGCTCCAGGCCCGTGAAGAAACCTTCTATCTCCTGCGGCGTGCGCAGCACATACGGCACCGCGCCGCTCCTGTTGTACGCGTCCTGCGCCCGCCTGGCCTCCCGGTGCACCACGCCCGTCCCGTCGCTCAGCACCAGATGGCTGCCCGCCGGCAGCGCGTCGACCAGCCGGGCGACGATCCGGCGCGCCTCGTCGTAGTCCGCGACGTGCCCCACGATCCCGCTGAGGATCAGCCCCACCGGCTCGTCGAAGTCCAGCGTCTTCGCCGCCCCGGCCAGCACCGCGTCCGGGTCGTGCACATCGGCGTTCACGTAGTCGCACACCCCGGTGGGCCGGGAGACCAGCAGGGCGCGCGCGTGCGCGAGGACCATCGGGTCGTTGTCGACGTAGACGACCCGCGCCGACGGATGCACCGCCTGAGCCACCTCGTGCGTGTTCTGGGCCGTCGGCAGCCCGGTGCCGACGTCGAGGAACTGGCGTGTCCCGGCCTCGACGGCCAGATGGCGCAGGGTGCGGGTGAGGAAGGCGCGTGAGGCGCGGGCGATGTCGACGATGGAGGGCGAGGCCCGCACGTACGCCTCGCCCGCGAGCCGGTCGACGCGGTAGTTGTCGCTGCCGCCGAGCCAGAAGTTCCAGATACGCGCCGACTGCGGCACGGTGGTGTCTATCACCGGTGCTCTTCCGCCGCCATCTGCGTCCCCCATCAGATCTCTCCCACCCGCCAGTCGCGCTGAAGCCCCACAAAGTAGTCCAACGGCCCGTGCACCGTAAGCGATCCGGCCACCCGGGCGCACGTCTTGCGGTCGTCGCGGGTGCGCCACCGTGGAATGATCCGGGTCCATGAGGCTGGACGGTGTCGGGCGGCGCTACGGCAGACGCGGACCGTGGGTGCTGCGCGGCGTCGATCTGCGGGTGCCGGCGGGTGCGCTCGTACGCGTCGAAGGCGCCAACGGCGGCGGCAAGTCGACGCTGCTGCGGCTGCTGGCCGGTATCGACCTGCCCAGCGCCGACCGCCCCGCGCGCACGGCGTACGTGCCGGAGCGCTTCCCCGCCGCCCTGCCGCTGACGGCTCTCGGCTACCTCACGCACCTGGGCCGGGTGCAGGGGCTGCGCGGGGCCGAGGCGCGGCGGCGGGCGGGGGAGTGGCTGGAGCGGTTCGGGGCGGGGGAGTCGGCGCGTACGCCGCTGGACGAACTGTCGAAGGGCGGCAGCCAGAAGGTCGCGGTGGCGCAGGCGCTGCTCGCGGAGCCGGAGTTGCTGGTGCTCGACGAGGCGTGGACCGGGCTGGACGCGGGGGCGCGGCGGAGCTGGACACGGCGGTGGCCGAACGGCTGGCGGCGGGCGGGGCGGTGGTCTTCGTCGACCACGACCCCCGGCGGCTGGCGGACGTGCCGTACGCCGCCTACCGCGTCGGCGGCGGGCGGGGCGTCGCCCGGCCGGCGGGCGGCGGCCCGGCGGTGGTGGTCGAGGCGGTCGGACAGCCGGGCGCGCGCGTGCCGGACGATCTGCCCGGGGCGCCGCTGTGCGAGGAACTGCCCGGCGGCGGCCGCCGGATGACGGTGCCCGCCGCGCACTCCGACGCCCTGCTGCGGGCCCTGCTCGATGCGCGCCCCGGCTGGCACATCCGCGGCGTGCACCCTCTGCCGTGCGCACCGCGGGAGGACCCGGCACCGTGACCGCGCTCGTGCGCTACCAACTCGCCCTGCTCGCCAGGTCGCACCGCTGGCTGCCGCCGCTGCTGGTGTACGCGGCGGCCGTGGCCGTCGGCGTCCAGCCGGGACAGGCGGTGCTGGACTCGCTCGGGGTGGCCGCGGCGGCGGTGCTGCCGGTCGCCGCGTGGCTGGTGCGGGTGTGCACGGGCGTGGAGCCGCCCGCCGCACGGGCCTGTCCGGCCGCTGCCGGGGGCCCGGGGCGGGCCCATCTGGCAAGCCTGGCCGCGGCGTTCGCGGCGGCCTGCGCGCTGGGCGCGGCGGGCGTGGCCGTCGTCGTGCTCCTCAGCGACGCGCACGGCTCGGACCGGGCCTCGGAGACGGCCGTCCCGGTGGCGGCGGCCACGGGCGCGGGGCTGCTGGCGACGCTGACGTGCGCGCTGCTGGGGACGGCGGTGGGCGCGCTGTGCAACCGGCCCCTGCTGCGCAGCCGGGCGTGGTCGGTGCCGGCGACGCTGGCCGGTGCGGGGGCGGTGCTGGTGGCGGCCGGCTCCCCGGCGAACGCCGCGGTGACCGGCCTGGTCAGCGGCTCGCGCGCGGCGGAGGTACCGCTGCCGCTGCTGCCGCTGGCGGGCGCGGCCCTGGCCGCGGCGGCGACGGCGGCACTGGCGGCGGCGCTGAGCGCCCGCCGCTGACCCGCCGCCCCCGACGACCCGGCCCGCCGCCGACGCGGCCCGCCGCGGTGCCGGGGTTTCGTCCCGTATGGACCGGCCCCCGCCGTCACACCACCCGCAGCCGCACCGGCGCCTGCGCCGCGGGCTCCGGCAGCCGCAGCGGCCGCGCGCCCGGGGTGATCGAGCCCAGCAGCGCCGCCTCGCGCGCGCCCGTCGCCGACGGGACCGACGCCGGCAGCCCGCACACCGACAGAAAGCCCAGCAGCGCGAAGAGATAACCCTCCTTGCCCTGCGACGACAGCCCGTGGTCCTCCATCCGCGACACCCGCGCCGGCGCGCACAGCTCGGCCAGCCGCGCCATCAGCGCCGGATTGCGCACCCCGCCGCCGGAGACGACCAGTTCCTCGACCCCGTACTCCCGGCACGCCGCCGCGACCAGCTCCGCGGTCAGCTCCGTGACGGTTGCCACCAGGTCGTCCAGCGCGAGCCGGGCGCCCGCCGCCGCCACCTGCTCGCGCAGATACGCCCCGTGGAACAGCTCCTTGCCCGTCGACTTGGGCGCCGCCAGCGCGTAGTACGGCTCGGCCAGCAGCCGGCGCAGCAGCTCCCGGTCCACCGTGCCGCGCCGTGCCCGCGCGCCGCCGGTGTCCATCGTCTCGGCGCCCCCCGTGCCGTCGGCCACCGCCGCGTCGATGAGCGCGTTGGCGGGACCCAGGTCGTACGCGACGACCTCCCCGGAGCCGCCGCGAACCGTGATGTTGGCGATGCCGCCCAGGTTCAGCGCCCCGCGCCGCGGGCCGGGCCCTTCGCCGAGGAGGAGCAGCGCGTCGAGGGTGGAGGCGAGCGGAGCGCCCTGGCCGCCGCGGGCGATGTCGCGGGTGCGTACGTCGGAGACGACCGGCAGCCCGGTGGCCTCGGCGATCCAGGCGGCGTTGCCGAGCTGGAGGGTGCCGCGGGCGCGGCAGCCCTCGACCCAGTGGTAGACGGTCTGGCCGTGCGAGACGACGAGGTCGGCGTGTCCGCCCGCCGCCGCGTCGACCGCCTCGGCGGCCACCCGGCCGAAGAACCGGCCCAGTTCGGTGTCGAGCCGGCACACCTCCGCCATCGTCGTCCGCGCCGGGGGCAGGCAGGCGGCGACGGCGCGGCGCAGCTCGCCGGGGAAAGGGACGCTGTGCAGGCCGCGGGGGTGCAGGAGCAGTTCGTCGCCGGCCAGGCGCAGGTCGCAGACTGCGGCGTCCACGGCGTCGTACGAGGTGCCGCTGAGCAGGCCGACGACGGTGAGCGCGGGGGCGGGGTGCGGGTGGGTCATCGGGCCATTGTCGTCGGCGCGTTCGCCGGGTGCCGGCGGCACGGGCCCGGGTGGCGTCGAGGTCGCAGGCCCGGCGGCCGGGTGCCGTCCTTGCGCAGAGGCGCGGCGACGGGCCTGCGACCCCGCTGTGCCAGAACTATACATTTCGGGCATTCTGCCGCAAGAAAGAGCGCGGCCCGACTTGTCAGGCCGTCTGCTGGAATTTCACTGCACGCCCATTGACGTCGGCCGCGGTCGGCCGTCAAGCTCCCTCCAGTGCGTGTTAACGATAACACGAGCACTGTGACCCAGGGAGCCGCCCGATGTCAGGTCGTCATCCGCCGATCCCCCCACCACCCGCCGACCCGAGCACGACCACCCCCCGTCGCAACCCCTTCGACCGCCGTACCCTGCTCCGTGTCTCCGCGGCCGGCGCGGCCGCCACCGCCACCGGCGGACTGGCCGCCGCCTGCGGCAGCGCCGCGGGCCAGGGGCCCGGCAAAGTCGCCATCCACGGCGACAACGCCACCTGGGAGGCGCCCCTGCAGGCCGCCGGCAAGGCGCTGGAGGCCACTGCCGGTTTGCAGCTCGTCCCCGAGGTCATCCCGTCACTGGAGTCCTTCGAGCAGATCGTCAAGTCCTCGCTCCGCACGAACAAGACCCCCGATCTGCTCAAGTACTGGTCCGGCTACCGGCTGCGCGACCTCGCGCGCACCGGCGGCATCGAGGACCTGTCCCGGCAGTGGGAGTCCGCCGAGTCCCAGGGCTGGGTCGACCCCTCGCTGCGCGAGGCGTTCACCTACGGCGACCGCGTCTACGGGCTGCCGATGAACCTCGCCTACTGGGTGATCTTCTACAACCCCGAGGTCTTCGCCGAGCACCGCCTCCAGAAGCCGGAGACGTGGGACGACTTCCTCACCGCCTGCACCCGGCTGAAGGACAACGGCATCACCCCGCTGCACGGCACCACGGCCGGCCGCTGGCCCGCGTTCATCTGGTTCCAGGAGATCCTGAGCCGTCAGGACCCCCAGTTCTACGACGACCTGATGAACGGGCGCGAGCGCTACACCGACCCGCGCGCCGAACGCGCGCTGCGCACGATCGCCGGCTTCTTCGACAAGAACTGGTTCACCAGCATGGACGTGGACCACAACGCCGCCGCCGCCGCGGTCGTCCACGGCGACATCGGGATGGTCGCCTGCGGCACGTGGCTGGGCGGCGTCTTCGCCGGTGCCGGCGCCAAGCCGGGCAAGACCGTCGACGCCTTCGTCCTGCCCATGGCCGACCCCGCAGCGCGCCCCTGCGTGATCTTCGAATCCAGCGCCTTCGCCGTCACGGTCAAGGGCCCGGACAAGGAAGAGGCGTTGAAAGCCGCCGGCGGCTGGCTGCACCCCGAGGTCGCCACCGCGTTCGCGCACGGCCTCTCCGACGGCAGCCCCAACCCGAAGGTCAAGCCCGCCAACGCGGTCATCGAAGGCGTCATCCGCCAGTCGAAGGACCTGTGGCTGCTCAACCGCTTCTGGGAACAGGGCCCGCCCGAACTCGTCGAGTCCACCGTGGACGACCTCGCGGGCATGCTCATCGACCCGCACTCGTACCGCGGCGGGCTGCGGACCATGCAGGAGCGCGCCGACGAGGCGTGGAAGGTGTGGCGGGAGGCGGAGAAGTCATGACCGACACCGTGGGCACGGCAGACGCCGCCAAGCCCGTACGCCTCCGCCGCCGCATACCCGTCCGCAGCCCGCACCAGGCCGCGAAGAACACCTCCGCCCGCCGCATGGGCGGCCCGTTCGCCGGCGTCCCCTGGGCGCTGCCCGCCCTCGCCCTCGTCGGCGTGCTGCTCGTTTATCCCTTCCTCCGCAGCATCTACGGCAGCTTCTTCGAGGACAACGGCTTCACCAGCAGCTTCACCGGCATCGACAACTACACGCGGCTCGCCGAGGACCCGATCTTCGGCCGCTCGCTGCTCAACACCTTCATGTGGGTCGCCGGCACCCTGCTGCTGCCCGTCGTCGCCGGCCTCGCCATCGCGGTGGCCACCCACCGGATGCGCCGCTTCGGCGGACTCGCCCAGCTCGTCATCGTGCTGCCGTTCGCGATCTCCGGCGCCGCCACCGCCTCGCTGTGGCGCTTCATGCTCACCACCGACGGCGCGGTCAACCAGGTGCTGCGCGGCGTCGGCCTCGACTCCTGGGCGCAGGGCTGGCTGCTGGAGTGGCCGCAGAACACCCTCTCGATGATCGTCGCCAGTACCTGGCAGGCCACCGGGCTGAACGTCGTCCTCTTCGCCATCGGCCTGCGCGCCATCCCGCGCGAGACGATCGAGGCCGCCGAGCTGGACGGCGCCACCGGCTGGCGGATGTTCCGCCACATCACGCTGCCGCAGTTGCGCGCCGTGACGGTCGTGGTCGTCGGCATGGCCATCGTCAACAGCCTCAAGGCGTTCGACATGATCTGGGTCCTCACCCAGGGCGGTCCCTCGCGCAGCTCCGAGACGCTGGCGCTGACCATGTACCGCGAGGCGTTCCGCCTCTTCCACGTCGGGTACGGATCCGCCGTCGCGCTCGTGCTCTCCGTGATCGTCGTCGCTTCCTCGTGGCTCTATCTGCGCCGCCAGATGCCCGGTGCCAAGGACTGAGAGGAGACACCGACATGGGACGCCACATGCGCAACCTCTTCGTCGCCGGCTGCGTGCTGCTCTGGCTGCTGCCGCTCTACATCCTGATCGTGAACTCGCTGACGCCGCCCGAGGAGTTCACCGGCTCGGTCGACTGGACCCCGCAGGGCTTCGCCATCTTCGACAACATCAGAGCCGCGTGGACCGACGCCGGCATCGGCGACGGCTTCGGCAGCTCCATGCTGTACGCCGTGGTGTGCGGAGGCGTGGCCGTGGTGGTCGCGGCGATGGCCGCGTTCGCCGTCATCGTGCTGCCGATACCCAGGCCCGCCCTGTGGTTCTGGGTGATCTTCTCCGGGACGCTGTTCCCGCTGCAGATGTTCCTGGCCCCGCTGTTCGGCATGTACGCCGACGCCAACCTCTACGACACCCGCCTGGGCCTGATGCTCGTCTACGCCGCCTGGGCCATCCCCTTCGCCTTCTTCCTCATCCGCAACCAGATGACGACGATGCCGCCGGAGATCACCGAGGCCGCGATGCTCGACGGGGCTTCCCTGCGCCGTATCTTCTGGCGCATCCACGTGCCCCTGATGCGCTCGGGGCTCGGCGCCGCGTTCATCTTCCAGTTCACCGCCGTCTGGAACGACCTGCTGTTCGGCATCACGCTCAGCCGCAGCCCCGAGGTCCAGCCGGTGATGGCCACCCTCAACTCCCTCACCCAGGCGTACAGCACCGCCGGGCCCCCGGTGGTCCTCGCCGGCGCGTTCATCGTCTCGCTGCCCACGCTGCTGGTCTTCCTGGTGTTCCGCGGCCTGTTCCTGCGCGGCATCACCGCATCCGCCCGCTGACCCACCCGCCCGCCGACCTATCCGCCCGCCGACCCCTGCCGGGCCCACGAACCCGCCCGCTTCACCGCCCGCATCGCCGCGGGAGAGTACGGAGACCACCGCATGACCACTCGGGCCCTCGTCAAGACCACCGACTGGGACAACGACCGCATCCGCGACAGCCTGCGCAGCAGCGTCGTCACCGCCGGGGGCAGCCTCGCCGGCACCGCCCTGCGCCTGACCCAGGAGCCGCTGCTCAAGCACGCCGAGGGCGGCGGGCTGCTGCAGAGCCTGCGCGTCGAGGCCACCGGCGGCGCCCTGCCGGACGGCTTCGCCGCCGGTCTCGTCGTACGCACCGAATCCGGCGCGGCGCTGCCCGCCGCGCCGGAACCGGGCCCCGGCGGGTCCGTACGGCTGCTGCTGCCCGCCGTCGACACCGCCCAGCGCGTCACCGTCGGCCTGGCTGCCGATGCCGGTGGCGGTGTCGCAGCCGACACCGGCATCGAGCTGACCCTCACCCCGCAGCGGCAGTGGACCCTGCACCTCGTCCACCACTCCCACCTCGACATCGGCTACACCGACCCCCAGGGCCGCGTCCTCGCCGAGCACCTGTCGTTCCTCGACTCCTGCCTGGAGCTGACCCGCGCCACCGACGACTGGCCCGCCGAGTCCCGGTTCCGCTGGTGCGTGGAGTCCCTGTGGTCCTTCCGGCAGTGGGCCGACGCCCGCCCCGCCGAGCAGGTCGAGGAGTTCGTGCGGCGCGTCCGGGAGGGCCGTATCGAGCTGACCGCCATGCCGTTCAACCTGCACACCGAGACCTGCTCCACCGACGAGCTGCACGAACTGCTGCGCCTCGCCGACGAGGTGCGCGACGAGCACGGCGTCGAGTTCACCTCCGCGATGCAGACCGACGTGCCCGGCGCCGTCGTCGGACTCGTCGACGCACTCGCCGCCGCGGGCGTCAGGTACCTGTCCGTGGCGCACAACTGGGCCGGCCGGTCCGTGCCCCACCTCGTCGGCGGCGAGAAGCTGCCCCGCCTCTTCCGCTGGCGCGCACCCAGCGGCAACAGCATCCTCGTCTGGGTCACCGACACCCCGCACGGCCTGGCCTACATGGAGGGCCCGCTGCTCGGCTTCGACACCGACTACGACAGCGTCGACGACCTGCTGCCCGCGTATCTGACGTCGCTGGCCAGCAACCCGTACCCGTACCGCGGCGGCATCTTCGGCTGGGCGATGGACCAGGCCGACGTCAAGCGCGAGCCGTACCCGTGGAACATCCTGCACCTGCGCGTGCAGGGCAAGTTCGGCGACAACGCACCGCCCCGGCGGATCATCGCCGACACCGTCCGCCGCTGGAACGAGACCTGGGCCTACCCGCAGCTCCGGCTCTCCCGCAACGAGGACTTCTTCACCGACGCCGAAGCCCGCCTCGGCGACGAGATCCGCACCTTCGAGGGCGACTGGACCGACTGGTGGGTCGACGGCGTCGGCTCCGGCGCCCGCCCGCTGTCCCTGGCCCGCACCGCACAGGCCACCGTCGCCGACGCGCAGACCCTCGGCACCTTCGCCGGCATCCTCGGCGCCGCCGGCGCCGCCGACGACAGCCGGGATTCCGCACCCGTCTACGAGGCCGTGTCCCTCTTCGACGAGCACACCTGGGGCGCCGGCGACCCCTGGACCCACGGCGACCACGGCGGCCACAGCGGCGAGGAGCAGTGGCACTGGAAGTACGGCCAGGCGCTGCGCGCGTACGACGACGGCAACTCCCTGCTCGACCGGGCCCGCGCCCGCCTCGGCCAGCGGCTCGCCGGTGCGCCCGACGCCGTGTCGTACCACGTCGTCAACACCTGCTCCTGGGCCCGCACCGACGTCGTACGGATCTTCCTGCCGGAGAGCAGCGTGCCGCTGGAGCAGCGCGTCGCCGTGCGCGACGCCCGCACCGGCGAGCGGCTGCGGCACGAGGAGCAGGCACAGGTCAACGACGACCACCGGGACGCGGGCCGGTTCCTGCTGGTGTGCGTCGCCGACGTGCCGCCCGCCGGCTCCGTCCGCCTCGACGTCGTCGCCGAGGGCGCCGAGGACGGGACGGCCGACGGCGAGGGCACCGTCCTGAAGGCCGCCACCGGCTGGAACCCCACCGGCGGCACCGAACAGGAGGACCCCGCCGAGACCGCGGCCGCCGCGCACGCCCAGGCCGACCCCACGCTGCTGGAGAACGAGCACCTCGCGGTCCGCGTCGACCTCGCCCGCGCCTGCATCGCCTCCCTCGTCGACAAGGCCACGGGACGCGAACTCGTCCGCGCTGACGCCGTCGCCGGCTTCAACGCCTACATCCACGACAGCTACACCACCGCCGGCGGCTTCAACCACAACTCCAGCCGCACCACCGGCTCCGAGCGCCTGGAGCACCTCGGCAACCGCTCCGTCGCGCCGCCCGCCGCGCTCATCGCGCGCAAGTCCACCGCCACCGGGGAGACCCTCACCTACGAGACCCGCCCGGCCGGCGCCAACCGGGTGCGGACGACACTGACGCTGCCCCACGGCGCCGCGCGCCTCGACATCGACAACCGCGTCGACAAGGACGCCACCCTCGGCAAGGAGAGCGCCTACTTCGCGTTCCCCTTCGACTTCGAGGCGCCCACCGTGCGCATGGAGGCCACCGGCGGCGCCACCGGCACCGGCCTGTCCGTCATCCCCGGCTCCGCGCAGCACATGCGGGCCGTACGCCGCTGGGTGACGCTCGCCGACGACGGGCTCGCGGTCGCCTGGGCCACCCAGGACGCGCCGCTGGTGCAGTTCGGGAACATCGCGCTGCCGTACGCTCCGTTCCCCAAGACGATGGGCCAGGACGAGTCCGCCACCGTCTTCTCCTGGATCCACAACAACCTGTGGGACACCAACTTCCCCAGCGAGCAGGGCTTCGAGTTCACCTTCCGCTACAGCCTGGCCTGCGGTCCGGGCGGCGCCACCCCGCACGGCGCTCTCGGCGCCCGCACCGCCGCGGGACTCAGCCGGCCGCTGCACGCCGTACGGGCCCGCGCCCCGCATGCCGGGGGCCCCGAGGCCACCGCCGGGCTGGCGTTCGCCGAGGTCGGCGACCCGCGGGTGCGGCTCGTCGGCGCCACCACCCCCGGCGGCGAAGCCGGCGAAGGCGCGGTGCTGCTGCGGCTGCAGTCCTTCGCCGAGGAGCCCGTGGCCTGCCCGGTACGCGCCCTCTTCCCCGTCACCGGGGCCGGGCTCGCCGACTACCTCGGCCGCCCGGGAGACGACCTGCCGGTACGGGACGGAGAGGTCACCGTCGACCTCCCCGCCCTCGGCACGACCGCGGTGCTCTTCCGGCGCCGCTGAACCACATCCGAAGGAGACTGCGTGTACCGGCTCGACCCGCGCTACGCACCCGCCCCGCCGGCCGTCCTCACCACCGGCTGGCGGGCCGTGGCGGCGGAACTCCCCCACGGCCCGGCGGTAGTGGCCGTCGAGGGACCCCCGTCCGCGGACTGGGACGCCCTCGCCGGCCGGCTCCGGCGCGAGCTCACCGCCCGCGGCACCCCCGTGGCCCTCCTCGACGTACGGCGCCACTACGCGCCCGCCGACGAGGTCAGGCGCCGCACCGAGCGGCCCGAGGACACCGCCGACCCGCACTACTGCAAGCTCGCCGAGAACCCCCTCGGCGACCTCTTCGACACCCCGCCCGCGGCGCGCCGCCCCGACGCCGGGCTGCTGATCGTCTACGGCCCCGGCGCCGCCGTCGTACCGCACGACCTGCTCTGGTACGCCGACGTGCCCAAGCGCTACGCCGAGGCCGCCGTCACCGCCGGCACCACCGGCGCCAACCTGGGCCTGCCCGGTGAAGCACCCGCCCACCGGCGGCTGTTCTACGTCGACTGGCCCATGCTCGACCGCCACCGCGACGCGCTGGCCGGCCGCATCGACGGCTGGCTCGACGTCCAGGACCCCGACCACCCCGCCCACCTCGACGGCGACGGGCTGCGCGACACCCTCGCCGCGCTCGCCCGCCGGCCCGTACGCACCCGGCCCTACTTCAACTCGACCCCCTGGGGCGGCCACTGGGCCCAGCGCGAGCTGGGCTTCGCCCCCGACGCACCCAACACCGCCCTCGGCTACGAGCTGATCGCCCCCGAGGCCGGCATCCTGATCGGCACCGGGCCGGACGCGCAGGCCGAGGTGCCGTTCCAGCTCATGTGCGTCCTCGCCCCCGAGGACGTCCTCGGGGCCGAGGTGCACGCGCGCTTCGGCACCTCCTTCCCGATCCGCTTCGACTACCTCGACACCGTCGACGGCGGCAACCTCTCGCTGCACTGCCACCCGCGCGACGCGTACATGCGTGAGCGGTTCGGCTGGTCGTACACCCAGCACGAGACGTACTACATGACGCTCGGCAGCGCCGGGACGAAGGTGTACCTCGGGCTGCGCGAGGACGCCGACACCGGGCAGTTCCGCAAGGAGATCGAGAAGGCGATCACCGACGGGGTGCCCATGGACCCCGAGGACCACGTGCTGGCCTTCCCGGGCGAGCGGGGGCAGTTGTTCATGATCCCCGCCGGCACGCCGCACGCCAGCGGCGCCGGCAACCTCGTCCTGGAGATCAGCGCCACGCCGTACCTCTACAGCCTCCGCTTCTACGACTGGCTGCGGCCCGGCGCCGACGGCAGGCCGCGGCCCATGCCGTACGAACACGGGCTGGCGAACCTCGACACCGCACGGCGCGGCGAGGCCGTGGCCCAGGAGCTGGTGCAGGACCCGCGCGAGCTGCGTTCGGGACCCGGCTGGCGCGAGGACCTGCTCGGTGCGCTCGACGAGATGTTCTACGAAGTCAGGAGGTACACGCTGGACGAAGGCGCCGAGGCCGGCGACGACACCGAGGGCCGCTTCCACGTCCTCAACGTGGCCGAGGGTGCGGGCGTCACCGTGCACACCGCGGCCGGCGACATCCACGAGCTGTCGTACGCCGAGACGCTGACCGTGCCCGCCGCGGTCGGCGGCTACCGGCTGGTGGCCACCGCGGGCGGCGGGCCCGTGCGGGTCGTCAAGGCCCTCGTCAGGAAGGCCGCCGAACGTTGATCCCCGTCCTGGAGATCGGCGGCACGCACGTCACCGCCGCGCTGGTCTCCCCGCGGACCGCCGCCGTCGCCACCCGCGTGCGGCGTCCGCTGGACGCGCGGGCCCGCGCCGAGGACATCCTCGGCGCGGTCCTGCGCTGCGCGCGCGCCCTGCCGGCGACGCCGGCGGGCGCGCGGTGGGGGGTGGCGGTGCCGGGTCCCTTCGACTACGCGACGGGCGTCGCGCTCTTCGCGGACGTCGGCAAGTTCGAGTCGCTGTACGGGGTGGACGTGCGCGCGGCGCTGCTCGACGGGTTGCCGGGGAGCCCGTCGGGCGTCGCCTTCCGCAACGACGCGCACGCCTTCCTCGCCGGCGAGTGGGCCGCGGGCGCCGCCCGCGGCCACACCCGCGCGGTGGGCGTCACCCTGGGCACGGGCGTCGGCTCGGCGTTCCTCGCCGACGGGACGCTGCACACGACGGGCCCCGGGCTGCCGCCGGAGGGCCGGATGGACCTGGCAAGGATCGACGGCAGACCGTTGGAGGAGGTGGTCTCGCGCCGGGCGATCCTCGCCCGGTACGGGGCCGCCGCGGGCGCCTCCGGCGGGTCGCGGCCCGCGGGAACCGGAGACGGGACGGGACCGGGCTCCGGAAGAGGGCCGGGCGCCACGGGCGGACCCGGAAGGGCGGGGACCTACGGCGGCCCGGAGGGTGCGGACGGCGCGATCGCCCCCGTCGGCGCGGACGTCGCCGTCGACGTACGCGAGATCGCGGAGCGGGCGCGGGCGGGGGAGGTGCGTGCGCGCCGGGTGCTCGACGCGGCGTTCGGCGCGCTCGGCGCCGAACTGGGCCCGCGGCTCGCCGCGTTCGGCGCCACGGCGCTGGTCGTCGGCGGGTCGATGGCGGAGTCCTGGGACCTGGTCGCCCCACCCCTGGCCGCGGCCCTCGCGGCGGGCGGCTGGCCGCCGGCCGCGGAGGACGCGGTGGGCAACGCGGCCGCCGCGCCGCGGCGCGGCACGCGAGCCGGCGGGGACCCGGGCCCGGCGGGCCGGGACGGCCCGTCGCGGCCCGGGAGGCCGGACGGACGCGACCGCCCGGCAGAACCCGGCCACCCGGCAGAACCCGGCCACCCGGCGGAACCCGGCCACTCGTCGCGAGCCGTCCGGCCGGCAGGACAGGACCACTTCGCGCAATCCGTCCGTGCGGCCGGAAGCCGGCCGCGAGGTGGCGAGCCCGACGGCGCGCCGGAGACGGGCCGCACGCCCGCCGAGCCCGGTCCCCCGACTCCACCGGCCCCCGCCGGCCCGCCCCCGGGCACTCGCCGGCTGCTACGTGCCCTCCTCGGCGAGGACGCCGGGCTGATCGGGGCCGCCGCCGCCGTCGGGGGTGCCGGGTGACGCCCGGGGCCGGCGGCGGGGCGGCGCCGCGGGACGCGCAGCCCACGCTGCGGGACGTCGCGGAGCGCGCCGCCGTCAGCGCCATGACCGTCTCGCGGGTGCTGCGCGACGACCCCAAGGTCCTGCCCGCCACCGCCGCCCGGGTCCGGGCCGCCGTCGCCGAACTCGGCTACCGGCGCAACGAGGTCGCCCGCAGCCTCCGCCTCGGCAGCGGCACGGGGCTCGTCGGCCTCGTCGTCACCAACCTGGCCAATCCCTTCTACTCCCGCCTCGCCCTCGGCGTCGACGCCGTCGTCGCCCAGCAGGGCCTGAAGGCCGTCATCGGCAACACCGGCCAGGACCCCGACACCGAACGCAGCCTCGTCGAAGACCTCGTCGCCCGCCGCGTCGACGGCATCGTCGCCGTCCCCGCCGGCGGCGACCAGCGGCACCTGGCCGCCGCCGCGGCCGAGGGCGTGCCCGTGGTGCTGGCGAGCCGGCCGCCCGTCGGGTTCGCCGCCGACCACGTCCTCGTCGACGACTACGGCGGCGCCCGCGCGGCGACCGAGCGACTGCTCGCCGCCGGGCACCGCCGCATCGGCTTTCTCGGCTCCCCGCCCGCCGTCTACACCGGCACCGAACGACTCCGCGGCTACGCCGCCGCCCTCGCCGCCGCCGGACTGCCCGCCGACGGCACGTACATACGGCAAGGCCAGCAGCAGACCGCGGAGGCCGCCCGCGCCGCCGCCGCCCTGCTCGCCCTGCCCGAGCCGCCGACCGCGCTGTTCTGCTCCAACAACCGCAACACCATCGGTGCCTTCCGCGCCATCCGCGAGGCCGGCACCGCCACCGCGCTGGCCGGCTTCGACGACTTCGAGATGGCCGACGCCCTCGGACTGCCGCTCACCCTCGTCGCGTACGACACCGATGAACTGGGCCGCGAGGCCGGCCGCCTGCTCCTCGCCCGCCTCGGCGAACGCGCCGCCGCCGGCGCCGGCCCTCGCGTGGACACCGCACCGGCGCCGCCCGAGCGCCGGACCATGGTCCCGACGACCCTCGTCTCCTACGGCACCCCCGACCCGTAACGGGTTCCGCGCACCCGACCCCTCTCATCCATGTAACATCCGCTATCTGGATGAGCCATCTTCCCGCCAGGGGAACGGGGGCCGGGACCGGGAGCGGAGGTCGCGATGGCGGCAACGGGAGGCACCGCGTCGGGCACGCAGAGCGTGGAGCGCGCCCTGTCACTGCTGTCGTACTTCACCGACGAGCAGCCGGAACGCCGCATCGCCGAGCTGGTCGAGCTGAGCGGGCTCGGCCAGTCCACCGTCTCCCGGCTGGTGGCCGCCCTGGAGTCGCTGGGCTATCTCGTCCGCGACGAGCGCAGCGGCCTGCACCGCATCGGCCCCAAGGTCGTCGAGCTCGCCGGCGTCGCCCTCAACCAGTCCGCCGTCCACCGCGCCGCCCGCCAGGTCGCCCAGAACCTCGCCCACGAACTCGGCCTCGGCGCCAACGTCGCCGAACGCCACGGCGACCGCATGTTCTACCTCTGCCACTTCGAAGGCCCCCTCGCCCCGCGGACCTTCACCCTCACCGGCCGCTCCGCCCCGCTGCACGCCACCGCCATGGGCAAGGCACTGCTCTCCGGGCTCGCGGAGGACGAGGTCCGCGACCTCATGGGCCCCGACTACCCCGCCTACACCCGCAGGACCCTCACCGATCTGCCGGGCCTGCTCGACGCGCTGGCCGAGACCCGCGCCCGCGGCTACGCCACCGAGGTCGAGGAGCTGGCCTTCGGCCGCGCCTGCCTCGCCGCACCCGTGCGCGACCGCTCCGGCGCGGTCGTCGCCGCGCTGTCCGTCTCCGGCTCGCTGTCCGCGATGGACCTGACGGCCCGCCAGGACACCCTCGCCGCCAGGACCGTCGAGTACGCCGACCAGATCTCCACCGGCCTCGGCTACCTGGCCCACGCCCGCCCCGCCGCGCTCTGAAAGCCGCCCGGCCGTACGTCCGTTCCGCACCGCCGGAGACGAGTGAGCCCGGTCCCGGGGTGCGGGCCTCGGGACCGGGCTCCGGCGGGCGTCGGCCGAACCCTCGACGGCGACGACCGCCCGCTTCACCCGCGGACGCTCAGGACCTCCCGCCCACCAGCCGGTAGTCGTGGCCCGCGCGCAGCGGGAACTCGACCGCCCCGGTGACCGGGTCCACGGAGAAGTCGACCGCCCGGCCGGTGGTCGTGTCCAGCACCCTCAGCGACTTCGCGTGCCAGCCCGCGTTCGCGTTCACGATCCGGGACGTGCGCTCCCCGTCACCGTAGCTGTACACCGAATCCCGCGTCACCGGGAATACCTGTGCCTGAAGCCGGGCCGAGGAACCCGCCTCCACGCGGCGCACCAGCACGCCCTTCCCGCCGACGAACGCCGGCACGTCGCCCCGGGCCACCTCGTGGTCCGCGAGCGTCACCGGGCCCTCGTGCCGCTCACCGGTGTTGACGTCGATCCACGTCCCCGCCGGCAGGTACACGTCCCGCCCGGTCGCCGTCGCGAAGTCCGCACCCCACACCGGCGCGGCGAGCAGCGACTCGCCGAGCATCCACTCGTACCGCCGGGTCGACTCGTCGACCAGGGTGTACGTCCGCTCGTCGGCCGGATACGCCAGGTGCAGCGGCGTCATCGCGTACGGAAAGCCGGACGCGTGGCCGTCGAGGACGGCGTCGTAGATGTACGGATGGAGCGCGTCGTGCCACAGCGCCAGCTTCTTGGCGTCCGCGGCCACGTCGTCGCCGAACCGCCACGGCCCCTGGCCGAAGCCGAGCACCGGGGTGAGCGCGTTGAACTGCACATTACGGGCGAAGTACGCGCGGTACGCCGGGTCGGTCGGCTCCGCCTTGCCCGGGGTGCCGCCGACGAAGTCCGGATAGAGGTTGCCGTAGCCGCTGGCCGCGATGTTCAGCAGGTTCACCGGCATCCGGTCGGGGTCCTCGTGGTACACCGCGCCCGTGCCGTAGATCGTGTCGTTGATCCGGGCCCAGTCGCCGGGCAGCGAATAGGCGGTGTTGCGCACCATCACCGCGTCCCCGGCGTCGTGCAGCGCCTTCAGCAGCGCGTTCCAGTTGCCGTCGCGCCACAGGTCGGGGCTGTAGAGCATGGTGTCCTCCTTCCAGCCGTCCACGCCCCACTTGCGGGTCTGCGCCACGTACCAGTCGACCGCCTGCGGATTCCGGCCGTCCAGCACGTACGACGCGCCGGAGGGGAACTGCGCCCTGGTGACCTTCACCGGCTCGCCGTCCGCGTCGGCGAGCAGATATCCGCGGCTCCTGGCCTCCTCCATGAACCCGGCGTCGGTGACCGGGTTGTGGTTGCCGCCGTCGTCCTTCGCGGCCTTGAAGTTGTTGCGCGCGCCGAGGAGGAGCGCCACGTCATTGCTCGCGAAGAGCCGCTTCAGCGCTTCCGGGTCCGGGTAGCGGGGGTTGGGCAGGTCGTCGTCGCGGCCCTCCTCGGCGGTGTCGTCCCACATCCCGAAGGAGTTCGTGGTGCCCTCCGCCGGATTGCCGCGCTCACCCGGCCAGAAGCCGGATCCGACCACGCCCCACCCCAGCGGGTAGCCGTGGTCGAGGAAGTCGCGCACCGTGGTCTCCACCGACGACTGGTACGTGTTCCAGCCCAGCGCCCCGTACGCCTCCCAGCCCAGTTCGAACATCCGCGGCCGCGGCCGGACGTCCGCGTAGCCGGCGGCGTGCCGGGCACGGCGGTAGTCGGCGTAGAGCTGCTTGACGTCCGTGCCGAGGAAGTAGTGCAGTCCGTCGACGCCGTCGGCGCCGGCCACTCCCAGCCGGTTCTCCGTCCCGGTCAGACCGACGCGCTTTTGCCCCTCGGCGAACAGCACTTCGGCGAAGCTCTGCCGGGGAAAGACCGCGAAGGTGGAGACGAAGCGCTTGCAGGAGCCCTGGTTGGTGACGTTGTCCAGGACCAGCCCGGTCAGCTCCGCCCGCGGGCGCGCCTCCACCTTGCCGCTGCACGGCGTGCCGGTCTCCGGCCGGCCGTCCCCGAACGAGCCGTGGTCGCCGAGCCCGTACGCCGGGCCGACGTGCCCCGTGCGCAGGTCGACGGTGCTCGACGCGGGCACCCCGGTCACCGCCACGCCCACCGAGCGGGCCTGCGGACGCAGCACGACGCGCACCGTGTCGCCGTCGGCGAGCCGCACGTCCAGCACCGCCGCCGACCGGCCCGCCGTGACGAGCCGGGCGGACTCCGCGTCCGCGAACTCCGCCTCCCCAGGGCTCTTCACCCGCAGCCCGGACGCGGCGTGCGGCGGCGCCACGGCCGTGCCGTCGCGCCGCTCGAAGCCGTAGCGGAAGCCGTCCTGCGCGATCGTCATCCGGTACGTCGCGCCCATGACGACCAGGTCGCGCCCCCGCTCGGTGACGCGGTACCCCACCGGGCTTCCGGCGGAACCCGCCACCCCGGGGACCCCGGCCCCCCGCTCCGCGGGCGCCGGCTGCGCGGCCTGCGCGGGCGGCAGCAGCGCCGGGAGCAGCGCGAGCGGCAGCACCGGCAGCAGCGTACGGCGCACCGCACGCGCTCTGGCACCTCTGCGCACGCTCACTCCTCGATCAGGCGGGCGACGTCGTCACCGGCCGTCCTCATCGCGTCCTTCGCCGAGGAGTCGCCCACCAGCACCGCCTGCACCTGCTTGGCCACCGCCTCCTCGATCTGCGCGTTGTTCGCGTACGTCCAGAACGGCCCCGGCGTCGCCGTCGCGGTGATCTTCTCCGTCCACTCCGCGGTGAACGTGTCCGACGCCACCTCGGGGGCCGCAAGCCCCTCCGCCGTCGTCGGCGGCAGCGCCAGCTTCCCGAAGTAGTCGACGACCGTGGCCTGGTCGGACGTGGTGTGCACGGCGAAGTCCGTCGCCGCGGCGGAGCCCTCGCCCTTCGTCACCACGAGGACGTGCCCCCACAGCAGCGCCTGGGGGTCGTCCCCCTTCTTCAGCACCGGCCGCGGCACCGCGACCATCGCCTCCGCGAGCGACTCGTCCGCCGCCTCCGCCAGCGTCGCGCCCTTGCCGACCAGCGCGTCGTCGTAGAAGCCGACCTTGCCCTGCGCGAACAGCGCGCGGGCGTCGAACCGGTCCACCGCCTTGGCGATCAGCTTCTCGTCGTAGAGCTTCTTGAACCACTCCACGGCGTCCACCGAGGCGTCGTCGCCGATCGCGACCTCGCCGTCCGCCATGATCGGGCAGCCGAAGGTCTGCATCCACGGGAAGATGTCCTTGAGCTGTTCCACCTTCGTCGCCGCCGCGTACGGCGTCACCCCACCGCCCAGGTCCTTCAGCGCCCGCAGCGCGTCCTCGAACTCCGAGATCGTGCCCGGCAGCCGGCGGATCCCGGCCTCGTCCAGCAACGTCCGGTTGCCGATCAGTCCGATGGAGCCCGTCGTCCACGGCAGCCCGTACTGCACCCCCTCGTACTGCCCGCTCTTCAGCGCCACGTCCGTGTAACCCGCGCCGGCCGCCGCGTCCCCCAGGTCCAGCAGGGTGCCCATCTGCGCCACCGCCGCCAGCCACGCGATGTCCAACTGCACCGCGCCGCTGATCTCCCCGCTGCTCAGCTTCAGCGTCAACTGCTTCAGGTACTCGTTGTACGGATACTCCGTCGTGGAGACCTCCACCTTGCCGGCCTTCTCCCAGGCCGTGATGATCCCCTCCACGACGGGCTTGCTGGCCTCCTCGTTGAGCGCCCAGGAGGTGAAGCCGAACTTCTTGGCGTCGGCGTCGCCGCCGTCGCCCGAGCCGCCCCCGGAGGGGGCGCAGGCGGCCAGGGCGCCGGGCACGGCGAGCCCGAGGGTGCCCAGGCCCAGCAATCTGAGGGTGTCTCGGCGGGGAAGTGCGTGGCGGGACATGCCGACTCCTTGAAGGTTGGGAAGCGTGGCGCGATAGGGGACGGGCGTGGCGGCGCCGGTCAGCTCTTGACGGCTCCGGCGGTCAGTCCGCCGACGAGGTACCGCTGCAGGAACATGAACGCGACGACCACCGGCACCGAGACGATCAGCGACGCCGCCATCAGCGCCGGCCAGGCCGTCTGGAACTCGCCGATGTAGGTGTTCACCAGGCCCGGCGGCAGCGTCATCGTGTCGTCGCCCGACAGCGTCAGCGCGAAGATGAAGTCGTTCCAGCCGCGGACGAACGCGAACAGCCCGGCCGCGATCATCCCCGGCGCCGCCAGCGGCGCGACGATGCTGTGCAGGGTGCGCCAGCGGGACGCGCCGTCGATGGCCGCGGCCTCCAGCAGAGCGTCCGGGACCGTGTCGAAGATGCCCTTCAGCATCCACACGCACAGCGGCATGGTGAAGGTGGTGAAGGACAGGATCAGCGCCGTGTACGTGCCGAGCAGGTCGAACTGGCGGAACACCGCGTACAGCGTGATCAGCAGCAGCGCCTGCGGGAACATCTGCGAGGCGAGCACGAAGTTCATCAGCGACTTGCGGCCGCGGTAGCGGAACTTGGAGAACGAGTAGCCCATGTACGTGGAGACCACCACGCTCAGCAGCGCGGTGAGACCGGCCACGATCATGCTGTTGACCATGTAGTCGAAGAGCTTGTCGTTCTCCGCGAACGCCCGGAAGTGCGCGAAGGTGATCTCGGTGGGGAAGAACCGCGGCGGGAAGCGGAACGCCTGCCCCGGCGGGCTGAGCGCGGTGACCAGCATCCAGTACATCGGCAGCAGGCCGAACAGCCCGATGACGCCGACCGCGGCCCACGCGGCGACGGAGGAGCGGACCTGGTCGGGGCGGCGGCGCGGGCGTCGGCCGCGGGGGCGGCCGCCGTCGGTGGACCCGGGGCCGCCGGCGGGCGGGGCCTTGGGGGACGCGCCGTCGGCGGCGGTGGACTGGGCGGTGGTCACGAGTGCTTGTCCTCCCGTTCGGAGGTCTTGAGGTACACCCCGACGAGGACCAGGAGCAGCAGCATCCACAACCCGCCGAGCGCGGCCGCGTGGCCGAGGTCGAAGCCCTTGAAGGCGTCCTGGTAGACGGCGACCGCGAAGGTCTCCGTGGCCCCGGCGGGCCCGCCGCCGGTGAGGACGTAGATGGTGTCGAAGTGCTGGAAGTTCCAGATGAACTCCAGCAGGAGCACGATGGCGGCCACACCCCGTACCCCCGGCCAGGTGACGGCGCGGAACCGGCGCACGGCCCCCGCTCCGTCCACGGCCGCCGCCTCGTGCAGCTCGCGCGGCACGGTCTGCAGACCGGCCAGCATCATCACCATCATCCACGGGAAGCTCGCCCAGGTCTTGGTGACGATCACCGCGACCATCGCCGTCGTCGGCTCGCCGAGCCACGACACGCTCTCGTCGATGAAGCCCAGCTCCAGCAACGCACCGTTGAGAACCCCGTAGTTCGCATTGAAGATCCACATCCAGAGGAAGGACACCACGACACCGGGGATCACCCAGGGGAAGAGGAAGAGACCGCGCAGGAACCCGCTGCCCTTCAGCCCGGTGTTGAGCGCCAGCGCGAGCGCGAATCCGACGGCGAACGGCGCGAGGGTGGCGCCGACGGTGAAGACGAGGGTGTTCTCCAGCACCGGCCAGAAGTCGCGGTCGAGCACGTCGGCGTAGTTGTCCAGGCCGACGAACGTACGCCCCGGCAGCCGGAGATCCTGGTCGAAGAAGCCGGTCACGAGGGAGGCGACGAGCGGGTAGAAGACGATCGCCGCGAAGAGCGCCAGGCCCGGCACAGTGAGGAGGAAGGCGAAGGCGCCGTTCGACAGGCGCTGCCCCTCGTGCTTGGACGGCCTGCGGGCGCGGGCCGGCGCGGGGGAGGCGACGGGCGGCACCGGGGCCGCCTGCTTCGGCGAGGCGGACGGGGGCGGCGTCACGGCCGGCTCCTCTCGGGCTCGCTCGGGTGGCCCTGCCCGTTCCCGGGTCCGCGGCCGGTACGGGTGGGCGGCGCGGCGCGCGGGCCGACGTAACCGAGGCCGACGCTCACGGAGTCGGCGGCCTCGACCGCGGCGCGGGACAGCTCCTCCTCGCGCCGGTCGAGCGCGACGGTGGACAGCGGCCCGGAGATGGAGATGGCCGCGACGATGTCGCCGGAGCGGTCCCGGATCGGCGCGGCCACGCAGGAGCGGCCGTGCGCCAGCTCCTCGACCTCGGTGGCGTAGCCGCGGCGGGCGACGGCCTCCAGCTCGGCGTCGAGCGCGGCGTGCGAGGTGAGGGTGGCCTGCGTGTAGCCCGGCAGTCCGTCCTCGGGGAGCAGCTCGCGGCGGCGCTGCGGAGCCAGGCCCAGCAGCAGGCACTTGCCGAGCCCGGTGGCGTGCAGCGGCTTGCGCTGGCCGGTGAGCACGGTGGACCTCGGGGCCAGCCTGCCTTCGAAGTTGAGCAGGTAGAACAGCGCGGCGCCGTGCCGGATGGCGACGTTGGCGCCGAGGCCGAGCCGGGCGGCGAGCTCCTGCGCGAGCTGGCGTGCCTCGCGGTGGACGGGGTGGTGGTTGACGGCGACGCCGCCGAGGGTGATGGGGGCGGTGCCCAGGCGGTACAGGCCGCTGACGGCGTCACGTTCGACGTAGTCCAGCGACTCCAGGGTGGCCAGCAGCCGGGAGGTGGTCGAGGTGCCGAGGCCGGTGATGCGTACGACGTCGGAGACCCGCAGCTCCGGGTGACCGTTCTGGAAGACCGCGAGCACGGCCACCGCGCGCTCCACGCTCTGATTGTTGCCCTGATCCGATGCCATCCGCGACTCCAGTGAATCTGCTTTGCAACATGCGGGATCGTTGCCCACATATTGCGACGGCGTCAACCCTTGTGGCGGAGCTTCTGCAGTAACGGGCTGCATCCGGGCCGCTGATGACGTCCGGTTTTCTCGTGCGGCGGGGGTTGACGGCCGTGCAGCATGTGGACACTCTTCCTGCATTACGGATGTCAGTTGCATTGTGGGGAGCGTGTCATCGATGCCCAGCCGCCGGAGCTTCGTGAAGGCCGCGGGAGTCACCGCCGTGGCAACGTCAGCCCAGGCAGGCGCGGTTGCCGCCGCCGCGGGAGACCGGGACGCGGGCCCGGACACCCTGCACCTCGACGGTGACCGCGTCCGCCTCACCTGGGGCCGCACCGACGCCGGCTGGCGCGCCGTCCGGGTAGGCGTCCGCACCGGCCGCGGCTGGCGCGAACTCCCGGGCGCCCTCGGCGAGTACGGCCTCACCCACCACGCGGGCGCCGAACCGCCCGACGCCCAGCAGGTCCGCCGCGAGGAGGCCGGCACCCACCACGCCTTCCTCCCCGCGGAAGCCGCCGTCGAGGGCACGTCCCGGAGCAAGGCGGTCGTCTTCCGCCACACCCACCCCCTCGGCACCCTCGAAGCCCGCTGGCGCATCGACGGCCGCCACCCCCACGACGTCCGCGTCACCCTCACCTGGACCGCCGCCCAGGACGGCTGGGTCAGCCTGCGCACCCCCACCCTGTGCGCCCTGCCCGAGCAGGCCCTCGCCTTCGGCTGCGTCCCCGGCGGCTGGTACGGCCACGAGACCAACCCCGACCTGCGCATGGCCGCCGAGTACGGCCACGGACTGCCCGCCGTCCCGCACCTCTTCTACGACGACCTCGCCACCACCCTCGCCCCGGTCCTCAGCACCACGGACGGGCTCACCCTCGCCGCCGTCGCCGAACCCGGCATGGCCCGCGACCCGTACGCCGCCGACCGCGTCACCCACCGCGACGTACGCCTGGCCCTGTCCACCCGCGACCCCGCCGGCCGCCTCACCCCGCACCTGGCGAGGCCCATCCTCGGCCGCGCCGACTCCCGCTGCACCGCGGGCGACCGACGGGTCCTCGACTTCCGCTTCACCCTCACCGACGCCGACTGGTTCGAGGCGCTGCGGCACGCCGCCACCGACGTCTACGGCTTCGGCCGCTACCTCGAACTCGCCGCCAACAAGCACGCCCTGACCGAGCGCCTCGCCCGCATCCAGGCCACCTACATCGCCGACCCCGTGCTGTCCCAGTGGCTCACCGACGAGTACGAGGGCACCACCATCGGCGCCCAGAAGTACAACGGCTTCGTCCAGGGCGCCGACAAAGACGCGATGAAGAACTCCGACATCGGTGCCATGTGGGGCCTTGCCGCCGCCACCTCCGACGCCCTGCTGGAGCGCGACCGGCTGCCGTACGTACGCAGCTTCAAGCTCGCCCAGCAGCAGACCGCCGCCGGCCACTACCGTGGGGCGCTCAAGGGCCAGTACTACCTCTTCAAGTCGGACCGCTTCGTCGAGGAGGGCAACCCCGACGCCGACATCGCGGACTACGTCGAGCCGCTGGCCACCGCGTACTACGTCATCACCGACCTCGCGCACATCCTGCTCTTCCAGCCCGGCGACGCCGAGTTGAAGGGCCGCATCCGGCTCGCCGCCGACCACCTCGCCGACGCCCAGAAGCCCGACGGCTCCTGGGAGGTCGCCACCGACAAGGAGCCGCCGTACGCGGTCACCTACCCGCACCTGACCGAGGACCTGCGGCCCACCTGGTACGGACTGCTCGTGGCCCACCACGCCCTCGGCGACCGGCGCTACCTCGACGGCGCCGTGCGCGGCGCCGACTGGTACGTGACGCACGCCGTCGAGCGCGCCCGCTACCTCGGCTCCACCGGCGACTCCGGCTTCCGCATGGACCTCTCCCTCTCCCAGGGCATCCAGGGCCTGCTCGACCTCGCGGACGCCACCGGCGAGCGCCGTTACCGCGACGCGGCCATCGAGGTCGCCCGCCTCCACACCACCTGGATCTACACCCACCCCGCCCCGTCCACCGAGCCGCGCACCCGGGCCGGCGCCACCTACGAGGCGTGGCAGCTCACCCAACTCGGCCTGCAGAAGGAACAGAACGCCAGCGCCCCCGGCAACGGCCCCATCCTGCTCTCCAGCTTCGCCGGCACCTATCTGCGCATCCACCGGCTGACCGGCGACCCGCTCTTCCGCGACATGGCCCGCGCCGCCGCGCTCGGCCGCGACGCCTTCGTCGCCGAGGCGCCGGGCGTGCACTCGTACTACTGGGTGAGCTTCACCGGCGGCATCGGCTCCTTCCCGCACCACGCCTGGTGGCAGATCGGCTGGATCCTGGACTACCTGCTGGAGGAGGTACGCACCCGCACCGGCGACCGGATCAGCTTCCCCCGCGGCTACTTCACGCCCAAGGTCGGCGGCCAGCTCACCTACGGGTTCGCGCCCGGCCGGGTCCACGGCACCCCCGCGACCCTGCGCATCCCGCCGCGGCTGCTGACCGCCGACACCCCGCACGCCGAGACCCTCGGCGCGCTGGCCACCTCCGGCGACCGGCTCTTCGCGCTGGTGCTGAACAGCAGCGCCCGGCCGCTGACCGCCACCGTGACCGTGGACCCGGCGCTGGCGCACCCGGACGGGCCGCGCACCGTCACCGGCATCAGCGCCGTCTCCGGCCGCCTCACCGCCGCCGATGCGCCGCGCTTCACCGTGGCGCTGAAGCCCCACGGCATCGCGGTCGTCGCGCTCGACCTCGCCGAGTAGCCCGTACGCCGACGCGACCGGAAGGACGCCCCATGCCCCGCGCCACCCCCCTCGCCGCGGTGATCGCAGCCGCCGCCCTGCCCCTGCTCGCCGTCGCCCCGCCCGCCGCCGCGGTCCCGGCCGCCCCCGCCGTGGAGCACGCCGCGGCGGGGGCGGCCGCCGGGCCGCCCGGGTCCGGCTGGACCCAGGTCTTCGGCGACGAGTTCGGCGGCGGCGCCGTCGACACCGCCAAGTGGAACTTCCGCACCGACGTGAAGGCCAACAGCGCCCAGCGCCCGCAGAACGTCACCCAGTCCGGCGGCGCCCTGCACATCGCGCTGAAGAAGGAGGACCACGCCGGCAAGCAGTTCACCGGCGGCGGCGTCGTCTCCAAGAAGCACCTGCGCTACGGCTACTACGAGACCCGCGCCAGGATCAACGACGGCGCCGGCTGGCACACCGCCTTCTGGCTCCAGGCCGGCGACGGCAGCACCACCTTCCCCGCCGAACAGCGCAGCGAGATCGACGGCTTCGAGACCGACTCGGTCAACCCCACCAGGACCTCGCACAACGTGCACGGCTGGGTGGGCAGCGGCGTCCACGGCCCGGTCACCTACGGCTCCGGGACGTACGACACCGGTCTCGACCTCAGGCAGTGGCACACCTACGGCATCGACTGGTCCGAGAGCGGCGCGAAGTTCTCCATCGACGGCGCCCTGAAGTACACGGCCCCGTACACCCCCGGCCAGTGGATGCACGACTACACCGCCGTCTGGCTCACCAGCATCGCCACCGGCGGGCTGCCCGACACGGGCAAACTGCCCTCGGCCGCCTCTTTCGACTACGTCCGCTACTGGCAGCGCGACTACTACGTCGACAACGACGGCGCCGCCGCCTACGGCTACTCCACCACCGGCACCTGGCAGCCCAGCGCGCTCACCGGCTGGACCAGGGACTCGCCCGTCTCCTACGGCTGTGCCGCGGGCGCCGAGGCGACGTGGCGGCCCCGGCTGCGGGCGGCAGGAGCGTACGAGGTGTTCCTCCACAAGTCCGTCTCCGCCACCGGCGGCGACCCGGCCGCGAAGGTGACCCTGGACAATGCCGGCGCCGTCATCACCCGCACGCTCGACGAGCGCTCCGGCAGCCCCGGTTGGGTCTCGCTGGGCACGCAGACGTACCGGGCCGGTGAGAGCGCGTCGGTCTCGCTCACCGCGAGCGGCACGGGCTGCGCACACGCCGACGCGGTGAAGTTCGTACGCCGATGAGGCCGGGAGCCGCGCCGCTGACGGCGCTCGTCGCACTCCTCGCGCTCGTGCTCCTCGTCCCGGCGGCGCCGGCTCCCGCCGTGCCCGCTGCGCCCGCGGGTCCCGCCGGGACGGGGTCGTCCCCGGCGGCCGGCCGCTGGACGGTCACCGCCCCCGGCGGCCGGACCGGCGCCACGCTGGAGCGGCTCGGCGACGGCGCCCTGCGGCTGTCCGTGAGCCGCGACGGGCGCACCGTGCTGCGGCCCGCACCCGTCGGGATCACCACCGCCCACGGCGACTTCACCCGCGGCCTCACCCTGCGCGGCACCGCCGGCCGCCGGGTCGACGAGCGCTACGACACCGTCGTCGGCAAGCGGCTGCGCCACCGCGCCGACGCCGTCGAGCACACCTTCCGGTTCGAGAACGCGGACGGCGGCCGGATGACGCTCGTCGTCCGCGCCGACGACGACGGCATCGCCTACCGCTATGTGCTGCCGCACGAAGGCCCCGTCACCGTCACCGCAGAGGCGTCCGCCTTCGCGCCGCCGCCGGACGCCACCGCGTGGCTCGCGCCGTACGGGGTGACGTACGCGCAGCGGCCCTTCGAGGCGGCGGTCGCCGACGTGCCGGACGGCGCGTACGCCTACCCGCCGCTGTTCCGCACCGCGCCCGGCACGTACGCGCTCGTCACCGAGGCCGACGCGGACGGCCGCTACGGCGGCACCCGGCTCACCCGCCGCGACGGCGCCTTCGCCGTCACCCTCCCCGACGCCGGCGGCGAGACCGCACCCGGACCGCTGGCCACCCCCTGGCGCGTCGCGGTCGTCGGCGACCTCGCCGGCGTCGTCGAGTCCGATCTCGTGCAGGATCTCGCCCCGCCCTCGCGCGTCGCCGACACCTCGTGGATCGGGCCGGGCGCCGCCGCCTGGTCCTGGTGGTCGGACTCCGCCAGCCCGCACAGCCTCGCGGCACAGAAGAAGTACGTCGACCACGCGGTCCGGCAGGGCTGGGAATACGTGCTCGTCGACGAGGGCTGGGACGCCGCGTGGGTGCCCGACCTCGTCGCGTACGCCCGCGCCCGCGGTGTCGGCGTGTGGCTGTGGAGCCGCTGGAACGACCTGGAGACGCAGGAGCAGCGGGACGCGAAACTCCCGCTGTGGAAGTCCTGGGGGATCAGCGGCGTGAAGCTCGACTTCATGGACTCCGACAGCCAGGAGCGGCTGGCCTGGTACGACGCCGTGCTGGCCGACACCGCGCGGCTGCGGCTCCTGGTCAACTTCCACGGCGCCACGCTGCCCCGGGGCATCGAGCGCACCTGGCCGCACGTGCTGACGGTGGAGGCGGTCGCGGGCGCCGAGCTGTACAAGATCGACCCGAAGCGCATCGGCCCCGACGTGAACGCCACGTATCCCTTCACCCGCAACGCCGTGGGCACGATGGACTACACCCCGGTCACCTTCTCCACCGCGGACCGGCGCACCAGCGACGCGCACGAACTGGCGCTCGCCGTGGTGTACGAGTCGGGGGTGCAGCACTTCGCCGACAGTCCCGAGTCGTACGCCCGGCACCCGGAGGCGGAGGACCTGCTCGCGTCGGTGCCGGCGGTGTGGGACGAAACCCGGCTGCTCGACGGCGAGCCGGGCGAGCGGGCGGTGCTCGCCCGGCGCAGCGGGGACGGGTGGTACCTCGGCGGGATCACGGCGGGGAACCGGGCGCAGGCCGCGGACTTCCGGCTCGGGATGCTGTCCCCGGGGCGGCATCTGCTGGAACTCTTCCGGGACACGGACACGGACACGGACACCGACGGCGGGAGAGGCGGCATCACCGTCGAGTGGCGCACGGTCGCCCGCGGTGACCGGCTGACCGTGCCGCTCGCCGCCGACGGCGGCTTCGCCGCCCGCCTCTGCCCCGCGGAGCCGGGGCGTACGACCTGCGGTCGCGGCCCCACCGACGCGCGGCTGACGGCCGACCCCGGTGGCGTCCTCGCCGCGCCCGGCCGGGCCGTCCCGGTCACCGCCGACTTCACCGCGCCCCCGGACGCCCCGGCCCGGAACGTCGTTCTCGACGCGGTGGTGCCGGACGGCTGGCGGCTTTCCGCACCCGACGGACCCACCCGGGCCCGTACCCTGCCCCCGGGCCGCACCCTGACCGCCACGTGGCGGGCCACCCCGCCGTCCGGCGCCGGACTGCGCTCGTACGAGGTCGTCACGCGCGCCCGCTATGACGCCGTGGACGTGCCGCGTGAGCACGCCCGGCGGCTCCTGGTCGACCCGGCAGAAGTCGTGCTGCCGCCGCCGGGGATCTCGCATGTCGAATCCGACGTGGGCCACGCGCTGACGCTCTCGTGGATCCACGCCACCGCCACCTCGGCGTACGTCGAGTGGCGGCGGGAGGGGGATGCGGAGTGGAGCCGTACGGACGCCGACTTCGACGGCGTACGCCACCGCGCCACCGTCGGGCCGTTCGAGGAAGGGCTGGTGGACCTGGAGTACCGCATCGTCGCGGGTGACGACGTCTCGCCCGCGTACACCGCGAGGCTCGTCGACCCCGGCGCCGTGACCGTGGTCGACGACGGCGCCGCCGGGCACACGGAGAACGGGCGCTGGCTGGGCAGCAGCGTCACGGGCTGGGACGGCGGCCGGACGCGCTACACCGGCACCGCCGGAGACACCGCCGCCTGGCGCGCGGAGCTGCCGGACGGCGTGTACGAGGTGGCCGCGTACGTGCCCGCGCACGAGAACTCCACCGCGGCGGCGTCGTACGCGGTGGGGGAGCGGACCACCGGGGTGGACCAGCGGGCGGCGGGCGGTACCTGGGTCGGCCTCGGCCGCCACCGGCCGGACGCCGGCGCGCTGGCCGTCCGGCTCACCGCGGGGCCCGGCCTCACCCGCGCCGACGCCGTCCGGTTCATCCGGGTCGACTGACCGCGCGGCCGACCGGCCGCCGGGCGCAGCGAGTCACGCCCGCGCGGCCTTCGGCTGCTCGCTCCGTACGGCAGAGAACCCATCCGTCATCGTCGATGCCTGCCCGTAGCCGTGAGAGAACCGCACCACGGAAAGGAATCCCACTCATGCGCAGACTTCTGCGCGCCGCCCTCGCCGCCGCACTCTGCGGGGCGATCACCGCAACCACCCTGTCCGCGGCGGCCGATGAGCGGGCCCCCGCGAACGTGGCCGCCGTCATGCCCGCCGCCGACGCGGGGGGACCCGGCCACCAGATACCGGCCGGGCAGCGCACCACCGACCTGGGCGGCACCTGGCGCTTCACCACCGACCCGGCCGCCGACCCCGCCGACTGGGACGCGATGCCCGTTCCCGGCAACTGGGACCAGCACGACGCGTACGCCGAGCACCAGGGCGACGCCTGGTACCGGCGGACGTTCGGCACCCCGCGGCTGGGCTCCGGCGAGGTCGCCCGGCTGCGCTTCGAGGCCGTCAACTACACCGCCACCGTCACCCTCAACGGCCGGGAACTCGGCACCCACGTCGGCGGCTACACGCCCTTCGAGTACGAGGTCGGCGACCTGCTGAAGCGCGACGGCACCCCCAACACCCTTACGGTGCGGGCGAACAACGACTACGCCGTCGGCGCCACCTGGCCCTGGGGCGGCATCTCCCGCCCCGTCACGCTCACCGTCGACCCGGCGGTGCGCATCGAGCGGCAGCACGTCGTCGCCGAGCCCGACCTCGACGCCGGCACCGCGGCCGTGACCACCGAGGTCACCGTCTCCAACGCCGGCGGCACCGAGCGCACGGTGCGCGTCGACGGCGCACTCACCGACACGCGTGGCCGGCCGCTGCCCGCGGGCGTCCTGCGCGGCCGGGACGTCACTGTGCCGGCCGGCGGGACGCGCACCGTGGAGCTGGCGGCCCGGCTGCCGCGCGGCTCGTACGGGCTGTGGTCGACCGACGACCCCCGCCTGTACCGCGCCACCGTCGCGCTGCGGCAGCAGGGCCGCGCCGGCTACGCCGTCTCGGACCGGTTCGGCATCCGCAGGATCGACATCGTGCCCGACGGGCTGCTGCTCAACGGCGAGCGGGTGCGCACCGCCGGGTTCAACCGGGTGCCCGGGGACCGGGTGCACGGCGCCACCGAGCCGATGTCCGTCGTACGCGCCGAGATCGACCGCATGAAGGAAGCGGGCGCCACCATGACCCGCATCCACCACGTGCCGCAGTCGCCCGAACTGCTCGACTATCTGGACGAGGTCGGCATGCTCAACATCGGCGAGATCTCCGTGTGGGGCAAGGACGCCTCGCTCGACCCCGAGCGCTGGCGGCCGGAACTGCGCGAGATGGTGCGGCGGGACGCCAACCACGCCTCGGTCATGGCCTGGTCGGTCGCCAACGAGATCGCCGGGAACACCGAGACGGGGCGGCACTTCGTCAGGTCGATGATCGACTACACCCGGGCCGAGCTGGACGACTCCCGTCCGCTGACGTACGTCAGCAACACCTTCAGCGGCATCGAAGGCCCGGAGGACGAGGCGCTGCAGTACGCCGACTTCCTCGCCGTGAACCTGTACGGCGGCTTCACCGACCGGGTGCGGGCGCTGCGCGAGCACTTCCCGGACAAGCCGGTGTTCGTCAGCGAGTTCAGCGCCGACGGCTACACCTTCACGCCGGACCGGGAGAGCGTGGAGTTCGTGTCGAGGAGCGACGGTGCCGTCCCGGCGCAGCTCTCCGCCCTGCCGTGGGTCATCGGCGTGTCCCGCTGGACCTTCGACGACTACCGCAGCCGCTACTCCGGCACCTCGCCCAACCAGTTGCGCGGCTGGGGCGTGCAGACCGACTGGGGCGGGCTGAAGCGCAACTACGACCAGATGCGCGCCGCATACGCCCCCGTGGCCGGACTGGACGTCGCGGCGGCGGACGGCGGCAGCGAGATCACCGTCACGCCGCGTGCGGCCGGTGAGCTGCCCAGCCACATCCTGCGCGGGTACCGGCTCAGGTGGAAGGCCCTTGCGGCGGACGGCTCGACGGTGGCGCGGCGCAGCATCCCGCTGCCGCGGGTCTGCCCCGGGGACGGGGCGCTCACCCGGCCGGTGGCAGGGGACGGCGGCGGTGCCGCGGCCGGGGCGGTCACCGAGCATGTCGGGCTCCTCGACCCGCAGGGGTACGAAGTCGCGGTCGCCGACCGGGACCTGGCGGCGCCGGCGGCACCGGAGGTCACGCAGACGGTGGCGGCGGCCGGCGCGGTCCGCGCCGGGTTCGCGCACGTCGCCGGCGCCGACTCGTACCGCGTCGAGGCACAGGCGGTGACCGGCGGGGCGGTGCGTTCGGCGGTGGTCCACAAGGACGACCACGGCGACGTCACCGGGCTGGCCGACGGCACGGCGCACCGGGTGCGTGTGGTGGCGGTGAGCGGGGCGGGCGAGACGGCCTCGGAGTGGACGGAGGTGACCCCGCGGGCCGGGGCCGGCGCGCTGCCGCCGGACGCGCAGTCGCTGGAGCCGGTCGCCGGCGGCACGGTCTTCCAGTGGCGGGGCGTCGCGGCCGACGAGGCGTACGAGCTGGAGGTCACGGACGCCGCGGGCGAGCCCGTCCGCTCGTGGACCACCCGGCTGCGCGGCTTCAGCCGCATCGAGGACCTGGCGGCGGGGACGGACATCCGGGTGCGCGTCCGCAGCGTCCGCGGCGACGCGACGAGCGCGTGGTCGGAGTGGACGGAGGTGTCAACGGGCTGAGCGGGGAGACCCGTTGCGGTGTCCCGGCCCGTACCCGGAGGGGACGGGCCGGGACACACGGGCGCCCGCAACGCGCGGCCGGTTCCCGTCATACAGGACTGGTCCCCGACATACGCGCACGGAATCCGCGTCCCGCGTCGGCATCGGCGCGGTGCAGCGGAGCGATCCCCGCCGGGGAGTCCAGGACCCCCGAGCAGGCGACGCGCACGCGGGGGATCCCGGCTACAGGAAGCGCTCCCGGAGGTCCGGGCGGAGCCAGGCGGCGGGGGAGGAGATGCTGAGCCCACCGTCCACCGGCAGCACCGTGCCCGTGATGAAGGACGCCCCGGGGGAGGCCAGGAAGTGCACGGCCGCCGCGACCTCCGGCGGGGTGCCGGTACGGCCCAGGGGGTAGCCCTCGGCGACGTGCGCCAGCGGCGGGGTGCCGATCATGCCCGGCGCCACCGCGTTGACGCGGACGCCGCGCGGGCCGTAGTCGAGGGCGAGTTGGCGCACCAGGCCCTCGACGCCCGCCTTCGCCGCCGCGTAGCCGGGCAGACCGGGGGCGGCGAGGAAGGCGTTCACCGAGGTGACGGCGACGATCGCGGACCCGGCCGGGAGCCGGGGGAGCGCCGCGCGGGCGACGTAGAACGCCGTGTCCAGCGTGGCGGACTGGGCAAGCCGCCACTGTGCGTCGGTGGTCTCGGCGGCACGCGCCACCGGCTGCGCCGCCGCGGCCAGCACCACGACGTCCAGCCGCCCCAGCGCCTCCGCCGCGGTCCGGACGCACCGGGCGGCGTCGGCCGGTTCTGCGCAGTCGGCGGTGACGTACGCGGCGTACGACGGGTGCGCGCAGTCCGTCAGCCCGCAGCCCGCGACCCGGTCACCGGCCTCCGCGAAGGCGTCGGCCACCGCCAGCCCGATGGCCGAGTCGCCGCCGACGACGAGCACTCCGCGCGCGTGCCCGCGCCCGACCGGTGCCGCCCCTTCGCCGGTGCCCTCGTCGGGGCCCATGTCCGCGCCCTCGCCCGGGGGCTCGTCCGCGCTTCCGGCCGGCTCCCCGCCCGCCCCGCTCACCGCGTCTCGCCCGCCGCCAGCGGCGGCAGCGCCAGCCGTTCCAGGATGCCGTCCAACTGCGCCCGCAGCGCCTCCGTCAGCCCCTTCGCCGGCAGCCGCACCGCCGCGGAGCCGATCACCCCGCGCCGTACCAGCACCTCCTTGTGCACCGCCCACGCGAACCCCGCCTGCATGCCGAAGCGGATCAGCGGCAGCAGCCGCTCGTACGCCCCGTGCGCGTCCGCCGTCCGGCCCGCGGCCCACGCGTCCAGCACCGGCCGCAGCACGTCGGTGAACTCGCACGCCGGCATCGTCCCCACCGCGCCCGCCGCCAGCTCCTCCAGCAGGAAGAAGGCGTTCTGCCCGCCGAGCACGTCGAACCCGGCGGGGGCCGCCGCGACCGTCTCCGCGATCTTCGGCACGGTCGGCGCCGACTCGACCTTCACCGAGTCCACCCCTTCGAGCTTGCCGAACTCCGTGATCAGCGGCACCGGCATCGCCACCCCCGTCGTCGCGGCGGCGTCCTGCACCATGACCGGCGCCCCGGCGCGCTCGCCCAGCGCGCCGTAGAAGTCGACGAGTTGCTGCGCGCCGGGCTTCGCGAGGTACGGCGGCAGCACCATCAGCGCGTCCGCGCCGCCCGCGACGGCCTGCCCGCACTGCTCCAGGGCCGTCGCCAGGCTCGTCGGGCTGACCCCCGCCACCACCGGCACGGCGCCGGCGACCACGTCCCGTACGTCCGCGAGGACCGCGTCCCGGTCCGCGGCGGTCAGCGCGAAGCCCTCGCTGGCCATGCCGAAGACCGCCACTCCGTCGGCACCGGCGCGCAGTTGGAACGCGGTGAGCCGGCGCAGTGAGGCGCGGTCGAGGCTCCCGTCCGGGTGGAAGGGGGTCGCGAGGACGGGGACGAGACCTCGTACGGGCCGGCTCATGCTGGGGTCCTTTCGTTCGCCCGGCCGGCCGCGCGGCGGGCGGCGCGGCCTCGTGGCGGTCGGGTCGGGGTGCGGTGTGCGGGGCGGGGGGTGCCGGGCGGCGGCCGGGCGGGCCGTCCCGGCCTCCCTCAGCCGGTGATCTCCTGCGCGTGCCGTACGACGAACTCCGCGTCCACCTCCACGCCCAGGCCGGGTCCCGCGGGCAGCGGGATGCCGGTGTCCGGGCCGCCGGCGAGCGGGGTGCGCAGGATGCGGCTCGCGACCTGCCAGGTGGTGGGCTGGTACTCGAAGTACGGCATGGCGGCGACCGCGGCGGCGAAGTGCAGCCCCGCGGCGGTGGCGACGCCGAGGCCCGTGGAGTGGTGCGGGGCCACGGGCACGTGGTGGGCGGCGGCCAGTTCGGCGATCGCCAGGGCCTCGGTCAGGCCCGTGCGGCCGGCGTCGGGCTGGGCCAGGGCCAGGGCGCGGCGGCCGAGCCAGTGGGCGAACTCGTAGCGGTTGCGCAGGGCTTCGCCGACGGCGACCGGGAGGTCGAGGCGGCGCTGCAGGTCGCGGTGGCCCTCGACGTCCTCGGGGGCCAGCGGCGCCTCCAGGAACAGCACCCGGCCGCGCCGCTGCAACTCGCGGCCGAGGCGGGCGGCTTCGGCGGGCGCGTACGCCCAGTGCGCGTCGACGGCGACGCGCAGCCGCTCGTCGGCGGCGAGCACCGCGTCGACGGTGGCGAGGTCGGCCTCGACGCCGCGGCCGAGGTGCAGCTTGATCCGGTACGCGCCGCGCCCGGCCCACTCGGCGGCCAGCTTCGCGCGTTCGGCGTCGGTGTCGCGGGGCAGCCCGGAGACGTAGGCGGGCTGGACGGTGCGGAACACGCCGCCCAGCAGCTCGGCGACGGGCAGGCCGGCGCGGTGTCCGGCGAGGTCCCACAGGGCGATGTCGACGGCGGCGAGCGCGTCGGCCTGATGTCCCGTCAGATGGCCGCGCTCGCGCATCAGGTCGCGCAGCCGGTGCCAGGCGGGGCGGACGGCGCCGGCGGGGGCGCCGAGCAGCGCGGGGCGCAGCAGCGTGGCGACGGCCTGTCCCGGCACCTCGGGGCCGACGGGCGCGAGCGCTTCGCCCCAGCCTTCGGTGCCGTCGTCGGCGACGACACGGACGAGCAGGGTCTCGAAGCGGGCGGAGTACAGGCTGCGCCAGGGTTCGCGCACCACGTACCCGCGCTCCTCGGTGAGATCGCTGCCGTCGTCGAGCCGGCCCAGATACGCCTCGCCGTGCGGCAACTTGAGCGCGTAGACGCGGACATCGGCGATGCGGGCCATGCTCACCATCCCTGCTTCGGTAACGGGCTCAGGCGATGGCAGATTCCCACATCATGCAAGCGATATGCAAGAAGTGCATTGGCCTTTACGAAAAAGGGAACCCGGTGAGCGGCAACACCCCTGAGCCGCCCACCGGGAGCTCGTGGACCCGGCGCCGAGCCTCAGGCGGCCCGTACCAGCGTCATGTACTTCGTCCAGTTCCAATGGGGGCCGGGGTCGGTGTGGGTGGCGCCGGGGACCTCGTTGTGGCCGATGATGTGGTCCCGGGTGCGCGGGATGCCGTAGCGGGTGCAGATCGCGGCGGTCAGTTGCGCGGACCGCCGGTACATCACGTCCGTGAACCAGGCCGGCTGGTCCACCCAGCCCTCGTGCTCGATGCCGATGCTGCGGGTGTTGTAGTTCCAGTTGCCGGCGTGCCAGGCGATGTCCTTCTCCCGGACGAGCTGGGCGATGTAGCCGTCGGCCGAGGCGATGAGGTAGTGCGAGGAGACGTCGCGGCTGGGGTTCTGGAAGATGTCCACGGCGTCCTGGAAGTACTCCTGGGTCACGTGCACGACCACGAAGTCCAGCGGGTACGCGGTCGGGCGGGTGGAGACCGTGTAGTTGGACCGGTCCGCCGGTATCCAGTGCGTCGGAGGGTACTGCGCCGCCTGCGCGGGGGTGGCGGCGAGGCCGCCGAGGCCGGCCGCGGCGGCGGTGGCGGCGGCGCCCTGGATCAGCCGCCTGCGAGGGAGGTTCGCGAAGTCCATGGGGCTCCTGACAGCGGAGGGACATTTGCGCGTACATGACATTCCGGAACCCATCATGAGGACACGTCAGGCCCTCTGCCAAGACATGGCCGGATATGCCAATGGGCGTACCAAAGGCGGTGGTCGGGGACGGCGGGCGCGGCGGGGGTCCTGTGGGGGGAGGGTCAGCCGGCGGCGATCGCGCCCGGCGCCTCCATGACGGCGTCGACCTCGCTCAGTGCCGCGCCGAGCAGCGGCCCCTCGGCGCCGAGCGCCGAGACGGCCAGCCGTACGGTACGGGCCGGGTCGGCGAGCCGGCGGGCCAGCTCGCGCTCGACGGCGGGTACCACCCAGGGCGCGAGGCCGGCGAGTGCGCCGCCCAGCACGACCGTCTCCGGGTCGAGGATGTTCACGGTGCCGGCGAGCGCGATCCCCAGCGCGCCGCCCGCCTCGCGCAGCGCCGTCCGCACCAGGGCGTCGCCGTCGGCGGCGCGGGCGGCGAGCATGGCGATCCGCCCGCCGGGGCCGGGGTGCGCGGCGCGGGCCTGCGCCGGGTCGATGCCGGAGGCCCGCAGTACGGCCTCCTCGCCGGCGTACTGCTCCAGGCACCCGCGCCCGCCGCAGGCACACGGCCGGCCCTGGGGCCGTACGGGCACATGGCCCAGCTCCCCGGCGAACCCGTGCGCCCCGCGCAGCAGTTCGCCGTCCATGACGACGGCGGCGCCGATGCCGATCTCGGCGGAGACGAAGAGAAAGTTCCGCCCGGGGCCGGGGGAGCGGCCGTCTCCCGCCGGGAGCGCCGCGGCCGGCTCATCCGCGGGGCCGGTGCCGGACTCCCCGTCCTCGCCGGTGCCGGGCGGCTCCGGCGTGCCGCGCTCCTGGCGCTGTTCCGCCAGCGCGCCGAGGTTGGCCTCGTTGCCCACGCGGGCCGGGGGGGCGGACGGGAGCAGCGGGCCGAGGTCGACGCCCTGCCAGCCGAGGTTCGGGGCCCGTACGACGGTCGACTCGTCGCGCGCGATCAGGCCGGGGACGGCCACCGTCAGCCCGGTCGGGGTGAGGCCCTCGTCCCGTAGCTCCGCCACGACCTGCTCGATCAGCCCGGCGAGCCGCGCCAGCACCGGCCCCGGCGGGTGGTCGCGGTTCGCGGCGTCGGCGGCGACCCGGGCCCGTACCCGGCCGCTGAGGTCCACCGCGCAGACCGCGAGGTGGTCCACGCCGATCTCGGCGCCGAGGCCGCACGGCCCGCGGTCGTTGAGCGCCAGCGCGCTGCCGGGCCGGCCGACCGTGCCGGGGCGGCCCGGACCCAGCTCCACCAGCAGCCCCGCGCGCAGCAGCTCGTCGACGACGGCCGCGACCCCCGCCCGCGTCATCCCGATCCGCGCCGCCACGGCCGCGCGCGACAGCGGGCCCCCGGCGGCCACGGCGCGCAGGGCCAGGGACAGGTTCCGCTGCCGCAGCGCCTGTTGCGTACGGGGTGAGGGCGCCGACACGGGCGACTCCTTCGGGGCGGTGAACGGGCGGTGAACGGCGGTGACGACCGTCACGTGGGGCTCGGGCACGACGACCCTACGGCCTGGCGGCGCGGTACCGGAGCATGTGGGGCAGGCCCGAAACCGCGAGTTGCGCGGACTGCGCAGAAAATCTTGAGTGGACTGCTTGTTTCACGCAGGTTGCGGATGCATGATGTGCGTGTCCGAACGGACGTCCACAGCAAAGTCGGAGGAGGATCGGCGTGGATCTTCAGCTCTTGGCGGCGCTCGTGCTAGGTATCGCCACGATCATCGTCATCGTGCTGCGCACCAGGCTCGACGCCTTCGTCGCACTGCTCGTCGCCTCGCTGGTGACCGGCTTCGTCGCGGGCGCGCCCGCCACGGAAATCCTCGATTCGATCACCGCGGGCTTCGGCACGACGCTGGGGTCCATCGGCATCGTGATCGGCCTGGGCGTGGGCCTGGGCAAGATCCTGGAGGTCTCCGGCGCCGCGGACGCGCTGGCCAGGATGTTCGTCCGGGCGTTCGGCAAGGGCCGGGAGCCGTGGGCGATGGGCACGACCGGCGCGGTCGTCTCCATTCCGGTGTTCTGCGACTCCGGCTACGTGATCATGAACCCGCTCGCGCGCTCCATAGCCCGCGTGAAACGCGCAGGTTACGTGACGCTCGCGCTCGCACTGGGCTGCGGCATGACGCTCACGCACCACCTGGTCCCGCCGACGCCCGGCCCGCTGGGCGTGGCCGGCATCCTCGGCGCCGAGCTGGGCGCGCTGGTGCTGGCGGGTCTGGCCTTCTCCGTGGTGCTGCTGCCCATCGTGATCGGGTACGCGCGCTGGATGGGGCCGAAGCTGGAGAGCGAGATCTCGGACGAGGTCCGCGAGGCCGTGTACGGCAAGGCCGCGGTCCCCGCCGGCGTCGGCGGCGGCTCGGGCTCCGCGGGGGCGCCGGCCGACCTGTCCAAGGCCGACGACACTGCCGACCCGGAGCCGGAGCCGGACCCGGCCGCCGCCCTCGGCACCCCGCCGCCCGGCGCCAAGCCGCACCGGATGACCCCCGGCCTCGCCGTCCTGCCGCTGCTGGTGCCGCTGCTGCTCATCGTCGCCAACACCGTGGCCTCCGCCATCGACCAGAACCGCCAGGACGCGATCGGCTCCGACGAGTACGAGCCCTCGGCCCTGCCGAAGGCCCTGGCCTTCATCGGCAGCCCCGTCGTGGCGCTCCTCATCGGCATCGTCCTCGCGGTCTACGTGCTGCTGCCCCGCTGGACGACCCGCACCCAGGTCGGCGGCTGGCTCTCCGAGGCTGCCGCGTCCGCCGGACTGATCATCCTCATCACCGGCGCGGGCGGTGCGCTCGGCCAGGTCCTGCGCGACACCGGCGTGGGCGACGAGCTGGCCGAGGCCATCTCGTCCTGGAGCCTGCCGGGCGTGCTGGTGCCGTTCCTCATCGCCTCACTGGTGCGCGTCGCCCAGGGCTCCGGCACGGTGGCGATGATCACCGCCGCGTCCGTCACCGCACCGCTCGTCGACGGTCTCGGGATCTCCGCGCTGCTCGCCGCGCTGGCCTGCTGCGCCGGCTCGATGGTCTTCAGCTACTTCAACGACTCCTACTTCTGGGTCGTCACCCGCTTCACCGGCCTGGACGGCGTCGCCGCCATCCGCGGCTGGTCGGGCATCACCACGGCCGTGTGGCTCGGCTCGCTGCCGCTGCTGCTCGTAGCGAGCACCTTTCTATGACAGGCCGGACGAGCGGAGCGGCGGCCGGCCCGAAGAAAGGGCCGGCCCCCGGGCGGGGTGCGGGCCGGCGGGCGGCCGTGCTGGTGGCCGCTGACGACCTGACGGGCGCGAACGCCACGGCGGCGGGCTTCGCCCGGGCCGGGCTGCGCGCCGTGACCGTCGGCGCCGACCAGGGTCCCGACGTCCTCGCCGGTCTCGCGGAGCGGTTCGACGCCGTGGTGGTCAGCACCGACAGCCGCCACAGCGCGCCCGCCGAGGCGGCGCGCCGGGTGGCCGAGGCCGTACGTGCCGGCTGGCCGGCCGAGCTGGTCAGCAACCGTGTCGACTCCACCCTCCGCGGCAACGTCGGTGCCTCCACCGAAGCCCTGCTGGAGGCCGTGCGCGCGGCCTCCGGCCGGCGGGCCGTGGCCCTGTGCGCACCGGCCCACCCCGAGGCGGGCCGGCACACCGTGCAGGGCACCCAACTGCTCGACGGAGCCCGGCTGGAGGAGACCGAGCTGGCCCGCGACCCGCGCTCGCCCGTGCCCACCTCGGACATCGCGGAGCTGCTGCGCCGCCAGGCGGACCTGCGGATCGCCCGCGTGCCGCTGTCGGTGGTCACCGCCGAGGCCGGGACGCTGCGGGCCCATCTGGACAAGGCCGTCGCCGACGGCGCCGAGGTGATCGTCGCCGATGCGCTGACCGTCGAGCACCTGGAGCGCACGGCCGCGGCGGCCGTCGCCGCCGGCGGCGACGAGATCGTGTGGACCGGCGTCGACTCCGGGCCCGGCTCGGTGGCGCTGGCCCGTGCGCTCGGCATCACCGGCCGCGCCGCGGGCGCCCCGGTGCTCGCCGTCTCCGGCTCCGCCACCGCGCTGACCCGCACCCAGCTCGCCCGGCTGCAGGCCGCCGAGCCGGTGCGCGTCGTGCGCCCCGTCACCGCACCCGGCTCGCCCGTCCCCGAGCCGGCCGCCACGGCCGAGGTGCTGGCGGCGGAGCTGGCCGCCGCGGGCCCCGGCGAGGTCGTGCTGCTCGCGACCGTGCTGGAGGAGGCCGACGTCGTCGCCCTCGACCCCGCGGACGCCGCCCGGCTCCCGGCGGAGCTGGCCCGTACGGTCCGTACCGCCCTGGAACGGCAGCCCGTCGACGGCCTCTTCGCCACCGGCGGCGATGTCTCCGCCGCCCTCTTCGCCGCGCTGGGCGCGGCCGGGCTCGACGTCGAGGAGGAGCTGGAGCCGCTGGCGGTCGCCGGCAGCTTCGTCGGCGGCGACTGGGCCGGGCTGCCGGTCGTCACCAAGGGCGGCCTGATCGGCGGCGCCGACACCACCGTCGCCTGCGTCGCCCATCTGCGCCGGGCCGCGGCCGCCGCCCGGCGGCACGTTCCGACCGCCACAAGACGTTGACCCCGTGAGCCCCGGCCACCCGAGCACACTGTGAACCCGTTGAGCCCCGTGCACACCGACCGGCCCGAGGAGTTCGGGCCGACCGCACCACACCGGACGGCGAGCGCGCCGCGCCGCCGCACCACGAGGAGGAACCACCGATGACCCGCCCCGTCCTCGCCGTCACCCTGGGCGACCCCGTCGGGATCGGCCCGGAGATCACGGCGCGCACCCTCGCCGAGGTCGCCGGGCAGACCGGGCACCACGGCATCGCCGTCGGCGACGCCGAGGCGCTGCGCCGCGGTGCCCGCGCCGCCGGCCTGGACGTCGAGGTGCGCGCGGTGAGCGGCTTCGACACCGAGCCCGCGGGCCCCGGCGTCATCGACGTCCTCGACACCGGCGAACTCGGCGCGGACGTACCGGAGTGGGGCAAGGTCGACGCCCGCGCGGGCCGCGCCGCCGTCACCGCCATCGAGGTCGCCACCCGCGCCGCGCTCGACGGCCGGGTCTCCGGGATCGTCACCGGTCCCATCAACAAGGAGGCCATCTGGAAGGCCGGCTCGAAGCACCTCGGCCACACCGAGATGCTCGGCGAGCTGACCGGCGTGACCCGCCAGGACACCATGTTCGTCGTGCGCAACACCGCGGCCGAAGGCCACCACCTGCGCATCTTCTTCACCACCCGGCACGTCGCGCTGCGCACCGCGCTCGACCAGATCACCGCGGAGCGCGTCGGCAAGTCGATCCGCGAGGCCGTCACCGCGCTGCAGGTCTTCGGCACCGAGTCGCCCCGGCTGGCCGTCGCCGCGATCAACCCGCACGGCGGCGAGAACGGTGCGTTCGGCGACGAGGAGATCGTGCACATCGCCCCCGCCGTCGAGGCGGCCCGCGCCGAGGGCCTGGACGTCAGCGGGCCCGTCCCCGCGGACTCGGTGTTCCACCAGGGCCTGGTCGGGCGCTACGACGGCGTGCTGTCCCACTTCCACGACCAGGGCCACATCCCCGCCAAGACCTACGACTTCGACGGCACCATCTCCGTCACCGTCGGGCTGCCGATCCTGCGCACGTCCGTCGACCACGGCACGGCGTTCGATATCGCGGGCACGGGCCGCGCCGATCACGGCACAATGCTCTCGGCGTATCTCGCGGGCGTGGACTACAGCCCGTTCGCCGAGCGGATCCGCCGGACGTACGGCTGACCCACCCCGCCCGCCACGGGACCCGCCGCGGCGGGCGGACACGACAGACGGAGGCACGTGTGGCCCACCCGACGGCGCGACGCGGCACGCGCGAGCGGCACGAAGCCCTGCTGCGGCTGCTCCGCGAAGGCACCACGCAGGTGGAGGAGCTCGCCGCGGCGCTCGCCGTGTCGCCGTCGACCGTACGGCGCGACCTGGGCCGGCTCACCGAGGGCGGCCGGGTGACGCGTACGTACGGCGGCGCGGTGGTGCCGGAGGCGTTCCCCGAGCGGCCGGTGGGGGAGAGCGCGCTCGTCCGGCTGCACGCGAAGGCCGCGATCGCGGAGTCCGCGCTCGCGCTGGTGCCGCAGAGCGGCGCGGTGTTCGTCGACGCGGGCACCACGTGCGCCGCGCTGGCCCGCCAGCTACTCGACGCCGACGCGCACGCGGGCGGCAGCGTCGTGGTCACCCGCGGCCTGGAGACGGCGCAACTGCTCGCCGGGGCGCCCGACATCGACGTGGTGATGCTCGGCGGCAGCGTGCGCCCGCTCAGCCACGGTCTCGTCGGTCCCCTCACCGACCTGGCGCTGGACCGGCTGTCGTTCTCGGTGGCGTTCCTCGGCGCGGACGCCGTCGACCCCGAACGCGGCATCGGCGAGCCGACGCTGGAGGAGACGGCGGTCAAGGAGCGCGTCGCCGCCCGGGCGCACCGCGTCGTGGTCCTGGCCGACGCGACGAAGCTGGCCGTCGACGACGCCCCGGCCTGGACCCGGCTGCCCCGGGGCTGGACGCTGGTGACCGACGCGGAGGCGCCGGCCGACCTGGAGGGACGCTGCGCGGCGGCGGGCGTGACGCTCGTCCGCGCGGGCTGAACCGACGCTCCGGTACGCGGCCGGACGGCGCCGCTCGCGCGGCGCTGTCCGGCCCGATCCGCCGCCCCGCACCGGCCGGTTCGTACGCGCCCGGCCGCCCGGTCCGTACGTCCCCTCAGCCCGCCCGGCGCAGCAGCGTACCCGCGTCCGCGAGCACCGCGCCGATCCGCTCCAGCGTCGCGTCGTCCCGCTCCACCGGCTCGTACGTGCGCCCCTCCGCCGTGCTCCAGCGCCGGGCCACCGCCGCCGGGTCCTCGTCCAGCAGCAGCCCCGCCGCCTGCGCCGCCGCGCCGAGGGCGACCAGCTCCTGCGCCCGCGGCACCTGCACCGCCCGCCCGGACAGCCGCCGTACCGTCTCCCGCCACGCCGCGCCCTGCGCCCCGCCGCCGATGAGCAGCAGCGGCGCGTCGGGGTCGGCGTCCGGACCGGAGACCTCCGCCAGCGCCGTCAGCAGCGCGTGGACCGCGCCGTCGTACGCGGCCTGGAGCACCTGCCCCGGGGTGGTGTCGTGGCGCAGCCCGTGGATCAGGCCGGAGGCGTGCGGCAGGTCGGGGGTGCGCTCGCCGTCGAGGAAGGGCAGCACGACGGCCGTGCCGCCGGGCCGCACCTCCTCGCGGTAGCGGCCGAGCAGCGCGGCGATCCGGTCCACGGCCTGCGTGCAGTTGAGGGTGCAGGCCAGCGGCAGCCAGTCGCCGCGTGCGTCGGCGAAGCCGGCGACGGTACCGGTGGGGTCGGCGGGGCGGTGCCCGGAGACGGCGTAGACGGTGCCGGAGGTGCCGAGGCTGAGCACCGGCTGCCCGGCGGCGAGGCCCAGGCCCAGGGCGGCGGCCATGTTGTCGCCGGTGCCGGCGGCGACGAGGGCGCCGCGGGGTACGGGCAGGTCGTCGGCGCGTACGGTGCCGGCCGCCTCACCCGGCCGCAGCACGCGGGGCAGCCGGTCGGGGGAGAGGCCGACGTGCTCCAGGGTCTCGGTGTCGTACGTCTCCGTCGCGGCGTCCCACCAGCCGGTGCCGGAGGCGTCGCCGCGGTCGGTGACGGCCTCGCCGGTGAGCCGTTCGGTGAGGTAGTCGTGCGGCAGCCGGACGGCGGCGGTGGCGGCGGCGGAGTCCGGCTCCTGCTCGGCGAGCCAGGCCCACTTGGTGACGGTGAAGGAGGCGACCGGCACGCTGCCGGTGCGCTCCGCCCAGCCCTTGGGCCCGCCCAGCTCCGTGACCAGCCGGTCGCGCTGGGCCGAGGAGCGCACGTCGTTCCAGAGCAGCGCGGGACGCACCGGACGCCCGCCGGCGTCCAGCGTCACCAGCCCGTGCTGCTGCGCGCCCACCGCGAGGGCCGCCGCCTCGCGGACCGGCTCGCCGCAGGCGGCCAGCGCGGCGCCGAGCGCCTCCCACCACTGCTCCGGATCGCTCTCCCGCCGGCCGCCGGTACTGACGGCGTGCGCGGCCTGGCCGTGCGCGACGACCTGCCCGGTCTCGCTGTCGACGACCAGCGCCTTGGTGGACTGCGTCGAGCTGTCGACGCCGATGACGAGGGGCCCCATGCTGTGTCCTCCGCGACTCGTTCGTGGGCCGGCTCTTCCCTCCGACCCGGTCGGCATCCTATTTTGTAAAGCGGCCTTACGAAATAGATCCGCCGAAGGAGCCGTCATGTCGTATACCCCCACCCCCGAGGACAAGTTCAGCTTCGGTCTGTGGACCGTCGGCTGGCAGGGCCGCGACCCCTTCGGCGAGGCGACCCGAGCGCCTCTCGACCCGGTCGAGAGCGTCCGCCGACTGGCTGACCTCGGCGCGTACGGCGTCACGTTCCACGACGACGACCTGATCCCCTTCGGCGCCTCCGAGACGGAGCGCGAGTCGCACGTCAAGCGCTTCCGGCAGGCGCTCGACGCCACCGGGATGACCGTCCCCGCGGCCACCACGAACCTCTTCACCCACCCCGTCTTCAAAGACGGCGCCTTCACCGCCAACGACCGCGACGTCCGCCGCTACGCGCTGCGCAAGACGATCCGCAACATCGACCTGGCGGTGGAGCTGGGCGCCCGCGTCTACGTCGCCTGGGGCGGCCGGGAGGGTGCCGAGTCCGGCGCCGCCAAGGACGTGCGCGTCGCGCTCGACCGGATGAAGGAGGCGTTCGACCTCCTCGGCGAGTACATCACCGGCCAGGGCTACGACCTCAAGTTCGCCATCGAGCCCAAGCCCAACGAGCCGCGCGGCGACATCCTGCTGCCCACCGTCGGCCACGTGCTGGCCTTCATCGAGCGGCTGGAGCGCCCCGAGCTGTACGGCGTCAACCCAGAGGTCGGTCACGAGCAGATGGCCGGGCTCAACTTCCCGCACGGCATCGCCCAGGCGCTGTGGGCCGGCAAGCTGTTCCACATCGACCTCAACGGCCAGAACGGCATCAAGTACGACCAGGACCTGCGCTTCGGCGCCGGAGACGTGCGGGCCGCGTTCTGGCTGGTGGACCTGCTGGAGACGGCCGGCTACGCGGGCCCGAAGACCTTCGACTTCAAGCCGCCGCGCACCGAGGACAAGGAAGGCGTGTGGGCGTCGGCCGCGGGCTGCATGCGCAACTACCTCATCCTCAAGGAGCGCGCCGCCGCGTTCCGCGCCGACCCCGCGGTCCAGGAGGCGCTGCGCGCCTCGCGCCTGGACGAGCTGGCGCAGCCCACCGCGGACGACTCCGGCCTCGCCGGGCTGCTCGCGGACCGCGGCGCGTACGAGGACTTCGACCCGGAGGCGGCGGCGCGGCGCGGGATGGCCTTCGAGCACCTGGACCAGTTGGCGATGGACCACCTGCTGGGCGTCTGACCCAGGCGGGGCGGCGTACGGGCCGCGTCACCGGGGCCCACGGCCCCGGCGAACCGGCCCGTACACACCCCCACTCCCCCAGTCCCGTCTGCCCCCGTCCCCTGGTCCCCGGGCCCCTCGTTTTCCGGCCCGCGTCCCTCTGGCCCCGCGTTCCTCTGGCCCCGCGTCCTTTGGCCCCCTGACCCTCGGCCCCCTGGCCCCTTCTGTCCTCCACGCCCCCGATGTCCCCACGCGCCCGCCCCAGGGTAGGCCGCCCCTCGGACAACGCCGGGTGCATGCCTGTAGCGCGGTCGCCGGTTCCACCCCCGGCGCCACCGGTCGCGTACGGGACCCGGCACGCCTGTACAGGGCCCCTGGCCCTCTGACCGGCGGCGGAGTGTCGCAACCCTGTCACGAGGCCGGCGGAGCCATCCCTTCCGCCGCCCCCGCGGGTGAAGCTGGGGCCATGAGTTACCCGCCGCCCGCAGACGCCCCGCCGCCGGACCACACACCCCCGCTCGGCAGCAGCACCCAGCACTGGCCCGCCCCGCCCCCGCCGCCCGACGGCGGCAACAAGAAGCGGTGGCTCGCGGTGGCCGCGGCGGTCGTGGTGCTCGCCGGCGGCGTCGGCGTGACGTACGCGCTCGTCAGCGGCGGCGACGACGAGAACGTGCCGTGTTCCTGCCAGCCGCCGCCCAGGGAGAGCCCGTCCGCCGGTCCGGACGACGCCAAGCTCCCCGACGACATCCCGACCGAGCTGCTGCCCAGCGGCCTGGACCCCGAGGATCTGCCCAGCGGGCTGAACCCGGAGGACATCCCGACCGAGCTGCTGCCCAGTGACCTCGACCTCGACGACCTGCCCAGCGGCCTGAGCCCGGAGGACATCCCCACCGAGCTGCTGCCGGAGGGGATCTCCTAGGCCGCGGCCCGCCGCAGGACGCCCCGCCGTAGGATCGATCATCATGACGACCCGGGCGGAGACCGTACGGCGAGCCGAGCGGCACGAGTTGACGTTTCGCGGGCGCCGCCGGCGCTTCCTGCTGCTCCGCCCCGAGCCTGAGCCCGGCACGGGCACCGGCACGAACACGGCCGTCCGCCCCGCGCCGCTCGTCGTCGACCTGCACCCCAGCGGACTCGGCCCCGCCGCCCAACTCCGCGGCAGCGGCCTCGGCGAGCTGACCGCGCGCGGATACGCCGTCGCGGCGCCCCAGGGAGTGCTGCCCTACCAGGCCGGCTGGGCCTGGTCCCTGCCCGGGGTGCCGCTGGCGGGGGAGGAGCGGATACGGGACGAGGCCGCCGACGTCGACGACGTCGCCTTCCTCGCCGCGCTGCTCGACACCCTCGACGGCATGCTCCCCCTCGACCCCGCCCGCCGCCACCTCTCCGGCTTCTCCGGCGGCGCCCGCCTCGCGAGCCAGGCCGCCGTCGCCTTCGGCGACCGCCTCGCGTCGGTCGCCTGCGTCGGCGGCGTCCGCCGCCCGGGCGGCCCCGGCGACACCGCTCCGCCGCTGCTCGCCGTGCACGGTCTACGGGACGACACCAACCCGTACCACGGCGCGGCCGGCCCTCGCTGGGACGAGCCCGTGCCCGACGCCGTCGCCCGCTGGGCCGAAGCCGCGGGCTGCGCGGCGGAGCCGGTACGGACCGAACCCGCGCCCGGCGTCACGGAGTTCCGCCACCGCGACGCCGCAGGCCGCGAACCCGTACGCCTCGTCGCCGTCGCGTCCCTGGGCCACGCCTGGCCGGGCACCCCCGACCCGCTGCTCGGCGGGCACCTCAGCGGCACGGGCAGTGACGCGTACGACGCCTCGGCGGCCGTGAGCAGCTTCTTCGACGAGTTCGACGGCGAACCGACCGCGCCCTGACCGGACGGCCCTTGAACGGTCCCTGAACAGCCCCAGGGCAGTACTCCGTCAGCCCCCGGACGCAGCGGAACAGCCCCGGGCAGCAACAGGGGCCCCGGACGCCCGCCGAAACCGCCCCTACAGCTCCGCGACCTCCGCCGCCGCCGGGTCCAGCACCCGCGCCAGGAACGTCCGCGTCCGCCGGTGCTGCGGGTTGCCGATCACCTGCTCCGGCACCCCCTGCTCCACGATGGCGCCCTCGTCCATGAACACCACCCGGTCCGCCACCTCCCGCGCGAAGCTCATCTCGTGCGTGACCACCAGCATCGTCATGCCCTCGTCCGCGAGATGCCGCATCACCGCCAGCACGTCGCCGACCAGCTCCGGGTCGAGCGCCGAGGTCGGCTCGTCGAAGAGCATCAGCTCCGGCTCCATCGACAACGCCCGTGCGATCGCCACCCGCTGCTGCTGCCCGCCGGACAACTGCGCCGGATACGACGTCTCCTTGTCGGTGAGCCCCACCCGCACCAGGTTGGCCCGCGCGACCTTCTCCGCCTCCGACCGGCTGCGGCCGAGTACCCGCCGCTGCGCGATGGTCAGGTTGTCCAGCGCCGTCAGATGGGGGAAGAGGTTGAACGACTGGAAGACCATGCCGATCCGGCGCCGTACCCGGTCGATGTCGACGTCCGGGTCGGTGACTTCGGCGCCGGCCACGCTGATCCGCCCCGCGCTCGGCTCCTCCAGCATGTTCACGCAGCGCAGCAGCGTCGACTTGCCGGAGCCCGAGGGGCCGATGACGCACACCACCTCGCCGCGGGCGACCGTCAGGTCGATGCCGCCGAGCACCTCCAGGTCGCCGAAGGACTTGTGCAGCCCCTCGACGCTGATGGCCGGCCCCTCAGGCGCGGTCTCGTCCGTGGCCTTGTCCACCGTGGTCACCTGGCCTTCGCCGCCTTCGCCTCTAGCCGCCGGACGAGGTGCCCGAGGGGAATGGTGATGATGAGGTAGCACAGCCCCGCGACGAGGATCGGCGTCAGGCTCAGGTTGTCGTTGAGCGCATCGCGCCCGAACTTCGTCAGCTCCTGCTCGTCCACCGCCAGCCCCAGCACATAGACGAGCGACGAGTCCTTGGTGAGCAGGATCAGCTCGTTCGTCAGCGGCGGCAGCACGATCCGGAACGCCTGCGGGATCACGATCGTGATCATCGCCCGCGTCTGCGACATACCCAGCGACCTGGCCGCCTCCAACTGCCCCTTCGGCACCGCCTGGATGCCCGCGCGGATGGTCTCCGCCATGTACGCGGCCCCGACCAGACCGAGCGCGAGCATGGTGGTGAAGAGCAGGTTGATGTTCACCTGGAAGGCCAGCGGCACGCCGTAGCCGAGGGCGATGAACACCAGCAGTGCGGGCACGCCGCGGAAGAACTCGATGTACGCCGTCGCCAGCCACCGGTTCGGCGGCACCGACGACAGCTTCATCAGGGCCAGCAGCAGCCCGAGCGCCAGCCCGAAGACGAAGCCGAGCGCGGTGTACGTGACCGTGTTGACGAGCGCGGTGGTGAGGACGTCGGGGAACTGGTCCTGCGCGACGTCGAGGTTGAAGAACGCGTCCTTGACCTCGCCCCAGTCGGCCAGCAGGCCGACCGCGACGGCGGCGGCGGCGAGCACCCCGTACTGCGCGCCGCGCGCCAGCTTCATCCGCTGCCGCCGCGTCAGGGACCTGCCGCCGCGCGTTGTGCCGGGCTCTTTCACTGGGGCGCCTCGCCGAACCACTTCTGGTAGATCTCGTCGTACGTGCCGTCGTCCTTCGCCTTGGCGAGGACGTCGTTGATCTTCTTCAGCAGTTCCTTGTTGTCCTTGCCGACGCCGATGCCGTACTGCTCGCCGGTGTCGAACTCGGTGGAGACCTCGAAGTCCGGGCGGTCCTTGACCCAGTCGTAGAGCACACCGTTGTCGTTGATCGCGGCCGGGATCTGCCCGCCCTCCAGCGCCTGCAACTGGAGCCCGAGGTCCTCGTAGTCCTTGACCTCGACACCCTCGGCGTTGTCCTGCGCGTACATCTGGCCCGTGGTGTCCATCTGCACGCCGAGCCGCTCGCCCTTCAGCGCCTCCAGCGAGTCGAAGCCGGAACCCTTCTTCGTGGCCAGCGCCTGGGTGGCGTCGAAGTACGGGTCGGAGAAGGCGAACTTCTTCTTCCGCTCCTCCGTGATGGTCATGCCGGCCGCGGACAGGTCGCACTTGTTGGAGGCGAACACCGCGCCGGACTCGATGCCCTCGAAGGGCGTGTCGATGACTTCCTGCTTGACGTCCAGTTCCTTCGCGACGAGATCGATCAGCTCGATGTCGAAACCGACGATGTCACCGCTCTTCTTGTCCTTGTACTCGAAGGGCTCGTACGGCAGTCCGGTGCAGTTGAGCAGCTTCCCGTCCTTGACGAGCGACACCTCGCCGCTCTGCCCGGACTTCTCGGTGCTGCTGCACCCGGCAAGGAGTACGGCCGCCGCGCCGATGGCTATGAGCGGCAGCGGGGGGCGGTACGACACGATGCCTCCTGGGCAGGTCTGCGCTGGTGATGTGCTGCTGGGAATGCGCATCCTGCCACCGGTCTACGCGCGTGTCGCCGCCCCGGTCATTGCGAGCATGTAACGGAGCCGTTCACATGATCCGTAACGCTCCCTATGGGAGGGGTTGTTCGGGGGGCGGACCGGTGTAGCGGCCGCTCGGACGCATGCGCAGGGGGCGCTCGGCGTACTCCTCCAGCGCGTGCGCGACCCACCCGGCCGTACGCGCCACCGCGAACACCGTCTCGCCCGCCTCCGCCGGCATGTCCGCCGATACCGACAGCACGGCGAGCGCCAGATCGACGTTCGGCCGTACGGACACGTGCCGCGCGGTGATCTCGGCGACCTCCCGGGCGGCGGCCAGCGCCGTGGCGGCCCGCGGGATCCCGTCCAGCAGTGCGAACAGCACCTCGGCGCGCGGGTCTTCGCCCGCGTACAGCCGGTGCCCCAGGCCCGGCACGCGCCGGCCCGCGCGCAGGTGGTCGGAGACCACGGCGGCCGCGCTGCCGCGCGCCAGTGCCTCGGCGAGCATGCGGTGCGCGAGGCCGCTCGCGGCGCCGTGCAGCGGGCCGTCGAGGGCACCGAGCCCGGTGGTGACGACGGCGTACGGGTGCGCGCGGGCGGAGGCGGCGACGCGGGTGGCGAGGGTGGAGGCCGCCAGGTCGTGGTCGATGAGCAGGGTGAGCGCGGTGTCCAGGCAGCGTACGGAGTCGGCGTCGGGCGGCAGCGCGGTCAGCCGCGCCCACAGCCGCCGGGCCACGGGGGCGGACGGGCCGTGCGCGCGGCCGGCCGGGGGGAGCGCGGTGGCCATGGTGGCGACCAGGCCGCGGGCGGTGGCGCGGACGGCGTCGTCGGCGAGGTCGAAGCGCAGCGGGTCGGCCGCGGCGGCGGCGACCACGGCGGCGCGCAGCCGGTCGACGGGACCGGCGTGGACGGGGAGCGCGGCGACGGCGGCGGTGGCGGCGGCCATCAGTTCGGGCGGGGCGGTGAAGCGGATGCCGGGGGTGAGCCGGCCGGTCCACAGCCAGTCGGCGACCTCCTCGTAGCCGTACGCGGCGGCCAGGGCGGTGGCGTCGACGCCGCGGAAGAAGTAGCGGTCGCGCTCGATGAGCGTGATGCCCGTACGGACCGGGGTGCCGGCCGGGGTCTCGCCGTCCTCCCCGGCGGCGGTGGCGACGGCGGCGTGCGGGCGGCGGTGGCGGCGGGCGAGCGCGTCGACCTCGCGGGCGTCGAACAGGCTGCCGCGGCCCCCGGGCGCCTTGCGGCTGCTCAGCAGGCCGCGGCTGACGTAGGCGTAGACGGTCTCGGGCTTCACGCCCAGCCGCTCGGCGGCCTCGCGCGTGGTCAGCTCGTCCATCGTCTCCTCGTGCTCCCATATTGATCGAATCAAGATTGACATCCATTGAATCAAGGGTGGACAGTCGAATCAATAGAGGAGAGAGGAAGACCGTCATGGCCACACCCCGGGCCGACGCCCCGGCCCCCGCCCCGCGGGGTCTCAGCGGCGTCGTCGTCACCGAGACCCGGCTGGGCGACGTACGCGGACGCGAGGGCTTTTACCACTACCGCCAGTACTCCGCGGTGGATCTCGCCCGCGAGCGCACCTTCGAGGACGTCTGGCACCTGATGTTCGAGGGCGAGTTGCCGGACGCCGCGCAGCGTGCCGCCTTCACCGCGCGCACCGCCGCGCTGCGCCACCTGCCGGCCGACCTGCGCGACGCGCTGCCGGGCATCGCCCGCTCCAGCGTGCTCGCGGGTCCGCTCGCCGGGCTGCGCACCGCGCTCTCCCAGGCGGGCGCGGCGGCGGACTTCCGGCCGCTGTACGACCTGACACCGGCGCAGCGCCGCGAGAACGCGCTCGCCGCGTGCGCGATGGTGCCCACGCTGCTGACCGCGCTGCACCGCATCGGGCAGGGGCAGGAGCCGGTCGAGCCGCGCGACGACCTGCCGTACGCGGCCAACTACCTGTACATGCTCACCGGCGAGGAGCCCGACCCCGCCCGCGCGCGGGCGATCGAGGCGTACCTGATCTCCACCGTCGACCACGGCTTCAACGCCTCGACCTTCACCGCCCGTACGATCGCGTCCACCGGCGCCGACCTGGCGGCGTGCCTGGTCGGCGCGATCGGCGCGCTGTCGGGGCCGCTGCACGGCGGTGCGCCGAGCCGCGCCCTGGACGCGCTCGACGCCATCGGCACGCCGGACCGCATCGACCCGTGGATCCGCGAACGGGTGCTGGCGGGCGAGCGGATCATGGGCTTCGGCCACGCGGTCTACCGCACGGAGGACCCGCGCTCGCGGCTGCTGCGGGGGTTCGCGGAGTCGTTCGGCGGGCCGCTGGCGGAGTTCGCGGTGGAGGTCGAGCGGCGGGTGGTGGAGATACTCGCGGAGCTGAAGCCGGGGCGGGAGTTGCACACCAACGTGGAGTTCTACGCGGGCGTGGTGATGGAGCAGTGCGGGCTGCCGCGGGACATGTTCACGCCGACGTTCGCGGCGGCGCGGGTGGTGGGCTGGAGCGCGAACGTCCTGGAACAGGCGGAGGACCCCAAGATCATCCGCCCGGCGGCCCGTTACGTGGGCCCGCCCCCGCCACAGCCGATCCCGCGCGCGGCCTGAACCGGCGCCCTCGCAAAGGCCCGGCCGGCGCGGGCGTCAGCCGGCGAGGAAGTCCCGTACCTCCGCCAGGAGCCGGTCGCGGCCGAAGGCGGGGCGCTCAAGGTGGAGGTAGTGGGACGCGCCGGGCAGGGTACGCACCCGGGCCTCCGCGGCGCGGGAGAGGTGCCGGCCGAGCAGTTCGGCGTCCTCGGGCCGGGACCAGAAGTCGCCCTCGCCGCGGAGTACGAGTGTCCGCGCGCGGATGAGCCCGGCGTCGTAGAACTGCCGCGCCTGCGCGAGGTAGAAGGCGTCGACGAGCGGCCCGGTCGGGTTGCGGAAGCTCGGCGGGGCGGGCCCGCCGGCCGGCAGCGCGGGGGTGCCGCCCGGCGGGCCGTGGCGCAGGGCGGCCTCCCGGTACGCGGCCCGTACTGCCGGGTCGCGGCGGACGTCGGGGTCCTGGCCGGCAGGCAGGCCCGCGTCCCAGCGGGCGGTCAGCGAGTCGGCGGTGACCGCCCGCCAGCCGGGCTGGGGAAGCGGCTCGCCGGGGCGGCCGGGGTCCGCCAACTCGCCCTGCAGCGGCCAGTCACTTGCGCCCGAGTAGAGGGTGTTGAGCACGATGAGGTCGGTGATCCGGCCGGTGTGCAGCGCCGCGTACATCCCCAGCCAGTGCCCGCCGGTCGCCCAGCCGAGGGCGGCGAGTCGCCGGGAGGGGTAGCGGCGGCGGAGGAAGGCGACGACGGTGCCGATGTCGGCGACGGCCTCGTCGGAGCGGACCTGTGCCTCGGCGTCGGCGACGGGGGTGCGCATGCCGGGCGGCAGGCCGGAGCGGCCGAAGCCGCGCAGGTCCATGACGTAGACGGGGCGGTCGGTGGCCCGTACGAGGTCGGCGGCGAGTGAGCCGCCGGGCACGGGCAGGTCGAACGCGGACGTGCCGTCGGGCCGGGCGCCGTGCACGAGGAGCAGCGGCGCGCCGCGTGGTTTTCGGCCAGGGGTGGTGACCTCGCGGACGAAGAGACGGAGGCCGTCGGCGCCCCGGGTCGTGAAGTCCCGGCGGGCGAGGCCGTCGTCGTATCCGAGGACGGCTGCCGTCCGGTCCGTGGCGGCTGCACGGGTGCTCGCCGCGGCGGCGGTGGGGCGAGCCGCGGCCGTGGCGGTGAGGCCGGCGGCGGCGCCGGTGCTGAGGAAGTGTCGTCTCCGCATGCCGGTGACCGTAGGCGGAGCCCGTGAGACGAACAATCTATCTCTGTCTGTCAATTGATTGACGATGCTTATAACTTGAGGTCATGGAGTTGCGCCAACTGCGGTATTTCGTCGCCGTCGCCGAGGAGTTGCACTTCGGGCGGGCGGCGGCTCGGCTGGGAATCGCCCAGCCCGCGCTCTCCCAGCAGATCCGGAAGCTGGAGACGGACCTCGGAGTGGAGTTGCTGACCCGCAACCGCCGCCGGGTCGCGCTGAGTCCGGCGGGAGCCGCGTTCCTGCCGGAGGCGCGGGAGGCGGTGGCCCGCGCCGCACACGCGGCCCGCGTGGCGCGGCGCACGGCGGCCGGCGAACTCGGACGGCTCGCGCTGGGGTTCGTCGGTTCGGCGACCGACGAACTGCTGCCGCGCGCGATGCCCGCGCTGCGGGCGCGGTGCCCCGGCCTGGACGTCACGCTGCGCGAGCTGACGAGCGCCGAGCAGGTGGCCGCCCTCGCCCGCGGTGAGCTGGACCTCGGTCTCCTCCGTCCGCCGTCGCCGCTCCCCGCGGGCCTGCGCACCCGGCTGCTCACCCGGGAACCGCTGGTCGCGGCGCTCCCCGCGGACCACCGCCTCGCCCGGCTGCCCCGCCTCACGGCCGCGGACCTGCGGGGCGAGCCCTTCGTCCGGTTCCCGCGGTCCAAGGGCGCGTGGATGTACGACCTCATCACCGACTACTGCCGCGGCGACGGCGGACCGCCGCCCGAAGTGGCGCAGGAGGCGGTGATGATGCAGACGATCACAGCCCTGGTGGCGGCCGGCACGGGCGTCTCCCTGGTACCTGCCTCGCAACGGAGCCTCGCCCGGCCGGGGGTGGCGTTCCGTCGCCTCGTGGGATCCCCGCTCCTGGACCTGGTGGCCGCCTGGACGGACAGCAACCCCAACACGGCGCGGGCGCCGGTCCTGGAGGTCCTGGCGGAGGCGAGCGGGGGGCGTGCCGCGGGTACGTGACCAGTCGGCGGTAGGGCGACGCCGGGCGGCGGGCCCACGGCCCTGCGGACCGGGGCGCGCCTTACGACGCACGCCGCAGGCGGCGGCGAGGCCCGCCTGCGGCGAGGTCAGGCGTCCTCCAGGACCGTTGCCAGGGCCGCCGCCGGGTCCGGGGCCGGGGGGCCCGCCGGGGTCCAGGTGGTGCCCTCTTTGCGGTACGGCCACCAGCGGCCGTCGGGGCCGAAACGGAGTTGGGCGCCGCGGCCCACCGCCGTCCAGCGGGTGCCCGTGGCGCGGAGGTGGGGGCGGGTGTCCGGGTCCCAGGCGGCGGCCAACTGGTCCGTCGCGCGGGCCAGGGCCGCCGGGTCCGGGGTCCAGTCGTCCTCCAGCACCGCGAGGCCCGCGGCGCCGCCGTGGCGCCAGGCCCGTACCGCACGCTCCATCCCGGCCCGGTCGCGACCGCTGCCGCCCGCCAGCCGGACGGCGATCCGCGCCGCCGCGCCGCCCGCGCCGGCGTACGTAGCGCCGCCCGGGCCCGCGGACTTCGCCGTCGCCGCCATCCGTACCGCGTCCTGCGCCACCGTCAGCTCCCCCGGCAGCGGAGCTTCCGCGTGGTCCGGTGCCAGGGCGTCGGCCAGCAGCCGCCGGGCCCGTACCGCCGTGTCCGCGACCAGGAATTCCAGCGCCGCCACGTCCAGCCCCGCCGCCGGTTCCGCGCCGCCGGTGAGCACCGGGGGCGTGCCCGCCTCCGCGACCGGTTCCGGAGGGGGCGGCAGCGGGGGCGGCGCCTTCGCGTACGCCTCGTCCGCCCGTACGCCCGCGGCCACCGCGGGACCCGCCTCCGGCTCCGCCCGCGCCGCGCTCCGCTCCTGCAGATCCGCCAGCAGCCTCGCCTCGCCACGCCCCCGCATCAGCAGCAGCACGAACGGGTCCGCGTCCAGCAGCCGCGCCACCAGATAACTCAGCGCCGCCGTGTGCTCGCAGTGGTCCCACTCGCCGCACCCGCACTCCGGCTGCAGGTCGCCGATCCCCGGCAGCAGCGACACCCCGGCCGCCGCCGCGTCCTCGTCCAGCTCCGGCGGCATGTCCCGGTCGAGCAGCGCCGCGATGTGACCGGCCCGGTCGGCGATCGTGTCCAGCAGCCGCTCCCAGTCGGCGTCGTCGAGCTGCTGCACCAGCACGTCGGTGCGGTACGGCGTACGGTCCGCGCCCAGCACCCGCGCCGTGAGCCGCCCCGGCCGCACCGCGACCGCGCCCACCGCGCCCGCGCGCGCGTGCCTGCGTCCGCGGCGAAGCAGCGTGCCGTCCAGCACCGTGTCCTCCAGCGCCTTCTGCCAGGCCAGCCCCCACCACGTACGGGCGAACCCGCGGCCCTGGCTCGGCGGCAGCGCCTCGAAGGTCAGCTCCTCCTGCTCCGTCATCACTCGCCCCCTCGCGGCCCGGCCAGCCGGACCAGCTCCGCCAGTTGCCCGTCGGACAGTTCGGTGATCGCCGCCTCCCCGCCGCCGCCGAGGACGGCGTCCGCGAGGCCCTGCTTGTGCTGCAGCATCTGTGCGATGCGGTCCTCGATCGTGCCCTCGGCGACCAGCCGGTGGACCTGCACGGGCTGCGTCTGCCCGATGCGGTACGCGCGGTCGGTGGCCTGCGCCTCGACTGCGGGGTTCCACCAGCGGTCGTAGTGCACGACGTGGCCGGCGCGGGTGAGGTTCAGGCCCGTGCCGGCGGCCTTCAGCGAGAGCAGGAAGACCGGCACCTCGCCGTCCTGGAAGCGCCGCACCAGTTCCTCGCGCTCCGGCACCGGCGTGCCGCCGTGCAGCAGTTGGGCGGGGACGCCGCGGGCCGCGAGATGGGTCCGGAGCAGCCGGGCCATCTGTACGTACTGGGTGAAGACCAGCGCGCTCCCGCCCTCGGCGAGGATCACCTCCAGGAGCTCGTCGAGGAGTTCGAGCTTCCCCGAGCGGCCGGGGATGCGCGGTGCGTCCTCCTTCAGATACTGCGCCGGGTGGTTGCAGATCTGCTTCAGCGCGGTCATCAGCTTCAGGATCAGCCCGCGTCTGGCCATCGCGTCCGCCTCGGCGATCGCCGCGAGGGTCTCGCGCACCACCGCCTCGTACAGCCCGGCCTGTTCTGCCGTCAGCGCCACCGCCCGGTCGGTCTCGGTCTTGCGGGGCAGCTCCGGTGCGATGCCGGGGTCGGACTTGCGGCGGCGCAGCAGGAAGGGGCGTACGAGCCGGGCCAGCCGCTCGGCGGCATCGGCATCCGCGCCCGATTCCGCGGCGTCCGCGTAGCGCGTGCGGAACCTCTTCAGCGGGCCCAGCAGTCCCGGCGTCGTCCAGTCGAGGATCGCCCACAGCTCGGAGAGGTTGTTCTCCACCGGCGTGCCGGTCAGCGCGACCCGTGCCCGGGACGGGAGGGTGCGCAGCGCCTTCGCGGTCGCGGAGAACGGGTTCTTGACGTGCTGCGCCTCGTCGGCGACGACGAGCGACCAGCCCGCCTCCGCCAGCCGCCCGGCGTCGAGCCGCATCGTCCCGTACGTCGTGAGCACGAACTCGCCGTCCGCCAGCCCCTCCAGCGACCGTCCGCCGCCGTGGAAGCGGCGTACGGGCGTGCCGGGCGCGAAGCGCTCGATCTCGCGTTGCCAGTTGCCGAGCAGCGACGCCGGGCAGACCACCAGCGTCGGGCCCGCGGTCTCCTTCTGCTCCTGCCGGTCGAGGTGCAGGGAGATGAGCGTGATGGTCTTGCCCAGGCCCATGTCGTCGGCCAGGCAGCCGCCGAGGCCGAGGGAGGTCATCCGGCGCAGCCAGCCGAGCCCGCGCAACTGGTAGTCGCGCAGGGTCGCGGCGAGGGCCGCGGGCGGGGCGGTCGGCTCGCTCTGCTCCTCGGGGTCCGCGATGCGCCGGCGCAGCGTGTCGAGCCAGCCGCTCGCGGCGACCTCGACGCGCCCGCCGGGCACGGCCGGGTCGTCGATCTCACCGGTGAGCGCCGCGCCGAGGGCGTCGACGGGGGTCAGGTCGGCGTCCTTGCGGTCCAGCGCGCGGCGTACGGACTCGGGGTCGACCAGCACCCAGCTGTCGCGCAGCCGCACCACCGGGCGGGCGGCCTCGGCGAGCCGGTCCAGCTCGGCGCGGGTCAGCTCCACGTCGCCGACCGCGTAGCGCCAGCCGAACGCGACGAGGGCGTCGGCGGAGAGGTAGGACGGTCCCGGACGGCGGCCGTCCGGGTCGTCGGCGGGGCCGACCACGGCGCGGGCGGTGAGGTGGCGGGTCAGGTCGCGGGGCCAGTGGATCTCGACGCCGGCGGCCGCAAGGCCGCGGGCGCCGGGGCCGAGAAGCGCGGCGAGGTCGTCGTCGCCGAGGTCGACGGCGTCGGGGACGGCGGCAGAAAGCAGCGGGGTGAGCGCGTCCCAGGCGTGGGCGGCGCGGCGCAGGGTGAGCAGGGCCTGCATACGGGCGCCGGGGCCGAAGTGGGCTGCCGTGCCGGCCCACACGTCGGCGGCGTCGGCGAGGAGGGTGGGGTCGGCGGTGCCGTGCAGCTGGACGACGGCGCGGAACGCGGGGCGGGCGCCGGTGGTGTCCATGTCGACGCGGAGCGAGACCCGTACGCCCGCGTCGTGCCCGGCGGCGACGTCGTCGGCCCAGGCGCGCTGCTCGGGGACGTGCCGCGGCTCGGGCGCGGCGAAGGCCCGGCCGCCGGCGGCCAGGACGGCGGCGGGGGAGCGGGGGAGGCCGTCGGCGACGGCGTCGAGGAAGGCGCGGAGCAGGTGCCCGGGGTCGGGGAGGAGCACGGGGCCGGCTTGGGCGCCGTCCGGCGGCTGCGGTGCCGCGTGTGCCTCCGGCGGCATCGCCGCCGCCAGCTCCCGCAGGTTCCGTACGTCGTCCTCGCCCAGCGGCCCGCAGCGCCAGGCGTCGTACGCGCCCTCGCTCAGCCCCGGCAGGAGCTTGCCGCGGGCGGCCAGGCGCAGCGCCAGCAGCGCGGCGGTGCCCCAGAACACGGCGGCCGGGTGCATGCCGTCCGCGCCGGCGGCGTGCGCCGCCCGGGCGCGGGTGAGTACGGGTACCGCGTCCGCAGCGGGCAGCAGCAGCGCCGGCACCTCGCGGGTGCCGCCACCGGGGCCGGCGACGGTCAGCGGGGCGCGGGTGCCGCGGGAGTGGTCGGGCGGGCAGGCGGCGGCGTCGCCCTCCCGGTCGGCGGCCCCGCCGTCGTCAGGGAGCCAGAAGGCCATACGGCCCGTACGGGCCGGGTCGGCGGGGAGGAACAGGGCGGCGCAGCGGGAGAGCGGGGGAAGGGCGGTCACGTACGGACGCACTCCTCAAGTTTGACTACCGGGCGGTCGAGGGTACCTCAGGCCTCGCCGCCCCGGACGGCGCCGCGGAGTGATCAACTTCACTTTTCGACTTGCGGGGCCGCACGGGGTGTATCTGGCACTACCTTGTGCCGGGTGGATTGCACCCGGGCGTTCCGGGTGCTGACGTCATCGCGCCGATCTGTCCGGTTCCGTAGCGTCGAGGTCCTCGCACTGAGAGACCGGAGGCGCCATGCCGCAGGCCACTGTCACGTCGACCGCCAAGGGGTCGGCGACCGCCAGGAGTTCGGAGTTCACACCCCTGTTGCGGGAGGTGAAGGCCGCCGGGCTGCTGCGCCGGCGGCGCGGCTGGTACGGGTTCAGCATCGCGGTCACGCTGCTGTCGCTCGCCGCCACCGGTGTCGGCATACACCTCCTCGGCAACACCTGGTGGACCCTCTTCCTCGCGGTGCCGGCCGCGGTCTTCACCACCCGTACCGCCTTCATCGGCCACGACTCCGGCCACGCGCAGATTGCCGGCACCCGCAAGGCCAACCGCGCTCTCGGGCTCTTCCACGGCAACCTGCTGATCGGCATGAGCTACCACTGGTGGACGGACAAGCACAACCGCCACCACGCCAACCCCAACCACATCGACAAGGACCCCGACGTCGGCGTCGGCGCGCTGGTCTGGACCCAGCGCCAGGCCGCGCAGCGCGAGGGCTTCTCCCGCTGGCTCACCCGCCACCAGGCCGCCCTGTTCTTCCCGATGCTGCTTCTTGAGGGCATCGCGCTGAAGGTGTCGAGCTGGCAGGACCTGCGCCAGCAGGGCAAGGGCGAGCGGCGGCTCGAAGCGCTGCTCCTCGGCGCCCACGTGATCGGCTATGCCGCCCTGCTGCTGACCGCCATGTCGCCCGGCAAGGCGGTGGTCTTCGCGCTCGTGCAGCACGCGGTCTTCGGCCTGCACCTGGGGATGTGCTTCGCGCCCAACCACAAGGGCATGGAGATGCCCGAGACCGGCGACGACGACTGGGGCCACCTGCGCCGCCAGGTGCTCACTTCCCGCAACGTGCGCGGCGGGGTCGTCACCGACTGGCTGATGGGCGGCCTGAACTACCAGATCGAGCACCACCTCTTCCCCAACATGCCCCGCCCCAGCCTGCGCCGCGTCCAGCCGCTGGTGCGCGCGCACTGCGCGGCGCTCGGGCTGCCGTACGCGCAGACCAGCGCGGTCGAGTCGTACCGGCTGGCGCTGGAGCACATGCACGAGGTCGGCGAGCCGCTGCGCACCCCGCCCGCCCCGTAGGGGGCGCACGCCCTTGCCCGCCCCGGTAGCGGCCTACCCTTCCTGCCCCCGGGGCGGGCACACCTCTCGTCCCGTAAAGGGTGCCCGTCCCGTAATGGGTCCCTCATCCACATGTATGACGCCCTCCGGCTCCGGTCATGGGATAAAGGAACCGGGGGAGCGGCGCTGCCGTTCCCCAGTCGAGGGCGGTGTGCCGCCGCTGTAGGAGGCAGAAGATGTCGAATCGAGGGAAGGTCGCGGCCGGTGGGGTAGCGGTCGGCTTGCTGCTGTGGTGGCTGACGTCGTTCTGGATCGCCGTGCTGGTGATCGTCGGTGTGCCGGTGGCCGCCTATCTGGCGCTCGACCCCGGGCAGCGCCGCAGGCTCAAGAGGGTGACACGCAAGGAGCTCGACCGCTGACCGTGCGCCCCTCTTGCGGAGGCCTACGGCCGGCGGGGCACATGCCGTAACAAATGTGCCAGGGGTGTGCCTCTTTAGGCGCTGCCCGATCGATCGAGGCCATGACTCTGTCAAATTCAGTCAGGTTTGGCATGCGCCCCGGTCGTGCGCCCCCAACCGGACTAGCGTCCCTGAGACATGGGACACCTCGACCACGCAGCCTACGGGTGGCTGACACCCGTCCTCTCGTACGCGATGGCGTGCATCGGCGCCGCGCTCGGGCTGCGCTGCACCGTCCAGGCGCTGGCGGCCCCCACCGCCCGCTCCCGGCGCAACTGGCTGCTCACCGCCGCGTCCGCCCTCGGGACCGGCATCTGGACGATGCACTTCATCGCCATGCTGGGCTTCAGCGTCAGCGGCACCGAGATCCGCTACGACATCCCCCGCACCGTCCTCAGCCTCGTGGTCGCCATGGCCGTCGCCGGAGCCGGCGCCTTCGCCCTGGGCTACGGGCGTGCCCGCGGCCCCGCCCTGCTGGTCGCCGGCCTCGCCACCGGGCTCGGCGTCGCCGCCATGCACTACATCGGGATGTCCGCCGTACGCCTGCACGGGACGATCTCCTACGACCTCCCGGCCGTGGCGCTCTCCATACTGATCGCGGTCGCCACGGCCACCGCCGCGCTGTGGGCCGCGCTCACCATCCGCTCCCCGCTTGCCGTGACCCTCGCCTCCCTCGTCATGGGGGCGGCGGTGACCAGCATGCACTACACCGGGATGGCCGCCGTGTCCGTGACCGTGATGCCCTCGCCCGAGGCCCTGGCCGGGGCCACCGCCACCCAGTTCGTCTTCCCGCTGACCGTAGGGCTCGGCTCGTACCTCTTCCTCACCTCGGCGTTCGTCGCGCTCACGCCGACCGCCGCGGAGCGTGCCGCCACCGTCTCCGCCCAGCGCCTGACCCGAGCGCCCGGCCCCGTCTAGCCGCGCCGCGCCCGCACCCCGGCCGGACGGACCCCGCGGGGCGGGCCGGTCCCCGCAAACCGATAGGAGGTGGCCATGCGAACCCCGGACAGCACCCCGCCGAGCGGCCCGTCCGGTACGCCGTCCGCGACCCCGGCCGAGCGAACCGCGGGGCCCGGCGCGGGCGGGGCGGCGCCGCCGGTGCCCGCGCCGGTACGGGGCCGGCGGGCGCACGCGGGTCCGCCCGCCGACGAGCCCGGGCCGCCGTCGGGGCCGAGCGCCTGGGAGCGGGCGTATCCGCCGGCCGGGCCAGGCTCGCAGAACGCCGGGGAATCGGCCGGCTCCGGAGGTTCGAGTGACGGGGGTGCACAGAAGACGCCGACGTTCGGGTACCGCGGGCGGCGCCGGCGGCTCGGGCCCCGTACCGTACGCGCGCGCGTCATCTGTCTGCTGACCGTGCCGGTCGTCTCCCTGATAGCGCTCTGGGGCTACGCCACCGTGGGCACCGCGCAGGACGTGACCCGGCTGCGCCAGCTCGAACAGGTCGAGACCGAGGTGCGGCAGCCGCTCGCCGCCGCCGTCGCGGCGCTCCAGGACGAACGGCGCGCCGCCGCCGGCTATCTCGCCGGCCCCGGCGGCGACCGCCGCGGCGCCTTCGGCGCGGCGACCGTCCGCACCGACCGGGCCGTCGACCGGCTGCGGCTCGACGGCAGCCACACCGTCGCGGAGGGCGCCGGCCTGCCCGGGGACGTCACCCGGCGGCTCGACGGCTTCGTCACGGGCGCGGAGTCGCTGGGCCGGTTGCGTACCGAGGTGGAGGCGCGGACGACGGACTGGTCCCGGACGTACGGGAAGTACACCGCGGTCGTCGATCGCGCCTTCGACGTCTCCGGCGCGCTCACGGGCATCCAGGGTGCCGAGGCGGCGTCCGAGGCCCGGGTGCTGCTGGAGTTCGGCCGGGCCGGCGAGATGCTCGCGCGCGAGGACGCGCTGCTGGCCGCCGGGCAGGTGCGCGGGTCGCTCAGCGCCGCGCACCACCGCGCCTTCGCCGACGCCGCCTCCGCCCGCGCCGTCCTGGAGGACGGCTCCGCCGCCGACCTCGGCGGCGAGGAGGCGGAGGTGTGGCGGCGGGCCGGCGAGAGCGAGGCGTACCGCACCCTCGGCGAGCTGGAGGAGGCCGTGGCCGCCGCGGACTCCGGCACCGCCGCCGTCGAGGCCGCCCCCGCGCGGGCGTGGGACGGCCCGTACGAGGACGTGGCCGGTGCCATCCGCGCCGTCGGACGGGAGCACGCCGCGCAGGCCGACCGCACCGATCCCTTCACCGACGGCGTGCTCACCCCCTCCGGCGCCGCGGCCATCCTGGGCCTCGCCGCCGTGGCCGCGGCGCTCCTCATCTCCGTACGGATAGGCCGCGGGCTGATCGTCGAACTCGTCGGCCTGCGCAACTCCGCGCTCGAACTCGCCCGCCGCAAGCTGCCGCACGCGATGCACAGGCTGCGCGCGGGACAGGAGATCGACATCGCCGGCGAGGCCCCCCGGGGCGATCCGGGCGACGACGAGATGGCGCAGGTCGGCGAGGCGCTGACCACCGTGCACCGGGCGGCCCTGCGCGCCGCCGTCGAACGGGCCGAGCTGGCGAACGGCATCTCCGGGGTCTTCGTCAACCTCGCCCGCCGCAGCCAGGTGCTCGTCCACCGCCAACTCGCCCTGCTGGACAGCATGGAGCGGCGCGCCGAGGACCCCGAGGAACTGGACGACCTCTTCCGGCTCGACCACCTCACCACCCGCATGCGGCGGCACGCCGAGAGCCTGATCATCCTCTCCGGGGCGGCCCCCGGCCGCGCGTGGCGGATGCCGGTGCCGCTGCAGAGCGTGGTGCGGGCAGCGGTCTCGGAGGTGGAGGACTACGCGCGCGTGGAGGTACGGGCGCTGTCGGACGTGGCCGTGGTGGGCGCGGCGGTGGCCGACCTGACGCATCTGCTGGCGGAACTGGTCGAGAACGCCGCGCAGTTCTCACCGCCGCACACCAAGGTGCGGGTGTACGGCGAGCAGGTCGGCAACGGCTACGCGATCGAGGTCGAGGACCGCGGCCTGGGGATGGGCAAGGAGGCGCTGGCCGCGGCGAACCGGCGGATCCGGCAGTCGGAGGCGCTGGACCTGTTCGACAGCGACCGGCTGGGGCTGTTCGTCGTGAGCCGGCTGGCGGCGCGGCACGGGATCCAGGTCAGCCTGCGGGAGTCGGCGTACGGGGGGACGACGGTGGTGGTGCTGCTGCCGACGGCGCTGCTGGAGGCGGCGGTGGCGGGGGCGGTGGACCCGGGGGCCGGAGCGCGGGGCGCGGCGGCGCGGCCGTTCCCGGGCGGGCCGGTGACGGCGGGGTCCGGTGGGTCCGTCGGGTCCGGTGGGTCCGTCGGGCCCGGCGGTTCCGGGATGGCGGCGCTGCCCGGGGTGCCGGTGCGGAACGGGGCGGACGGGGGCGGCGCCGGCGCGCGTGGTGCGGAGAACGGGGCGCGGGTCACGGAGAACGGGCTGCCGGAGCGGCGGGGCGGGCGGGCGCTGCCGGGGCCGTGGAGCACGGGGCCGGGGCCCGGCGGTCCGGCCGTCGGGCCGGTGGGGGAGCGGCCGGTGCTGGCGTCGCGGGAGGACGTGGTCCTGCTGCGGGCCCTCGGTGTGGATCCGGTGGGCGGGACGGCGGACGGGGACGGCGCGGGGGCGGACCCGGGCGGGGCGGCGGTGTCCGGAGGGCCTGCCGGCGGTGCCGGGACGTACGCGGGGCGTGCCGGGCAGGAGGCGGCTGCCGTCCAGTCGCCCGGGGACGTCACGGAGCTGCCCAGACGCGTACGACAGGCCAGTATGGCGCCGCAGTTGCGGCTGGAGCCGGACCCCGGCGGGGACACGGACACCGGGGACGGCGCGGACGACGTGGCGGACACCGGCGACGGGGGTGCCGGACCGCACGGGCATGCCGGACCGCGCGGGGAGACCGGCGCCGCGGGACGGTCCGCACCACGGGAGCGCACGCCGGAAGAGGCGCGCGCCCGCATGGCCGCGTACCGCAGCGGCTGGTTACGCGGCGGCGGCCTGCCTGCGGGCCGCCCGTACGACGGCGAACCGGGCGGCGAGCGCCCGGGGCCGGACGAGAGCGCGCACACGTCGAGGGAAGGGGATCGCCCATGATCGAGCCGGAGACCGTGCACACGCAGAGATCCGGGGGTCTCGGCTGGCTGCTGGACGACCTCGTCAGGCGCGTCGCCGACGTGCACCATGCCGTGGTGCTCTCCAGCGACGGCTTAGCGGTCGGCAACTCCAGAACGCTCTCCCGCGAGGACGCCGAGCACCTGGCGGCGGTCGCGTCCGGTTTCCACAGCCTCGCCAAGGGCGCCGGGCGGCACTTCCGCGCGGGCGGCGTACGGCAGACGATGGTCGAGATGGACGACGGCTTCCTCTTCGTGGCCGCGGCCGGGGACGGCTCCTGTCTTGCCGTCCTCAGCGCCGCGACGGCGGACATGGGCCTGGTCGCGTACGAAATGGCCCGCCTGGTCGCATGGGTGGGCGAACACCTATACACCGCCCCGCGAACGGCCGCAGCGAAGCCGCGGAATCCGGGCTGAGCACGGCGGTGACACGTGATGACTGAAGATATGAGTGGCACCCCTCCGCACCACGGCAGTCACTGGTACGACGCCGAGGCCGGCCCGCTGGTCCGCCCGTACGCGATGACCGGCGGCCGGACCCGGCCGGTGACGACCACCGTGCGGTTCGACCTCATCGCGCTCATCGACCTGGAGGAAGAGGCGCTGGAGGCCGCGGGGAAGGAGGCCGAGACGCTCGGGCCCGAGCACCGGGCGCTCATCGACCTCTGCCGGATCGAGACCCAGTCCGTCGCCGAACTGGCGGCGGAGACCGATCTGCCGGTGGGGGTGGTACGGGTGCTTCTCGGCGACCTGGTCGAACTCGGCTGTGTACGGGTCAGCAGGCCCGTACCGCCGGCGCAGCTTCCCGACGAGATGATCCTGAGAGAAGTGATCGATGGACTCCGCGCCCTCTGACCGCAGGGTCGACGACGCGCTGGCGCTGAAGATCCTCATCGCCGGCGGCTTCGGGGTGGGCAAGACCACCCTGGTCGGCTCCGTCAGCGAAATCCGTCCGCTGCGCACCGAGGAGCGGTTGAGCGAGGTCGGCACCGCCGTCGACGACACGGGCGGCGTGGACGAGAAGACCACGACCACCGTGGCGATGGACTTCGGCAGGATCACCATTCGCGCCGGTCTCGCGGTCTATCTGTTCGGCACGCCCGGTCAGGACCGCTTCTGGTTCCTCTGGGACGAGCTGGCCACAGGCGCGCTGGGCGCGGTGGTGCTGGCCGACACGCGCAGGCTGCAGGACTGCTTCCCGGCGGTGGACTACTTCGAGCACCGCAGCATCCCGTTCATCGTCGCGGTGAACTGCTTTCCCGAGTCGCGCAGTTTCGGGGCCCACGAGGTCGCCCGGGCCCTCGATCTCGACCAGGGCACTCCCGTCGTGCTGTGCGACGCCCGCGACCGCGACTCGGGGAAGGAGGTGCTGATCAGGCTGGTCGAGTACGCGGGGCGGGTGCACACCGCCCGGCTGCTCGACCCGGTCGGCTCGGAGCCGGTGGGGTGAGCGGGGCCCGGGGTGCCGGGTGTCATTCCGCGACGCGGGCCTCGGAGACCACCTTGTCGATCCCGACGCGGACGAGGAGTTCGCCGGGAACGGCGTTGCGCGCGCCGTAGGTCTCGGCGAGTTCCTTGTCCACGTAGCGGCCGGCGATGACCGTGGCCCAGTGGCGCATGTCGTCCAGGTCCTCGCTGATCCGGGCGCGCCCGGAAAGCACGGCGAAGGAGTACGGATAGCGCTCGTCGTCGACGCAGAGAGTGGCGCGGCCGTCGCGCACGAGGTTGCGGCCCTTGACGGTGCCGGAGCCCGTGTTGAAGACGAAGTCGTCGCCGTCGAGCACGAACCAGATCGGGGCCACGTGGGGGCTGCCGTCGGCGCGGACGGTGGCCAGCTTGCCGGTGCGGGTTCCTGCGGAGACGAAGGTGCGCCACTCTTCGTCGGTCATCTTCTCGCCCATGCGAGCACGTTATCCACAGGGGGAGGCGGGGCGGGGAGCGACGCGCTACTCTCGTCACTGAGAGTAACCGAGATGGAGCTTTTCGAGCGACGACGGGGGAGACGGTCATGGCGGTACGGACTGAGGCGGGCACGGGTGCGCGGACGGCCGGCGAGGCGGGCGAGCGGGCGGAGCCGCTGCCGTTCGGCCGGGCGGCGGCGGAGCTGGGGCTGCTGCCGCGGGAGTTGGAGCTGGCGGTGCAGCTCGGGCTGGTGCCGACGGAGCCGCCGCAGCGGGCCGGCGGCCGGCGCCGGGTGGCCCGGGCCGAGGTGGCGCGGCTGCGGGCGGAGGGCGCCGCCGGGGGCGCCGGGGAGGCGGCTGCGCTGCGTGAGCGGCTGCGGCTGGTGGGGACGGTCGCGGGGGCGGAGGAGCTGGGCATCTCGTCCATCCGCTTCACGCGGCTGGCGCGCGCGGGGTGCTTCGCGCCCGCGCGGTTCTATGTGAACCGGTATCGGGTCGTGGTCTGGCTCTATCTCGCGACGGAGGTGGAGCGGTTCGGGGAGCGGGAGCCGGGGCTGCTGCGCGGACCGCTGCCGCCGGCGATGCGGGTGGAGCTGGCCGAGGGCACCGACGTCCGGGCCCGCGGCTGGCGGCAGCGGCGGGTGGAGCAGTTGCTGTCGGAGCGGGTGGACCCGTGGGAGCGGGCGGGCGCGTATGCGGCGGTGCTGAGCGACGCGGAGCTGGCGGAGGAGGTGCCCGACGCCGGGGAGCGGGCGCGCGTCGTGGAGCACCGGGCGGAGCTGGTCGCCCCGGTACGCGGAGGCAGCGAGGCGGCACGGCGGGCGGCGGAGACCGTGCTGCTGGCGGAGTCCGACGCGGAGGCCCTGGGCTACCGGCTGGGCCTGACGGTGGAGCTCCAGGCCGCGCGGGCGGAGTACGCCATCTCGTCCGCGACCCCGCTCGCCGCGCCGTCCGCGACCCGGCGCCCGGCGTCGCCGGCACCTCCCGGCGGCGCCCCGCCCGCGCGCCCGGCCGGACGCACCCGACCACGCCGCGGCAGCCTCGCCTGGCTGCGCCGGGGCCGCCGGCGCCGCACCGGCCTGCCGTGCTGACGGCAGGTCAGCCGGCCGGTTGGCCGAGAGGGCCGACGTCGGTGACGCGGAGGACGGCGCGGGCCTCGGCGTCGGAGGAGGTGAGGTCCACCTCCGCGGAGATGCCCCAGTCGTGGTCGCCCTCCGGGTCGGCGAAGGTCTGGCGGACGCGCCAGAGGGCGTGCTCGGGGTCCTCCTCGATCCGCAGCAGCCGCGGCCCGCGGGCGTCCGGCCCGGTGCCGATGTCCTCGTACTCCTCCCAGTACGCGTCCAGCGCCTCACCCCAGCGCTCCGCGTCCCAGCCGGACTCCTCGTCCAGCGCGCCCAGTTCGTCCGCGTCGTCGAGCGCCGCCAGCTCCACCCGGCGGAAGAGCGCGTTGCGTACGAGGACGCGGAAGGCGCGCGCGTTGGCCGTCACCGGGCGCACCTGGTCGGCGTGCTCCATGGCCTGCTCGGCGGTCTCCTCCGCCGGGTTGGCCAGTTGCTCCCACTCGTCCAGCAGGCTGGAGTCGACCTGGCGGACCATCTCGCCGAGCCAGGCGACGATGTCCTCGAAGTCCTCGGACTTCCGCTCGTCCGGCACGGTGTGGTCCAGCGCCTTGTACGCGCTGGCCAGATAGCGCAGGACGATGCCCTCGGTGCGGGCCAGCTCGTAGAAGGAGACGAACTCGCCGAAGGTCATGGCCCGTTCGTACATGTCACGGATGACCGACTTGGGGGACAGGGGGTGGTCGCCGACCCACGGGTGGCTCTTGCGGTAGAGGCCGTAGGCGTGGGACAGCAGCTCCTCCAGCGGCTTGGGGTAGCTGACGTCCATCAGCCGCTCCATCCGCTCCTCGTACTCGACGCCGTCCGCCTTCATCTGCGCGACCGCCTCGCCGCGTGCCTTGTTCTGCTGGGCGGCGAGGATCTGCCGGGGGTCGTCGAGGGTGGACTCCACGACGGAGACCATGTCGAGCGCGTAGGAGGGGGACTCGGGGTCGAGGAGGTCGAACGACGCCAGCGCGAACGTCGACAGCGGCTGCTGCAGGGCGAAGTCCTGCTGCAGGTCGACGGTCAGCCGCACGATGCGGCCCTGCGCGTCCGGCTCGTCGAGCTGCTCCACCACGCCGCCGTCGAGGAGGGAGCGGTAGATCGCGATGGCGCGGCGGATGTGGCGGAGCTGCTTCTTGCGCGGCTCGTGGTTGTCCTCCAGCAGCCGGCGCATGGCGGTGAAGGCGTTGCCCGGGCGGGCGATGACGGACAGCAGCATGGCGTGGGTGACGCGGAAGCGGGAGGTGAGCGGTTCGGGATCGGCGGCGATGAGCTTTTCGAAGGTGTTCTGCGACCAGTTGACGAAGCCCTCCGGCGGCTTCTTGCGCACCACCTTGCGGCGCTTCTTCGGATCGTCGCCGGCCTTGGCGAGTGCCTTCTCGTTCTCCACGACGTGCTCCGGCGCCTGGGCCACCACCAGCCCGGAGGTGTCGAAACCGGCGCGCCCGGCCCGCCCGGCGATCTGGTGGAACTCGCGGGCCCGCAGGGTGCGCACCCGGCTGCCGTCGTACTTGGTCAGCGCGGTGAACAGCACCGTGCGGATGGGGACGTTGACGCCGACACCGAGGGTGTCGGTGCCGCAGATGACCTTCAGCAGCCCGGCCTGCGCCAGCTTCTCCACCAGCCGCCGGTACTTGGGCAGCATGCCGGCGTGGTGGACGCCGATGCCGTGCCGGACGTAGCGGGAGAGCTGCTTGCCGAACCGGGTGGTGAAGCGGAAGTTGCCGATGAGGGCGGCGATCTCGTCCTTCTCGGCGCGGGTAGACATGTTGATGCTCATCAGCGCCTGCGCCCGCTCCACCGCCTGCGCCTGGGTGAAGTGCACGATGTACACCGGCGCCTGCCGGTTCTCCAGCAGTTCCGTCAGCGTCTCGGTGAGCGGGGTGGTGCGGTACTCGTACGACAGCGGGACGGGCCGGGTCGCCGAGCGGACCACCGAGGTGGACCGGCCGGTGCGCCGGGCCAGGTCCTCCTCGAAGCGGGAGACGTCGCCGAGCGTCGCGGACATCAGCACGAACTGCGCCTGCGGCAGCTCCAGCAGCGGGATCTGCCACGCCCAGCCGCGGTCCGGCTCGGCGTAGAAGTGGAACTCGTCCATCACCACCTGGCCGATGTCGGCGTCCCTGCCGTCGCGCAGCGCGATGGACGCCAGCACCTCGGCGGTGCAGCAGATGACGGGCGCGTCGGCGTTGACGGAGGCGTCGCCGGTGAGCATGCCGACGTTCTCCGTGCCGAAGATCTTGCACAGGTCGAAGAACTTCTCCGACACCAGCGCCTTGATCGGCGCGGTGTAGAACGAGACCTCGTCCCGGGCCAGCGCCGCGAAGTGCGCACCGGCCGCGACCAGCGACTTCCCGGAGCCGGTGGGGGTGGACAGGATCAGGTTCGAGCCGGAGACGACCTCGATCAGAGCCTCTTCCTGCGCCGGATAGAGGGAGATGCCCCGCTCCTCGGTCCAGGAGGAGAACGCCTCGTAGAGGTCGTCGGGGTCGGCGGTGGGCGGCATCTGATCGATAAGGGTCACCCGACCATACTGCCCTCCACCGCCCCCGAAGTGTGAACCCCCGGTACGTGTGAAGATCACCCGCGCTAGGCTGTGCCGCCGACGGGCGGATCCTGTGGGGCCAACGGCCGTTCACCACACGGGCGGACAGGGGTGGGGGAGCTTTTCATGATGGGTCCAGCGCACTCGCTTTCGGGGGCGGCGGCGTGGCTGGGGGTGGGCGCGGCGGCCACCGCGACGGGCCACGAGATGCCCTGGCCGGTGCTCGTCGTCGGCGCCCTCATCTGCGCCGGCGCGGCCCTCGCGCCCGACCTGGACCACAAGTCCGCGACCATCTCCCGCGCCTTCGGCCCGCTGTCCCGCATCCTCTGCGGGGTCATCGACAAGCTCTCCGCCCGCGTCTACAAGGCGACGAAGAAACGCGGCGACCCCCGCCGCTCCGGCGGCCACCGCACCCTGACGCACACCTGGCTGTGGGCGGTCCTGATCGGCGCCGGGTTCTCCGCGCTCGCGGTCCTCGGCGGCCGGTGGGCGGTCCTCGGGATCCTCTTCGTCCACATGGTGCTGGCCATCGAGGGCCTGCTGTGGCGGGCCGCCCGGGTCTCCAGCGACGTCCTCGTCTGGCTCCTCGGCGCCGCCAGCGCCTGGATCCTCGCCGCCATCCTCGACGAGCCGGGCAACGGCTCCGGCTGGCTCTTCACCGAACCCGGCCAGGAGTACCTGTGGCTGGGCCTGCCCATCGTCCTCGGCGCCCTGGTCCACGACCTCGGCGACGCCCTCACCGTCTCCGGCTGCCCGGTCCTGTGGCCGATCCCGGTGGGCCGCCGGCGCTGGTACCCCATCGGCCCGCCGGACTTCCTGCGCTTTCGCGCCGGAAGCTGGATCGAGCTGAAGATACTGATGCCGTTCTTCATGCTGGCCGGCACCGCGGGCGGCCTCACCGCGATGGGCGTCATCGGCTGACGACGCCCCGGCCGGGGGCACGGAAGGATTCCCGGCCGGGGCGCGACGAGGGGGGCGGGGCGTGCCGCGGGGCGGCGGTCCCGTCGGCCGGCCGGCGGGCCCGTCAGCCGTGCCAGGAGCGCCACAGGGCGGCGTAGGCGCCGTCGGCTGCCACCAGTTCCTCATGGCTGCCCAGTTCGCTGATGCGGCCCTCCTCGACCACCGCGATCACATCCGCGTCGTGCGCGGTGTGCAGGCGGTGGGCGATGGCCACGACCGTGCGGCCGTCCAGGACCTTCGCCAGCGACCGTTCCAGGTGCCGCGCCGCCCGCGGGTCGAGCAGCGACGTCGCCTCGTCGAGGACCAGCGTGTGCGGGTCGGCCAGCACCAGCCGGGCGAGCGCGATCTGCTGCGCCTGCGCCGGGGTGAGGGCCGCGCCGCCCGAGCCGACCTCCGTGTCCAGGCCGTCGTCCAGCGCCCGGGCCCACTCGCCCGCGTCGACCGCGCCCAGCGCCGCCCACAGCTCCGCGTCGCTCGCCTCGGTACGGGCCAGGCGCAGGTTGTCGCGCAGCGAGCCGACGAAGACGTGATGCTCCTGGTTGACCAGAGCCACGTGCTCGCGCACCCGCTCGGCCGGCATCCGCGCCAGCTCCGCGCCGCCGAGCCGGATCTCGCCGCGCCGCGGCGAGTAGATCCCCGCCAGCAGCCGCCCCAGCGTCGACTTGCCCGCGCCCGAGGGCCCGACCAGCGCCAGCCGGCTGCCCGGCTGCAACCGGAGCGAGACCCCGTGCAGCACGTCCGCCCCCGCGCGGTAGCCGAAGCGGACCTCGTCGGCGTGGACGTCCCGGCCGCCCGGCTGCACGTCCGCGTCGCCGGGCTCCTCCTCGATGTCCCGTACGCCCACCAGCCGGGCCAGCGACACCTGGGCCACCTGGAGTTCGTCGTACCAGCGCAGGATCATGCCCACCGGCTCGGTGAGCATCTGCGCCAGCAGTGCGCCCGTCGTCAGCTCGCCGACGCTCATCCAGCCCTGGAAGACGAAGCCACCGCCGATCAGCAGCACCGAGCCGACGACCACGATGTGCGTGGCGTTGAAGACGGGGAAGAACATGCAGCGCAGGTAGAGCGTGTAACGCTCCCACGCCACCCACTCCTTGACCCGCCGGTCCGACAGCGCGATACGCCGCGCGCCCAGCCGGTGCGCCTCCACCGTGCGCCCGGCGTCCACCGTCTCGGAGAGCGCCGCGGCCACGGCGGCGTACCCCGCGGCCTCCGAGCGGTACGCGCTCGGCGCCCGCTTGAAGTACCAGCGGCAGCCCACGAGCAGCACCGGCGCGGCCAGCACCACCGCCACCGCCAGCGGCGGCGCCATCACCACCATGCCGCCGAGCACCAGCCCGACCCACACCACCGCGATCGTCAACTGCGGCACGGCCTCGCGCATCGCGTTCGCCAGCCGGTCGATGTCCGTGGTGATACGGGACAGCAGATCGCCGGTCCCGGCCCGCTCCAGCACCCCCGGGGGCAGGCCCACGGACCGGATGAGGAAGTCCTCGCGCAGGTCCGCGAGCATCCGCTCGCCCAGCATCGCGCCGCGCAGCCGCACCAGCCGGATGAAGAACGCGTGGAGCGCCAGCGCGATCGAAAAGAGCACCACCGCGCGCGTCAGATGAAGGTCCTCGACCCCCGCCGACAGATCCTCGACCAGACCGCCCAGCAGGTACGGGCCGGCCATCGAGGCGATGACGGCGACCGCGTTCACGGCGATCAGCAGCAGGAACGCCGTCCGGTGCCGGCGCAGCAGCTCCGCCACGTAGCCGCGCACGGTCGCCGGCGCGCCCACCGGCAGGGTGGTCGCGGTGCGGGGGGCGGCCGGGTCGTAGTCGGGCGGTCGCACGCCGATCATGCGGTCTCCTCCATCATCTGCGGCACGCCGCCCTCGTCGCGTACGGCGGCGCCGCCTTCCGGTACGCGGCCGGCCGCCTGCTTCTCGTCGTCCGTCTCCCGGGTGACCACGGCGCGGTACGCGACGTCCCCGTGCAGCAGCTCGCGGTGCGGGCCGTCGGCCACCACGGCGCCGTCCTGCACGAACACCACGGTGTCCGCCCGGTCCAGCAGCAGCGGGCTGGAGGTGAACACCACCGTCGTACGGCCAGCGCGGATCTCCCGCAGACTCTCGGCGATACGCGCCTCGGTGTGCGAGTCGACCGCCGAGGTCGGCTCGTCCAGCACCAGCACCTCCGGGTCGGCCACCAGCGAGCGCGCCAGCGCCAGCCGCTGGCGCTGGCCGCCGGAGAGCGACCGGCCGCGCTCGGTGATCGGCGCGCCCATCGGCGCCCCGTCGCCCTCCGGCGACTCCGCCGCCGCCTGCGCCAGCGCGGTCAGCACGTCACCGCACTGCGCGGCGGCCAGCGCGGCGGCGGGCTTGACCGATCCGGACGCGGGTACGTCCAGCAGGTCGGCCAGCGTCCCGGACAGCAGCATCGGGTCCTTGTCCTGCACGAGCACCGCCGCCCGCGCCCCCGCCAGCGGCACGTCGTCCAGCTCCACGCCGCCGAGCCGCACCGACGGCAGCTCGCCCGGCTCCGCCGGGTGCCCGCCGAGCCGGTCGGCGAGCCGCCCCGCGGCGTCGGGGTCGCCGCACACCACGGCGGTCAGCCGCCCGGCGCGGGCGCGCAGCCCGGTCGCCGGGTCGTGCATCTCGCCGCCGAGCGGGCCGTGGTCGGTGCCGGTGCCGCCGGTCGTGGTGCGGGCGAGCCCGAGGACGCGGGCGGCGCGCTTGGCGGACGGCCGGGAGAAGGAGTACGCCATCGCCAGCTCGGCGAAGTGGTGCATCGGGAAGAGCAGGAAGGTCACGGCCCCGTAGGCGGTGACCAGCTCGCCGACCGTGATCGTCCCGTTCCTGGCGAGCCCCACCCCGTGCCCGACGACGACCACCAGCAGCACCCCCGGCAGCGCCACCTGCACGGCGTAGATCAGCGCCCACATCCGCGCGCTGCGCACCGCCGCGGTCCGCACCTTCTGCGACGCCTCCCGGTAGCGGTCGAGGAACAGCTCCTCGCCGCCGATGCCGCGCAGCACCCGCAGCCCCGCCACGGTGTCCGCGGCCAGCTCGGTCGCCCGGCCGGCCTTGGCCCGCTGGTCGTCGGCGCGGCGGGTGGCGTACGGCAGCAGCGGCAGCGGCGCGAGCGCCAGGACGGGCAGCGCGAGGGCGACGATGACGCCCAGCTCCGGCGCGTAGACGACGAGGCCCGCGGTGACGGCGAGCGCGGTCACCAGCGCGGCGGTGAACCGCGAGAACGACTCGACGAACCAGCCGATCTTCTCCACGTCGCCCGTGCTCACCGCGACCACCTCGCCCGCCGCCACCCGCCGGGTGAGCACCGAGCCCAGGCCGGCCGCCTTGCGGGCCAGCAACTGCTGCACCCGGGAGGCGGCCGTGATCCAGTTGGTGACCGCCGCACGGTGCAGCATGCTGTCGCCCAGCGCCATCAGCGCGCCGAAGGCGATCAGCAGGGCGCCGGCGACCGCCAGCCGTCCGCCGTTCCGGTCCACGACCGCCTGCACGGCCATGCCCACGGCCAGCGGCATCGCGCCGAGGGGCAGCATCCACACCAGGCCCCAGAGCAGCGCGGCGACCTGGCCGCCGAGCTGCATGCGGCCGAGCCAGACGAGGAAGTGGCGGCCGGATCGGACGTCGGGTTCGCCGGGGTCCGTATGCGGCAGGTCGCGCAACTGCATGGCATCCCAAAATGGTGGTCTCGGGTGTGGGTGAGCCGTGCAAGGCTGGCGGTTCGCGGACGGGTTTTCAACCGGTTTTCCCCCGCGGCGTGCCCATTGCGCCACGGCCCGCGGGGGGCCGCCCGGCAGGATGCGGGAAGCGGCGTGTGACGATGGGCGTATGCGTGCGTACGGGACGAGCGGGCGGCTGCCGCGCCGGACGGCCGCCGCGGCGGTGGGGCTGATTCTGCTGGCGGGCTGCGGCAGTTCGGGCGACGGCGGTGACGGCGGAGGTCCGGGCGGTAGGGGCCCCGGGAAGGGCACGGACACCGGCGGGGCGAGCGCGTCGCCCCGCACCCCGCCCGGCGACATCCCCGGTGTCGGCGCCCGGTGGAACGACGAGGTGCCCGCGGACTCCCGCCAGGCCGTCGCCGTCTACGGCAAGGGCCCCGACTCCGCCGACGCCACCGTCGTGCTCTACGAGAAGCGCGGCGGGGACTGGCAGCGCCGGGAGAGCTGGCCCGCGCACAACGGCAGGAAGGGCTGGACCCCCGACCACCGCGAGGGCGACAAGCGCAGCCCCGTGGGGGTGTTCACGCTCTCCGACGCCGGCGGCGTGCTCGCCGACCCGGGCGCGAAGCTCCCGTACCTCCAGAGCCCGGCCTTCGCCGCGCCCCACTACTGGCCGAAGACGCACTGGAACGACTTCGACCTCGTCATCGCCATCGACTACAACCGGGTGCGGGGCACCTCGCCGCTCGACCCCACCCGGCCGCAGGGGCAGGGGAAGGGCGGCTCGATCTGGTTCCACATGGACCACGGCAGCGGGACGTCCGGCTGCGTCAGCATCTCCAAGTCCGGGATGACGGAGCTGCTGCGCACGCTGGACCCGCGGAAGGACCCGGTCGCCGTGATGGGCGACCGGGCCTCCCTGGCCGGCTAGCGGCGCCGCGCGCGGTCGGCCGGGCCGCGCGGCCGGTCAGCCGGCGCTCACGCCTCGTCGGGCTTCTCCGAATCGACGCCGGAGCGCTTGTCCTTCCACCCGCCGCGGGTGAAGTCCGGGATCTGCTGCGGCCTGCCGCCCGCCTTGATCGACTCGTGGCTGAGCGGCACCGGCGCGGTCCAGGTCACGGCGTCGTAGACGTCGAAGTCCGGGACCAGGCCGAGGCGCATGCACTGCATCAGCCGGAAGATCATGATGTAGTCCATGCCGCCGTGGCCGCCGGGCGGGTTGGAGTGCTCCTTCCACAGCCAGTGGTCGTACTCCGCGAAGTCCCCGAAGCTGTGCCACCGGTCGTCGGTGTGCATCGGCTCCAGGTAGATGCGCGGCTCGTAGTCCTCGAAGACGCCCTTCGTGCCCCCGAGGGAGTTGATCCGGCTGTACGGGTGCGGGGTGGAGACGTCGTGCTCCAGCCGGATGACGCGGCCCTTGGCGGTCTGCAGCACGCTGAAGGTGCGGTCGCTGCCGATGTACGTCTCCTTCCAGCTCGGGTCGCCGGAGGGCATGTGCTCCTCGCGGTACTCGGCCAGACCCAGGGCCGGGGTGCCGAAGCTGGAGATGTGCGTGACACGGTCGCCGCGGTTGACGTCCATGTAGTTGGCCGTCGGGCCGAAGCCGTGGTTGGGGTAGAGGTCGCCGCGCAGCCGGGTGTGCCACAGCCGGCGCCAGGGGCCCTCGTAGTAGTCGGGGTCGAACATCAGCCCGCGCAGGTCGTGGTTGTACGCGCCGGCGGCGTGCAGCAGCTCGCCGAAGAGCCCGGCGTGCGCCATGCGCAGCACGCGCATCTCGTTCTTGCCGTACGCGCAGTTCTCCAGCTGCATGCAGTGCCGGCGGGTGCGCTCGGAGAGGTCGACGAGGTCCCACAGCTCCTTCACGGTCATCGCGATGGGGCACTCGACACCGACGTGCTTGCCGTTCGCCATGGCCGCCTTGGCCATCTCGAAGTGCCAGTCCCAGGGGGTGGCGACGTAGACGAAGTCGATGTCGCTGCGGGCGCAGAGCTGCTCGAAGTCGTGGTCGCCCTTGGTGTACGTGGCGGGCGCCGGCTGGCCGGCGGCGACGACCTTCTTCGCGGCCCGCTCCACCTTGTCCACGACCGGGTCGCACAGCGCGGTCACCTGCACGCCCGGCTGGGCCAGGAACAGGTCGATCATGCCGCCGCCGCGGTTGCCGAGGCCCACGATCCCGACCCGTACGGTGCCGTGGGTCTCGAACGGCACGCCGATCATCGTCCTGCCGCGCCGCGGGGGCACGGCGGGTACGGCGGCTTCACCGGCTGCCCCGGCCTCCGCCGCCTGGGCCTGGGAGGCGCCGAAGGCCCCCAGGCCGAGCCCTGCACCGGCGATGCCCGCCGAGCGCAGCACCGAACGGCGGGAGTAGCCGTCGTCGGAATCGCCTGATCTCGGGGTGGCGTTCTCCTCGCGCATGCGTCCTCCGGAAGGTGTGCGGAAGGTTCGCCGCCACCCTCGCCGGACCCGGGCGCGCCGACAAGAGGTCTGCACCACTGAGGCGTTGGACTTACCGCCCGGGCCGGATGGACTTATCCGCGGCGCCCCGGGACACCCGCCGGGCGGGTGGCGCGCTCCAGCTCCAGCAGCACGGAACGGTACGAGCGGCCGGTCGCCCGGTCCATGCCGATCTCGCACATCCGGTTCGCCGACAGGTGCGCGTCGTAGCCGCGGGCGGTGACCTCCGCGGCCTCGCGCGCGGTCGCGGACGCGGTCAGCTCCTTGTGCAGCATGCCGCGGTCGCCGGCGAAGGCGCAGCAGGCCGCGTCGTCGGGCACGACGACCTCGTCCGCGACCGCCTCGGCCAGCGCGGTGAGCCGGCCGGTGTTGCCCAGGTGGCGCATCGAGCAGGTCGGGTGGACCACGGCGGAGGACGTCGTGCGCTCGATCGTCAGGTGGGGCAGCAGTTCGCCGGCGGCCCAGTCGAGCGAGTCCAGGACGGTGAGCTGTGCGTGCAGCTTGCGGCCGGCCTCCGTCAGATACGGCACGATCTCGTGCGCCAGGCCCAGGGTGCAGGACGAGGCGTCGACGACGACCGGCAGCCGGGCGCCGTCCGTCCACCGCCAGGCGGCCTCGACGATGCGGTTGGCCATCAGCCGGGTGCCGTCGTCGTAGCCCTTGGAGTGCCAGATGGTGGAGCAGCAGGTGCCGGTGACGTCGTCCGGGATCCACACGGGCCGCCCGGCGCGGGCGGAGACGGCGACGACGGCCTCCGCCAGGTTCGGTCCGCGGGCGTCGTCGGGGCCGCCGAAGATGCGGTTGACGCACGCCGGGAAGTAGACCGCGGCGGCGCCCTCGCGGACGGTGCCGGGCAGCCGGCGCGCGGCCGGACCGGGGATCTCCGGCAGCCACTCGGGTACGAGGTCGGGGCGCACCGCCCGGCGCGCGAGCCGGGTCGCGGCGCCCGGTACCCGGTCGCCGAGCCGGTGCGCCACGGCGACGGCCAGCCGCGCGGCCCGTTCGACCTGCCGGAAGCGGCGGGCGGTGCCGGCGGCGGCGCGCTCCTCGCGGGCGGAGTGCCGCGCGTGCCGGAAGTCCTTCATCATCTGCCCGGTGTCGATGCCGACGGGGCAGTCCAGGCTGCACGTCGAGTCGCCGGCGCAGGTGTCGACGGCGTCGTACCCGTACGCCTGGAGAAGGCTCCCGGTGACCGGGGCGTCCGGCGGCTGGCGCAGCATCTCCCGGCGCAGCACGATGCGTTGCCGCGGGGTGGTGGTCAGGTCGCGGCTGGGGCAGGTGGGTTCGCAGAAGCCGCACTCGATGCACGGGTCGGCGATGTCCTCGATCCGCGGGATGGTCTTCAGCCCGCGCAGGTGCGCCCGGGGGTCGCGGTCGAGCAGCACCCGCGGGGCGAGGATGCCGTGCGGGTCGATCAGCTCCTTGATCCGCCACATCAGCCCGGTGGCCCGCTCGCCCCACTCCAGCGCGAGGAACGGGGCGATGTTGCGGCCGGTGGCGTGCTCGGCCTTGAGCGAGCCGTCGAAGCGCTCGACGGTCAGCCGGCAGAAGTCGTCCATGAAGGCCGCGTACCGCTCGACGTCGGCGGGCTCCGCGGCGTCGAAGGCGAGCAGGAAGTGCAGGTTTCCGTGGGCGGCGTGGCCGGCGACGGCGGCGTCGAAGCCGTGCCGCGCCTGGTGTTCGAGCAGTGCCTCGCAGGCTTCGGCGAGCCGGCCGGGCGGCACGGCGAAGTCCTCGGTGATGAGGGTCGTACCGGCGGGGCGGGAGCCGCCGACGGCGGTGACGAACGCCTTGCGCGCCTTCCAGTAGCCGGAGATACGGCCCGGGTCGCGGGTGAACGCGTTGCCCGCGGCGGCCACGGACCCGACCGGCGCCACGAGGTCGAGCCCCGCCAGCACCTCGGCCGCCGCCGCCTCGTACGCCTCGCGCGCGGCCTCGTCCGGCGCCCGGAACTCCACCAGCAGGGCGGCCGTCTCCTTCGGCAGCTCCGCCCAGTCGGCGGGCACGCCGGCGACGCTGACCGAGGCGCGCAGCGTGTTGCCGTCCATCAGCTCCACGGCAAGCGCCCCGGCGGCGTTGAAGGCCGGCACCGCGGCCGCGGCGGCCTGGAGGGTGGGGAAGAACAGCAGTGCGGTGGAGGTGTGCCGGTCCAGCGGCAGGGTGTCGAAGACGGTGTCGGCGATGAAGCCGAGCGTGCCCTCGGAGCCGACCATCAGCCCGCGCAGGATCTGCACGGGGGTGGCGCCGTCGAGGAAGGCGTCGAGACGGTAGCCGTTGGTGTTCTTGATCTCGTACTTGGCGCGGATCCGGGCCGTCAGCTCCGCGTCCGCCTCGATCTCCGCCTTGAGCGCGAGCAGCCCGCGGCACAGCTCCGGCTCGGCGCCGGCCAGCCGCTCGTCGGCGTCGGGCGCGGCGGTGTCCACGACGGTGCCGGAGGGCAGCACGAAGGTCAGCGAGGCGAGGGTGCGGTACGAGTTGCGCGTGGTGCCGGCCGTCATGCCCGAGGCGTTGTTGGCGACGACGCCGCCGAGGGTGCAGGCGATGGCGCTGGCCGGGTCGGGGCCGAGCACGCGGCCGTGCCGGGCGAGGGTGGCGTTGGCCCGTACGACGGTGGTGCCCGGGCCGACGCGGGCGCGCGTCGCGGCGTCGTCGAGCACCTCGACGCCCGCCCAGTGCCGGCGGACGTCGACGAGGACGTCCTCTCCCTGTGCCTGGCCGTTCAGCGAGGTGCCCGCCGCCCGGAAGACCAGCTTCCGGCCGCGCTCGTGGGCGAACCGGAAGAGGGCGGAGACGTCCGCGACCGTCTCGGCGACGGCCACGGCCTGAGGCACGAACCGGTAGGGGCTGGCGTCCGAGGCGTACCGCACCAGGTCCGAGGCGCCTGTCAGCACCTTCTCCGTGCCCAGCAGCGCCGTCAGCTCGCCGCGCAGCGGCTCCGGCGTACCCGCGGCGAGGTCGTCGGCGACCCGGTCCGGCGCCGGCGCCGCTCCGCGGCCGGGGCGCAGGGCCGAGGGCTTGGGCTGGAGCAGCGGCATGGAACGGACTCCTCAGCAGGGGTGGCCGTGCGTGTCGACCAGGGGGGCGATGAGCCCGAGCAGTTTTTCACGCTGCTGTTCGGACAGCGGCTCCAGCACGTCCGCGGCGGCGGCGAGGCGTGCCCGGTGCAGCTCGGCGAGCGCCGTGCGCCCGGCCGCGGTGGTCTCGATCCGGATCACCCGCCGGTTGTCGGGGTCGGGTACGCGCCGGACGAGGCCGCTCGCCTCCAGCGCGTCCACGTGCGTGGTGACCGCGCGGGGCACGACGCCGAGGCGCTCGGCGAGGTCGGCCATCCGCGGCGGCTCCTCGTGGCGCTCCAGGGTGCGCAGCAGCCGCGACTGGGCGGGCGTGATCCCCAGCGGCTTGAAGTGGTGCTTCTGCGCGTAGTGGATCCGGCGGGTGAGCAGCAGGAGCTGCTCCGCCAACTGGCCGGTCACGTCTGCGGGGGGCGGGGGCGACTGGGACACGCTCCGAGGGTATCAGGAGTATATTCATTGTGTATATAGGTAACAATGAGCTACCCTCTCATAAGTCGTCACCCTCTTCTAGGAGGCCCATGCCGCACGATCCACTCGACGGGTGGACACCCCCGCCCTCCGATCCGGAGCAGCCCGCCCAGGTGCGCCGGATCGTCGCGCTCTTCCGTCCGTACCGCGGCCGCCTCGCCGTGGTCGGGCTGCTGGTGGCCGCGTCCTCGCTGGTCTCGGTCGCCTCGCCGTTCCTGCTCCGCGAGGTCGTCGACACCGCCCTGCCCGAGGGCCGCACCGGGCTGCTCAGCCTGCTCGCGCTCGGCATGGTCGGCGTCGCCGTGCTCGGCGGCGTCTTCGGCGTGCTCCAGACCCTCATCTCCACCACCGTCGGCCAGCGCGTCATGCACGACCTGCGCACCGCGGTCTACGCCCAGTTGCAGCGCATGCCGCTGGCGTTCTTCACCCGGACCCGCACCGGCGAGGTGCAGTCCCGCATCGCCAACGACATCGGCGGCATGCAGGCCACCGTCACCACCACCGCCACCTCGCTGGTCTCCAACCTCACCAGCGTCGTCGCCACCGTCGTCGCCATGCTCGCGCTCGACTGGCGGCTGACCGTCGTCTCGCTGCTCCTGCTGCCGCTCTTCGTCTGGATCGCCCGCCGCGTCGGCCGCGAGCGCAAGAAGATCACCTCGCAGCGGCAGAAGCAGATGGCCGCCATGGCCGCCGGCGTGACCGAGTCGCTGTCGGTCAGCGGCATCATGCTCGGCCGCACCATGGGCCGCTCCGACAGCCTCACCCGCGGCTTCGCCGACGAGTCCGAGAGCCTGGTGGACCTGGAGGTACGGGCCAACATGGCGGGCCGCTGGCGGATGGCCGTCATCGGCGTCGTCATGGCCGCCATGCCCGCCGTCATCTACTGGACCGCGGGCCTGGCCTCCGGCACCGCCGGGCAGGCCGTGTCCATCGGCACCGTCGTCGCCTTCGTCTCGCTGCAGCAGGGCCTCTTCCGGCCCACCGTCAGCCTGCTCTCCACCGGCGTGCAGATGCAGACCTCGCTCGCCCTCTTCCAGCGCATCTTCGAATACCTCGACCTGCCCGTCGACATCGCCGAGCCCGAGCGCCCCGTGCGGCTGGCCGAGCCCCGCGGCGAGGTGCGCTTCGAGAACGTCGACTTCGCGTACGAGCCCGGTCAGCCCACGCTGCACGATGTCGCGCTCACCGTGCCGGCCGGCAGCAGCCTGGCGATCGTCGGCCCCACCGGCGCCGGGAAGTCCACCCTGGGCTACCTGGTGCCGCGCCTGTACGACGTCACCGGCGGCCGGGTCACCCTCGACGGCACCGACGTACGCGACCTCGACTTCGACTCGCTCGCCCGCGCGGTCGGCGTCGTCGCCCAGGAGACGTACCTCTTCCACGCCTCCGTCGCCGACAACCTGCGCTTCGCCCGCCCCGACGCCACCGACGCCGAGATCGAGGCCGCCGCCCGCGCCGCGCAGATCCACGACCACATCGCCGCCCTGCCCGACGGCTACGACACCCTCGTCGGCGAGCGCGGCTACCGCTTCTCCGGCGGCGAGAAGCAGCGGCTGGCCCTCGCCCGCACCATCCTGCGCGACCCGCCGGTGCTCATCCTCGACGAGGCCACCAGCGCCCTGGACACCCGCACCGAGCGCGCGGTGCAGAAGGCCCTCGACGCGCTGGCCGCGGGCCGTACGACGATCACCATCGCGCACCGGCTCTCCACGATCCGCGACGCCGACCAGATCGCGGTCCTGCACGACGGCCGGATCGCCGAACTCGGCACGCACGAGAAGCTGATGGCCGCCGACGGCCGGTACGCGGCACTGGTCCGCCGCGACCTCGACGCGGACGCGAGTGCGGTGGCCGAGGGCGCGTCGGTGACGGTCTGAGCCGCCCTACGGGGCGGACGCCCGGTGCCGCCTCGCGCCCGTACTACGGTGGCGGCATGGGTGTGCTCACGGCCGTGCGCGGCGACATCACGGAGCAGCGGGTCGACGCGGTGGTCAACGCCGCCAACTCCTCGCTGCTGGGCGGCGGGGGCGTCGACGGCGCCATCCACCGCAGGGGCGGCAAGAGCATCGTGCGGGAGTGCCGCGAGCTGCGCGCCACCCGCTACCCCGACGGCCTGCCCGCGGGTGACGCGGTGGCCACCGCCGCCGGGCTGCTGCCGGCCCGCTGGGTGATCCACACGGTCGGCCCGGTGTGGTCCCAGACCCAGGACCGCTCGGCGCACCTGGCCTCCTGCTACCGCGAGTCGCTGGCCGTGGCCCGCGCACTGAGCGCCCGTACGGTCGCGTTCCCCGCGGTGTCCACCGGTGCGTTCGGCTGGCCGCTGGACGACGCGGCCCGGATCGCGGTGGCCGCCGTGCAGGAGGCCGTCGACAAGCGGGACTTCGACGAGGTCCGCTTCGTCCTCTTCGACGCGCGGGCCCTCGATGCGTTCGCCCGGCGCCTCGGCTGACGCGGCCGCGGCGGGCCCCGCCGGGCCGCGCCGCGCCGGCACTGCGATGCTGGCACCGTGCACCAGCCCGAGTCCGTCACCCCCGACGCCCCGCACGCCGTACGGTTCCCGCTGCTCACCCAGCGGTGGCTGGACCTGACGTTCGTGCACTGGGCCGTCGACCCGGACGCCGTGGCTCCGCTGCTGCCCCGGGGGACCGTGCCGGACACGCACGACGGGGTCGCGTACGTCGGGCTCATCGCGTTCCGGATGCACCGCGTCGGGTGGCTGCGGCTGCCCGCGGTGCCGTATCTCGGCTCCTTCCCGGAGACCAACGTGCGCCTCTACTCGGTCGACGCCCGCGGGCGGCGCGGCGTCGTCTTCCGCTCGCTGGACGCCGCCCGGCTGATTCCCGTGGTCCTGGGCCGGCTCGGCTTCGGGCTGCCGTACGCGTGGTCGCGGATGGCCGTCCGCCGGGCCGGCGACACGGTCGTCTACACCGGCGCACGCCGTCGGCCGGGGCCGCGCGGCGCGTACAGCCGCCTGACCGTGCGCCCGGGTGCGCGCATCGGTGAGCCGAACGAGCTGGAGCACTTCCTCACCGCGCGCTGGGGGCTGCACACCGCCTTCCTCGGCAGGACGGCCTACCTGTCCAACGAGCATCCCCGCTGGCCGCTGCACCGCGCCGAGCTGGTCGAGTACGAGGAGAACCTGGTCGCGGCGGCGGGCCTGCCCCGGCCCGCCGGCGACCCGGTCAGCGTCCTGTACTCGCCGGGTGTCCCGGTACGCCTCGGCCGCCCGCTGCGCGCCGCGGGCGGCGCCGGTCCGTAGGCCGGGTCAGCGGGTGCCGCCGACGATGGCGTCGATCCGGGACTTCACGGACGTGACGTCCCCGTAGATCGCGGGCGAGACGGCGCAGGTCCCCGCCGTGCCGCGGCTCGTGGCGCCGACCAGCCGCCAGTCGCCGGGGCCGCCGACGACCGCCGGCCCACCGGAGTCGCCGTAGCACGCGCCCCGGCCGCCGCCGCCGTTCACGCACAGCTCGTACGCGCCCTGGATGCCCGCGCAGGAGGAGTCGGCGAGGACGGTGGTGTCGAGCTGGCGCAGCCCCACCGGCGGGGCGCCGCAGCCGCGGGTCGGGCAGGTCTGGCCCCAGCCGATCAGCCGGGTCGCCGAGCCGGCGGGCGCGGAGGCGGCGATGGGGACGGGCGTCTTCGTCGAGGGGGTGGCGAGCCGCAGCAGGGTCATGTCGGCGGCGAGCTGGCGGCGTTCCACAACGCGGCGGACCTCGCCGCCCGCGGTGCGGTCGGTGGTGCCGATCCGCACCTGGTACGGGGTGCCGCAGTGCGCGGCGGTGACGACCCAGCTGGGGTCGACCAGGCTGCCGCCGCAGGTGTGGCCGCCTGACGCGCTCTGCAGCGAGGCCATGAAGGAGTACGTCTCGGAGGCGGGCTGGCCGCCCACGATCTGCGGCGTCGGCGGGGGCACGGGCCCGGTGCCGCCGGCGGCCGCGGCCGCGCCCGACATCGACAGAATGGCCACGACGGCGGTCGATAACCCGCCGAGCCGCATGATGGTACGCATTCGTCCGTTCATTCGCGTTTTCCTCCCATGGGGACATCGGCGTGTGTACGCCGGACGGGGATCGCCGGAATCGTAAACGCGAGTTCAGCGGGAGGTAAACAGCGCGCCGCGCGGAACGGTAATTCACTTACCCTGAAATCTCGGCGCTGAGCTGGGAGTTCGCCATCCGGAAATCGCGCTTCCGTGTCCTGTGCAGAAATCGCTTGCATCACGCGGTGATATGGCCACCGAAGAATGGAAGAGGGGGGGAGGAGGGAATTACTCCGGTCGGTCGTGGGGGTCGGGGTCAGGAAGCCAGCCGCGGCGCTGTGCCAGGATTCCCGCCTGGAAGCGGGTACGGGCGCCCAGTTCGTCCAGCAGCTCCGCCACCCGCCGGGTGACCGTCCGCGGGCTCACGCCCAACTGCCGGGCGATCGCCTCGTCCTTGACCCCCGCCGCCAGCAGCGTCAGCAGCCCCAGGTCCGAGCACGACGGCCGGTCCGGCGCCGGCCGCGGCAGCAGCGGCGCGGCCTGCTGCCACAGCAGCTCGAAGAGGCTCACCAGCGCGTCGAGCAGCGCGCACGGGCGGATCACCAGCGCGCTGTCCACCTGGTCGTCGAGCGCGATCGGCAGCAGCGCCACCGCGCGGTCCGCGAGCGCCAGCTTCATCGGTACCTGCGGATGGACCCGCGACTGCTCGCCGTTGGCCGCCGCCCGGCGTACCGCGGCCAGGGCGCCGGGGTACTCCAGCGACTCCGGGGCGTAGATGCCGCGTACCACCACCTGCTCGCGCAGCCGCGCCGTCACGCCCTCCTCCGAGGGCGTCACGTCCGCCGCGTACGGCGGCCGGTCGAAGACCAGCAACTCCCGCTCGCAGCCGCGGACGAGCTGTCCGAAGCGCTCGGCGATGGCCTGCCGGCCGGTGAGGATCTCCAGCAGCTCGTCGGGCTGCCGGCCGGCGCTCAGCGTCGCCGCCAGCGTCCGCGCGTTGCGCTGCAGTTCGCCCAGCTCCCGGCGGCGCCGCGCGACGAGCAGGTCGACGGCGGTGTCCGGGCGGGTGGCCAGCAGCCGCACCGGGCGCCCGGGCAGCCGGCTGACCAGGCCCACCTCCTCCAGCTCCGTGACGCTGCGCCGGGTGGCGCGCTCGGAGCGCCTCAGCTCCCCGGCGAGCTGGGCGACGGTGCGGCCGGGCGCCGCCAGCAGCGCGCGGTAGACGGACTCGGCATACGGCGGTATCCCCAGGGCCTCAAGCATCCGGCCATGGTGGCTACTTGTAGACGTGGCGACAAGACGCCACGAAGATTCGTTCCGCGGCGCAGGTCCGCCGGGGTAAGACCGGGATCATGTCCTCCCGACGGCTCCATCAGCACGTCCGCGCTGCCCTGACAGCCCTCCTCCTCGGCGGGCTGACGCTCCCGGCCCTGTCGGCCACGCCGGCTACCGCCGGCCCCCTGCCCCTCGCCGCACCGCCCGCGGGCGGCGCCGGCGCCTCCGCCACGGTCACCCTCGTCACCGGCGACGAGGTCACCCTCGACGCCTCCGCAGCGGACGGTCCCCCAGCCGTCTCCGTCACCCCGCGGTCCGGCTCCGCGGGGACCCGCTCCTTCACCACCCTGCGGGACGGCGACGACGTCTACGTCGTCCCGGACGCCGCCGCCGGTCTCGTCCCCGACGTGCTCGACCTCGAACTCTTCAACGTCACGGCCCTCGTCGCGATGGGCTACGACGACGCCTCCACCGACGCGCTCCCGCTCATCGTGCAGGGCCCCCGCCCGCTGGCCGCGGCCGGCGAGGCGGCCCGCGAGGACGCCCTGCCGCTGCCGGCCCTCGACGCCGTCGCCGTCGAGCTGCCCAAGAAGCGCGCCGGCACCTTCGCCGCGGCCCTTGACCGCCCGGCGGGTCCGGCCGCGGCCGGGGTGCGCCGGGTGTGGCTGGACCGCAGCCTGGAGGCCGCGGAGCTCGACGGCAACCTGAGCCAGATCGGCGCCCCCGAGGTGTGGGACGGCGGGCTGAGCGGCGCCGGTGTGGACGTCGCCGTGCTCGACTCCGGCGTCGACGCCGACCACCCCGACCTGCGCGGCAAGGTCGCCGACGCCGCCGACTTCACCGGGGAGGGCACCACCGAGGACCGCAACGGCCACGGCACCCATGTCGCCTCCCTCGTCGCGGGCAGCGGCGCCGCGTCCGGCGGCGCCCGCAAGGGCGTCGCCTACGACGCCCGGCTGCTGTCCGGCCGGGTCCTCGACGGCGAGGGCCAGGGCCGGGCGTCCTGGGTCATCGCCGGCATGCAGTGGGCCACCGCGCAGGGTGCCGACGTGGTCAACCTCAGCCTCGGCGGCACCGCGCCCGAGTACCCCGAGAACGACCCCGTCGCCCGCGCGCTCGACAGCCTGGCTGCCGACACCGGCACCCTCTTCGTCGTCGCCGCGGGCAACTCCGGCCCGTACTCCGGCACCATCGGCACCCCCGGCGTCGCGGAGAACGCGCTGACCGTGGGCGCCGTGGGCGCCGACGGCGGTGCGCCCCGGTTCACCAGCGTCGGCCCGACGACCGGCGCGTTCCTCTCCAAGCCCGACCTGACCGCCCCCGGTGTCGCCGTCACCGGCGCCCGCGCGGGCGGCGGTACGGCCGATCCGTACACGGAGATGAGCGGCACCTCGCAGGCCACGCCGCACGTCGCCGGCGCCGCCGCGCTGCTGCTGCAGAAGCACCCCGACTGGGACTGGCGGCGGCTGAAGACCGCCCTCATGACCACCGCGGACGGCGACGCCGCGGAGCCCCGGCCGCACACGGCCGGCGCCGGCGTCCTCGACCTTCCCGGGGCCGCCGGCGAGACGCTGCAACTCGACCGCGGCAACGTCGACTTCGGCTACCTGCGCTACCCCGGAGGCGGCAGCCCCGCGTCGATCGAGCTGACCCTGACCAACCACGGCACCGAGCCCCGCGCCCTCTCCCTCACCGACCTCGCCACCGAGCGCGCCGGCGCCCCCCTCGCCGACGACGCCGTGACCGTGACGCCCGCCGCCGTGACCGTCGCGCCCGGCGCCACCGAGCGGGTGACGGTCACGCTGACGCCCGAGGGCGTCGCGCCCGGCGTCTACTCCGGCGCCGTCGTCCTCACCGAGAGCGGGCACGACACCGTCACCCTGCCGCTCAGCTTCTACCTCGAACCGCCACGGCACGACGTGGACCTGACCGTCCTGGACCGGAACGGCCGGCCCTGGGCGGGCGGCAGCCTGTGGGTGCTCAACATGCAGGAGACGTACCCGGAGACCGGCGGCGGCTTCCGCACCGTCCACCTCGACGAGAACGGCCGCGCCAAGGCCCGCATGCTGCCCGGGCCGTTGTCGATGCTGGCCAAGGTGGAGACGCCCGAGGCGGACGGCGAGCCCGCCAGCGTGGCCTTCGCCGGCTCGCCCGAGGTCATGCTCGACGGCGACATCGCGTACACCATCGACGCCCGCAAGGCGCTGCCGCTGCGCCCGGCGACCGTGGAGGGCGCCGACACCGAGGTGCGGCACGCCTCCGTCCACTACGCCCGCCACGACGAGTCCGGCACCGGCGGGATGGACGAGGGGATCTACGCCTCCGGCGAGGAGATCGAGCAGGGGCGGGTCTTCCTCCAGCCCACCGAGCCGGTACGGCACGGCACCGCGGCGTTCGCGACCCGCTGGCGGCTGGCGGCCGACGGCAAGCCCCGCGCGCGGCAGGCCGACCTGTACGAGCTGGTCCTCGGCCGCGCCAGGACGATCCCCGACCCGCCGCGCTACCGCGTCACCCGCGCCGAGGCCCGCCGACTGGCGCGCGTCGAGGCCGACTACCGCTCGCTGCACGGCCGCGAGGACACGTACACCGAATCGCGCGAGGCACGCCCCGACGGCATTCACACCGCCGTGGTCTTCGAGTACCCGCTCGACGTGCCGCAGCGCCGCGTCGAGATGGTCACCGCGCGGCCGGACGTCAAGTGGCGCCACTGCGTGCTGGGCCCCGAGCCTGCACTCCCGCGGCTGTGCGCGCCCACGTTGCCGTTCGAGCCGGGGGAGAGCGCGGATCCGGTCTGGTTCGGCGCCCCGGCCCCGGCGGTCATCGCCGGGCTGCACTACGGCGACCAGCTCGACCTGCCGGTGTCGCTGAGCGACGGCGAACACCAGGGTTCGGTATGGAACATGGCAAGCGCCGGGAACGAGAGCCTGCGGCTCTTCCGCGACGGCACCGAGATCCCGGCCCGCCCCGGAACCAGCTTCTTCCCCGTCACGCCGGAGCCCGCCACGTACCGGCTGGAACACACCTCCCGCCCCGACCGCGAGGCGCTGCCCATCGGCAGCCGGACGCGCACGAGCTGGACCTTCCCGGCCCGCGGCCCGGCGGATCCGCTGGTGGGGCAGGAGCGGGTGCGGCTGCTGGGCGTCGACTACGCGCCCCGCACCGACCGCGACGGCGCCGTCCCCGCGCACCGGCCGCTCACGGTCGGCCTGCGGCTGACGTCCACCGCGGGTCCGGAGGACGCGATCAGGACCGAGCGCGGCAGCGTGCGGTTCTGGGCCTCCACCGACGGCGGCGAGCGCTGGCACGAGGCGCTGGTGCTCCCGGGCCGGGACGGTGAAGTGACCGCGCTGGTGCCGGGGGTGCGGCCGCGCCCGGGCCAGGAGGTCTCCGTCCGGGTACGCGGTACGGCCGCGGAGGGCCGGGCGATCGAGCAGACGATCCTCGACGCCTACCGCGCCGGCTGAGCCGCCGCGCCGGCCCCGGCGGACTGCCGCCGGGGCCGGCGCGCGTGCGCCTGCCGTCATCCCACGGACCGCAGGTTCCGGCGCCAAAACTAAGCGAACGGTCGTGCTATCTTCTATCCATGAAGCCTGTCGTCACCGCGCTCGTAGGCAAGGTCCTCAACGCCACCGCCGCCGTCTCCCCGGGTCTCGCGGGCCGCGGCGCCCTCGTCCTGTACCGCCATCCGCGCGCCGACCGCGCCTTCGACGACGCCGAACGCCGGCTGCTCGCGGGTGCGTTCACGGGCAGCCTCACCGTGGCCGGCAAGAACGTCGTCACGTACTGCTGGGGCGACGGCGAGCGGCCCGTGCTGCTCGTCCACGGCTGGCGCTCGCGGGCCGCGCACTTCGCGCCGTACATCGCCGCGCTGCGCGCCGCCGGCTACACGCCCGTCGCCTTCGACGCCCCCGCCCACGGCGCCTCCGAGGGGCGCCGCACCACCGTGCTGGAGTACCGCGAGATCATCGCGCGGCTGTACGAGGAGCACGGCAGGTTCGAGGCCGTCGTCGCCCACTCCCTCGGCGGCTCCGCCGCCTTCCTCGCGCTGCGCGGCGCCGCCGCGGCGGACCGGCTGGTGGTGATCTCCGGCGTCGCCGACTTCGACCACGTCGTCGACGTGTTCTGCGCCGGCCTCGGCCTCGGGCCCCGGGTGAAGGCCGCGCTGCGGCGGCGCGTCGAGATCGACATGTTCCCCGGCGAGCACGACCTGTGGCGGCGCTTCGACGTCACGTACCGGCCGGCCCAGATCACGCTCCCGATCCTGCTCGTCCACGACGAGAAGGACCGCATGGTCGCGGCCGCGCAGGCGGACAAGACCGCCGCGGCCTACGGCGAGCAGGTCAGCCGGCACCGCACCAGCGGCCTCGGGCACCGCCGGATCCTGGCGGACCCGGGCGTGGTGCGCACGGCGCTGGAGTTCGTCTCAGCCGGGGAGCGCGTCCGGGACTGAGTCCGGCTCCGCGGCCACCGCGCGCAGCCGCGCCACGACGGCGGAGGCGGCCAGGTCGTACGCGTCCTGCGCGCCGTGCAGCAGCGACAGCAGGTTGGCGTGTTCCAGCAGCGCGATCAGCTCGAACGCGAGCAGGCCCGGGCCGGTGTCCTGCCGCAGCTCGCCGGTGGCGCGGGCCTCTCCTCGACGGTCCGCTCCACGTACGCCGCCCAGTCGCGGTGCGCCGCGGCCACCGCGTCGTGCACGGCGCCGCTGCGGGAGGCGAACTCCGCCGCCGCGCCGTAGAAGAAGCAGCCGCCGGGGAAGACGCGCTCGCGCGAGTAGCGCAGCCAGTGGGAGCAGAGCGACAGCAGCCTGCCGACCCCCGGCGGCTGGTCCTGCACGGGCCCGACCACCGTCTTGGCGAACACCGCGCCCGCCGCCCGTACCGTCGCGAGCTGCAACTCCTCCTTGGAGCCGAAGAGCGCGAAGACACCGCTCTTGCTCAGCCCCAGCTCGCTCGCGATCCGGCCCAGCGACAGGCCCTCCAGGCCCTCCACCGAGGCGATGTCCATCGTCCGCTGCAGCACGAGCCGGCGCGTCTGATTGCCGCGCTCGACCCGCCCGTCCACCCGCGTACCGGCCACCCAGCTCGCCTCCTTTACCTACCCGCCAGTCTACTGACCAGCGCCGTACCCGCGGCCGGCCGCGAGGTCCCGGGCCGCGCACCGGTCGCCGCCTGCCCGGGGCCGTTGTCGGCGGCGGGCGGCACACTGGTCGGCATGGGTGTGACGCGAACCGCGATCGAGGAGCTGACGGGGCTGTGGTTCTCCAGCGGCGACGAGGACGGGCCGATACCCACGCGCGCGGTCCGGCCCCGCGCGAGCGGACGCCGCGGGGTCCGCGGTTGATCCTGGCCGGCGCCGTCGTGGCCGGCCTGCTGCTGGTCAGCGGGGTGTGGGCGGTGCTCGGGGACTCGCGGCGCAGCCCGGGCGTGCCGGTCCCGGGTGCCGACCTGGTGCACTTCGAGTCCGGTCACGGCTACGAGCCGGTGCGTACGGTGCTGCGCTCGCGCGCGGACGTCGCCGCCTTCGCGAAGCGCTACCCGGCGGCGGCGAAGGGCGCCGAGGGCGCCGGGGCCCCCGGCGGGCCGGCCCGGCGGGACTTCGGGACCGAGGCGCTGGTCGCCTTCGCCTGGAGCACCGGGTGCACCCGCGCCGACTCCGCAGATCTGCGCAGCTCCCAGAAGCAGGGCCTGTTCGCGGTGCCCGCCGACACCACGGCGTACCGGAAGTGCGCGGAGCCCTTCGACGCGCTCGCCGTGTTCGCGGTGCCGCGGGAGTGGGTGCCGCACGACGTCGAGCTGGCCGGTGAGGGGCCGGAGCCGCCCGCGCCCACCGAGGCGCCGGACGAGCCGTGACGGTCCGTCAGAAGAACTCGTCCAGCAGGGTGTAGAACGCCGTCCGCGCCGGGTCGACACGCACGTCACCCCCGCCGGCCGCACGGTACGTCCGCAAGAACAGCTCGGCGGCCGCCGGGCCGTGCTGCGGGTTCAGGTCCTCGTCCGTGAAGCTGCGGACGGCCAGGGCGAGGTCCTGGTGCCGGTCGGCGACGCCGAGGCGACCCAGGTCGATGACGCCGGAGACCTCCAGCGTCGCCGGGTCGACCAGCACGTTCGGCGCGCACAGGTCGCCGTGGCAGACGACCAGGTCCTCGGCGGCGGGCCGGGTGCGCTCCAGCTCGGCGAACAGGTCGGCGGCGCTCCGGCCCCGCCGGTCGTCGTCGAAGTCCTCCTCGTCGACGAGCCCCGCGGCGACCGCCGCACCCGCCAGCGGCACCGTCACCGACAGGTCCCGGGCGAACGGGCAGCCGGCGACGGGCAGTTCGTGCAGCCGGCGGGTGAACCGGGCCAGCGCCTCGACGGCCCCGGCCCGCAGGTCCGCGGGCCACGGCTCGGCGAGCGACCGCCCGGGGCGCGCCTGCGTCACCAGCCACGTGGTCCCGTCCGCCGCCCCGACGTCGACCACCTCGGGTGCGGGCAGCCCCTGTGTCCGCAGCCAGCGGGTGCACGCCGCCTCGTGCCGCAGATCGGCCCCGGCCTCGGGGTGCCCGCCGGAGGCCGCCGCGGTCTTCACGAACAGCTCGCCGGGTCCGCTGAGCCGCCACACGCCCGCGCCCGACATGCCGTCGGTCACCGGCTGCCAGTCGTAGGCGGCGTAGCGGGCCCGCAGTTCGGCCGTCACCGCTCCTCTTCGAAGACGCAGAACTCGTTGCCCTCGGGGTCGGCCATGACGTGCCACTCGATCTCGTCGTCGCGCCGGCGGAGCAGCGTCGCGCCCAGCGCCTCCATCTCCTTCGGCACACCCCACACGTCGAGGTGCATCCGGTTCTTGACCGTCTTCTCCTCCGGGACCGGGTTGATCCAGATCAGCGGGCCGTGCCCGGCCGGGTCGTGGATGGGCACCGGCCACTCGGGGGGCCACTCCTCGCTGGTGTCCTGCCGGCGGGCGTAGCCCAGGGCGGTGCACCACCAATCGGCGAGCGCCTGGTGGTCCCGGGCGTCCAGCGCGAGGTCCTTGAAGCGTGCGGGCATGCGGGCGATCCTAACCCGCGGGCCGCCGGCCGCCGGGGCCCCGCCGCGGCGCGGCCCCGGGGCGTGGCGCAGGTCAGCGGTAGAGCAGGTAGCGCCGGCGGCGTCGGGTGAAGTCGGCCAGTTCGTCCTTCCAGGCGGCCACGACCTCGGCCACGTCCCGCCCCTCGTCGATCATCGTGCGCATCCGCGGCGAGCCCGACAGCTTGTCGATCCAGAAGGGCCGCTGCGGGTCCCAGCTGTCCTGCCGCCAGGCGAACTCCGGGTAGCGGGCGGCCTCGACGAGCATCGCCACCGCGGCCGTCACCGGCTCGTAGCGGCGCCGGTCGGCGACGTGCACCTGCACGCCCGCGCACGTCGCGCCCACGTGCTTGCCGAACGTCGGTACGAAGTACGCCTCGCGGAACTCCACCCCGGGCAGCCCGCGGGCGTTGAGCCGGTCGCTGTAGTGGTAGTCCAGGTACGGCGCGCCGATCCACTCGAACGGGCGCGTGGTGCCGCGGCCTTCGGAGAGGTTGGTGCCCTCGAAGAAGCAGGTGCCCGCGTACGCCAGCGCCGTGTCGGCGGTGGGCATGTTCGGGGAGGGCGGCACCCAGGGCAGGTCGCCGTCCTGCGCGTACGACTCGGGGTCCCAGCCCCGTACCCGTACGACCTCCAGCTCCACCCGGCCGCCGGCGCCCTCGTCGGGCAGCAGTTCGCCGTTGAAGTAGCGGGCCAGCTCGCCGACCGTCATGCCGTGCTGCTGGACGATCGGCTTCAGGCCCACGCCCGAGGTGAAGCCCGGGGTCATCATCGCGCCGTCGGCGCGACGCCCGATCGGGTTGGGGCGGTCGAGCACGACGAAGGCGGCGCCGGTCTCGCGGGCGGCGACCATCGCGTTGTACATGGTCCAGATGTAGGTGTAGAAGCGTGCGCCGACGTCCTGGATGTCGAAGACGACGGTGTCCGCGCCGGCCTTGGCGAAGAGCTCGGCCATCTTCGCGGCGTTCGCGCCGTACGCGTCGTAGACGGTCAGGCCGGTGCGCGGGTCGATGGTCTCCGGCTCGGCCTCCCCGGCCTGCGCGCTGCCGCGAAAGCCGTGTTCGGGGCCGAAGACGCCGGCGATGTCGAGGGTGCCGGAGGCGTGCATGGAGTCGACGACGTGGCGGGTGTCGCGCAGGACGCCGGTCGGGTTGCTGACGATGCCCAGCCGGCGGCCGCGCAGCATGGACCAGTCCTGTGCGGCGGCGGCGTCGGCGCCGGTCAGCAGCGCGGCGGGGCGCCCGCCCGCGCGGGCGCGGGCGGCGGCCGGTGCGGCACCGGCGAGCAGGGGGACGGCCGCGCCGGCGGCGGTGCCCGTCAGGAGCGTACGGCGGGACGGTGCGGAAGGTCTCGGCATGGCGGAGAAGCTAACCGACCGCGGGGGAGGGGAACAGGGTCCCGGCCCGTCGCCAGTGGTGTACAGCTCTGGTGGCGGGGGGCGACTGAGGGCGCGTCAGCCCGTGGCGAGCACGACCTCCAGCGTCCGCGGCCCGTGCACGCCCTCCACCCGGTCCAGCTCGATGTCGCTGGTCGCCGAGGGGCCCGAGATCCACGTCTGCGGCCGGGCCGGATCCAGCCGCTCCATGGCCTGCGGCAGCGAGTCCACCACCTGCTCGGGGACCCGCACCACGCACACGTGGTGGTCCGGGATCAGCGTGATCCGCCGCCGGCCCTGCCCGGGCCCGGCGTCCAGCACGAGGGTGCCCGTCTCCGCGACGGCCAGCGCGCAGCCCGTCAGGACGCTGTCGACCGTGTCCAGGTCCCGGGCGGTGCTCGCGGCCCGGTCGGGGACGGACGTGGCGTCGACCGCTGCGGTCCAGGCGGCCGGCAGCCCGTCCGGGACGAGCAGGGTGCGGGTGCCGCGCGCGGCGAACAGCCGCGCCAGCAGCGCCGGCAGCCCTTCGGCGTCCGTACGGTGCACCAGGGCGCGGTAGTCGGCGAGGTTCTCCGCGAGCAGGTCCGCGGACTCGGCGGGGGAGCGGTCGCCGTGCACGCGCAGGTAGTCGCGTGGCACCGCCCGCTCCGGTGCGCCCGCGGCGTCGCGGGTGGCGGCCCGTACCCGCGCGAGGATCGTCTCCCTGCTGCTCACCGCGTGCTCCTCCCGATCCGCCGCCCGCGACCGGCCCGTACGGTACGGCCCTTCACGATCCCGCTCCGCGGGTGCGCTTCCACCACGCGCGGAACGACTCCTCCGGCACCGGCGGCAGGTCCCGCGTCGCCGACCACGCCTTCCCCGGCCCCGGCAGCCGGCGCGGATGCAGCCGCCGGGTGCCGGTCGTGGCGCGCAGCGCCGCGCCGTAGGCGCGCGGGTGGTCCATCGTCCAGCGCGCCGCGCGCATCGCGGCCCGCTCCGCGGCGTGTCCCTTCGCCGGCTTGATCACGGCCTTCGTTCCGCGCACCGTGTACGCGCCGCCCTCGGCGACCCGGGTGCGCAGGTGCACCAGCACCTCGGGGATGTCGATGGCGACCGGACACACTTCGTAGCACGCGCCGCAGAGCGTCGAGGCATACGGCAGCGAGGCGTCCAGCGCGCTTGCCGTGCCGCGCAGTTGGGGGGTGAGGATCGCCCCGATCGGGCCCGGGTAGGCGGAGCCGTAGGCGTGCCCGCCGGCGCGCTCGTAGACCGGGCAGACGTTGAGACACGCCGAGCATCTGATGCACCGCAGCGCCTGGCGTCCCACCTGGTCGGACAGCGTGTCGGTGCGTCCGTTGTCCAGCAGCACGAGGTGGAAGTCGCGCGGTCCGTCGCCCGCGGCGGGGCCGGTCCAGGTGCTCGTGTACGGGTTCATCCGCTCGGCGGTCGAGGAGCGCGGCAGCAGTTGGAGGAAGACCTCCAGATCCCGCCAGGTCGGCACGATCTTCTCGATGCCGACCACGGAGATCAGCGTCTCCGGCAGCGTCAGGCACATCCGGCCGTTGCCCTCGGACTCCAGCACCACCATCGTGCCGGTCTCGGCGACCATGAAGTTCGCGCCGGAGACGGCCACCCTGGCGCGGAGGAACTTCTCGCGGAGGTGCAGCCGCGCCGCCTCGGCCAGTTCGGCGGGCCTGTCGCCGAGCCCGGCGGGCGCGGGGCGGCCCCAGTCGGCCATGCGGTCGCGGAAGATGTCGCGGATCTCACCGCGGTTCTTGTGGATGGCGGGGACCAGGATGTGCGACGGCAGGTCGTCGCCGAGCTGCACGATCAGCTCGGCGAGGTCCGTCTCGTACGCCCGGATGCCGGCCGCAGCCAGCGCCTCGTTCAGCCCGATCTCCTGCGTGGCCATCGACTTGACCTTGACGACCTCGTCGGCGCCGGTCTCCCGGACCAGCCGGGTGACGATCGCGTTGGCCTCCGCGGCGTCCACGGCCCAGTGCACGTGCCCGCCCGCGGCGGTCACCGCCGCCTCCAACTGCTCCAGATAGCGGTCCAGGTGGCGCAGCGTGTCGTCCTTGATGGCGGCGCCCGCGGCGCGCAGCCGGTCCCAGTCGGCGAGTTCGGCGACGGCCGCGGCGCGCTTGCCGCGGATGGTGTGCGTCGCGTGGGTGAGGTTGCCGCGCAGGGTGGCGTCGGCGGTGGCGGCGGCGGCGGACTGCGGGAAGGCCGCCGGGCGGGTACGCGGCATGCCCAGGAACGTACGGGCCTCGCGGGTCTCGCTCACCAGACGTCCCCTTCCGTGCTCGCCAGGATCTCCGCGATGTGCACCGGCCGGACCGGCGAGCCGCGGCGCGCCAGCGTGCCGCCGATGTGCATCAGGCAGGAGTTGTCCGCCGCGCATACCGCCTGCGCGCCCGACTCCTCCACGTGCCGCGCCTTGTCGGCGCCCATCGCCGCCGAGACCGCCGGGTTCTTCAGCGCGAACGTACCGCCGAACCCGCAGCACTCGTCCGCGCCCTCCAGCTCGCGCAGCGTCAGCCCCTTCACCCGTTCCAGCAGTTGCTGCGGCCGGTCGCCCAGACCCAGCACGCGCAGGCCGTGACAGGTCGGATGATAGGTGACCGTGTGCGGGTAGTACGCGCCGACATCGGTCACCTGGAGGACGTCCGTGAGGAACTCCGTCAGCTCGTACGTGCGCGGTGCGACGGCCGCCGCGGCGGGCTCGTCGAGCCGCGGGTAGTTGTCGCGGACCATCGCCGCGCACGAGCCGGACGGCGAGACCACGTACTCGTAGTCCGCGAAGACGTCCGCGTAGCGGCGGGCGAGGGGCTCCGTCTCGCGCCGGTAGCCCGTGTTGAACTGGGCTTGTCCGCAGCAGGACTGCGCGAGCGGGAAGTCGACCGTCACCCCCAGCCGCTCCAGCAGGGTCACGACCGCGCGCCCGGTGTGCGGGTAGAGCGTGTCGTTGACACACGTCACGAAGAGCGCAACGCGCATTCCGCTTCCTCCCAGGCCGATCCGTCGCCGCCGGGTTCATACTCCCGCAGTGGCTGCGTTCTGTGAAGCAGAGATCGGAGGTCTGAAAGGGTGCCGTCGATCACGCCGGCCGCCCGCGCCTGGACGAGGACGTTGCCGAGCGCCGCCGCCTCCACCGGTCCCGCCACCACCGGCAGCCCGCAGGCGTCCGCCGTCAGCCGGCACAGCAGCCCGTTGCGCGCGCCTCCGCCGACGACGTGCACCACGCGTACCGTACGGCCGGAGAGCCGCCGCGCGTCGGCCACCGCGCGCCGGTGCGCGAGGGCGAGGGAGTCCAGCACGCAGCGCACGGTCTCCGCCGCGGACCGCGGCTCCGGCCGCCCCGCCCGGCGGCACGCCGCCGCGATCCGCTCCGGCATCCGGCCCGGGGCGAGGAACGCCGGATCGCCGGCGTCCACGTACGAGCGCAGCGGGGGCGCCGCGGCGGCGCCGGCGAGCAGCGCGTCCAGCTCGTAGGTGTGCCCCTCGGCGTCCCAGGCGCGCAGGCACTCCTGGAGCAGCCACAGGCCCATGATGTTGCGGAGGTAGCGGACGGTGCCGTCCACGCCCAGCTCGTTGGTGAAGTTGGCGGCGCGGCTCTCCTCGGTGAGCACCGGTGCGGCGAGTTCGACTCCCGCCAGCGACCAGGTGCCGGTGGCGATGTACGCGAAGTCCGCGTCCCGCGCCGGCACGCCGACGACCGCCGAGGCGGTGTCGTGCGAGCCGACCGCGGTCACCGGCACCGGACCGGTCAGGCCCGTCTCCTCCAGCACCGCGGGCAGCAGTTCGCCCGCCGGGTCGCCGGGGCGGCGCAGCGGCGGGAAGAGCCCGAGGTCGACACCCGCGGCCTCGGCGACCCGGCGCGAGAACGCGCCGGTGCGCGGGTCGACCAGCGCCGTGGTGGAGGCGTTGGTCAGCTCCGTGCCGGCCTCGCCGGTCAGCCAGTACGCGACGAGGTCGGGGACGAGCAGCAGTTGCCGCGCCGCGGCCAGCGCGGGGGTGCCGCGGGCCGCGAGGAGCTGGTACACGGTGTTGAACGGCAGGTGTTGCAGGCCCGTCGCCCGGTACAGCTCCGCCGCGGGCAGCACCGCGGCCAGCTTCTCCGCCATGCCCTCGGTGCGGGTGTCGCGGTAGTGCACCGGGTTGCCGATCAGCGCGCCGGAGGCGTCGAGCAGGCCGTAGTCGACGGCCCAGGAGTCGACGCCCACCCCGGCGAGCCGGCCCCCCGACCGCCGGCCCGCCGCGCGCAGGCCGTCCAGTACGCCCGCGTAGAGCGCCAGGACGTCCCAGTGCAGCGTGCCGGCCAGCCGGACGGGGCGGTTGGGGAACCGGTGCACCTCCTCGATGTGCAGTTCGCCGCCGCCCGCCCGGCCGAGCATCACGCGCCCGCTGGCGGCGCCGAGGTCGACGGCCGCGAACGGCAGCGAGTTCCCGCCGGCCCCGTCGCCGCCCGTCGTCGGCCCGTACGCCCCGCTCACCGCAGGAACGCGGCGGCCACGCCCGCGTCCACGGGGATGTGCAGCCCGGTCGTGTGGCTCAGCTCGCCGGCCGTCAGCGCGAACACCGCGTTCGCCACGTGCTCCGGCAGCACCTCCCGCTTCAGCAGCGTCCGCTGCGCGTAGAACTCGCCCAGCTTCTCCTCCGGCACCCCGTACACCGCCGCCCGCTTGGCGCCCCAGCCGCCGGCGAAGATGCCGGAGCCGCGCACGACGCCGTCGGGGTTGATGCCGTTGACGCGTACGCCCAGCTCGCCCAGCTCCGCGGCCAGCAGCCGCACCTGGTGCGCCTGGTCGGCCTTGGCCGCCCCGTACGCGATGTTGTTGGGCCCGGCGAACACGCCGTTCTTGGAGGCGATGTAGACGATGTCGCCGCCCATGCCCTGCGCGGCGAGCACCCGCGCCGCCTCGCGGGAGACGAGGAACGAGCCGCGCGCCATGATGGCGTGCTGGGTGTCCCAGTCGGCCGCCGTGGTCTCCGCCAGCGGCTTGGAGACCGAGATCCCGGCGTTGTTGACGACGAGGTCCACGCCGCCGAACGCGAGCGCCGCGGCCCGGAACGCCGCCGCGATCTGCTCCTCGTCGGTGACGTCCACCGGCACCGCGACGGCCCTGTCGGGACCGCCCAGTTCGGCGGCGACCGCCTGGGCGCCGGCCGTGTCCCGGTCGGCGACGACGACGCACGCGCCCTCCGCCGCCAGCCGCCGGGCGATGGCCCGCCCGATGCCCGAGCCCGCGCCCGTGACCAGCGCCACCCGGGTCGCCAGCGGCTTCGGCGGCGGCATGCGGCGCAGCTTGGCCTCCTCCAGCTCCCAGTACTCGATACGGAACTTCTCCGCCTCGGCGATGGGCGCGTACGACGAGACGGCCTCGGCGCCGCGCATCACGTTGATCGCGTTGACGTAGAACTCGCCCGCCACCCGGGCGGTCTGCTTGTCCTTGCCGAAGCTGAACATCCCGACGCCGGGCACGAGGACGATCGCCGGGTCGGCGCCGCGCATGGCCGGGGAGTCCGGGGCGGCGTGGCGCTCGTAGTAGGCGCGGTAGTCCTCGCGGTACGCCGCGTGCAGCTCCGTGAGCCGGGCGACCGCCTCCTCCAGCGGGGCGTCCGGCGGCAGGTCGAGCACCAGCGGGCGGATCTTGGTGCGCAGGAAGTGGTCGGGGCAGGAGGTGCCGAGGGCGGCCAGCCGCGGGTGGGCCTCGCGCGCCAGGAAGTCCAGCACCTCGTCGGTGTCGGTGAAGTGCCCGACCTGCGGCCGGTCGGCCGAGGCCAGCCCGCGGACGACCGGCGCCAGCGCCGCGGCCCGCGCCCGGCGTTCGCCGGCCGGCAGCGGCCCGTAGCCCTCGACGAGCGGGCCGAACGGCTCGGGCCGCCCCTGCTCGGCGAGGAACCGCTCGGCGGTGCGGATGATCTCCAGCGAGTTGCGCTCGCACTCCGCGGCGTCCGCGCCCCACGCCGTGATGCCGTGGCCGCCGAGGACCACGCCGATCGCCCCGGGGTGCGCCTCGTGCACGGCGGCGATGTCCAGGCCCAGTTGGAAGCCGGGCCGTCGCCACGGCACCCACACCACCCGCTCGCCGAAGCACCGCCGGGTCAGCTCCTCGCCGTCCGCGGCGCAGGCCAGCGCGATGCCGGAGTCGGGATGGAGGTGGTCGACGTGCGGGGCGCCGACCAGGGCGTGCATGGCGGTGTCGATCGAGGGCGCTGTGCCTTCTCCCCCCGGGAGCCATCCTCTCCCGTGCAGGCAGTAGTCGAAGGCGGCCACCATCTCGTCCTCGCGGTCCACCCCCGGATACGTGCCGGTCAGGGCCCGCAGCCGGTCGAGACGCAGCACCGCGAGGCCCGCGGCGGTCAGGGTGCCGAGGTCGCCCCCGGAACCCTTGACCCACATCAGCTCCACGTCGCCCCCGGTCACCGGGTCCGTCGCGGTGCCCTTCGCGGAGGCGTTGCCGCCCGCGTAGTTGGTGTTGCGCGGATCGGCCCCCAGCCGGTGCGCCCGCGCCAGCAGGTCGGCCACCGGGTCGTACGCGCCGGGCCCCCCGCTCACGCGCCCCACCCGGCCTGCGTGCCGCCGACCCGCTCCGCGACGATCCGCTCGGCCCACCCCGAGCGCCGGTAGGCGGCCATCGGATCCGGTTCGAGCCCCATCTCCTCGCGCACCTCTGCCAGCAGCGGCCGTACGTCGGTGTTGTAGGCGTCCATCAGGGCGGCGTTGGCGGCCAGCACGTCGCCCTCGCGCTGCGCGGCGGTCAGCGCCCCGCGGTCGACGAGCAGCGCCTTGGCGGTCGCCTCCTGGACGTTCATCACCGAGCGGATGATCGCCGGGATCTTCGGCTCGATGTTGTGGCACTGGTCGAGCATGAAGGCCACGTCGGGGCCGAGCCCTCCGCCCCGTATCACCTCGTACATGAGGCGGAACAACTGGAACGGGTCGGCCGCGCCGACCATCAGGTCGTCGTCGGCGTAGAAGCGGGAGTTGAAGTCGAAGCCGCCGAGCTTCCCCTCCCGCAGCAGCACCGCGACGATGAACTCGATGTTGGTGCCCGGTGCGTGGTGCCCGGTGTCCACCACCACCTGCGCCCGGTCGCCCAGGCGCAGGCAGTGCGCGTACGCCGTGCCCCAGTCCGGCACGTCCGTGTGGTAGAACGCCGGCTCGAAGAGCTTGTACTCCAGCAGCATCCGCTGCCCCTCGCCCAGCCGCTCGTACACCGCGGACAGCGCCTCGGCGAGCCGGTCCTGGCGCTCGCGCACGTCGTCCTGGCCGGGGTAGTTGGTGCCGTCGGAGAACCAGAGCTTCAGGTCCCGCGAGCCGGTGGCGTCCATGATGTCGACGCACTCCCTCAGGTGCGCCAGCGCCTTGCGCCGCACCGCCGGGTCCGGGTGGGTGACCGAGCCCAGCTTGTAGTCGTCGTCCTGGAAGACGTTGGCGTTGATGGCGCCGAGCCGCAGGCCCCTCTCCTTCGCGTACGCCGCGAGCGCCGCGTAGCCGTCGGCGCCCTCCACCCGGTCCCACGGGATGTGCAGCGCGACGGACGGCGCCACTCCGGTGTGCTCGTGCACCCGGGCGGCGTCGTCCAGCTTCTCCTGGGGCGTGCGCGGCACCCCCGGCTGCGCGAAGACCTTGAAGCGTGTGCCTGAGTTGCCGTACGCCCAGGAGGGTGTCTCGATTGCCTGGGACTTGAGTGCCGCTTTCACGGTCATCGCGAAGCCTTTCCGCGCGGGGTGTCGCTGTCGTGTGGGGTGTGGTCAGTTGGCGAAGCGGTGCGTGCCCGCGTCCGCGGCGAAGACGGCGCAGCCGTCCTCCATCCGCAGGAAGCGGGTGCGGCCGTGGGAGACGTCCGCCGCGGACCGGGCCGGGACCCAGACCTCGGCGGTGGTGTTGAAGGGGAGCGTCACGTCCAGCCGCAGCCGGCCGTCACGCTCCTGCCAGTCGGTGGTGACGGGGCCGTAGAGCGTGCTGAGCGTGCCAACGGCCCGGTCGACCCTGCCGCCGGGGCGGGGCCGGATGAGCAGCTTGCGAAAGCCCGGCTCGGCGGGGGCGATCCCGGTGATGTGGCGGTACATCCACTCGCCGACGCAGCCGTAGGCGTAGTGGTTGAAGGAGTTCATACCCGCGTCCTGGAAGGAGCCGTCGGGCTTGATGGAGTCCCAGCGCTCCCACATCGTGGTGGCGCCGTTGGAGATCTGGTAGCCCCAGCCCGGGAACGTGTCCTGGTGCAGCAGCCGGTACGCGACGTCGGTGCGGCCGGCGGCGGTCAGCACGGGCAGCAGCCGGGGGGTGCCGAGGAAGCCGGTGGACAGATGCCAGTCGCGGGCCTCGACGAGCGCGACGAGCCGGTCGGCGGCGGGCTTGCGGGCGTCCTCGGGCAACAGGTCCATGGAGAGCGCCAGCACGTACGCGGTCTGCGTGTCGCCCTTGATCCGGGCGCCGCCCTCGGAGACGTACGCGGCCGTGAACGCCTCGCGTACGGCGCCGAACAGCGTGTCGTACGGGGCCGGGTCGCGGCCGAGGACGCGGGCGATCCGGGCGACGAGGTCGGCGCTGTGCGCGAAGTACGCGGTGCCGATGACGTCCTTGGGGGTCTCGTCCTGGGTGTTGAGCCAGTCGCCGTAGCCCGAGGCGGGGCGCAGGTAGCCGTTGCTGTTGCGCTTCAGGTACTCCAGCCACTCCAGCATCGAGTCCCACGACTGCTCCAGCACCCGGGTGTCGCCATACGCCTGGTACAGCGCCCACGGCACCGTGGTGCCGGCGTCGCCCCAGCCGGCGACGCCCTTGCCGACGGGGCCGATCCACGGGGCGACGTCGGGGTACGCGCCGTCGTCGGCCTGGTCGTCGCGCAGGTCGTACAGCCACTTGGTGAGGAAGCGGGCGGACTCCATCGTGTACGCCGCGGTGGGCGCGAAGACGTTGATGTCGCCGGTCCAGCCGAGGCGTTCGTCGCGGGCGGGGGTGTCGGTGGGCACGGACAGGAAGTTGCCGCGCTGGCCCCAGGTGATGTTGGAGTGGAGCTGGTTCAGCGTCGGCACGTTGGTCTCGAAGTCCATCGTGAACGGCGCGGCGGTGTGCATGACCCGGCCGGTGACCGCGCTCTGCGGCGGCGGGCCCGGGTAGCCGGTGACCTCGACGTAGCGGAAGCCGTGGAAGGTGAACTTCGGCTCGTAGACCTCGCCGCCGCTCGCGCCGCGCAGGGTGTACGTGTCGGTGGCGCGGGCGGTGCGCAGATTGGCGGTGTACAGGGTGCCGTCGGGGTTGAGGACTTCGGCGTGGCGCAGCGTGACGACGGTGCCGGCCTTGCCCTGCACGCGCAGCCGGACGGCGCCGACCATGTTCTGGCCGAGGTCGAAGACGAACACCCCCGGCGCGGGCTCGGTGACCTTCTGAGCGGGCAGCTCGCTCTCCACCCGGGTCGGCGCGTCGACCTGCGCGACGATTGCCGTGCCACCGGAGTCGGCGGCCTCGGCGGGCCGCCAGCCGGAGTCGTCGAAGCCGGGCGCGGTCCAGCCGGGGGTCTCCAGCCGGGCGTCGTGGTCCTCGCCGGCCATCAGGTCCGCGGCGGTGACCGGGCCGCCGGTGCCGCGCCAGCCGGTGTCCGACAGGATCCGCTCGACGCTGCCGTCGGCGTACGTGACCTCCAACTGCGCGAGCAGCGCGGGGCGCTCGCCGTAGTGGTGCGGGCCGAACCAGCCGAGGTTGCCCGCGTACCAGCCGGCGGCCAGATCGACGCCGATGGCGTTGGCGCCGGGCCGCAGCAGGCCGGTGACGTCGTACGTCTGGTACTGCACCCGCTTGTGGTAGTCCGTCCACCCGGGCGCGAGCACGTCCTCGCCGACCCGGCGGCCGTTGAGATGCGCCTCGTACAGCCCGAGGGCCGTGGCGTACAGCCGTGCGCGGACGATGCGCCGCGTGGGCAGCCGGAACTCGTGCCGCAGTTGGGCGGCGGGCAGCGAGACCGGGACGCTGACCTTGCCCCACGGGCCCGTGCCCCACGCGGCGAGGACCTTGGCGGCGGCCCAGGCGGAGTCGTCGAAGTCCGGTGCGGTCCAGCCGGCGGCCGGCTCGGCGTCGGCGGACTTCCAGGTGCCGTCGGTGACCAGGGTGGTCACGCCGTCGGCGGTGGTGAGTTCGAGGGCGCCGAGCAGCCCGGCGGGGCCGACGGCGCCGTTGGTGGCGGAGACCGCGACGACCGCGGTGCCGGCGGTGAGCAGCTTGGTGACGTCCACGACGTCGGGGCGGTTCCAGGCGGTGCCGGAGGAGACCTCGGTGCCGTCGACGTACGTGGTGTGGCGGTCGTCGGCGGCCACGACGAGCCGGGCCCGGGTGACGCCTTCGGGGACGTCGAGCCGGGCGCGGAACCAGCGGGTCTCGGCGGGGGCGCTTGAGGCCGGGTCGCCCTCGGGGAACCAGATCCACGAGGAGCCGGTGATGTCGGGGGCGTCGGTCGGCAGGTCGGGCGCGGCGATCCAGCTCGCGTCCCACTCCTCGCCGCGCAGCCCGGTCTCCCACCAGGTGGGCTCGCTCCAGTCGGAGGCGGTGCCGTCCCGGTCCCAGACGCGGACCGTCCAGTGGTAGCGGGTACGGGGCCGCAGCGCCGGCCCGCCGTACGGCACGAGGACGGAGTCGCCGGAGGCGACCTTGCCGCTGTCCCACACGTCGGGGTCGCTCAGCTTGTCCGGGGCGGTGGCCACCCGGATCCGGTACGCGCTCTGCGCCCCGCCCGGCGTGCCGGACTCCACGGGCCAGCTCAGCCGGGGGCGGTCGACGTCGAGCCCGAGGGGCCGGCTGACGTACTCGACGGTCGGCCGGGTCACCGCCGCCTCCCGGACCGCATCAGTCCCGGCAGCCGTGGCAGCGCGGGCGGCGGGGACGGCGCCGGTGGCGGCGGCGGTGCCCAGGGCGGTGGCGGTGCCGAGGAGCGAACGTCTGCTGATCACGGGGTCCTCCGGGGGACGGCGCGAGCATGAATCGTTTCAGGTGACGAAGTTAGGGAGGTGCTGAGGGGGTGTCAAGGGGCCGTGGAGAACGTGACATTGCCCGGAAAGTTTCCATGTCCGACCCATTGACGTGCCTGTTGGGGGAGGTCTAGCTTCCGTGAAAACTCATTGAATCCTTTCATGAACTGCCGACCGCAACGGTGCTGACCATGACAGAAGTGCCCGTCCTGGCCGCGCGCGGCCTGAGCAAGTCCTTCGGGGCCGTACGCGCCCTGCAGGACGTCTCCCTCACGCTGCACGCCGGCGAGGCGCACGCCCTCGCCGGCGAGAACGGCGCGGGGAAGTCCACCCTCATCAAGACCCTCGCCGGTGTGCACCGCCCCGACGCCGGCCGACTGCTCCTCGACGACGCCCCGGTGGCCTTCCACGGCCCGGCCGACGCCCGCGACGCGGGCATCGCCGTGATCTACCAGGAACCCACGCTCTTTCCCGACCTGTCCATCGCCGAGAACATCTTCATGGGCCGCCAGCCCCGCCGCACCCTGCGCCGCATCGACCGCGCCTCGGTCCACGACGCCACCGCCGCGCTCATGCGCCGCCTCGGCGTCGACCTCGACCCCGACCGCCCGGCCCGCGGCCTGTCCATCGCCGACCAGCAGATCGTGGAGATCGCCAAGGCGCTGTCGTTCGACGCCCGCGTCCTGATCATGGACGAGCCCACCGCCGCCCTCACCGGCAGCGAGACCGCCCGCCTCTTCGCCGTCGTCGAGGCGCTGCGCGCCGAGGGCGCGGCGGTGCTGTTCATCTCGCACCGGCTGGAGGAGATCTTCCGGCTCTGCCGGCGCGTGACCACGCTGCGCGACGGCCGCTGGATCGCCACCGACGAGGTCGCCGCGCTCACCGAGGACGACCTCGTACGCCGCATGGTCGGCCGCGACCTGGACGAGCTGTACCCCAAGCAGGACGCCGAACTGGGCGAGACCGCGCTGTCCGTACGGCGGCTCACCCGCGAAGGCGTCTTCCACGACGTCTCCTTCGACGTCCGCCGCGGCGAGATCGTCGCGCTCGCCGGACTCGTCGGCGCCGGCCGCAGCGAGGTCGTCCAGGCCGCCTTCGGCGTCGACACGCCCGATGCCGGCGAGGTGCACGTGGCCGGCCGTCCGCTGCGCCGCGGCTCGCCGACGGCAGCCATGGACGCGGGCGTCGCCCTCGTCCCCGAGGACCGGCGGCAGCGCGGCCTGGTCATGGAGATGTCCATCGAGCGCAACATCGGCCTCACCGGCCTCGGCCGCCTCGGCTCCGCCGGGCTCGTCAAGCGGACGCTGGAGCGCGGCCGGGCCGCCGACTGGGCGGCGAAGCTGCGGTTGAAGTACGGACGGCTCACCGACGACGTCGGCGTGCTCTCCGGCGGCAACCAGCAGAAGGTCGTCCTGGCCAAGTGGCTGGCCACCGAGCCGTCGGTGCTCATCGTGGACGAACCGACCCGCGGCATCGACGTCGGCACCAAGGCCGAGGTGCACCGGCTGCTCTCCGAGCTGGCCGCCGGCGGCCTGGCCGTCCTCATGGTCTCCTCCGACCTGCCGGAGGTCCTCGGCATGGCCGACCGGGTGCTCGTCATGCACGAGGGCCGCCTCGTCGCCGAGATCCCGAGGGCCGAGGCCACCGAGGAGTCGGTGATGACCGCCGCGACCGGCCGCGGCGCCAGGGAGGCGGCGGCATGAGCGCGACCGTACAGAAGACCGAGCCCGCCCCCGCGGGCGGCACCGAACGCTCCGCGCGCTCGCTGACCGACATGGTCTTCCGCGCCCGCGAACTGTCCATCGGCGGCGCCCTCGTCCTGCTGATCCTGTGCACCTGGATCGCCAACCCCAGCTTCCTGGACGACCAGGGCGTCAAGGACCTGCTGCTCAACTCCTCCATCCTGGTCCTGCTCGCCGTCGGCCAGTCCGTCGTCGTCATCACCCGCAACATCGACCTCTCCGTCGGCTCCGTCGTCGGCCTCACCGCCTTCGCCTGCGGCGACTTCGTCTCCGGCACCGACCACAGCGCCTTCGTCGTCGTCCTGCTCGGCATCGCGCTGGGCACCGCGTGCGGGCTGGTCAGCGGGCTGCTGGTGAGCTTCGGCAAGGTGCCCGCGCTGGTCGTGACCCTCGGCATGCTCTACGTCATCCAGGGTCTGGACTACTGGTGGGCGGGGGGCGAGCAGATCAACGCGGCCAACCTCCCCGACGACGTCCTCTCCCTCGGCACCGGCAGCGTCCTCGGCATCCCGTACCTGCCGCTGATCACCGCGGCCGTCCTCGCCGGCACCGCGTACTACCTGCGCGCCTACACCGGCGGCCGGGAGCTGTACGCCATCGGGTCCAACCCCGAGGCAGCCCGCCTCGCCGGCATCCCCATCCGCCGCCGCGTGCTCGGCGCGTACGCCTTCTCCGGCGCCATCGCCGGCTTCGCCGGCGCGCTCTGGCTCGCCCGCTTCGGCACCGTCGTCGCGGACGCCGCCAACGGCTGGGAGCTGACCGTCGTCAGCGCCGTCGTCGTCGGCGGCATCGCCATCACCGGAGGCGTCGGCTCCGTATGGGGCGCCGCGCTCGGCGCCGCGCTGCTCACCACCATCGGCAGCGCGCTGGTCGTGCTCAAGGTCAGCTCCTTCTGGCAGCAGGCCATCACCGGCGTGCTGCTGCTCGCCGCCATCACCACCGACCGCATCGTGCAGCGGCGCACCACCAGCGCGCTGCGGAAGAGGAGGCGGCAGTGAAGTCGCTCGGCACCTACCTGCGGTGGGACACCGCCGTCGGCATCCTGCTGATTGCGGTGTTCCTGGCCGGCACCTCGTCCACCGACGGCTTCGCCTCCACCGGCAACATGTCCGCCGCACTCAACGACACCGCCGAGATCGCCCTCATCGCGCTGCCGATGACGCTGCTCGTCGTCGCCGGACAGGTCGACCTGTCGGTCGCCTCCATGCTCGGCCTGTCCAGCGCGCTCGCCGGCTCCCTGTGGGACGCGGGGTACGCCTTCGAGCTGATCGTGCCGGTCTGCCTGCTCGCCGGCGCGGCCGGCGGGCTGCTCAACGGCTGGCTCGTCACCCGCGTCGGGCTGCCGCCGCTGGCCGTCACCATCGGCACCCTCACGCTCTACCGGGGTCTGGCCTCGGTGGTCCTCGGCGACAAGGCCGTCGCGGGCTTCCCCGACACCTACTCGAAGTGGGCCTCCTCCACCGAGACCGTGCCGGGCACCTTCGTGCCGTACCCCATCGCGCTCTTCGCGGTGCTCGCCGTGCTCGCCGCCGTGCTGCTGCACATGACCGGCTTCGGCCGCTCCCTGTACGCCATCGGCGCGCAGGAGGACGCCGCCTGGTTCGCCGGTATCCGCGTCAAGCGCATCAAGCTCGCGCTGTTCGTCGTCTCCGGCCTGATGGCGTCCTTCGCCGGCATCGTCTACACCCTGCGCTACGGCAGCGCCCGCGCCGACAACGGCCTCGGCCTCGAACTCGTCGTCATCGCCTCCGTGCTCCTCGGCGGTGTCGACTTCAACGGCGGCAAGGGCACCCTCGGCGGCGCCGTGGCCGGCGTGCTCCTCATCGGCCTGCTCAACAACCTGCTCACCCTCAACGACGTCGCGAACGAGATCCGCGTGATCGTCACCGGGCTGCTGCTCATCGCCTCCGTACTCGCCCCGCGGGCCGTCTCCTCGCTCGCGGAGCGCCGCAACCGCCGCCTCGCGGCGGCCCCCTGACCCTCGTCCGACCTCCGCCCGCCCCCACCTGCCCCCTCCGCCTCCGCTCCGCGGATGCGGAAAACCGAACGCGAAAGGTTCACCCGCATGCGTAACAAGAGCCGCACCCTCGCCGCGACAGCCGCGCTGTGCGCCCTCACCCTGGCGGTCGGCGCCTGCTCTGGCACCACGAAGGACGACGCGGAAAACGACGCCAAGGAGCAGGCGTCCGACGCCACCGCGAACCCGGACGCGCCCCTGAAGAAGGGCCTGAAGATCGCGTTCCTGCCCAAGCAGATCAACAATCCCTACGAGCAGATCGTCGACGAGGCGGGCATCGAGGCGAGCGCCGAGTTCGACGCCGAGGCCAAGGAGGTCGGGCCCTCCGACGCCAAGGCGTCCTCGCAGGTCTCGTACATCAACACCCTCGTCCAGCAGCGCCAGGACGCCATCCTCATCGCCGCCAACGACCCCAACGCGGTCTGCGGCCCGCTGAAGACGGCCATGCAGCAGGACATCAAGGTCGTCGCCTACGACTCCGACACCGCCAAGGACTGCCGCCAGCTCTTCATCAACCAGGCCAGCTCCGAGGAGATCGGCCGCAGCCAGGTGCGGCGCATCGCGGAACAGCTCGACCACAAGGGCGAGATCGCCATCCTGTCGGCGACACAGAACGCCACGAACCAGAACACCTGGATCGACTACATGAAGGACGAGCTGAAGAAGCCCGAGTACAAGGACATGAAGCTGGTCAAGGTCGCCTACGGCGACGACGACGACCAGAAGTCCTTCCAGGAGACCCAGGGCCTTCTCAAGGCGTACCCGGACCTGAAGGGCATCATCTCGCCCACCACCGTCGGCATCGCCGCCGCCGCCCGCTACATCAGCACCTCCGACTACAAGGGCGAGGTCGTGCTCAACGGCCTCGGCACGCCGAACCAGATGCGCAAGTTCATCAAGGACGGCACCGTCGAGGAGTTCTCCCTCTGGGACCCCAAGGACCTCGGCTACCTCGGCGCCTACGCCGCCGCCGCGCTGGCCTCGGGACAGATCACCGGCAAGGAGGGCGAGACGTTCGAGGCCGGCCGGCTCGGCGAGTACACCGTCGGCAAGGACGGCGAGGTCATCCTGGGCCCGCCGACGGTGTTCGACGAGAAGAACATCGACGAGTACGACTTCTGATGGCCGGCGCCGGGCTGCGCCGCGTCTGCTTCCTGCTGAAGGTGCGCGCCGACCGGCTGGCGGAGTACCGCGAGCGGCACGCGGCCGTCTGGCCGGACATGCTCGCCGCGCTCTTTGCCGCCGGCTGGCGCAACTACTCGCTCTTCCTGCGCGACGACGGTCTCCTCGTCGGCTATCTGGAGACCGCGGACTTCGCCGCCGCGCAGGCCGCCATGGCCGCGAGCGACGTCAACGCGCGCTGGCAGGCCGAGATGGCCCCGTTCTTCGAGGCGCTCGACGGCGCCGCGCCGGACGCGGCCGTACGCCCCCTGACAGAGGTCTTCCACCTCGACTGAGGACCCCCACATGAGACTGCCGACCCGCTCGCTCGTGAAGCCCGCGCTCCTCGCCGCCGCCCTGCTGCTGACGGCGAGCGCCCTCCCGGCCGCCGCGGCGGATCCCCGCGCCGCCGCGGCGCCGGGGCCGCCCCCGGCGCCCGGCCCGTCGCTGACCCGGATCGCCGACACCGAACTCGACCCGGAGGCGGTCTACTTCGTCTCGTTCGACGGGCTGGTCAACAACAGCTCGTTCACGAAGAACGGCATCCTCACCCACGAGCGCCACCAGTACGCGGCGTGGTACACCGCCGACCGCAGCGCCGTCGTCGCCCGCCGCCCGCTCGGCGAACGGACGTGGGAGACCGTCACCCTGGACCACAGGCTGAAGTACGACGACTCCCACAACGTCATCTCCCTCGGCGTCTCCGCCGCCGACGGCCGGCTGCACGTCAACATGGACTCGCACTCCGACGGGTTCTTCTATCTCAAGTCCGCGCCCGGCCTGATGAACCGCCCCGAGGCGCACGACTGGACGGCGGACGCCCTCGGATCCGTACAGACCTCCCTCGACGGGCTCGCGCTCACCGGCCGCTTCACCTACCCGCAGTTCGTCGCCACCCCCGCCGGCGGGCTGCTGCTCAGCTACCGCGACGGCGTCTCCGGCAACGGCCGCAACGCGCTGGCCGCGTACGACGGGAAGCGGTGGCGGGCGCTCGGCCAGTGGTCGGGATCCACCGGCACGTACACGACCGCCCACGGCAGCAGCTCCGCCCGCAACATGTACCTGCACGGCATCGACTACGGGCCTGACGGCACGCTGCACGCCTTCTACACCTGGCGTGAGCAGAACACCGCCGTCATGTGCGCCCCCGGCGGACTCAGCAACCATGACACCGGCTACGTCCGCTCCACCGACGACGGCCGCACCTGGACCAACGCCGCCGGCCAGGTCGTCGGCACCACCGGCGGCCCCGACCTCGTCGCCTTCGACGACCCCGGCACCGTCGCCGACCCGCTCGACGCCGACCACGCGCTGATGAACCAGGAGCACCAGGCCACCGACTCCGCCGGCCGTCCCCACGCCCTCATCAGCTACGTCCCCGGCCGCTTCGGCCAGTGCTCCACGAACTACGTCGCCGACCGCAGGGCGAACGCCCGCGTCTTCCACGTCCACCGAGACGACGCGGGCCGCTGGCACAAGACCGAGATCCCCGTGCCCCTGGAGTCCACCCAGCGCTCCAAGCTCGCCTTCGACCGCCACGACAACGCCTACGCCGTGCTGCCCTACGGCCGGATCGTCGCCGCCTCCGCCGCCTCCGGCTGGACCGACTGGAAGGTCCTCTTCGACGGCGCGGACCTCGGCGCCTTCGGCGAGGTGAACCTCGACGAGACCCGGCTCGCCCAGGACGGCGTCCTGTCCTTCATGTACCAGCAGAAGTCCACCGGCACCACGCCCTCGCCGCTGCGCACCGTGGACTTCGCCCTGCCCCGCTAGGCGCGACCGCAAGGAGCCACCATGACGACCGCACGCACCCCCGCCACCGCCCGTCGTCCCCGCATCGGCCTGGTCGCCGGCGGACTCGGCGCGTACTGGCCGCAGTTCCCCGACCTGCTGCCGCAGCTCAAGCGCTCCGCCGCCCGGGTGGCGGAGCGGATGGCGGGGTTCGACGCCGAGGTCGTCGACGTCGGCTTCATCTCCGACGCCCCCGAGGGCGCCGCCGCCGCGGAGAAGCTGCGCGCCGCGGACTGCGATCTGATCGTCGGCTTCCTCACCACGTACATGACCGCGACGATGCTCGTCCCCGTCGCCCAGCGCAGCGGTGCGCCCGTGCTGCTGATCAACCTCCAGCCCACCGAGGCGATGGACCACGCGAGCTTCGACACCGGCCAGTGGCTCGCCTACTGCGGCGCCTGCCCGCTGCCCGAGATGGCCAACGCCTTCGAGCGCTGCGGCGTCCCCTTCCGCTCGGTCTCCGGTCACCTGGAGGACGAGCGGGCGTGGGCGCGGATCGGCCGCTGGATCCGGGCCGCGGGGGTGCGCGCCGTGCTGCGCGGCGGCCGGCACGGGCTGATGGGCCACCTCTACCCGGGCATGTACGACGTCTCCACCGACCTCACCATGGTCACCGCGAACCTCGGCGGCCACGTCGAGGTGCTGGAGTTCGACGATCTGCGGGTACGGGCCGAGAAGGCCGGCGACGCCGAGGTGGCGGCGAAGCTCGCCGAGACCCGCGAGGTCTTCGACCTCGACGCGGCCGTGGACCCCGACGACCTCGCGTGGGCCGCCCGGGTGTCGGTCGGTCTCGACCGGCTCGTCGCCGACTTCGACCTCGACTCCCTCGCGTACTACCACCGCGGTCTCGACGGCGAGGCGCACGAGCGGCTGGGCGCCGGCATGATCCTCGGCGCCTCCCTGCTCACCGCCCGAGGAATCCCCGCCGCCGGCGAGTACGAGCTGCGCACCTCGCTGGCCATGCTCGTCGCCGACCGGTTCGGCGCGGGCGGCTCCTTCACCGAGATGCAGGCGCTCAATTTCCGCGACGGCGTGGTGGAGATGGGCCACGACGGGCCCGGGCACCTGGCGATCAGCGAGGGCCGGCCGCTGCTGCGCGGCCTCGGCGTCTACCACGGCAAGCGCGGATGGGGGGTGTCGGTGGAGTTCGACGTACGGCACGGGCCCGTCACCGCCGTCGGCCTCGGCCAGACCCGCGACGGGCGCTACCGGCTCATCGCCTCCGCGGGCACCGTCACCGCGGGACCGCTGCTGGCCATCGGCAACACCACCTCCCGCGTCGACTTCGGCCGCGATCCGGGCGAGTGGTGCGACGAGTGGAGCGCCAGCGGCGTCGGCCACCACTGGGCGCTGGCGACCGGCCGTCTGCTGCCCGAGCTGCGGGCGCTCGCGGACCTCGCCGGGCTCGACCTGGTGGAGGTCGCGGGGAGTGGCGAAGGCGATGCGTAGCATGAGCGACGGGCCGCGGCCGGGGCGCGCCGCGTACGACCGGCTGGACGGCTGAAGGGGAACGCGCGTGGGGCGCATGGTGGGCATCAAGGACGTCGCACGGCACGCGGGCGTCTCCGTCGGCACCGTGTCGAACGTCATCAACCGGCCCGACAGCGTGGCCGCCGCCACCCGCGAGCGGGTGCAGGCGGCCATCGACCGGCTCGGCTACGTACGCAGCGAGTCGGCGCGGCAACTGCGCGCCGGACGCAGCCGCATCATCGCGCTGCTCGTCCTCGACATGACCAACCCGTTCTTCGTCGACGTCGCCACCGGCGCCGAGCGCGCCGCGCGCGAGGCCGGACTCGGCGTGATGCTGTGCAACAGCGCCCAGAGCCCCGCCGAGGAGGCCGAGTACCTGGGCCTCTTCGCCGAGCAGCGGGTGCGCGGTGTGCTCGTCACTCCCGCCGACACCAGCGGGCGCACCCTGGAGTCCTTCGGCCGGCACGGCATCCCGTACGTCTTCGTCGACCGCACCGTCGCCAGCGCCGACGCCTGCTCGGTCTCGCTGGACGACGTCCAGGGGGGTGTGCTCGCCGCCCGTCACCTGATCGGCGCAGGCCACGGCTCCCTGGTCTACGTCAGCGGGCCCATGCAGCTTCCCCAGTGCCAGGACCGCCACACCGGCGCCCTGGCCGCCCTCGCCGAGGAGGGGCTGGGCCCAAAGGCGCTGGTGCACGTCGAGACCGAGCAGATGGACGTCGCCGCGGGCCGCGACGCCGGGGCCCGGCTGCTGGGCATGTCGCCGCGCCCGTCGGCGGTGTTCTGCGCCAACGACCTCCTCGCGCTCGGCGTGCTCCAGACCCTCTTCGCGGCGGGCGTCTCGGTGCCCGGCGACATCGCGCTCGTCGGCTACGACGACATCGAGTTCGCCGCTGCGGCGGCAGTGCCGTTGACGTCGGTGCGCCAGCCGGCGCACCGGATGGGCCGGGAGGCGGCCGAACTGCTGATCGAGGAGACGGAACGGGGCGTGGAGGACCACGACCACCAGCGGATCGTGCTGCAGCCGGAGCTGGTGGTCCGCAGCTCCAGCCTCAGACAGCAGCGCTGACGGGGCCGGGCTCCGCGGATACGGGACCGGGCCGGGATACGGGACCGGAGCCGGGCGTGTCGGCGAGGAGGCGGGTCAGCTCGCGGACCGCCGTACGGCCCGCCCGGTTGGCGCCGATCGTGCTCGCCGACGGGCCGTAGCCGACGAGGTGGATCCGCGCGTCGCGGGCCGCGCGCGTGCCCTCCATCCGGATGCCGCCACCCGGCTCGCGGAGCCTCAGCGGCGCCAGGTGGTCGACGGCCGCGCGGAAGCCCGTCGCCCACAGGATCGCGTCCGCGCCGAAGACCGTCCCGTCCGCCCAGGCCACGCCCTCGGGCGTGATCCGCTCGAACATCGGCCGCCGCACCAGCACGCCCGCCTCGCGTGCCGCGCGCATCTCGTCCGTCAGCGGCAGTCCCGTCTCGCCGACCACGCTTGCGGGCGGCAGCCCGGCCCGTACCCGCTCCTCGACCCTGGCGACCACGGCCCGGCCCCAGTCCTCGTCGAACGGGCCCTCCCGCCACACCGGTGGCCGGCGCGTCACCCAGGCGGTCTCCGCCGCGGTCCCGGCCAGCTCCAGGAGGTGCTGCGTGCCCGAGGCGCCGCCGCCGACGACCACCACCCGCTGCCCGGCGAACTCCTGCGGGCCGCGGTACTGCGCCGTGTGGAGCTGCCGGCCGCCGAACGTCTCCTGACCCGGGTAGCGCGGCCAGAACGGCCGGTCCCAGGTGCCGGTGGCGTTGACCAGCGCGCGCGCCGACCACGTACCCGCGTCCGTGACGACCAGCAGCCGCCCCGCTTCCGTTCCGGCGCCCTCGCGCACCTCGGCCACGTTCACGGGCCGGCGCACCGGCAGCTCGAAGGTGCGCTCGTACGCGCCGAAGTACGCGGCGACGACCTCCGCGGCCGGCCGGTCCCCGTCCGCGTCCGCGGCGGCCAGCGGCAGGCCCGGAAGGTCGTGCACGCGGTGCGCCTTGCCGTACGTCAGCGTCGGCCACCGGAACTGCCACGCGCCACCCGGCCCGGGGGAGTGGTCCAGGACGACGAAGTCCAGTCCCGCGCGGCGAAGGAAGTACGCCGCCGACAGCCCGGCCTGGCCGGAGCCGATCACCACCACCTGCGTCCGCACGATGCCGCTCATGTGTGCGCCAACGTCCGTGGCGGCACGGATCTTCCCCATGCGCGATGCTGGCCCCATGACCGACGTCTTCACGACCCACGCGCTCCGGATCACCACCGGGGCCGGTGAGACCGTGCACGACCTCACCGCCGAGTGCGACGCCTTCCTGCGCGAGGCGGCCGACGGCCGCGACGGGCTGCTCAACGTCTTCGTCCCGCACGCCACCGCGGGCATCGCCCTCATCGAGACGGGCGCCGGCAGCGACGACGACCTCCTCGCCGCGCTGCACGACCTGCTGCCCGCCGACGACCGCTGGAACCACCGGCACGGCAGCCCAGGACACGGCCGCGACCACGTGCTGCCCGCGCTGGTGCCGCCGCACGCCACGCTGCCGGTGATCGGCGGCCGGCTGGAGCTGGGCACCTGGCAGTCGGTGGTGCTGGTCGACACCAACCGCGACAACCCGCAGCGCAGCGTGCGGTTGTCGTTCCTCGGCTGAGCGCGGTTCGCCCACCGGGGCGTGGCGCGGAGGTCGTCTGGTGCTGATCCACTTCGGATGACACCATTCCCAGCGATCACCCGCGCTACATCTCTCCCATCTGCCGCGTGCCGTAAGGCTGTTCGCGGCCGAGAAGGAAGGACGCTCCCATGCTGCGACGCAGGGTCCACGCCCTCGTGCCGGCACTGCTGCTCACCGTGGCCGCGGCGGCGCCGGCCGCCGCCGGGCCGGCACCCACGGAGACCGCATCCGAGACCCCCTCCGCGACCGTCTCCGACGCACCGGTCAGGTTCCTCACGTACAACATCTGCGGCAACAGCCCGAACACCGAGGACTGTTCCGCGACCCGCGAGGTGGAGAAGAGACGCGACGCGGTGGTTGCGCACGCCCGCGCGGGCAGGAGCGACTTCGTCTTCCTCCAGGAGGTCTGCTCGCAGCAGTTCGAGACGATAGGCCGGGCCCTGAAGGCCGACGGCTACGACGGCCACTTCGTCGAGACCTTCCAGCGGCCCGGCGTGTGCGACGTGAAGGAGCTGGACGGCACGGTCACCAAGGGCGTGTACGGCATCGCCGTCTACGCCAAGGGGCCGCTCACCCCCGGCGAGTCCGTCACGATCGACCCCGACGACGACTACACCCGGCAGTACTCCGGCCCGGAGGCCTGGCACGCCGCGTGTGTCGAGGCGGAGATCCGGGGCCGGAAGACCCGCGGCTGCTCGGTCCACCTCTACCCGCAGTACGACGGCAAGCCGCCGGACATCAACGCCAGGCAGGCCGCCAACCTCGCCGCCGACCCGTGGCTCGACGCCGGCACCCCGGTCGTCCTGGGCGGGGACTTCAACCCGCTGCACCGCACGGACACGATCCCCGACCGCAACACCAGCCCGCGGTCCACCGACCTCGACCCGTTCTACCGGCCCGCGCTCGGCGGCACCGGACGGCTCATGGAGGTCGACGAGACCGACGCGGCCCGCTTCGACGCCGCCTGCAAGGCCACCACGCCGCGGCCCCGCGCGTGCCGGTCGGGAGAGCCCACGCACGTCCGCCCGTCGGCGGAGGTGAAGGAGGCGAAGCTCGACTACGTCTTCGTGGACCAGGACCACTTCGCGCACGTCAGGGGTGACGCCCTGCCGCGCAACGGCGAGATCTCGGACCACTACCCGCTCGTGGGCTCCGCGACCGTCGCGCACGAGGACGACAACGACGAGCAGCGGTAGCCCGCGGCGGGCGGGCCCATTCGGGGACATCCCTGAGGAATACCTCCCGCCGCGCGCGGCATACTGATTCGTAAGCAACCCGGTCGAACCCGCCGGGTCGCCGCGGCGGTTCCCCGTTGACTGCCCCGCGACGGCCCGGCCGGCTCCCTCCGCTACCCGGGACCGAGTCGGGCGTGGCAGCCCCCACCGGGGGCGCGCGCACGAGGGGCGGAGGTGGAGCCGCTGATGGCGACCGAAGCGGAGCGGACGGCGGGCGCGGAGGGTCGGGAGCGCGCGGAACGGGCGGCGCGCGCGGCGCGTACGGAAGCGGCCGGGTGCGGGGCGTGGCCGGCGGTGCTGCCGCTGCTCACCCGCCCCGCCCGGGAGCCCGGCCGGGCCGGGGCCAAGGCCGCCAACCTGGCCCGCGCCGCCGCCGCGGGGCTGCCCGTGCTCCCGGGCTTCGTGCTCACCGACCCCGCCCTCGCGCCCGGCGCCCCCGCCGGGCCCGACGCGCTGCGCGCCGCTTGGCAGGACCTCAGCGAAGGCGGGCGGCGGCCGCTGATCGTGCGGTCCTCCTCGGCGTACGAGGACGCCGCCGACTCCTCCATGGCCGGCTGGTACGAGACCGTGCCGGACGTCCGCGGCTGGGACGACTTCGCCGCCGCCGTGCGCCGCGTGGTCGACTCCGCCGCCCGCGGGCTCGTCGGCCCCGCCGCCGCGGCCCGCGAGGCGCCGCTGCGGGCCGGGGCGCCCGGGCGCATGGCCGTTCTCGTGCAGCCCATGCTGCGGGCCGCCGTCGGCGGTGTGATGTTCGGCGCCGACCCCGTCGCGGGACGGCACGACAGGCTGCTCGTCAGCGCCGTCGACGGCGGCCCCGGCACCCTCGTCGACGGCACCGCGCAGGGCGTGCGCTACCAGCTCACCCGCCGCGGCCGGCGCGTCACCGTCGACCCCGCGGAGCCGCCGGGCACCGGGCTGCTCGGCCGCGGCCGGCTGGCCCGGCTGGCGTCGCTGGCCCGGCGCGCGGAGCGGGTCTTCGGCGGGCCGCAGGACGTCGAGTTCGGCTTCGACGCCGACGGGCGGCTGTGGCTCTTGCAGTCCCGGCCGATCACGGCGATGCCGCCGCGCCCGCCGCGTACCGCCCGGCTGCTGGGCCCGGGACCGGTCGCCGAGACCTTCCCCGCGGTGCTGCAGCCGCTGGAGGAGGACCTGTGGGTCGCCCCCATGTCGCACGGCCTGACCGTCGCACTCGACATCGCCGGCACCGCCCCCCGGCGGCACCTGCGCGCGCTGCCGGTCGTCACCACGGTCGACGGCCGGGCCGCGGCCGACCTGCGGCTGCTCGGCGCGGTGAAGTCCGCCCACCCGGTACGGGACTTCGTCAACCCGCTGCGCGGCGCCCGGCTGCTCGGCGCGGCATGGCGTGTGGGGCGGCTGCGCACCGCGCTGCCCGTGCTCGCGCTCGACCTCATGGCCGAGGTCGACGAGCAGCTCGCCGGACTGCCCGCGCCGGCGGCGATGGTCGGTGGCCGGCTGCTCGACGCCGCGGGCTGGGGCCGTACCGTGCTGTCCGCGCTGCACGCCCAGGAGTCGCTGGCCGGCGCGCTGCCCGGCGCGGGCGCCGGGGCGACCGCGGCGGGGGAGGCACTGGCCGTGCTGGCGGAGGTGGTGCGGCCGGACGGCCGGCACCCCGGCCACGACGACGCCGAGTTGATCGCCCGGCACCCGGTGCTGCTGGCGCTGCTGCCGCCGGCGCTCGGCGCGGCGCCGGCGCTGCCCGCGAGCACCCGGTGGAGCGGGGTGCCCCGCGGGGTGGGCGCGTTGCCGGTACGGGAGGGGCTGCGGCTGCGGATCCGGTGGGTGCAGGAGATGCAGAGCCGGGTCGTCGCGGAGCTGGCGGAGCGGCTGGCGGCGGCGGGGGTGCTGGAGGAGGCGGCGCGGGTGGCGCTGCTGCGGTGGCCGGAGCTGGTCGCGGTCGCGGACGGCAGGGGCCTGCCGCGGGACTTCGCGGAGCGGCTGCCGCGACCGGAGCGGCTCGGGCTGCCCGTGGCGTTCCGGCTGGCCGGCGGACGGCCGGTGGCGGAGCCGCGGGATCCGGTGGGCGCCGGGCCGGCGGCGGGCGGCGGGCAGGGCGCCGGGGGCGGCAGCGGCGCGGGGGTGGCGTGGGACGGCGCGGGGGAGCGGCCGGAGCGCGCGGTGCTGGTGGTGCCGGTGCTCGACCCGGGGCTCGCACCGCAGCTCGCCGGGCTCGCCGGGCTGGTTGCGGAGACCGGCAGCGCGCTGTCGCACCTGGCGGTGCTGGCACGGGAGTTCGGGGTGCCGACGGCCGTGGGCGTACCGGGCGCGGTGGAGCGCTTCCCGCCCGGTACGGCGCTGGCGGTGGACGGCGCCACGGGTGCGGTGACGACCACCGGGGGCGAGGCCCGTACCGGCGGCGACGCGGCCCAGGGGGACAGCCGGGAGGCGGCGGCATGACCGGCGGGCGCACGGCCCACTCCCTGCCCGACCGCACCCCCCGCGCGGCGGGGGAGGCGGCGTGAAGTACGCGGGCTACGTCTTCGGAGGGCTCTCCGGCGCCGCGGCCGGGGGCTACTTCGTGCTCTACCTCTACCGCTGGGAGTGGCAGCGCGCACTCATCAGCGGCGTGCTGCTGCTGGCCGTCGAGGTACTGCTCGTCGGCATCGTGCTCCACGCCCGCGTCTCCCGGCTCCGGCAGGAGGTCGCCGACGGCCGCGACCGCACCGAGGAGATCCTGCGCGGCCTGGAGCGCACCGGGACCGAGCCTTCGCCGCGGTTCCGCTGGCTGGAGGCCCACCGTCCGGACGGCACGCACCGCACGTACGTCTTCGTGCCCGTGCTGATGGCCGCGGGCGCGGTGATGTCGGCCGCCGCCTGGGCGGTGCAGAAGGCCGCCGCCGCCCTCGGCCGCCCCGCGGACCGCCGTACCGCCGCCCGCCTCGCCGGTCTCGCGGCGCCGCCGGGCGGGGTGGGGCGCGCGGTGTCGCTGGAGTCCCGTCCCGCGGTACGGCGCCCGCCCCGCCTCCGTACGCTCGTCGTCGCCGTACTGGCCCCGGCCGCCCTGGTCTTCGGCCTCGGCCGGCTCGCGGACGCCACCCAGACCCGGCCCCAGCAGCGCCCCGCCGCGGCGGCGACGACGGTCGTCTTCGAGGTCGCCGTGCGCGGCTCCGCCGACGCGGCGGCGGGCCGGCTGGCCGCGCGCGACCTGTGGGAGAGCTGCCGCCGCGCGACCCGCGTGCCCGCGCACCACGCGCCGCTCAGCCGGCTGGAGGGCGACATCTGGGTGGGCAGCGTCCGCCCGGCGCTCGGCGACCACGACCGCATGCGGCTGCGCGGCTGCCTGGACGACGCCACCGCCGAGCGTACGACGGCAAAGGTTCTCGGCGACGGCCAGATCGGCGGCTGAACACGCCGGGTAATTTCATGAGCCCACCAGGTGATGCCGTGCTGTTCCTTCCCTGAAGCCGGGAAAAGGCCGCGGTCAACTCCCGTGACGGCTCCCATCCGAGTAGTGCGGACTACTCGGTCACGCGGTGGACCGGACGGCCGAACTCAGTAGCCTTTGCACGGGGATTCGCGCGGCCCGTACGCGCTTCGCGTTCGACCACCCCGAGTATCCATCCCGTTCGGCGAGCAGTTCGGGGACCTGGCCTACGAGTTCGTGCAGCGGCATGTCAGGGGCGAGGTCGCGGAGGACTGACCCGGGCCGCCGGGACGCGGGAAGCGCGGGGCGGTGCGGATCCACGGCACCGCCCCGTGCCTGCGCGGCCCGTACACCCGGGTGCTCGGCGGCATCTCACGCCCCGTCCGTCACCCACGCGAACGCCCGCTCCGCCGAGAACTCCCGCTGCCCGCCCCGGAACACCAGCCCCGCGCCCGCCTCGACCGCCTCGTCCGCCTGCTCCGGCAGATACGGCACCGCCACGCACCGCATCCCCGCCCGGCGCGCGGCCTCCCACCCCGGCGGCGCGTCCTCCACCACCGCACAGTCCTCCGGCCGTACGCCCAGCCGCCGGGCCGCCTCCAGGAACACGTCCGGCTCCGGCTTGCCCCGCTCGACCTCCTCCGCCGAGACCAGCGTGCCGAACAGCCCGTCGAGCCCGGCCGCCGGCAGCACCGCCTCGATGGCGGCCCGCGAAGAGCCGGACGCGACGGCGATCGGCCGGCCGGCCGCGCGCAGCATCTCGGCGAACGTCCGCATCTGCGGGTACGCCTGGCTCGACGCCCGCGCCAGTTGCAGGTACGCGGCGTTCTTCTCCGTCAGCAACTCCTCCAACGGCGCCGCCAGCGCGTACCGCTCGCGCAGCGTGCGCAGCGTCTCCCGGGTGCCGACGCCCAGGAACCCGGCGTGCTCCTCCCAGGTGAAGCCCGTGACGCCGTGCTGTTCGAGCACACGGCGCCCGGCCTCGTAGTAGTTCGGTTCGCTGTCGACGAGGGTGCCGTCGAGGTCGAAGACGACGGCGGTGGTACCGGTGGCGCTCATACGACAAGCATGCCAAGTCCGGCACGAAGCGGACGGCCCGGGTGGTCGGCCGGGGGGAGAGGTCAGCCGGTGACCGGGATGCCGGGGTTGACCAGGCCGCGGCCGCCGGTGACGGTGTTGCTGCCGGAGACGGTCACGGGGCAGGTCTGCGCGTCGTAGTGGGTGACGTGGATGGCGTACCGGTCGGGCCCCGTCGCGCCGCCGAGGTCGGAGCTGTTGCCGCGGAACGTGGCGTTGCAGCCCCAGCCGTCCTGCACCTCGTGGGTCTGGTAGCCGTCGTTGGTCGTGCCGCGGCCGGTGTTGTCCGCCACGAGCACGTCGTTGCCCTTGATGTCGACCCACGAGTCGTCGTAGTTCGCGCCCGTCAGGCCGCTGCCGTCGAAGGTGTTGCCGATGATCCTGGCGCCGGTGGTGCCTTCCTTGATGTCGACGTTCTCGCCGCCGACACCGGGGCCGATCGTGTTGCCCTGGATCAGGATGCGGTCGCTGCGGTCACCGGTGCCGCCCGCGCTGCCGACGTAGACGCCCTCGCCCATGCCGCGGCCGTTCTGGCCGGTGTCGTAGATCAGGGAGTCGGTGAGGGAGCCGTCGGAGCTGGAGTTGCGGAAGTGCACGGCCTCCATGTCCAGGTCGTGCACGGCGACGGAGGCGATGTCCACGTGGTCGGCGGCGTCCATCACGATGCCCTTCTGACCGCCGGTGACCGTGAACCCGGTCAGGTTCCAGTACGAGGCGCCGTCCAGGTGCAGCCCGTAGCCGCCGCCGGCGACCAGCACCGCCGCGGCGGAGCCGGTCAGGGTGGCGGGCGCGGAGGCGCTGCCGGAGGCGGTGATGTCGAAGTTGCCGCGGTACGTGCCGTCCGCGAGGCGGATCGTGTCGCCGGGTCCCGCGGCGGCGAGGGCCGCCTCCAACTCGCCGGCCGTGGAGACGTCGATCACCTCGGCGGCGTCCGCGGGCCGGGCGGCGGCCGTCGACTGGATGCCGCCCAGCAGGGCGGCGGCGGACACCAAAGCGGCCGCGATACGGGTGCCGTGCGCTCCGTGCATGCCGAGTCTCCTCGTGTGGGGGGTGGTCTCACGGCGCGCGGCCCCTGCGCGGACAGCATTCTCCTGCACATCGGCCCGATCCGGTACGGGGCAGGCGGGCCGGGTCGGCCGGGGGTGCCATTGGAGAGACCGCCGGACGGGCGGGAGATCGTCGGGTAGGGTCGCGCGGACCGCCTCCGGGCCTGCTGAAAGGGGAAAGCGCATGGGTGAATCGGTTCTGCGGGCTTGTGTCGGCTCGTTCTCCAGCGGTGGCGGTGCCGGGATCACCGTCGCCGACGTCGACTCCGGCACGGGCGCACTCACCCCGCGGCACTCGACCGACGCCGTACGCGACCCCTCCTTCCTCGCCGTCGCGGACGGCGGCCTGCTGTACGCCGTGAGCGAGACCGAGGGCGGCAGCGTCGCCGCGTTCCGGCTCGCCGACGACAAGCCCGTGCCCGCCGGCGACCCCGTACCCGTCAGCGGCGACCACCCCACCCACCTCGCGCTCGCCGGCGGCCACGTCCTCACCGCCAACTACGCCTCCGGCAGCTTCAGCACCGTGACCGTCAGCCCCGACGGCACCCTCGCCGGACCCGCCGCCCTGCTGCAGCACGAGGGCAGCGGCCCGGTCGCCGAGCGGCAGGAGGGCCCCCACGCGCACCAGGTGGTCCCCGACCCCACCGGCCGCTGGATCCTCGGCGTCGACCTCGGCACCGACTCCGTGCTCGTCTGCGTCCTCGACGCCGACCGCGGCGCCCTGCGGCTGAACCACGAGGTGCCGCTGCGCCCCGGCACCGGCCCGCGCCACCTGGCCTTCCACCCGGAGGGACACCGCGTCTACGTCGCCTGCGAGTTGGAGCCCGTCGTCACGGTCTGCTCCTGGGACGCCGCCACCGGCACCCTCGAACCGCTCGCCGAGGCCCCGTTGCTGACGGACGAGACGGCCGCGGCGGACACGACCCCGTACGCCTCCGGCATCGCCGTCTCGCCCGACGGCCGCTTCTGCTGGACGGCCGTCCGCGGCCCCGACGTCGTCTCCACCCTCGCGCTCGACGCCGACGGCGGCGTCCGCGACCTCGTCTCGAACGTCCCCTGCGGCGGCACCTGGCCGCGGGACCTCGCGATCGACCCGGGCGGCCGCCACCTCTACGCGGCCAACGAGCGCTCCGGGGACGTCACATGGTTCGACATCGACGCGGAGACCGGCACCCCGCGGCGCACCGGCTCGGCCGCGCTGCCGGCGGCGTCGTGCGTCGTGTTCGGCTGATCCGGGCCCGTCGGCCGGGCCGCGTCCCCGGCCCGTGAAACAGCGGAGCCGCCGGTGCGCGCCGGCGGCTCCCGCTGTGGTACGTGCACGTCAGCGCAGCGGCGACCCGGCGGGCTGCGGCGCGATGCCCAGCGTCGTCGTGTACTGCGTCAGCGCCAGTTGCCCCACCGACGGGTACGGGCCCAGCGGCTCCGCCGCCTCGCACGCCGCCTCCTCGGCCGCGCCGGCCAGCATCCCCGCGGGCAGCTCCGGGCCCAGCGCATACGGCGCGAGCGCGAGCCGCGCGGAACCCGAACTCCGCAGCGACTCCGCCACCTTGGCCACCGCCCCCGGCCGGTCCAGCGCCGCCGCCATCACCGGCACCGCCAGCCGCGCCGAGAGCAGCATGCCCGTCACGCCCGCCGCCCGCACGGCCTCCTCGCCGCCCACGGCGCCGAGGATGATGCCGTCCGCGGCCGTCGCGACGGTGAACAGCCGCGCCCGGTCGGCGCGGGCGAGGCCCGCCTCGGAGAGCCGCACGTGCAGCGCCTCGGCGAGCAGCGGGTGCGGCCCGAGGACGTCGGTGAGCTCGACCGCCGTCCCGCTCGTCGTGATCGCGTCGCGCAGCCGGTCCAGCAGCACCGGGTCGGGGCCCGCGAGCATCGGCACCACGACGGCCACCGGCACGTCCTCGGCCACCTCCAGCGTCCCGGCCTCGGCGAGCGCGGCGCGCTGCGCCGTGGCCTGCGCGAGGACCGCCGTCAGCGGCGGGAACTCCTCGTTCTCGCCTTCGGCGTAGGCCACCCGGCCGTCGAGCCCCGGCAGGTCGGAGCGGGCGATGCTGAGCACCTCCTCCGCCATGCTGCGGGTGGCCGCAGACGGGGCCCCGGGCACGACCAGGACCAGCGCCGGCGCACCCTCGGGCGCGCTCGGCCGCTCCGGCTTACGATGCCGCCCCGGTTGACGGCGGGGCATACGTACGGGCAGACCGGCTGCGTGTCCATCGGCAGAGCTCATGGCGCCGCATGCTAACGCGTCAGCGCGGTCCGCCACATGCCCGGGGTCGCCATTCGCCCGCGGGCGTGACTGCGGGAGCACGGCGGCGGACAGGCGGTGACGGCTCTCGTACGGACCGTCTCCGCGCCGCTACGCGCGGTCCCCCGCACCCGCGCCGCCCGCCGCCCGGGGCACCGGGCTACCAGACGTCGAGCATGCCCCGTTCCACGGGCAGCAGCAGCTCGTCCGCCGCCAGCGCGGCGGCGATCCGCAGCGCCCCCGCCAGCGGCGTCGCCGTCGCGGTCGACACCCGGGCCCGCGGCAGCCGCACCGCCAGCTCCGCGCGCAGCGGCGCGAGCAGCGGCTCCCCGATGCCGAAGAGCCCGCCGGTGAGCGCGACCGCGCTGCCGGGGTCCGCGGGGCAGACCGCGACGGCCGCGGTGGCGATGTGCTCGCCCGCCTCCGCGAGGATCCCGGCCGCGACCGGATCGTGCGGCGCGCAGCGGGCGACCTCCGGGGCGAACGACGCCAGCACCGCCGGGCGGTCGGGCCGCGGGTACAGCAGGCCGGGCATCTGCGTGCCCGTGCCGAACACCGTCTCCATCCGGGCCAGCAACGCCGCAGAGCCCCCGCGGCGGCCGTCGAACGCCCGCATCGCCGCCTCCAGACCCGCCCGCCCGATCCACGCACCGCCCCCGCAGTCGCCGAGCAGGTGCCCCCAGCCGTCGGCCCGCCGCCAGCCCGCGGCGTCGAGTCCGGTGCCGACCGCGATCATGCCGGTGCCGGCGGCGACGACGGCGCCGGGGTGCTGCCCGATGGCGCCCGCGTAGGCCGTGACCCCGTCGGCGGCGAGCGCCAGGCGCCGTACGCCGAGGGCGTCCGCCAGCGCGTGCGGCAGCCGGGCGCGCAGATCGGCGCCGAGGGTGGCCATGCCGGCGGCACCGACACAGACGGCGGCGAACGACTCGGCGCCGGCCCCGTCCAGCAGCCGGTGCGCGGCGGGCAGCGCCTTGCCGAGGAAGTCGTCGGCGTCGATCCCGTTGTCCCCGGTGGCGACGGGCCCCGCGGTCTCCGGGGCGGCGTCGCTCTCCGCGGGGTCGCCGCCGTCCGCGGGGATGGCGGCCGCGGCGATGCGCAGCCCCGAGCCGCCGGAGTCGATGCCGAGCACCCATCGGGCCGTAGCGCTGGTCATGGCGGCTATCCGTTCGTCGGCAGCGTCCAGTCCACCGGGTCGGCGCCCTGCTTCTGCAGCAGCTCGTTGGCCCGGCTGAACGGGCGGGAGCCGAAGAAGCCGCGGTCGGCGGACATGGGGGAGGGGTGGGCGGACTCGATGGCGGGGTACTCGCTGAGCATCGGGCGCAGGTTGCGCGCGTCGCGGCCCCACAGGATCGCCACCAGCGGCCGGCCGCGGGCGGCGAGCGCCCGGATGGCCTGCTCGGTGACCTGCTCCCAGCCCTTGCCACGATGCGCGGCGGGGCGCCTGGGCGCGGTGGTGAGCGCCCTGTTGAGCAGCAGCACGCCCTGCGTGGTCCAGGGGGTGAGGTCGCCGTTGGCGGGGCGGGGATGGCCCAGGTCGCTGTGCAGCTCGCGGAAGATGTTCTCCAGGCTGCCGGGCAGGGGACGCACGTCGGGGGCCACGGAGAAGCTGAGGCCCACGGCGTGGCCCGGGGTGGGGTAAGGGTCCTGGCCGACGACGAGCACCCGCACGTCGTCGAACGGTTGCTGGAAGGCCTGTAGCACGTTCGGCCCGGCGGGCAGGTATGTGCGCCCGGCCGCCACCTCCGCACGCAGGAAGTCGCCCATGGCGGCGATCTGTTGGGCGACCGGTTCCAGGGCCTTGGCCCAGCCGGCTTCGACGATGTCGGGGAGAGGACGTCCAGCCATGGCCGGTCACTCTACTGGCTCCACGGCCGCTCACCCGCCACGTCTCAGACGGCCGCGGCCCGTACGCACAGCACGTCCGGCAGGTGCGCGGCGAGCTGTGTCCAGCTCTCTCCTTCGTCGGCGCTGGCGAAGACCTCCCCGTTGCGGTTGCCGAAGTACACCCCCGCGGGGTCGGCGTCGTCGGTGCACAGCGCGTCCCGCAGCACCGTGCCGTAGTGGTCCTCCGCCGGCAGCCCCGCCGACAGCGGCTCCCAGGTGGCCCCCGCGTCCGAGGTGCGGTAAACCCGGCAGCGGTTCTCCGCGGGCACCCGGTCCTCGTCGGCGGTGATGGGGAAGAGGTACGCGGTGTCGCCGCGCGAGGGGTGGGCGGCGACGGCGAAGCCGAAGTCCGAGGGCAGACCGGCGCCGATGTCGGTCCAGGTGGCCCCGGCGTCGTCACTGCGGTAGACGCCCCAGTGGTTCTGCAGGTAGAGCCGGTCCGGGTGCACCGCGTCCCGGGCGACCTTGTGTACGCACTGGCCGAACTCCGGGAATCTGTCCGGCTGGAAGACCACCTGTACCCCGGAGTTCGACGGGGCCCAGCTCGCTCCGCCGTCCACCGTGCGGTACACCCCGCCGGCGGACACGGCGACCGTCACGGACGCCGCGTCCCGTGGGTCGGTGACCACCGTGTGCACCGCGAGCCCGCCGCCGCCCGGCTCCCACTTCTCCCGCGTCGGGTGGTCCCACAGCGACCGCATCAGCTCGAACGTCTCGCCGCCGTCAGCGGACCGGAACAGACCGCCGGGCTCCGTGCCCGCGTACACCACACCGGGGGCCTCGGCCCCCGCGGGCTGCAACTGCCAGACCCGCTCCAGCGACGTGCCGGTGTCCTTCGGGTACTTCACGGGCTGCTGCCGGGGCTCCTCCCAGGCCGCGCCGAGGTCGTCGGAGTGGAAGACGGAGGGGCCCCAGTGCGCACTGTCGCCGCCGGCGAGCACCCGGGGCGCCGCCCCGCGGGTGTCGATGCCCACCGAATAGACCGCCTGGGCCCTGAAGTGCGGTCCGTCCAGCTCCCATGCGCCGCCGCGGCGCCGTCCCAGGAACAGCCCCTTGCGCGTTCCGACCGCCAGCACTACGTCCTGCATCCGGATCCACCTCCGTGCGACCTCGTCGTCGACCACGGGTCAGTCTGCACCCGGCCACTGACAACGCCCCCGGGACGCGCGGAAACCGCGGGCCGGAGCTAGGCCAGCTCCTCCATCCGCCCGATCTCGCTCACCTGCTGCGCGATCACGCCGGTCGCCAACTGCTCGACGTACTCGTTGTTGCCCTTGCCGAGCACCTCCTCGGCCATCTTCACCGCGCCCTCGTGGTGGGCGATCATCAGCTTGAGGAAGAGCGCGTCGAACTCCCCGCCGCGCGCCGCCCGCAGCCGGTCGAGGTCCGCCTGGCTCGCCATCCCGGGCATCGACTCGTGCCCGCCCGCGTGCCCGCCGTCGTGGCCGTCCTCCCCGCCGCCGCCCGGGTTCTCCTCCAGCCACGCCTCCATCACCGCGATCTCCGGCTGCTGTCCGGCCGCGATGCGCTCGGCGATGCTGCGTACGTCCTCGGAGTCCGCCTGCTTCTCGGCGATGTCGGTCATCACGATCGCCTGCCCGTGGTGCTCGATCATGTCGCGCATGTACGTGGTGTCCGCCGAGTTGGGCCGGTCGTCGCCGCGCGCCTCTTCGACTTCGTCCGCGGGGATCGTGGCTGCTTCCTCGCCGGGCTTCCCGGGCGCGATGACGGATGCCCCGCCGCCGTCCTTGGCGTCGTCGGACGAGTCGCCCCCCGTGCAGCCTGCCAGCAACAGCGCGGCGGTGAGCAGCGGAACGACTGAGGCGAGTGCGCGACGGTGCCGCAATGTGACCTCCGTACAGGTGGTTCCGGCGAGGTGCCAGGTACGTCCTAGCACGAGCGGGTGCTGACAGGACCAAAAGTTTCTATTACAACTGTGTTTCCGTCTGTTGTTCTGTACATGCTTGGCGAGATACTGCCTTGATTTCAATGCAGACGCGCACAACTGGGAGGGAATCACGTGACGTCGTTGCACAGATCACGCACGCGGCGCAGAGGTCTGGCCGCGGCCGCAGCCCTGATCGGGCTCGTCGGCTCGCTGCTGACCGCCGGCACCGCGGCGGCCGTTCCGGGCCCGGGCGACGGGCCGAACGCCCCCAAGAAGCTCAGCAGCAGTGAACGGTCGGAGGCGAAGGACGCCATCGCGCGCGGCGAGGTGCCGGGCGTGGACGAGATCGACAAGAGCGACAACATCGAGCACGTCGCCCACCTCGACAAGGGCGCCCTGAAGGGCACCAACTCGGACATCGCCTTCCAGGGCAACTACGCCTTCGCGGGCAACTACGACGGCTTCGTCATCTACGACATCGCCGACCCCAAGAGCCCCGAGAGGGTCAGCGAGGTGCTCTGCCCCGGCTCGCAGAACGACATCTCGGTCTCCGGCGACCTGCTGTTCCTGTCCACCGACTCGTCGCGCAGCGACGACTCCTGCAACAGCACCACCCAGCCCGCCACGGAGAAGGACTCCTGGGAGGGCATGAAGGTCTTCGACATCAGCGACAAGCGCAACCCCGAGTACGTCGCCGCCGTCGAGACCGCCTGCGGCTCGCACACCCACACGCTGGTGCCGGAGCGCAAGAACATCTACCTCTACGTCTCCTCGTACTCGCCCAGCGACACCTTCCCCGACTGCCAGCCGCCGCACGACGGCATCTCGGTCGTCAAGGTGCCGCGGTCCGCGCCGGAGCGCGCGGAGGTCATCGACTTCCCGGTGCTGTTCCCCGACGGCGGCAACCAGGGCAGCCCCGGCAAGTCGGCCACCACCGGCTGCCACGACATCACCGCCTTCCCCAAGCTGGGTCTCGCGGCCGGCGCCTGCATGGGCGACGGCATCCTGATGGACATCTCCGACCCGGAAGAGCCGGAAGTCCTCGATCAGGTACGTGACTCCGAGAACTTCGCCTTCTGGCACTCGGCGACGTTCAGCAAGGACGGCGGGAAGGTCGTCTTCACCGACGAGCTGGGCGGCGGCGGCGCCGCGACCTGCAACGAGGAGATCGGCCCGAAGCGGGGCGCCAACGGGATCTACGACCTGAAGAAGCGCGGCGAGAACTTCGACCTGGTCTTCCGCAGCTACTACAAGATCCCGCGGCACCAGGCGGACACCGAGAACTGCGTCGCGCACAACGGCTCGCTGGTCCCGGTGGCCGGCGGCCGCGACATCATGGTGCAGGCCTGGTACCAGGGCGGCGTCTCCGTCTGGGACTTCACCGACTCCCGCGAGCCGAAGGAGATCGGCTACTTCGAGCGCGGCCCGCTGTCCGACACCGCCCTCGTCGGCGGCGGCTCCTGGTCCGCGTACTACTACAACGGCTATGTCTACTCCAACGACATGGCCAAGGGCTTCGACGTCCTGAAGATCAACGACCGGCGCACCGACAGCGCGCGCTGGGTGCGGCTGCCCGAGCTGAACACGCAGACGCAGCCGGACTACCGCTGATCCGTGCGCACCGCCGGCCGGCACCTCGCCGGCCGGCGGGCCGCTGATCCGCGTACGGTCCGGTCCGCGTACCCGGCGGCGGCCGCTCCCCGCGGCTACCGCCGGTGCGCGGCCCGCACCGGTGTCCCGTCGGAGGGCAGCACGCCCTCCGGCGGGACGCCGAGGTGCCAGTCCAGCCCGTAGCGCCGGAACAGCTCGCCGCGCAGCCGGTCGAGCGGCATCGGCACCCCCGGCAGCAGCAGCGCGAAGACCGCGCCCATGAGCTGCGCGCGCAACATCGGGTACTCGGTGTCCGGGTCGGGCGAGCCCCAACTCGCCACGGTGTCGCGCAGCAGTACCGCGAGCTGCTGCTGCTCCGCGCACTGGATGAAGCCGTCCGCCTGCAGAATGCCGGCCATATGGTGCCGCATGAGCACCGGGTGGTCCTGCGAGAGGCCCAGGACCGCGTCGATGGCGCGGGCCATCCGCTCCTGACCGTCCTCCGTGTGCGACGGCCGCTCCAGGGCGGCGCCGAGCGTAAGATGCATCAGCCGGTGGACGGCCGACTGCACGAGCTGGCGTTTGCCCGGGAAGTAGTACGAGACGAGACCGCGCGCCGAACCCGCGCGTTCCGCGATGTCTCCCAAGGTCGTGCCCTCGAAGCCCCGTTCGTCGACCAGCTCCACCGTGGCCTGCAGCAGACGCTCCCGGGAACGGCGTCGGAGTTCTTCATTGACTGCGGGCCTGCGGGGGGACATCCTGTAACTCCTGCCTTCACTGGCTGAGAGCCAGTATACTCAGTGAGGCTTCCGGCACCGAGGCGCGCACGCCCGGTGCCGGGGGAGCGGTGGGCTCGGGCGATGCGGGGGATCGCCCGAGCCCGCGATGCCTGGGAGCAGATTTTTCGTCCTGCCGGGAACCCGGAGTCCACGTCGGCCGTTTGACGCTGTGAGGCCCCGCGCTCCCCCGTCGCGGGGCCTCACCAATTGCCGTGCCGGCCGGCTCGCCTCCCGGTAATGTGCCCGGGGGACGCGTACGGGAGGAAGGGCATGCTGACACCGGGCAGCGAGGTCGAGGTCACGCTGGTCAAGCAACTCCGGCCGGGCCTGAGCTACCCGGCCGTCGTCGTCCGCGACGACGGCAACCACGCGGTGGTGCGGGCCCCCTGGGCCGGCCCGAAGGAGCGCGACGCGGGGTACGTGCGCTTCGAGCACGGCGACGTGTGGACCGAGCACTTCTGGCGCGACCGCTGGTACTCGGTCAAGGAGATCCACGCCGCCGACGGCCGCCTCAAGGGCTGGTACTGCGACGTGGCCCGCCCCGCACGTGTCGAGGAGGACCGGGTCACCGTGCACGACCTGGAGCTCGACCTCTGGCTCTCCGGTGACCGGCAGACCCTTCTCCGGCTCGACGAGGACGAATTCGTGGCCAGCGGCCTGCCCGAGCGTGACCCCGGCACCGCCGCCCGCGCCCGCGCCGCACTCGACGAGCTGGAGGAGCTGGCCCGCGCCGGACTCGACGAGCTGCTGGCCGGCTGAGGTGACCGGACGCGACGCGGCCCGGCCGCTGCTCGACCGCTTCCTCGCCGCCCTGCGCGCCGCCGTGCCGCTGGAGGCGCTGTGGGCCCACGGCTCGCTCGCCCTGGGCGACTACCGCCCGTACCGCAGCGACCTCGACCTCATCGCCGTGGTCCGCGAGGACGTCGGCGCCGACCCCGCCGCCCGCGGGCGGCTGAAGGCGCTGCACCGCAGGCTCCACCGCGAGGTGCCGCTCGCCGCCAAGCTGCACTGCTCGTACATCGCCGTGGACCGCCTGGCCGGCGCCGGCCTCGACCACCTCACCTGGGCCCACGCCGAGCTGTTCAGCCGCCCCGTCACTCCGGTCACCCGGCGCGAGCTGCACACCGGCGCGCTGGTGCTGCACGGCCCCGGGCCGTCCGGGCTGCTCCCGCCGCTGCCGGACGCGGAGTTGACCGCGTTCATCCGCAAGGACCTCGGGGAGTACTGGCTGCCGGCGACGGCCTCGCGGCGGCGGTGGCTGCGCGACGTCTGGGTCGACCTCGGCCCGATCACCGTCGCCCGCGCCGGCGTCACCTTGCGCGAGGGCCGCCTGATCACCAAGGGCGAGGCCCTCGACGTGCTCGCCGCCACCGGCGCCCCCGCGGCCCTGGTCGACGACATCCGCGACCGCCGCTACGCGGAACACCCGGCCCGCACCGCTCCGCTCTGGCGCCTGCGCCGCGCCGCGCTGGCCCGTGACTACGTCCGCTCCCGCATCCCCGTCACCCTCGCGGACCCCGGCGCCACGCCTTGACAGGGCGGTTTACGGAGTCCAGTGTTCCGTGCACTTCCCCACCCCGAACGGGAGTCGCATGGCTGTCTACATCTGCTCACTCATCGTCAGCGAACCACAGGTCATACCTGCTGACGGCGAGTACCACATCGTCCGTTTCCCCTACGGCGCCCGCGAGTCGTTCGACGCCCACGGAATGCACCAGGCGGCCCAGCCCGACGGCAAGCGCTCCTCCTACCCCGACCGCCGCTCCGGCCTGATCTGGCCGAGCCGGGAGGGCTGGGGGTCGCTGACCGCGATGGTGTACTGGGAGAAGGGCGACTACACCGAGGTCCGGGACCGGTTCGTCCGCGACCCCCTCGGCCTGGCCGGCGGCTACGACGCCACCGCGACCGAGGACCACGCCGGCACCCCCGGCGGCGAGTACCGCCACAAGCACCACGAGATCTTCGTCCGGCCGCGCACGCCGCTGGCGTTCCTGGTCCGCCACAACGGCGGCAAGAGCGCGCGCATCAGCCACGCCCAGTTCAAGCTGGCCATCCATCCGGCCGCCGAGATGCCCCCCGCCGGAAGCTGAAGTCCCGCGCGGGCGGCGGCCGTACGCGCCCGCTCAGCCGACGAGATCCAGCACCGGCCGCAGTCCGTCCGGGCGTTCACCGGCCGGCAGATGGTCCACCGGGAGGTAGCCGCACCCCAGCGCCGTGGCACCGCCGTCGGCGCGGCGGTCGTCGCCCACCATCAGCACGTCCTCCGGCGCCCGCCCGACCGCCTCGCAGGCGGCCCGGAACAGCCGCGCGTCCGGCTTCTGCACCCCGTGCTCGTACGACAGCGTGTACGCGTCCACGTACGCGTCGAGCCCGTGCGCGCGGAACACCGGCCGCAGGTCCCAGCCGATGTTGCTCACCACCCCCACCCGCATACGGCGCTCCCGCAGTTCGCACAGCACGGCCGTTGCGTCGGGGTACGGCTCCCACGCCGCCGGCGTCATGTGCCGGTCGTACAGCGCGTCGTAGACCTCGTCGGGCCAGGGCAGCGGGACCAGCCGGGCCAGGCCCGTGTACGCGGCCCGGTGCCGCTCCGTGCTCCGGTCCCGGGTCCGCCACGCCTCCGCCAGCAACTCCGGTACGCGCTCGGGGAACCCGCCGCCCGGCAGCGCGCCCGCGCGTTCCAGCGCGGCGGCGTACCGCGCGATCGCGGCGTCGCCTGCGGCGATCCCCGCGGCGTCCAGCACGGCGCGCAGCCAGCGCACCGCGGGCTCGACGCGGAACAGCGTCCCGGAGAAGTCGAAGAGCACGGCCTTGGGGCTCATCCGCGTACCTCCACCCGCCCGTCGCGCGGGGACCGCTCCACCGCGCCGTACGCCACCGCGGCGATCGCCGCGACCGCCGCGCCCATCAGGGCGCCGCCGATCACGTCGCTCATCCAGTGCACCCCGAGCCACACCCGGGTGAAGCACACGCCCACCACCGAGACGGCCGCCGCCGCCCACGCGGCGTACCGCAGGCCCGTCGGTACCCCCGGCGTGCGGCTGAGCACCCACAACAGCAGACCGCAGACCAGCGCGGCGGTCATCGCGTGGCCGGAGGGGAAGGCGGCGTGCGAGGCGGAGTCCACCGGGTGGGCCCACGTCGGCCGGTCGCGGCCGACCCCCGCCTTCAGCCCGTACTGCAGCACCCAGCCCACCGCGACCGCGCCGGCCAGCCACAGCGGCAGCCACCGCGCGCCGCGCCACAGCAGCCAGAAGATCACGGCCAGGATCAGCAGCCGCATCGTCACGGTGTCCCAGATCCAGTCGGTCATGATCCGGTTCGCCTTCGTCCAGTCCGGTTCGGACAGCGCGGCGGAGTGCAGCCGGCGGGCGACGCTGCCGTCGGCGTCCATCAGCGGCTGCCAGGTGGCGGCCACGAGCACCGTGAGCACGACGCTCAGCAGCGTGAGGACGACGGCGGTGAGGCGCAGGGCGGGGGAGGGGTGGCGCGGCGCGGCGGCTGTCACGCCGCCGACCCTACGCGAGCGCGCTGAGCCCGGGGCCGAAAGCGACCAGCAGCGGTACGGCGGGCGCCGCCAGCGCGGCGACGGTCAGCCGAAGCCGGCGGGCCGGGGTGAACCGCGGCGCCGCCGCGAGCAGCCGGTCGACGCGCTGCGGGAGGTGGGCGTGGTGGCCGTGGCCGGGCCCGGGGCCGAACACGCCGCGCTCCTCGTTGAGTTCGACCAGCGCGGTGGCGAACGTCATCCGCCCGAAGCGGCGCGAGGCGACGTCGTCGGCGGCCAGCTCGCACAGCCGGTGCACCTCGTCGCGGAACGCCCGGAAGACCGGGAAGCTCGGTACGCCCGCCAGCGCGCCCGCGCAGTGCCGCAGCCAGTGGTGGCGGGCCCTGCTGTGCCCCTGCTCGTGCGCGAGCACCGCGTCGAGCTGGCGCTTCTTCAGCCGCCGCAGCGCGGCCGTGGTGATGATGAGCTGGGCGGCCTGGCCGCCGGGCAGCCACCAGGCGTCGGGGCGTTCGCCCTCCAGCACCACCAGCCGCTCGGCGCCGGTGTCCTCGCCGGGCAGCAGCGGCGCCCGCCGACGCAACTCCTCGCGGCGCCGGCGGCGCTGCGCGCGGGCGGTACGGACCTCGCGTACGAACATCACGGCCGTCCACAGCCCGCCCGCCGCCAGGGTCACGGCGAGCACCGCGGCCCACGGGGCGCCGGTGGCATCGCCGTACGCGTCCCGCACCGCCACCGGCGCCGGTGCGAAGACCCCGCTGTGCACCTGCGCCCACGCCACGGCGGCGCTCAGCGACATGGCCAGCCCGCAGCACAGCAGCACGGCGGCCACGACGCACTGCCACACCCACAGCGCGAGCACCGGCTCGCGGTCCGCCCACGCGGCGCGGGTCAGCAGCCGGGGCGCGACCGCGGCGACGAGGGCGGCGAAGGCCAGCAGCGTGAGCGGGATCACCATGTGATCAGCCTACGGAGCCGGAGGGCCGGCCGGTACGGCTCTGCCCGTGAAGTGACGGACGACACCGGGGAGTCAGAGGGCCAGGAGCATCGCGACCATACCCGCCCCCATGCAGACCCGGCAGGCGCCGGCCAGCTCCGGCCGCACCGTCCACCCGCCGCCCGTCCCGGCCCGGCCCCCGACCGCCCCCGGCTGACCTCCCGCCACCGCGGTGACCGGCTTCAGGCCCCCGTACAGCACATACAGCACGTAGTACGCCAGCAGCCCGGCGGTGACGACCGGCAGCCCGGCGGCGGCGCCGTGCCCGCCGTGGTCCGCCGCGCCCATGGCCACCGCCATGTACACCATCGCCAGCGCGCCGATCGCGTGATGCAGGTGGTGCCCCGCGGCGCGCAGCGGCAGCACGGCCCGTACGAAGGCGGCCCCGAAGACCGCCGCGAACGCGCCCGCCGTCCACGCCGCAGGACCGGGCAGCCCCGCGGGCAGCGCCATCGCCGCCATCCCCAGCCCCATGAGCGCGTCCCCGGCGGCGCCGCGCCGCTCCTCGGCGGCGACCGCCCGCATCCGAAGCAGACACAGCCCGGCGACGCCCGCGCACAGCGCGGTCAGCAGCAGGCCGGCGAGCGGCGGTCCGTGCATCCGCGGGCCCCCTCGGACGACGACGGCGGCCCCGCGGCACGACTGCGAGGGCCGGCCGGTGCCGGTCCCAAGGCACGGGGCGCTGTGACGGAAGGCTGCCCGCGCCCGTGCGCCCGGACGCGAGCGCACGGGCGCAAGGAGCGGGCGCAGGGGGAGCGCGCGGTGGCTCAGGCGGTGAAGCGCACCGAGTGCTTCATCCCGGGGAAGTCCGTCACGACGCCCTGAAGCCGCAGGCCGCGGGCGAGCTTCAGCTCTTCGGGGGTGTTGACGGTCCAGGCGATGACCTGCAGCCCCGCCCCGTGCGCGCGGTCCGCCAGCTCCAGCGTCAGCCGGCGGATGTTCAGCGACAGCATCCCCGCGCCGACGTCGCGGGCGCGGTCGACCACCCCGGGCCCGTAGTGGCTGGCGACCAGCACCCGCGGCACGTCGGGCAGCAGTTGCCGCATCTCGGCCAGCGCCTCGTCGTGGAACGACAGCACCTCGACGCGGCCGACGAGATCGTGCGCGGTCATCGCCTCGGCGAGGGCGTTCGCCGCGGCGACGTCCTTGATCTCGACCTGCAGCCGGCCCTTCACCGCCTCGACCACCTCGTCGAAGGTCGGGACGCGCTCGCCCTGGCCGGCGTCCAGCTCGCGCAGCTCGGCGAGCGTGAAGTCGGCGATGAGGCCCTCGCCGTTCGTCGTGCGGTCCACTTCGGGGTCGTGCATGACGACCAGGTGGCCGTCCTTGCTCAGATGCAGGTCGAGCTCGATGGCGTCCATGCCCTCGCGATCCGCGCGAACGAAGGAGCGGATCGTGTTCTCCGGCTCGACGCCCATCAACCCGCGGTGACCGATGGTCAGAAATGACACTGCGCTCTCGCCCTCCGTCGGCGGTCCGTCACAGACTGGCGCAAAGCCTAGGCCAAATCGGGGAGATCGACACCGGTCGTGCGCGGTCCGCACGGCGGGTCGCGGCAGAGCGGCGGGCGGGGTCACCCGGACGTGGCAGGGCCGTCCCCTGCGGCCACTCGGGCACCGGCACGGCACGGGTGACGGGAAGGACCAGGGGTTAAACCATGATTCGCCGGAAGATTTACGCTCTGTGCTGGGGGGCTGCGCAAGGTTTCCCGGAGGCCCGGTTGAGCGAGGTCCCACTCCAGAGATACGGTGGTCAAACAGGAAGTTCTTAACGTAGGAGTGGTCCATGACGGAAATTCTTGCTTCCGCGACGGTGGAAGGTGACGTTCTGTCCGCCACGGACGCCCCCCGTGTAGTCGCGCAGCCCGCCTGGGCGCGGCTGAAGGCGGCCGTCGAGGAGATCCGTCCGTGGCAGGCGAAGGACGGCTCGATCGACTTCGAGGCCGAGGGCGCCCCGGCGCGTCCCGCCGCCGAGGATGCCGTCGAACGGGTCGCCGCCGCGGTACGGGAGCTGTCCCCGCTGGTGCCGCACGACGCCTCCTACCACGACGCGGTCGTCGCCGACCTGCGCCGATGGGCCGCCGAGGGCTTCGGCGTGCCCGACTTCCTGGACTCGGTGCTGGCCTTCCACCCCGCGGACCACCGCGCCGACGGGCTCCAGCACCTCGTCGTCTTCCCCATGTACACCCAGAACGGCAACCCGGACCGCAACGTCGAGGCCGTCGTCATCCGCGTCGTCTGGCCCGGCTGGCTCGCCGAGCTGGAGCGCACCCGCTACGACAACCCCATGTTCCTCGGCATCACGTTCGAGGACTTCACCGCCGGGTACGACACGAACTCCGCCGTGCTCTTCCCCGAGACCATCGCCATGCGCGAGGTCCCGCCGCGCTTCACCTGGGGCGCCATCTTCTGCGACCGCGAGGCCGCCCGCTTCCGCCGGGTCAGCACCGCGGCCATCGGGGCCACCGGGCTGGAACTGCCCGAGGAGGCCCGCGGCCTGCTGACCGACCAGGAGCGCGCCCAGCAGACGTTCGTGCTGTGGGACATGGTCCACGACCGCACGCACAGTCACGGCGACCTGCCGTTCGATCCCTTCATGATCAAGCAGCGACAGCCGTTCTGGATGTACGGCATAGAGGAGCTGCGCTGCGACCTCACCGCCTTCCACGAGGCCGGCAAGCTCGCCGCCGACGGCTTCCCGCAGGGCCGCGACGTCCAGTACACGGTGCTGATGGACCGGCTGTTCCGCTTCCCCGTCACCGGCGAGCGCAACCGCAACTACGACGGCCTCGGCGGCCAGCTCCTCTTCGCGTACCTGCACAGGCACGACGCGCTGCGCTGGACCGACAACCGGCTGTCCGTCGACTGGGACCTGGCCCGCGAGGTCACCGGCCGGCTCCGCAACGAGATCGAGACGCTGTACCGCGAGGGTATCGACCGCCCGAAGCTGGTCCACTGGTTCAAGGCGTACGACCTGGTGTCCACCTACCTCGCCCCGCACCCCGGCTCCACCTGGGCCAAGGGCCCCGACGCCCTCGATCTGGCCAAGCCGCCGCGGAAACTCGTGGACGACGTGCTGCCCGACGAGTTTCCCCTCAGCATGTTCTATGAGGCCCTTGCCAAGAAGCTGCGCAAGGTGATCGAGTCGACGCGGGGCATCACGGCCGAGACCGCCGACATGGCGGACGCCGCGTGACGGACCCCGCGGTCGGCAGGGCAGCGGAGGAGGAGATCGTCATGAGCCCCGGGGCAAACGGCACGAACGGAAACGGCGGCCCGCTTTCGGGCGCGGTCGTGGCCGTGGCGGGAGCGGGCGGACCCGCGGGGCGGGCGGCGCTGTGCCGGCTCGCCAGGTCCGGCGCCGCCCTCGTCGGCTGCGACGCGGACGCCGAGCGCCTGGCCGAGTCCGTGAACGCGGCACGGGCCGCCGGCGGCGGCGCGGCGTCGGTCACCGGCGACACGGTCGACCTGCTCGACCTGCACGCCGCCCGGGCCTGGGCCGAGCGCATCGAGAAGGACTACGGCCGCGTCGACGGCCTGGTCCACCTCGTCGGCGGCTGGCGCGGCTCGCGGTCCTTCGCCACCACCGACCTGGCCGACTGGACCGTGCTGCACGACCTGCTCCTGCGTACGGTGCAGCACACCTCCCTCGCCTTCGACGAGCCGCTGCGCCGCAGCGGCCGCGGCCGCTACGTCCTCGTCAGCGCCGCCGGCGCCAGCCAGCCCACCGCGGGCAACGCCGCGTACGCCGCCGCCAAGGCCGGCGCCGAGGCGTGGACCCTGGCCATGGCCGACGGCTTCCGCAAGGCCGGGGAGGCCGAAGGGCTGGACGGGCCCGCCGGGGCGGCCGTCATCCTGGTCGTCAAGGCGCTGGTGAACGACGCCATGCGGCAGGCCAAGCCGAACGCGAAGTTCGCGGGCTTCACCGACGTGGACGACCTTGCCGACACCATCGCGGAGGTCTGGGACAGGCCCGCGCAAGAACTGAACGGGACCCGCCTGTGGCTCACCGCCCGGCCATGACCACGACGACCACGGCGGCCGCAGGACAGGCCCCGCGCAGCGACGCCAAGCGCCGCCACGACCCGGCGGCGCGCGGCTTCGCCAGCGACAACTACGCCGGCGCGCACCCGGAGATCCTCGCGGCGCTCGCCCTCGCCAACGGCGGCCACCAGGTCAGCTACGGCGAGGACGACTACACCGAACACCTGCAACACGTCTTCCGCGGCCACTTCGGCATGGACGCCGAGGTCTACCCGGTCTTCAACGGCACCGGGGCCAACGTCGTCGCGCTGCAGGCCGTCACCGACCGCTGGGGCGCGGTGATCTGTGCGGACACCGCGCACATCCACGTCGACGAGTGCGGCGCCCCCGAGCGTGTCGGCGGGCTGAAGCTGCTGACCGTGCCGACGCCGGACGGCAAGCTCACCCCCGATCTGATCGACCGCGAGGCGCGCGGCTGGGACGACGAGCACCGCGCCATGCCGCAGGTCGTCTCGATCGCCCAGGCCACCGAGTACGGCACGGTCTACACCCCGGACGAGATCCGCGCCATCTGCGACCACGCGCACCGCCGCGGCATGCGCGTCCACCTGGACGGCGCCCGGATAGCCAACGCGGCGGCGAGTCTGGACGTGCCGATGCGCGCGTTCACCAACGTCGTCGGCGTCGACATCCTCTCCTTCGGCGGTACGAAGAACGGCATGCTCCTCGGCGAGGCCGTCGTCGTGCTCGACCCCGGCGCCGTGCGCGCGATGAAGCACCTGCGCAAGCTCTCGATGCAGCTCGCCTCCAAGATGCGCTTCGTCTCGGCCCAGTTCGAGGCGCTGCTCGCCAAGGACCTGTGGCTGCGTAATGCCCGCCACGCCAACGCGATGGCCCGCCGCCTCGCCGACGGCGTGCGCGACGTCGACGGCGTCGAGGTGTTGCACCCCGTGCAGGCCAACGGCGTCTTCGCCCGGCTGCCGCACGACGTGTCGCTGGCGCTGCAGAAGGACTTCCGCTTCTACTTCTGGGACGAAGCGGAGGGCGTGGTGCGCTGGATGTGCTCCTTCGACACCACGGAGGAGGACGTCGACACCTTCGCCGCCGCGGTTGCGGAGGAAATGCGGAGGACGTAACCGCCGCATGCCTATACGCTCCCCTGCATGGAACTCCAGCAGGAGCGGCCCGACCTGTCCGCGTACCTCGCCGCCGACGCGGTCGTCGACCACGAGCACCCGCTCGTGGCGGGGACCGCGTTCCGGCTGCGCGAGGTCGCGGAGGAGCCGGAGGCGTACGCCAAGGGCGCCTACGAGTTCATACGGGACACGATCCCGCACTCCAACGACGCCGGGGACCTGCGCGTCACCTGCCGCGCCTCGGACGTGCTGAAGGCCCGCACCGGGATCTGCTACGCCAAGGCCCACGCCCTCGTCGCGCTGCTGCGCGCCCAGGGCATCCCGGCCGGCTTCTGCTACCAGCACCTCGGCGTGCTGCACGGCCTGGTCGCGCTACGGCTGCCCGGGCGGGACTGGATCCGGCAGGACCCCCGCGGCAACAAGCCGGGCGTGGACGCGCAGTTCCGCCTCGACCGCGAGCAACTGGCCTTCGCCCCCGACCTGTCGGCCGGCGAGCGCGACGACCCGCTGGTCCGTGCGACGCCCCACCCGGCTACCCTCGAAGCGCTCCGCGCGGCCGCCGACCGCCGCCACCTTGACCGCATCCTCCCCACCGCCCTGTGACGCCCGCGCCCCGCACTCCACACCCCAGGCCCCGCACCGCCCCCGGAACTCCGAGTCCCACAGCCCGAAAACCCCAAAAACCCCACACACCCCCGCACACCCGCCCAAGGGTAGGCCGCCCCGCTGACAAAGCCGCCGCCCGCCGTACCCGCCCCGAACCGCAGAAGGACCGCATGCCCCTCCGCACCCACGTCGCCGACGACGTACGCGCCCTCGCCCCCGGCTTCGCCCACGTCACCGTCCTCGCCCGCGGCCTCGTCGGCGGCCCCAGCGACGCCGCCGGCGCGGCGCTCCTCGACGACGCCGCCCGCCGCCTCGCCGCGCGCCTCGGCGACACCCCGCCGCAGCAGGACCCGCACATGCAGGCGTGGCGGGCCGCGTACGCCGCCTTCGGCGCCAAGCCGTCCAAGTTCCGCAACTCCGCCGAGGCGCTCGCACGCCGCGCCCTCGCCGACGCCGGTCTGCCCCGCATCAACCGGCTGGTCGACATCTACAACGCCGTCAGCGTCGCCCACCTCGTTCCCGTCGGCGGCGAGGACACCGACCACATCGACGGCGACATGCACCTCGTCCGCGCCACCGGCGAGGAGCGCTTCGACGAGGAGCACCCCGACCCGGGCGAGGTCGTCTGGCGCGACGGCGCCGGCGTGACCTGCCGCCGCTGGAACTGGCGCCAGGGCGTGCGCACCCGGCTCACCGAGGACTCCACGAACGCGCTGTTCCTCCTGGAGCGGCAGGAGCCGATGACGTACGAGGAACTGACCGCCGCGGCCCAGGAGCTGGCCGAGGCGCTGCAGAAGAGTTCACCCGGCGCCGACATCGAGATCCGCGACCCGGCCTGAGGCCCGCCCGCGCCGCGACCCCGGGTCCCACCCTCGACCTGAAGTCGGGATCGAGGGAGGGAGCGCGGCCGGTCGAGCCAGGCTCGGGGACACGTCCCGGGCCCCGCCCGGCGCTCAGCCCCGCCGCTCAGACCCCCTGCTCAGACCTCCGCCGCTCAGACCCCCGGTGCCGGCGCGCTGCCGCCCAGGTGCGCCGGCTGCCACCAGTCGTCCCCCGGCCCCCGCGGGCTGTCCGGATATGCGCGCTGCGCCGCCTCCAGCAGCTCCTGGATCCGGCCCTTGAGCCGCTCCGTCAGCTTCTCCGCATCCTCGTGCGCCGCCTCCGTCGGTGCGTCCGCCACCCCGTCCCCGGTCGGCACCGGCGCGCCCAGGCGCATCGTGATCGGCAGGTGGTTCCGCCCGAAGTCGCGCGGCCGGCCCTTGGTCCAGATCCGCTGCGTCCCCCACACCGCCATCGGCAGCAGCGGCACCCCGGCCTGCTGCGCCAGCCGTGCGGCGCCCGACTTGAACGACTTCAGCGTGAACGACTGCGAGATCGTCGCCTCCGGGAAGACCCCGACGACCTCGCCCGAGCGCAGCGCCCGCAGCGCGTGCGAGAACGCCTGCCCGCCCTGCGCGCGGTCGACCGGAATGTGCCTCATCGCGCGCAGCAGTGGTCCCGAGACGCGGTGGCGGAAGACCGAGTCCTTGGTCATGAAGCGCACGAACCGCTTCGCCGGCCGGGCCGCGTAACCGCAGAAGACGAAGTCCAGATAACTGATGTGGTTGCTCACCAGGACCGCGCCGCCGCGGCGCGGCACATGCTCCTGGCCCTTCAGGTCGATCCGCAGGTCCATCGCCTTGAAGGCGGTTTTGCAGATGCCGACGACGGGCGGGTAGACGAGGTCTGCCATGCCGGGCTGGTCCCTTCTCCGGCCCGGAGGGTCAGGAGCTCCCGGCGGAAGTGACGCGTGCGTAGCTACGTACACCCCCGATCGTGCACGACGTGCGCGCACCGCGCCAGACCCACCCATCGGCGTGACGGGATCTTGTCATCGCCCCCGCTGCGGTGCTGCATGCTGGAAGGCATGGCGGACGGCACGGCGGAACGGGCGGTGGCGGAGCGGCCGGTGGAGCGGCTGACGGCGGCCGACCTCGACGCGCCGGGGCTGGGGGAGCGGGCCACGCTCGTGCAGTTCTCCAGCGCCTTCTGCCGCCCCTGCGCGGCCACGCGGCGGATCCTCGCGGACGTGGCCGGCATGGTCGCGGGCGTGGTCTACGTGGACGTGGACGCCGAGAGCCACCTCGGGCTCGTCCGCAGGCTGGAGGTGGAGCGGACGCCGACCGTGCTCGTGCTGGACGCGGACGGCCGGGTCGTACGCCGTGCCGCGGGCCTGCCGCGCAAGGCGGACGTCATCGCCGCGCTGGGAGTGGCCGTGACCGGTGAGCCCGGACCCGCGGAACGGGTAGGAAATGTCACAGCCGAACGAGCTTGAGCGATGGGCGCCCGCACGGGTTTACTGGCGAGTAATAAACTGGACGGCGACCACCGGATCCGCCCGGTGGGAGCCGTCGATGGCGCCTATGCTGCCAGCACGGCAGTGTCTCGATACGAAGCGGTAGGAGAGCCGGCGTGAGCTTGAGGATCGTTGTCTGTGTGAAGTACGTGCCCGACGCCACCGGCGACCGGCACTTCTCCGATGACCTGACCACCGACCGCGAGGCCGTCGACGGCCTGCTGTCGGAGCTGGACGAGTACGCGGTCGAACAGGCCCTGCAGATCTCCGAGGCCGCGGACGACGCGGAGATCACCGTGCTGACCGTGGGCCCCGAGGACGCGCGCGACGCGCTGCGCAAGGGCCTGTCCATGGGCGCCGACAAGGCCGTGCACGTCGAGGACGACGAGCTGCACGGCACCGACGTGATGGGCACCTCGCTGGTCCTGGCCAAGGCCGTCGAACACGTCGGCTACGACCTCGTCGTCTGCGGCATGGCCTCCACCGACGGCACCATGGGCGTGCTGCCGGCGATCCTCGCCGAGCGCCTGGGCGTGCCCCAGGTGACCCAGCTCTCCACCGTCGCCGTCGCCGACGGCAAGGTCACCGGCCGCCGCGACGGCGACGCCGCCAGCGAGCAGTTGGAGGCGGCGCTGCCGGCCGTCGTGTCCGTGACCGACCAGTCGGGCGAGGCCCGTTACCCGTCGTTCAAGGGCATCATGGCGGCGAAGAAGAAGCCGGTGGAGACCCTGGACCTGGACGACCTGGGCATCGACGCCGCGGAGGTCGGCCTGGCGGGCGCCTGGACGAAGGTCGAGGACGCCACGAAGCGCCCGCCGCGCACCGCCGGCACGATCGTCAAGGACGAGGGCGAGGGCGGCAAGCAGCTCGCCGAGTTCCTCGCGGGCCAGAAGTTCATCTGAGTCCCCGCACCCCCTTCGCCGTTCCGCCTTCCGCCCTCGTATCGCAGGAGAACGAGATCCATGACTGAAGTCCTCGTCTACGTCGACCACGTCGACGGCGCCGTGCGCAAGCCGACGCTGGAGCTGCTGACCCTCGCCCGCCGGATCGGCGACCCGGTCGCCCTCCACCTGGGCCCCGGCGTCGACGCCGCGGCGCCCGTGCTCGCGGAGCACGGCGCGGTGCGCGTGCTGACGGCCGACGCCGCCGAGTTCGCCGACTACCTCGTCGTCCCGAAGGTCGACGCGCTGAAGGCCGCGTACGACGCCGTGCAGCCGGCCGCCGTGCTGCTGCCGTCGTCGGTGGAGTGCAAGGAGATCGGCGCGCGCCTCGCGGTGCGGATCGGCTCCGGCATCATCACCGACGCCGTGGACGTCGAGGCCGGCGATGGGGGCACCGCCCAGGGCGAAGCCTCTGGGGGAGGCCCGGTCACCACGCAGGCCGTGTTCGCCGCCGCGTTCACCACCAGGTCGCGCGTCTCGCGCGGCACCCCGGTCATCACCGTCAAGCCCAACTCCGCCGCCCCCGAGGCCGCCCCGGTCGAGAGCGCCGTGGAGCAGCTGACGTTCGGCTTCGGCGAGTCCGCGGGCGGTACGAAGGTCGTGGGCCGGACCCCGCGCGAGTCGACGGGCCGCCCCGAGCTGACCGAGGCGGCGATCGTCGTCTCCGGCGGCCGCGGCGTCAACGGCGCGGAGAACTTCCGCCTCATCGAGGAGCTGGCCGACTCCCTCGGCGCGGCCGTCGGCGCGTCCCGGGCGGCGGTGGACGCCGGCTGGTACCCGCACTCGCACCAGGTCGGCCAGACCGGCAAGACCGTCTCGCCCCAGCTCTACATCGCCGCCGGCATCTCCGGCGCGATCCAGCACCGGGCCGGCATGCAGACGTCGAAGACGATCGTGGCCGTGAACAAGGACAACGAGGCGCCGATCTTCGACCTCGTGGACTACGGCGTCGTCGGCGACCTGTTCGCGGTCGTCCCGCAGCTCACCGGTGAGGTCAAGGCCCGCAAGGGCTGAGCGGCGGGCGCGGCTCGCCGCGGCGCGCGGTAGCGGTTCGCGCGCAGTAGTTACTGCCGTTCGGAAGGGCCCGCGGTGCGCCGCGGGCCCTTCCGCGTGTCCGGAGACGCCGCGGAGGCGCCGCCGCGGCGCCGTGGTCGCGGGTGTGCGGCGCGTGGGAGGATGCGGCGCATGAGCGGGAGCGGTGGCACGAGCCCGTATGCCTGGCTGCCGCGCGGCGCACGGGAGTGGAGCCCGCCGTACGGCGGGCTGCCGGGCACCTGGCCGCGGTTCACGGTGGCCTACGCCCTGCTGGTGCTGCTGCGGCTCACCGGCGACGTGCCGGTGCCGTGGCTGCTCGGGGCGGCGGCCGTCGTGGGCGCGGCGAGCGTGGCGGGGTACTGGCTGCGGCGGCGCGGGTTCCGGCCGCGGGGCGGCAGTTGGCTGGTCGCGGGGGCGGGCGCGGCGTCGCTGGTGGTGCCCGCCGGTGCGGCGGGGGCGGCGGTGCGTACGACGGTCGCGGGCGGCGGCCGGATCCTGACCGGGGCAAAGGCGGCGGCCGCGGTGCGCGGGGCGGGAGCGCTGCTGCGCGCGGCGGACCGGGACCCGGCGCTGCTGACGGCGGTCGCGTCGGGGCCGGAGCGGGAGGGCACGGTGCCGTACGTCGTCTTCGACGAGGAGTCCGCGTTCGTGCTGCGGGCCGGCGGCCCCGGCGGTCCGCGCGGAGACCGGCCGGGCGGGAAGCCGGACCGGGGCACGGGCGCCCGACAGCGGACGCTCCTCGCGGACGTGGCCCGGGAGTGGGGCGCCGAGGTGCCGTCGGCGGACTGCTCGGGCGGCTCGGGCGGGGCCGACGGTGCGGGCCGCCCCGGTGACGTACCGGACGCGCTGACTCCGGCCGGACGAGCCGCCGCGTCCCTGGCGGCGGCCGCCGCCGCGGCCGCCGGGACCCCGCTGCCGGGCACGGATCCCGACGTACGCCCCCTGCCCTGGCCGCCGCACCGCACCGCCGCCGCGACGGCGGACGGCGCACTGCGCCTGCTGACGCTCGCGGTGCCGGTCACGCTGTGGATCGCGTGGCTCGCCGACGCCTGGTCCTGAGGCCCGGGACGTCACACGCGGCTCACCCGGCGGTGACCTTGCGGACGGCGGTCTCGTCGGGACGCAGCCGCCGCCCGTCCGCCGACAGCACCTCCAGCCCGCGCAGGCGCCGTCCCTCCCGCCGGTCGAGCAACTCCGAGTGCGGTTCGCCGGGCGCGAAGAAGTTCTCCTCGCCCCACTGCCGCAGCGCCACGATGACGGGGAAGAGCGCCTCGCCCTTCGGCGTCAGCACGTACTCGCGGTAGGCGCTGCCGTCCGAGGCGGGGACGGAGGCGAGGACGCCGCCGTCGACGAGGGTGCGCAGCCGCGCGGTGAGGATGTTCTTCGCCACCCCGAGGCTGCGCTGGAACTCCCCGAAGCGCCTGCTGCCGTCGAAGGCGTCCCGCACGATCAGCAGCGACCACCAGTCGCCGATCGCGTCCACCGACCGGGCGACGGGGCACTCGCTGTCGTCGAAGCGCGTCCTGGCCACCATGGCGTTCCCCTCTCGAAGTCAGTTGCAACATGCTACCAAGCCGGGCTACCGTCTCGCCGGTAGCAAGATGAAACCGGAAGCGAGGGGAGTGCCCATGTCCGGCAGCGCTGACGCCGCGACACGACACATCGAAGTCCATGGCGGGGAGGGGCCCGCCCTGTCCCGCGGCATCGTCATGCTGTTCGCCGTCGCCTGCGGCGCCGCGGTCGCCAACGTCTACTTCTCCCAGCCGCTTCTGGTGGCCATGGGGGACGACCTCGTCATGAGCCCCGCACTCGTCGGCGGCATCGTCACCCTCACGCACGTCGGCTACGGGCTCGGGCTCTTCCTCCTGGTGCCGCTGGGCGACATGGCCGACCGCAGGCGGCTCGTCGTGACCCAGTTGCTGCTCCTGGTGGCGGCGCTGGCCGCGGTGGCCGCCGCGCCCACGGCGGCGGTGCTGCTCGCGGGGATGGCCGCGATGGGGCTGCTGGCGGTCGTCACGCAGACGCTGGTGGCCTTCGCCGCCTCGCTGGCCCCGCCCGCCGCGCGCGGCCGCGTCGTCGGACTCGTCACCGGCGGCGTGGTCACCGGCATCCTCCTCGCCCGTACCGTCTCCGGCGTCCTGGCCGACCTCGCGGGCTGGCGCTCCGTCTACCTCGCCTCGGCCTCGCTCACCGCCCTGCTCGCCCTGGTCCTGTACCGCGTGCTGCCGCGGCACGGCGGTACCCCGCCGACGCACCTGCGCTACGGGCAACTCCTGTGCTCCACCGTCACCTTGTTCGTACGGGAACCGCTGCTGCGGCTCCGGGCGCTCTTCGGGCTCCTGATCTTCGCCGCGTTCAGCACCCTGTGGAGCAGCGTCGCGCTGCCGCTGAGCGAGGAGCCGTACTCCCTGTCGCACAGCGCCATCGGGATGCTGGGCCTGATCGGCGTCGTCGGCGCGCTGGCCGCGTCCGCGGCGGGCCGCCTGTACGACCGCGGGCTCTCCGGGCGGACCACGGGCATCGCCCTGGCGCTGCTCGCCGTCTCGTGGCTGCCGCTGGCCTTCACGCGCAGCTCGCTGTGGGCGCTGGTCGCGGGGGTGATCCTGCTCGACCTCGCCGTGCAGGCGGTCCACGTCACCAACCAGACTCTGATCCACGCGCTGCGCCCCGACGCCGGCAGCCGCCTCATCGGCGGCTACATGGTCTTCTACTCGGTCGGCAGCGCCACCGGCGCCATCGCCGCGACCTCCCTCTACGCGGCGGCCGGATGGGGCGCCGTCTGCGCGCTGGGTGCGGGGTTCAGCGGGCTGGGGTTCGTGCTGTGGCTGTGCACCCGGCACGGCGCGGCGGGTGCTCGCCGGGGGTGAGTGCGGTCCGTTGACGCTTCGCGGACGCCCGGATACGTTCGCTTCAACGTTTTGTTGAACGCCGGGAGGGTGCATGGTGGCACAGGACGACTCGGCCGCGACGTCGATCGGCGCCCCCGTGCGGGCCCGGATCGCCGCCGCCCTCGCCCCCGTCGACGCCGAACTCGCCCGCCGGTACCCCGGCGACCCCGGCACCCGCCAGCCCGTGCACACCGTCTACGTCCCCGCCGACGCCTTCGGCGCCCGTACCGCACGGGAGTGGGGGCGCCGGGCCCTCGACGCCCTCGACGCGCACGCGCCGGACGCCGGCGTGCTCGCCGCCGCGCTCGGGCTGCCGGAGGGGGCGGCGGCGGAGGTGTACGAGCGGGTGCGCGCCAAGCTCGCGCGCGAGCCGGTCGAGGACCTGCGCGTCGACTTCGAGGACGGCTACGGCCCGCGCCCCGACGACGAGGAGGACGCCGCCGCGGTGGCCGCCGCCCGGCTGGTCGCCGAGGCCGTCACCGGCGGTGGCGGGCCCCCGTACACCGGCATCCGGGCCAAGTGCCTGGAGGCCGCCGTCCGCGACCGCGGCATACGCACGCTCGACCTCTTCCTCACCGCGCTGCTGCGGGCAGGCGGCGGCACGCTGCCGGACGGGCTGGTGCTGACGCTGCCGAAGGTCACGTACCCGGAGCAGGTGAGCGCGATGGCCGCGCTGCTGGGGGAGTTCGAGCGGGCGCACGGCCTCGCGCTGGGGCGGCTCGGCTTCGAGATCCAGATCGAGACGACGCAGGCGGTCCTCGGCGCGGACGGCCGCGCCACCGTCGCGCGGATGATCGACGCGGCCGGCGGGCGGGCCACGGGGCTGCACTACGGCACGTTCGACTACAGCGCGGCGTGCGGGGTGAGCGCGGCGTACCAGTCGATGGACCACCCGGTGGCGGACCACGCGAAGGCCGTGATGCAGGTGGCCGCGGCGGGCACGGGCGTCCGGCTCTCCGACGGTTCGACGAACGTGCTGCCGGTGGGCGACACGGCGCAGGTGCACGCGGCCTGGCGGCTGCACTACGGCCTGGTGCGGCGGTCGTTGGCGCGCGGCTACTACCAGGGCTGGGACATGCACCCCGGCCACCTCCCGACGCGGTACGCGGCGGTGTACGCGTTCTACCGCGAGGGCCTGAACGCGGCGTGCGCCCGCCTGGCGGCGTACGCGGGGCGCGGCTCCGGGACCGGGGGCGGGGCCGGTGACGTACTGGACGAGCCCGCGACCGCGCGGGCCCTCAGCGGCTACCTGCTGCGCGGCCTGGACTGCGGGGCGGTGGACGAGGCTGAGGTCACGGAGCGCACGGCCCTGGGGCGGACGGAACTCGACGCGCTGGCGGGCCGTCCGCCGCGGGGGTGAGGACCGGGTGCGCGGCCGGCGGGAGGGAGGCACGGGCCCGCAGGGCCGGGCCGGCTGCCGGTGACGCGTGCTTGTCAGCGGAGCGGCCTACCCTGGGGCGGGCGTGCGGGGAGAGGTCATGACGTCGGCGTCCCGAGCAGGCCGCGGTGGGCGAGGTTGGCGTACAGGGCGCGGATGCCTGCCTGCCACGGGGGCGCCTGCTCGCTGGTGGTGACGGTGTTGCGCAGGGTGCCGAGGAGGGGTGTGGAGATCTCCACGAGGTCGCCCTCGCGGTGGGTGAAGCCGCTGCCCGGGGCGCCGCGGTCCGCGGTCGGGGCGAAGAGCGTGCCGGTGAACAGCACGACGCCGTCCGGGTATTGATGGCGGCGGTTCACGGCCTGGGCGACCAGGGTCTCCAGCGGGCGGCTGATGCGCGCCATGTCGGAGGAGTCGCGGAGGACGAAGCCGTCCTCGCCCCGCACCGACAGGGCGATCGTCGCGTCGCGTACGGAGTCGGCGGTGAAGGCATCGTCGGTGAGGCGGACGAACGGGCCGAGGGCGGTGGAGGCGTTGTTGTCCTTCGCCTGGGGAAGCAGGAGGGCGCTGCGGCCCTCGACATCGCGGAGGTTCACGTCGTTGCCCAGGGTGACGCCCGCGATGCGGCCGTCGGAGGCGACGACGAGGACCAACTCGGGCTCGGGGTTGTTCCACTCGGAGACCTCGGCCACGCCGATTCGCGCCCCGTACCCCACGGCCGACAGCACCGGGCCCTTGGTGAAGATCTCCGCGTCCGGCCCGAGGCCGACCTCCAGGTACTGCGACCACAGCCCCTGCTCGCGCAGCCACGCCAGCAGTTCGACGGCCTCCGGGCTGCCGGCCCGTACCGTCTCCAGCCGGGTGCCGAGCCGCGCGCCGATCCGCGCCCGGATCTCGTCCGCCGCGGCTGCGACGCCGCCCGCGCGCTCCTCGATGACCCGCTCCATCATGCTGTCCGCGAACGTCACCCCGGCCGCCTTGAGCACCTGCAGGTCCACCGGCGCCAGCAGCCGCGCCCGCCCGGTGTCCCCGGCGGCGGTGGCCGCCAGCACTTCTCCCAGCGGCCAGCTCCGCCCGCCCGCCACCCCGCGGACGCGCCCGGCGGCGTCGGGGTGCTCCAGCAGGTCCGAGACGGTCGGCCCGAGGGCGGTGACGTCGACGAGCGTGTCGCCGCGGACGGTGACGAGACTCGGTCCGCCGTCGGCGGGGTCGAGCAGGCGCCCGACCAGCAGGGCGGCCTCCGCGTCGGCGGGCAGGACGTCGGCGGGGGCGGAGGGGATCTCACGGGCGGCCATGGGTTCCGGCCTTTCTGTGCGCGTGGCGGCGGTGCTCGTACGGGCTTCGCATGATGATCGGAACACACCCGCCGGTGAAAGGGCGAGCCCCCGGCAGGAGTTCTACGCCCCTCACGCGACCCCGCGCCCGACGAATCCCCGCGCCCGCCCTGCCCCCGGGCCCGCCCCCCCGCCTGACGCACCGCCTGAGCGTCAGGGCGCCGGCGGGTGTTCGCCCGAGCCGCGGGTGATCAGGCGGGTCGGCAGCACCAGCCGCTCCGGGCCGCCCGCCGCGCCGTCGAGGCGCTGGAAGAGCCGGGCTGCGGCCCGGCGGCCCAGTTCCGCGGGGTCCTGGGCGACGACGGTGATCCCGGGGGAGAGCAGGTCGGCCATCTCGAAGTCGTCGAAGCCGACCAGCGCCGCCGTCCGGCCGCCGGCCGTCAGCGTCCGTACGGCGGTGACGGTGACCCGGTTGTTCCCCGTGAACAGGGCGGTCACCGGTTCAGGACCCGACGTCATCCGTACGCACTCCGCCGCCACCCGCGCCGGCTCCGTGCTGCCCGGCGAGGACCACTCCGCGGCCACCGGCAGGCCGGCGTCCGCCATCGCCGCCCGGTAGCCGCGCAGCCGTTCGGCGGCGGTGTGGATGCGGGGGTGGTCGCCGATGAAGCCGATCCTGCGGTGCCCGTGGCCGACGAGGTGGTCGACCGCGCGGCGGGCGCCCCCGTAGTTGTCGGACAGCACGGTGTCGGCGCTGATCCGCCCCGGCGGCCGGTCGACGAAGACGGCGGCCACGCCCGCGGCCAGCTCCGGCTCCAGATAGCGGTGGTCGGTGCTCGCCGGTACGACCACCAGCCCGTCCACGCGCCGCGCGCACAGCGCGAGCACCAACTCCTCCTCGCGCGCCGGGTCCTCGCCGCTGGAGCCGTGGATGAGCAGCGAGCCGTGCGCGCGGGCGACCTCCTCGACGGCCCCGCTGAGGGGTGCGTAGAACGGGTCGGCCAGGTCCTCCAGCACCAGCCCGACGGTGGCGGTACGGCCCTTGCGCAGGATGCGGGCGCTGTCGTTGCGGCGGAAGCCGAGCGCGTCGATGGCCTCCCGCACCCGCCGCTCGGTCTCCTGCGTGACGCCGGGCTCGCCGTTGACCACCCGGGAGACGGTCTTGAGGCCGACACCCGCGCGGGCGGCGACGTCCTTCATCGTCGGACGGCTGCCGTAGCGCGGCCGCTGCGGGCCGGTGAGGTGATCGGACACGCGCCTGATGATAGAGGCTAGACAACGTTGTCACAGTCCGGGCAGACTGACCGCGCACCGCAAACCGCCGCCCGCCCCGGCCCCCAGGAGACGCCACGATGGTCGCCGCCCAGCCGACCGAGCTCGTCGCCGCGCTCGACATCGGCGGTACGAAGACGGCCGCGGCCCTCGTCGACGTCGGGGGCCGGCTCCAGGCCCGGGCCCAGCGGCCCACGCCCGCCACCGCGGACGGCGCGACGATCGCCGCGGCCGTGACCGGCGTGCTGGGCGACCTGGCCGCCGCCGACCCCGCGGGCTGGGCCCGCGCGACCGCCGTGGGCATCGGCAGCGCGGGACCCGTGGACGCCTCCGTGGGCACCGTCAGCCCCGTCAACATCCCCGGCTGGCGCGACTACCCGCTGGTGGCCGCCGTGCGCGAGGCCGCCCGTGGACTGCCCGTGGTGCTCGTCGGCGACGGCGTCGCCATGGCCGCCGCCGAGCACTGGCAGGGCGCCGCCCGCGGCCGGTCCGCGGCGCTGTGCATGGTCGTCTCCACGGGCGTCGGCGGCGGGCTCGTCCTCGACGGCCGCCCGTATCCGGGACCCACCGGCAACTCCGGGCACATCGGCCACATCTCCGTCGACCTCGACGGCGACCCCTGCCCCTGCGGCGGCCGCGGCTGCGTGGAGCGGATCGCCTCGGGGCCCAACATCGCCCGCCGCGCCCTCGCCGCCGGCTGGACCCCGGGCCCGGACGGCGACGACACCGCCGTCGGCGTCGCCGCGGCGGCCCGCGCCGGCGACCCGGTGGCGCTCGCCTCCTTCGACAGGGCCGCCAGGGCCCTGGCCGCGGGCATCGCCGCCACCGCGACGCTGGTCGAGATCGAGGCCGCGGTGATCGGCGGCGGTGTGGCGGCCGCCGGTGAGTTGCTGTTCGCACCGGTGCGGCAGCACCTGAAGGCGTACGCCGCGCTGTCGTACGCCGCGGACGTGGCGGTGGTCCCGGCGCATCTCGGTACGGACGCGGGTCTGATCGGCGCCGCCGCGGCGGCGGCGCAGAAGCTGGGCCTCGCGAAGTTCACCGCGTCCGGCTGACGGCCGGGTGCGGTGCGGGGCAGCGGCCCGGCGCGTACGGCAGCGGGTGCTGCCGGGCCGGTGCCCCGCGGGCGGGTGCGGCGCCGCGTGCGTCAGGCGCGGCGGCGCACCCGCCCTCTCTCACAGCGGTGCGCGACGGGGCGTCAGCAGGCGAACTTCGCCTCCGCCCAGTCGCCGTGGTCGTGGTTCACGCCGTCGCCGCCGTCGGTGACGACCAGCCGTACGGTCTGGGCGCCGCCGACATCCGCGGACAGCGGCTGCGCCGCCTTGTCGCCCGTCAGCACGCCGGAGTCCGCGACCTTGGCGCCGTCCGCCCAGACCTCGAAGGACACCGAGCCGTTGTTCCCGGTCTCGTCGTCCACCCCGACCTGGGCGCTGAACGTCTCGCACTCCTCACCGGTGTAGAACCCGATGTCGCTGGCGGCGTGCACGCCCAGGCCCTTGGCGTACGTCCGGCCGCCGATGGTGAGGGGCTTGCCGTCGCCCGCCGGCTGCTCGCCGACGCTGGTGTCCCGTTCCACCGGACCCCAGCCGTTGCCGGCCTCCAGCCACTCCCAGTCGCTCGCGTACGTCGTCCCCGCGGGTGGGCTCGCGACCACGTACGCCGCGCCCGCCGAGGTCAGCGACACCGTCTGGCCGGACGGTGCGGTGTAGTCGGCGGAGAGCGGGAACTCCTGGCGGCCCGTATCGGCGTCCGCCGGGGCGGTGAGCCGCCACGTGGTGGTCAGCTCGCCGCCCGGATCGAGTTGCTTGGCGGTGGTGGGCGAGTCGGTCTCCGCCTGCCAGCCGGCGGGAGCGTCGAGCGCGACGCTGACGTTCTTCGCCGGGGTGATGCCGGTGTTGCGGAACGTCGTCGTCACCTCGGCCTCGTCGCCCGCCTCGACGTACGGGGTCGCGTCGGTGCCGAACTCGGCGGCCGGCGGGTAGGAGCCGGCGCCGTCACCGGGCCAGAGGCGGTAGAGCACGGTGCCGTGCGCGGGCACCGACGCGGAGATCTCGCCGCCGGTGTTGTAGTCCGCGTGCTGCCACAGGTCGCGCATCCGGTAGCCCTCCGCGGCCGGCAGCCCGACCGCCTCGGCGGTGGTGGAGATGCGCTGCGGCGCGTTCGACTCGTTGAAGAGCGCCACGGCGCGGCTGCCGTCCGCCATCTCCTTCGAGACGACCCACCGGCCGTCCTCGGAGGTGACCACGGCGCCCTGCTTGCCCAGCGGGTCCTGGTCGACGGCGATGACGTCCCTGTTCTCCAGGATCTCGAACGTCGCCTCGTCCACGGTGCGCAGGTCGGAGCCGATGAGCAGCGGCGCCGCCATGATCGACCACATCGAGAAGTGCGTGCGGTACTCGGTGTCGGTCATGCCCCCGTTGCCGACTTCCAGCATGTCCGGGTCGTTCCAGCGGCCCGGACCCGCGTACTCGGCGAGCGGCAGGTTCTGCTTCATGATGCCGAGCATGCTCGACCAGTTGTCGCTGATGTCACCGGTCGTACGCCACAGGTGGCCGACGTCGGCGGCCCACTCCCACGGCTTGTTCTGGCCCCACTCGCAGATGCTGTAGACGATGGGCCGGCCGGTGGTCTCGGAGGCGGCCTTCAGCGCGTCGCGCATCTTGGTGTAGCGCTGGACGGCGTCGACGCCCTGGTTGTTGCAGTTGTCGTACTTGAGGTAGTCGATGCCCCACTCGGCGAACTGCATCGCGTCGCTCTCCTCGTGCCCGAGGGCACCGGGGAAGCCGGCGGAGTTGCAGGTCTTGGTGCCGGCACTGGTGTAGATGCCGATCTTCAGACCCTTGGAGTGGACGTAGTCGGCCACGGCCTTGATCCCGTCGGGGAACCGCACGGGGTCGGGGACGAGCTTGCCGTTCGCGTCGCGCTCGGGGAGGGCCCAGCAGTCGTCGAGGTTGACGTACTCGTAGCCGGCGTCCTTCAGGCCGCGTTCGACGAAGATGTCGGCGATGCCCTTGACCATCTCGTGGTCGAACTCCGCCCGGCAGTGGGTGGAGTTCCAGTTGTTGAAGCCCATGGGCGGGGTCTTCGCCAGCCCGTCGGGCAGCCGGACCTCCTGCCGGGCCTCCGGTTGGGCCTTCGGCCGGGCTTCCGGCTGGGCCGCCGGCTTCGCGGCGGTGGTCGCGCTCTCCTTCTGGGCTCCCGTGGGCGCCGCCGCGGCCGGCACGGTGAGGACCGTGCACAGGGCGACCGCCCCCGCGGCGCCGATCACGGCGCGCGCGTACGGTCTGACGGCTCTTCGTGCGGATGGCAGTTTCCGCATCGGATCCACTCCTCTGGGTGGGGGTGCTGCGAACGGGACAGGTCATGGACGCGTCACACGAGCGTTTACGGTAGAGCTTGTTCGCTTCTGTCGGAAGAGATGCGGTAACAGTTGGCTGACACTCGGTCAAAACCCTTGACAGTGCCCGTGGGTGGAGGTGTGATCCCACAATCTTCGTTCGGTTGTGTTTGGTTAACACTCCACGGAAGGGGAGCGATGAGCGCCTCATCTTCTGCCAGCAGGACTGTAGGCCGCCCCACCACCGCACCACCGATGACGCGCCGGAGTCTGCTGCGAGGAGCCGCTCTCGGCGCCGGCGCCGTCACCCTCCCGACCCTGCTCGCCGCCTGCGGAAGCGGTCCGGGCGGGGACGGCAAGACCGTGACGCTGGGTTCGAACGCCTCCGACGAGGTGCCCCGCAAGGCGTTCCAGGACGCGTTCGACCTGTTCGAGAAGAAGTCGAAGAAGAAGGTCGAGGTCAACACCGTCGACCACAACACGTTCCAGGAGAACATCAACCGCTATCTGCAGGGCCGGCCGGACGACGTGTTCATGTGGTTCGCCGGCTACCGCATGCAGTTCTTCGCCGAGCGCGGGCTGCTCACGGAGATCAGCGACCTGTGGAAGGGCTTCGACGGGTTCTCCGGCGCGCTGAAGGACCAGTCCACCGGCGCCGACGGCAAGCAGTACTTCGTGCCGTACTACTACTACCCGTGGGCGGTCTTCTACCGGAAGAGCGTCTTCGAGCAGGGCGGTTACGAGATACCGACGACCTTCGACCAGTACACCGCCCTGGCCAAGCAGATGCAGAAGGACGGCCTGGTCCCCTTCGCCTTCGGCGACAAGGACGGCTGGCCCGCCATGGGCACCTTCGACTATCTCGACATGCGCGCCAACGGGTACGAGTTCCACAAGTCGCTGATGGCCGGCGAGGAGTCCTGGACCGACCCCCGGGTGCGCGACGTCTTCGACCTGTGGCGCGGCCTCATGCCGTACCACGACGAGGGCGCCAACGGCCGCACCTGGCAGGAGGCCGCCCAGTCGCTGGCGCAGAAGAAGACCGGCATGGCCGTACTCGGCCTGCCGCACCCCGGCCAGCAGTTCCCCGAGGCCGACCGCGAGGACCTCGACTTCTTCCCGTTCCCCGAGATATCCCCCGAGCACGGGCAGGACGCGGTCGAGGCGCCCATCGACGGCTTCCTGATGTCGTCCAAGGTCAAGAACGAGGAAGGCGCCCGGGAACTGCTGAAGTTCCTCGCCACCCCCGCGGCCGAGGACGCGTACCTGAAGTCCGACCCCAACAACGTCGCCGTGCACTCCGGCGCCGACACCTCCGCCTACTCGACCCTCCAGAAGAAGGCGGCGGAGATGGTCTCGAACGCCAAACAGATATCCCAGTTCCTCGACCGCGACACCCGCCCCGACTTCGCCTCGACGGTCATGATCAAGGCGCTGCAGGACTTCATCGACGACCCGGACGACATCGACGGCCTGCTGGGCGGCATCGAGAGCCAGAAGAAGACCATCTTCGCCGAGGGCCAGGAGTAGCCCGCCGTGCCGCTCGTCAACCACGCGCGGCGCACCCGACGGCGGGGTCCGCGGCGGTTCACCGCCCGCGACCTCGCCGTCATCGGCGTGCTGCTGGGCTTCGCCATCCTGCTGGACCTGTTCATCATCTGGGGGCCGACCGTCGCCTCCATCACCCTCTCCTTCTCCTCCTGGGACGGTCTGTCCGATCTGAGCTGGGTCGGCGGCGACAACTACGACACGCTCGCCGGCGGCGACTACCCGCCGTTCTGGCCGGCGGTGCGCAACAACCTGCTGTGGATCGCGTTCCTGGGGCTGGTCGCCACCCCCTTCGGGCTGCTGCTCGCGGTCGTCATCGACCGCGGCGTGCGCTTCTCGCGCTTCTACCAGTCCACGATCTACCTGCCGGTGGTGCTCTCCCTCGCCGTCGTCGGCTTCATCGCCCAGCTCGTCTTCTCCCGCGACCAGGGCGCGCTGAACGCCATCTTGGGCAACGAGAACAACCCCACCGACTGGCTCGGCGACCGCGACCTCAACATCTGGATGGTGCTGCTGGCCGCCGGCTGGCGGCACACCGGCTACGTGATGATCCTCTATCTGGCCGGGCTCAAGGCGGTGGCGCCGGAGCTGAAGGAGGCCGCAGCCATCGACGGTGCGAACGAGCGGCAGACCTTCCTGCGCGTGGTCTTCCCCACGATGCGGCCGGTCAACGTCGTCGTCCTCGTCATCACCGTGATCGAGGCGCTACGCGCCTTCGACATCGTCTACGCCATCAACAAGGGCAGAAACGGCCTGGAACTGCTCTCCGTGCTCGTCACCGACAACATCATCGGCGAGGCCAGCCGCATCGGCTTCGGCTCCGCCATCGCCGTGGTGCTGCTCACCGTCTCCCTGGGGTTCATCGTGACGTACCTGGTGCAGGAGATGCGCGGGGAGGCACGCCGATGACCGCCGACATCCCCACCGCGACCGCGTCGCGCCCCGCCGCGGCGCCGGCGAAGGAACCGGACCGGACGGCCGGGAAGCGGCCGCGCCGCGGCCGGTTCGGCGTGCACATCTTCCTCGGCGGGGTCTCGCTGGCCTTCCTGGCCCCGCTGCTGCTCGCCGTGTACGCCTCGCTGCGCCCGTACGAGGAGACCGCCGAGCACGGCTACTTCTCCTTCCCCCGCAAGCTGTCCTTCGACTACTACCGGCAGGCGTTCTCCGACTCGGAGATGAGCAAGTACTTCGTCAATTCGCTCATCATCGCCGTGCCCGGCGTGCTGATCGTGCTGTTCCTGGCGTCGTTCGCCGCGTTCGTACTGGCCCGGCTGCGCATCCGCGGCGGGTTCTTCCTGCTCATCCTCTTCACCGCGGGCAACCTGCTGCCGCAGCAGGTCATCGTCACGCCGCTGTACGTGATGTTCAACCGCATCGAGCTGCCGTACTGGATGTCCGAGTCGATGACGATGTACGACTCGTACTGGGCCGTCATCTCCGTCAACGTCGGCTTCCAGCTCGGCTTCTGCGTCTTCGTGCTGGCGAACTTCATGCGTGCGCTGCCCACCGAGATCCTGGAGGCCGCGGTCAAGTCGACGGCGCCGGAGTGTGGACCCAGTACTGGCGGATCACCCTGCCCCTGTGCCGCCCGGCGCTGGCGGCGCTGGGGACGCTGCAGTTCACCTGGATGTACAACGACTTCCTGTGGGCGCTGGTCTTCATCTCCGACGGCGACAAGCTCCCGATCACCTCGGCGCTCAACAACCTGCGCGGGCAGTTCTTCACGGACTACAACCTGCTCGCGGCGGGATCCGTGCTCGTCGCGCTGCCGACGATCACCGTCTTCCTGCTGCTCCAGCGGCACTTCATCGCCGGGCTGACGCTCGGCTCCACGAAGGGGTGAGGCGGCTGGGAAGCTCACGGCGGCCCGTCGGAGAAGGGCTACGGCGGCCCGGGGGGAGCCGTCGGTCAGCCCATCTGACCTCCGGACCGGGCCGCCGAACCCGGCCCGCGCGAAGCGGGCGGGTGAGCGCCATCCTGCTGGGTGGGCACCGTGCGGCGGAGGGCCGAACGGGCCCATGCCGGACCCCGGACGGCCCGATTGGACCGGGCACGCCGGCGTACGGGCACGGCGGTGGGCCGGGTTCGTACGCGACCCGGCGTCATTGCGCCGGGTTACGGCGGTGTGACGTAGCCCTGCGGCCAAACTCTTCGCCCGGAGTTTCCCCGGGAGCGGGTAGCGGGCAACTCTCTGGGGGCGGCTGAGAGGGGGAACATGTGATCGTCTGGTTGAACGGCGCATGGGATACGGGTCTGCGCCGCGTCGCGCACGAGCTGGTGGAGCTGACGCCGGGGAGCATTCTCTACGACCCGGAGCTGACGGGCGGACAACTGCGCGCGCTGCTGCCGCAGAAGCGCCTGGACGAGGTCGGTGACGAGCAGGAGCTGCCGTCGTGGCGCCGGCTGGTGGTCGAGACGGCGGCGGCGCTGCTGGCGGAGGCGGACGGTCCGCTGGTGGTGCCGGCGGCGCTGTGGCGTGAGGAGCACCGCGACGAGATCTTCGGCCGGCTGGCCTCGCGCGGCTTCGAAGTGCGCCATTTGCTGGTCGGGTTTGACGAAACGATCCTGCACACCGGGTCCATCCCGCCCTGGCTCACCGGCGATGCCCACCTGGTCGACGCCGCAGGTCAGAGCCCCCGCGAGGCCGCCGAGGAGATCGCGTCGTGCCTGCGCGCCGGGGCCGGATACTGCGACATCGTGCAGAACTCCGAGCCCACCGGCGAGACGCTCGCCGCCGGCGTGCTGCTCTTCGACGACGACGACCGGGTGCTCCTCGTCGACCCCACGTACAAGCCGGGCTGGGAGTTCCCCGGCGGCGTCGTCGAGCCCGGCGAGGCGCCGGCGCGCGGCGGCGTCCGGGAGGTGGCGGAGGAGCTGGGGCTGCGCCTGCGGCGGGCGCCGCGGCTGCTGGTGGTGGACTGGGAGCCGCCCCGGCCGCCCGAGTACGGCGGGCTGCGGCTGCTCTACGACGGCGGGCGGCTCGGCCCCGAGGAGGCGGCCGGCGTGCTGCTGCCGGGTCCTGAGCTGCGCGCCTGGCGGTTCGTCACCGAGGACGAGGCGGGCGGGCTGCTGCCGTCGGTGCGGTTCAGTCGGCTGCGCTGGGCGCTGCGGGCCCGGCAGCGGGGGGCGGCGGTCTATCTGGAGGGCGGGATGCCGGTCGCGGACGGGGCGTAGCGCGAGGGGGGACGCGAGCGGGACGCGAGGGGCGTGGCGGGGTGACGGTGGCAACCCTATTGGCCCTGCTATTGCCCCATTCGGCAGTTTTTGAGTGCGTGTCACTGCCTCTGGCTGCATAGCGTCTCTGCTAGCGGCGGCCCACGTCGTCGCATCCCCCCACTTCAGGAGCTAACGACCGATGCGGATCATATCCACGGCGCTGGCCGCCGCGGCCGTCGGTGCCGTCGCCGCCGGCCTCACGGCCACGGTGGCGACGGCGCAGGGCAACGACGACAACATCACCACCTTCGGCTTCTCCGTCACCCCCAAGACGGTCAAGCCGGGCGGCAAGGTCGAGCTGACCGTGACCGAATGCGGCAAGGAGGCCACCGCCTCGTCGGCGGTCTTCGACAGGACGACCCTCGGCACGGGCGGCGCCATCCAGAGCGCGCAGGTGAGGGTCGATCTGGACGCCAAGCCGGGCGCGTCCTTCGAGGTGACGTTCACCTGCGGCGACGAGTCCGGCACCGCGCCGCTGACCATCGCCGCCGCGGGTGGCGACAAGCCGGAGGTCGGTGCCACGTCCAGGCCGCGCCAGGAACAAGGCGAACAAGGCAAGGAGGCGACTCAGTCCGCGCTGCCCACGCAGGCCGGCAAGGAGGCCGCGGGCCGCTCCGAGCCGGGCAAGGAGGCGGTCCGGCCGGCCGAGACGGCGCAGCCGGTGAAGCCGACCCGGCCGGCCCGCGGCGGGCTGGGCGGCTCTCAGGAGGACCGCACCGTGATGCTCTCCGGCGGTGCGGGCCTCACGGCCGCCGGTGCCTTCGGCGGCGCCCTGCTGCTACGGCGCCGGCAGGGGCCGCCCGGCCGCGACTGACCCCGCGGCGCAGACACCGGTCCGCATCGCGCGTGCCGCCCCGCGGCCTCCGGCCCGCGGGGCGCACGACGCGGACCGTACCCGCATTCCCGCACAGCTCCCCGCGCCCCGCCCCACTCCCCGCGCACCTTCCCGCGAGGCTCCCCCTGCGCAGAAACGGTCCGCACCATGCACGAGCACCGCACCGCCGACCCCTACGCCACGATGCCCTACGGCATGACCCCCCACGGCACGCTGCCCCACGACACGACGGGGTACGGGGCCGCACCGAACGGCACCGCGCCCGGCGGCCCGCCCCCGGATCCCGGCGGCGACGGCGAGGGCGGCGGGAGCGCGGCCGGCGCACTGCGCAAGAGGTTCGCCGCGGGCGTCGTCATCTGCGTGATGCTCCTGGGCATCGGCATGATCCACACCGCACTCACCGGCGGCTTCGGCCCGCCGCAGCCCTCCGCGGAGAGCGCGATCACCGACGACGGCCCGCCCGCGCACCCGCCGCTGCCGGCCTCGGCGCCGGCCACCGTCCGGATCCCCGCCCTCGGCGTCGACGCGCCGCTGACCGAGGTCGGTCTCGACCCCGACGGCTGGCTCGCCGCGCCGCCCCCGGGCGTACCCAACCTCGCCGGCTGGTACCGGGACGCCGCCACCCCCGGCGCCACCGGCACCGCCGTCGTCACCGGGCACGTCGACGACGCGGCCGGGCCCGCCGTCTTCTACCGCCTCGGCGGCCTGAAGCGCGGCGAGGTCGTCAAGGTCGACCGGGAGGACGGTCGTACGGCGGAGTTCACCGTCTACGCCGTCGAGGTCTTCGACGCCGCCGACTTCCCCAGCCGCCGCGTCTACGGCGACTCCGACCGCGCCGAACTGCGCGTCCTCACCTGCGGCGGCGGCTACCGCGAGGGCACCGACCCCGGCTACGAGGGCAACGTCGTCGTCTTCGCCCGGCTCACGGACGTCGCCTGACGGCACCTTCCGGACCGGCTTCCCGGACGGCTTCCCGAAGCCGGCGCCCGGCCGCGGGGCGGGCCCGCGGCCTCAGGCGGGGCGGGCCCGCGGCCTCAGTCCGCGCGCCCGGCCGCGTACCGCTGCAGGAACAGCGCCTCGGCGAACGACAGCCGCTCCAACTCCTCCGGTGACACGCTCTCGTTCACCGCGTGGATCTGCGCCTCCGGCTCGGAGAGCCCGATCAGCAGGATCTCCGCCCGCGGGTACAGCTCGGCCAGGGTGTTGCACAGCGGGATCGTGCCGCCCTGCCCGGCGACCTGCATCTCCTCGCCCGGGTAGGCCGCGCGCAGCGCCTCGGCCATCGCGCGGTACGCCGGGCTGGTGACGTCGGCGCGGAACGGCTCGCCCGAGCCGTACGACTCGGTGGTCACCTGTACGCCCCACGGCGCGTGCGCCTCGAAGTGCGCCGTCAGCCGCTCCGTCGCCTCCGCCGAGTCGTGGCCCGGCGGCAGCCGCAGGCTCACCAGCGCCGCGGCGGTGGCCTGCACCGAGGGCGTGGCCTCGGCCACCGAGGGCACGTCCATCCCGACGACCGTCACCGCGGGGCTCGCCCAGATGCGGTCCGCGACGCTGCCCGAGCCGATGAGCTCCACGCCGTCCAGCACCTTGGCGTCGCTGCGGAAGACGTCCTCCGGGTACGCCAGGCCGTCCCACCGGGAGCCGGGCGCCAGGCCGTCGACCGTGGTCGAGCCGTCGGGGGCGCGCAGCGAGTCGAGGATCCGGATGAGCGCGGCGAGGGCGTCGGGGGCGGCGCCGCCGAACTGGCCCGAGTGCAGGTTCCCCGCCAGCGCGTCCACCTGCACGCGCAGCATCGTCATGCCGCGCAGCGTGGCCGTGACCGTGGGCAGCCCGACGCGGAAGTTGCCGACGTCGCCGATGACGATCGTGTCGGCCGCCAGCAACTCCGGGTGCTGCTCGGCGTACTGCTGCAGACCGCCGGTGCCCTGCTCCTCCGAGCCCTCCACGATCATCTTGACCGAGACCGGCACGCCGCCGTTCTCGCGCAGCGCGCGCAGCGCGGTCAGGTGCATGAGGACGCCGCCCTTGCAGTCCGCGGCGCCGCGCCCGTACCACCGGCCGTCGCGCTCGGTCAGCTCGAACGGCGGGCTGAGCCACGCAGATTCGTCGAGCGGCGGCTGTACGTCGTAGTGGGCGTAGAGCAGCACCGTGGGGGCACCGGCCGGTCCCGGCAGATAGCCGTACACCGAACGGGTGCCGTCCGGGGTGTCGAGCAACTGCACGTCCGTGAAGCCCTCGGCGGTCAGCGAATCCGCGATCCAGCGGGCGGCGGCGTCGGACTCGGTCGCCGGGAAACGCTCCGGATCGATGAGGGCGACCGAGCGGAAGGAGACCAGCTCGGCGAGTTCGGTACGGGCGCGCGGCAGCAGTCCGGCGACGGTGCCGGCGAGCCGATCGGTGTCCATGGGAACGCTCCTCGGGCGAACTGCGTTGTGTCCTGCGGTGTCGGGTCCCGGGATCGGGGCGAGCGGTGACGATCATCGCACAGCGGTACGTCGTTCTAGGATGCGGCAGGTGGGCGCCCCCGGGCGGGGGAGGCCGGAAACAGGAGCAGAGAGCCAACGTGACCAGCGAGAACGAGGCGGGCAACGGAACGGGCGAGGCGGCGGCCGGCCGCTCGCCGGGCGACGCACGGAACGCGGCCGAGGACGCGGTGCAGGACGCGGCGCCGGACGAAGCGCCGGACGAAGCGCCGGCCGAAGCGACGGACGCGGACGCGCGGGACGACGCGGCGCCGGGCTCCGAGCCCGACGCACCGGGCGAACCGGCGCCGGACGAACGGCCCGAGAAGACGCCGCCGGTGGCCCCCGGGGCGACGCCCGCCGCCGCGACCGGCGGCGAGGCCGGCGGGGAGCCGCGGGTCTGGGACGTCCTCGTGATCGGCGCAGGCCCGGCCGGGGCCTCCGCGGCGTGCGCCGCCGCCGGGCAGGGCCGCAGCGTCCTGCTCCTGGAGCGCTCGGAACTGCCCCGCTACAAGACCTGCGGCGGCGGCATCATCGGGCTGTCCCGCGAGGCGCTCCCCGACGGCGTCGAACTGCCGCTGCGCGACCGCGTCAACGCCGTGACGTTCACCATGCGCGGCCGGCTCGGCCGCACGCGCCGCTCCCGCCGCACCCTGTTCGGGCTCGTCAACCGTGCCGAGCTGGACGCCCGGCTCGCCGAGGCGGCGCAGCGCGCGGGCGCGCGGCTGCGTACCGGCGTGACCGTCGCGCGGGTCGAGCAGCACGGGCCCGAGGTGCCGGACCGGCGCACGGTGGCCGTGCATCTGTCGGGCGGCGAGAAGGTGCTGGCCCGCGCGGTGGTCGGCGCGGACGGCAGCGCGGGGCGGACCAGCAGCCACGTCGGGGTGGAGCTGGAGCAGGTGGACCTGGGGCTGGAGGCCGAGATCCCGGTGCCGCCGGAGGTCGCCGACGACTGGCGCGGCCGGGTGCTCATCGACTGGGGCCCGCTGCCCGGGAGTTACGGGTGGGTCTTCCCCAAGGGCGACACGCTGACGGTCGGCGTGATCTCCGCCCGCGGCGACGGCGCCGCGACGAAGCGCTATCTGGAGGAGTTCACCGCCCGGCTCGGGCTGGCGGGCTTCGAGCCGAGCCTGTCGTCGGGGCACCTCACGCGCTGCCGCGCCCACAACTCGCCGCTGTCCCGCGGCCGGGTCGTCGTCTGCGGCGACGCCGCGGGGCTGCTGGAGCCGTGGACCCGGGAGGGCATCTCGTACGCGCTGCGCTCCGGCCGGCTCGCGGGGGAGTGGGCCGTGCGGATCGCGGAGGCGCAGGACGCGGTGGACGCGCGGCGCCAGGCGCTCAACTACGCGTTCGCCGTGAAGGCGGGCCTCGGCGTGGAGATGGCGGTCGGGCGGCGGATGCTGTCGGCCTTCGAGCGGCACCCCGCGGTGTTCCATGCCGCGCTGACCGGTTTCCGGCCTGCGTGGCACATGTTCACGAAGGTCACGCAGGGGTCGACGACGCTCGGCGAGATCGTCCGCACCCACCCGGTGGCGCACCGGGCGCTGTCGATGCTGGACCGCAAGAGCGCGCTCAGCGGGTCTCGGTGAGGCGGAAGACCGGGTGGTCGGGGGCGGCGGCGAGCAGCTCCTCGTCGGAGGATTCCGCCGTCACGCCCTGGAAGTACTGGTTGACCTCCCAGCCCCAGCGTTTGAGGTAACCGCGCAGCACGGGCACGGCGACGGCGGGCGGCACCTCCTCGACGGTGAAGGCGCGCACTTTGCGGCCGACGCGCAGCTCGCCGCCGCCGGCCGCGCGCATGTTCCGGACCCACTGGGAGTGGCCACGGGCGGAGACGAGGTACTGCTCGCCGTCGTGGCGGTGCGGGTTGACGGGCAGGCGCAGCATCTTCCCGGACTTCCGGCCGCGTACGGACAGCTCCGCGGTGCCCATGAAGCTGAAGCCGTGGCGCGCGAGCCAGCCCACCACCTTGTTGAAGCGCGAGGCGACGCGGCCGGCCTTGAGGTAGTAGGGCTGCGTGGTCATCGTGACCTCCTGGAGTGAGCGCTGATCCGAACCGAGAGCAGTGCTCTCGCCTGAGAGCAGTGTGCATCAGGGCGGTGGTCTTAGGCAAGAGCACTGCTCTCGGTTCTGTGCACCGATCTCGTTTGTGTGCACTGCTCTCTCGGTGGCAGACTGCCCCCATGACGAGGGTCACAGGAGCCAGGGAGCGCGCCCGCACCGAGATCGCCGAGAGCATCAAGGCCGAGGCCAGACGCCAGCTCGCCGACGCGGGTGCCGCCCGCCTCTCGCTGCGCGCCGTAGCCCGCGAGCTGGGCATGGTCTCCTCGGCGCTCTACCGCTACTACCCCTGCCGCGACGACCTCCTCACCGCGCTGATCATCGACGCCTACGACGCCGTCGGCGGCGAGACGGAGCGCGCCCTCGCCGCCGCGCCCGGCGCCGACCCCGTCGCCCGCTGGACCGCCGCCTGCCACGCCGTACGCCGCTGGGGGCTGGCCCACCCGCACGAGTACGCCCTCCTCTACGGCTCCCCCGTCCCCGGCTACGCCGCCCCCGAGACCACCAACGACCCCGCCTCCCGCGTCGCCCGCGCGCTCATCGCCGTCGCCGAGGACGCCGCGGACGCGGGGCTGCTCGACCCGGGGACCGTCGAGTCCGCCGACGTGCTCCGCGACGCCGAGCAACTGGTGCGCCGCCTGGGCGTACGGCTGCATCCGGCGGCGATGGCGCGGCTGGTCGCCGCCTGGTCGCAGCTCTTCGGTCTCGTCGGCTTCGAGGTCTTCGGCCAGTTCCACGAGGTCGTCCACGCCCGTGAGGAGTTCTTCGACCGGGCCGCGGCGGACCTGGGCCGCGGTATCGGCCTGCGCACCCCCGCCGTGTAGCCGCCCCCGCCGCGGGCGCACCCCCCCGGCCCGGTGACCCCGGCCCGGCGGCCCCTGCTCCGTGCAACCACCGGCCTCACCCCCGCTGAGCAGGTACTCCACCGGGAGTACGCCGGGTGTCCGCGTACGGTGGACGCCCGAAGGCCCCGCCGCCGGTTAGCGTTTCAGCCATGCGACGCGGAGGACCCCCCTGGTGGGGGCGGGACGACGAGGCCGGCGGCCGGCGGTGGCCGGGGCCCCCGTTCGGCGGGCCCTGCGCACCCGGCGGCCCCGGCGCCCCGCGCCCCGCCGCCGACGGCGAGGACGGCCGCCCCCTGCCCGGCATGCTCCGCTGGCTGCCCAGCCGCGACCGCCTGCCCTGGCGCTCCACCCTGTTCCTGACCTTCTTCATGGTCGTCGGCACCCGCGGCGCCGCTCAGGCCACCGACCGCGTCGCCCCCTTCCCCGGCGCGCTCGGCTTCCTCTTCGCCGCCGCCGTCCTCCTCCTGCTGCGGCACCGCTACCCCCGTACCGCCGCCTTCGGCACCGTCGCCGTCTGCCTCGGCTATCTGGCCACGGGCTTCCCGTACGGGCCGATCTTCCTCAGCGCCGCCGTCGCCTGCTTCGCCGCCGTCTCGGTGGGGGAGCGGCACGCCGTCTGGGGGGCGCTCGCGCTGCTCTTCGCCGGCCACGTCGCGTACACCTCCGTCCTCTACCGCTGGCTGCCGCCGAGCGACGACGGCGGCGGCCACTGGGGCCAGGTGCTGTTCGTCATCGCCTGGGTGCTGGCGGTCGTCGCGGGCGGCGAGCTGATGCGTACGCGCCGCGAGCAGTGGGCCGCCGCACGGGCCGAGCGCGAGCAGGCCAAGCGCCGCCGCGCCGACGAGGAGCGGCTGCGCATCGCCCGCGAGTTGCACGACGTGCTGGCGCACAGCATCTCCGTCATCAACATCCAGGCGGGCGTGGGCCTCGCGCTCCTCGACCAGCAGCCCGAGAAGGCCCGCGAGGCGCTGATCACCATCAAGTCCGCCAGCAAGGAGGCGCTCGGCGAGGTCCGCCAGGTGCTCGACGCGCTGCGTGCCCCAGGCGGCGCCCCGCGCTCGCCCGCCCCCGGCCTCGACCGGCTCGGCGAGCTGAAGGAGCAGGCCGCCGCGGCCGGCCTCGCCGTGGACGTCACCGTCGAGGGCGAGCGGGCCCCGCTGCCCCCGGGCACGGAACTGGCCGCGTTCCGCATCGTCCAGGAGGCGCTGACCAACGTCGTCCGCCACTCCGGCTCGCGCACCGCCCGGGTCCTGGTCCGTCACGCCCCCGGCGAGCTGGAACTGCAGATCGACGACGACGGCCCCGCCACCGCGAGCGGCCTCACCGGCGGCGGCAACGGACTGGTCGGCATGCGCGAGCGCGCCTCCGCGCTCGGCGGCACCGTCGAGGCCGCCACCCGCCCCGACGGCGGCTTCCGGGTGCGGGCCCGGATCCCGCTGCCGGCGGATACCGTGAACGCCGGCCGCGAGACCCGCAGCCGCGACACCTCAGAGGAGCGCCAGTGATCCGCGTGATGCTCGCCGACGACCAGGTGCTCGTACGGGCCGGCTTCAGCGCTCTCCTCGACGCGCAGCAGGACGTGGAGGTGTGCGGCGAGGCGGCCGACGGCGAGCAGGCCGTGGCCGTCGTCCGCGAACGGCGCCCGGACGTCGTCCTCATGGACATCCGCATGCCGGTCCTCGACGGTCTGGAGGCCACCCGCCGGATCACCGGCGACCCGGACCTGGCGGAGGTGAAGGTCGTCATGCTCACCACCTTCGAGCTGGACGAGTACGTCTTCGAGGCGATCCGCGCCGGCGCCTCCGGCTTCCTGGTCAAGGACACCGAGCCGGAGGAACTGGTGCGCGCGGTACGGGCCGTGGTCGAGGGCGACGCGCTGCTCTCTCCGGGCGTTACCCGCCGGCTGATCTCCGAGTTCGCCGCCCGCTCCAAGGAACCCGCGGCGGCCGCGGCCCTGGACGAGCTGACCGAGCGGGAGCGGGAGGTCATGGCGCTGGTGGGCATGGGCCTGTCGAACGAGGAGATCGCCCGCCGGCTGGTGGTCAGCCCGCTGACGGCCAAGACGCACGTGAGCCGGACCATGGTCAAGCTCGGCGTACGGGACCGGGCGCAACTGGTGGTGCAGGCGTACGAGTCGGGGCTGGTGCGCCCCGGCTGGCTCGGCTGAAGGGGGCCGCCCCGCACCCGGACCCGTCCCGCGCCCCTCCAGCCGCGCCCGAACCCGGCCGCTCCCTCACCCCCCGGCCCACGCCCCCGGCCGCGCCGCCGCCGTGCCCAGCCCCGCCGGCGCCCCGCCCGGCAGCCCCGGACCGCCCGCGTACTCCGCCAGCTCCGCGGCCCCGTAACGCCGCACGTGCAGGTGCCAGTTGAGGATCCCGGCCATCCAGTTCTGGAGGTCGCGCATGTAGGCGTCCACCGCCTCGCGCTCCTTCCGCGAGACCGCGAGGTCCTCGTACAGCACCGGCAGTCCGGTCTCCAGCACGTGCTCGAACTGCCGCATCCGCCCTGTCGTGAGGTCGTGCACGATACGCACCGCGTCCGGGTAGCCGACGCCGAAGAAGTTCTGCACCACCAGCACGCCGTTGTGGATCTCCCCGTCGTACTCGATCTCCTTCTGGTACGAGAAGAGGTCGTTGAGGAGGCAGGCGTAGTCCATGGCGGAGTTCTCCAGCGCCCGCACCGGCCCGCTCTCGTAGATCTCCGGCGGCACGTCGCTCCCGCGGCGCAGCCGGCACAGGTATGTCGTCATGTCGGAGCCGAACGTCGCCCGGCGCATCTCGATGTAGTCGACCGGGTCCGGGACGCGGTGCTGCGCCTGGTTGGACAGCTCCCACAGCCAGGCGTCGAGCATGACGGACACCGTGGCCCTGAAGTGCGCCCGCTGCTCCGGAGCCATCGGCTCCGCCGTCCGCCGCCACAGGTCGGCCAGGCCGCCTTCCAGCGCGTTCGCCGGCGGGGGCGCCGGCGTCCCGTCGCATAGCGGCATGCACAGCTTCAGCCGGTCGTTCGAGGCCCGGGCCCCGGCCAGGTCACGGGCGCGGCCGAAGACGGCGGGGTAGTAGTCGTCCCCGTAGGTGCCCCAGGCCAGCCACAGCGAGGCCAGGGCCAGCTCCTCCTCGTCGGCGTCCGGGTGCAGCCCCGACGCGCAGAGCGGGAAGTCGTAGCCGCGCAGGCGCCGCGCGTCCCACACGTGCGAGCCCGGCACGCCCGGCTGGGGCTGCAGGAAGCCCATCCGGCTGCACCAGTCGACGGTCCGGGACCTGGCCATGTCGAGGTGCCGCGAAAGTCGCAGCCCGTACGGCATGCACATCTCCGGCACCAGCGACGGGCCGACGCGCCGGTGCGGCATATGCGCGTACGAGCGCAGCCGCACCGCCCCGGTCGCGGTCAGCAGCCCGCGCACGCCCACCCCCGGCCCCGCCGGCGCGTACGGCAGGGCGGGCGGGCCGGTGGCGGCGCCCGCGTTCATGTACCGGCTGGAGCGCAGGTGCCACTCGTGCCCGCCCGACTGCCAGTCCTGCATCCCCTTCGCGTACGCGGCCACCCGCGCGCACTCCGCAGGCGTCAGCTCCTCCTCGGCGAGGAGCACGGGCAGTTCGGTGAGCGCCGTGTGCTCGAACTGCTGCATCCGGGACGTCAACAGGTCGTTGACGCGTTCGGCGGCCTCCTGCGTACCGCAGCCGAGGAACGTCTCCATCACCAGCACGCCGTTGCTCAGCTCGCCCTCGTCCTCCACCTCGCGCTGGTAGGAGAAGAGGTCGTTGCGCAGGTGCACGGCGTCGGCGAAGGTGTCGCGCAGCACCAGCAGCGGCCGGGACGCGGCCACCCGGTCCGGTACCTCCGCCGCCGCCGCGTACTCCACGAGCCCCGCGGACCACGGCGCCCCGCCGACCTTGCGCCGCATCTCGACGTACTCGACGGGGTTGGCCACCCGCCCCTCGTCGATGTTCGCCAGTTCCCACAGCGACTCGTCGAGCAGGTTGACCGTGCTCTGCGCGAACCGCCGCCGCCACCCCGCCGACATCGCGGGCACCGTCCGGGCCCACAGGTCCGCGAGCCCCGCCTCCACCGGGTTGCGCGGCTCGGGGATGTCCGCGCCGGAAGGCTCCGCCGGCATGAACGCGGGGAGCCGGTCGAGGTACGCCTTGGCGCCGGCCCGGTCGCGGTCGCGCTTGAACGCCTCCACGAAGTGGTCGTCGAAGAAGAACACCCACACGTACCAGTCGGTGACCAGCGACAGCACGTCCGCCGAGCACTCGGGGTGGGTGTACGCGCACAGCAGCGCGTAGTCGTGCGCGTCGAGGTCGGCGGTGTCCCAGATGCCCGAGCCCTCCAGCATCCCCATCCCGCGCGCCCACGCCCGTGAGTGCCCCCGCGCCTGCTCGACGTGCGGGTTGAGCCGCGCGGGCCACGGCAGGTAGAAGGTCGGCAGTTCGAACGGCTGCTTAGGCGGCATCCGCCCCTCCCCGGGTTCGTTCGCGTCCAGCGCCCGGGGCAGCACTACCCCCGGCGTCGCCCCGGCACCCCGGGATGCACTCGTAGGGGTGACGCCCGGGCCGCATGTGCGGGTCGTGCACGGGGTCGTATACGGACGGCGGCCCCGGGCGTGCGGGCCCGCGCGCGTGCCCCCGCGCCGGCGCGCGGCCCCGCGCGTACGCTTCAGCCGGCCCAGCGGTAGCGGTGCTCGGGCCGCCCCGTGCCGCCGTACTTCAGCGACAGCTCGGCGCGGCCGGAGTCGGCGAAGTGCTCCAGGTAACGCCGGGCGGCCACCCGGGAGATCGCCGCCGCCTCCGCGCACTCGCTGGCAGACAGGCCGCCGGGGTGCTCGCGCAGCACCCGTTCCACCAGCTCGGCGGTGCGTACGTTGAGCCCCTTGGGCAGCGCGCCGGAGACGGTGGGGCGGGCGCTGAAGAGCCGGTCGACGTGCGCCTGCTGGACGCCGCCGGTGTCGTCGAGCGCGTCGAGCCGGGCGCGGGTGGCGGCGAAGTGGCGCAACTGCTCCTGCAGCGCGGCCTGGCTGAACGGCTTGATGACGTAGTGCAGCGCGCCCCCGTGCAGCGCGCCGCGGATGGTTTCGGCGTCCCGGGACGCGGTGATCACGAGTACGTCGGTGTCCGCGTGCTCCCCCGCGCGCAGCCGCCGCAGCACCCCGATGCCGTCCATGTCCGGCAGATAGACGTCGAGCAGCACCAGGTCGGGGCGCAGCCGCGCCACGGCGCGCAGCGCCTCCGCGCCGCTGTGCGCGACACCGGCCACCTCGAAGCCCTCGGTCGCCGCGACGTAGCGGCTGTGCAGCTTGGCCACCATGAAGTCGTCGTCGACCACCAGTACCCGGATCACGGCGGTCAGGCTAGCGCTCCGGGACGGTCCGCGCCGGGACCAGAACGACCAGAAGTTTCCTTGCGTTCACAAGCGCGACCTCTGGGGCCCCCGGCGGGAGCATGTGGCGACATCCGGACCCCAGTGATCATCCACGGCTCCGCGGAGCCGGCTCCTCGACGAAGAGGCGGTGACCGAACCGTGCGTCTGCCGGCCACTCTACGCACCCCGTTCGCGCTCGCGGCAGCGGCGCTGCTGGTGCTCCTCGGCCCGCCGCTCATCACGGAGGGGGACGGCGCGGCGGGCGGCAGCCGGATCCCCGGCCTGGAGCTGATGGTCCCCAACACCCCCGGCGGCGGCTACGACATCACCGCCCGGACCATCGCCCGGAACATCGAGGAGGCCGATCTCGGCAGCAACGTCGAGGTCTTCAACCTCCCCGGCGCCGGCGGCACCGTGGGCCTGTCCCGGCTGGTCAACGAACACGGCAACGGCAAGCTCGTGATGTCCATGGGGCTCGGGGTCAGCGGCGCGGTGCGTACCAACACCACCGACCACACGCTCGCCGACACCACCCCCATCGCGCGGGTGACCGAGGAGCCCGACATCGTCGTGGTCCCCGCCGACTCCCCGTACAAGACGTTCGGGGATCTGCTGGCCGACTGGAAAGCCTCCCCGGGCACGACACCGGTCGGCGGCGGCTCGTCCCCCGGCGGTCCGGACCACCTGGCACCGATGCTGATGGCCCGGGCCGCCGGGATCGTGCCCAAAGAGGTCAACTATGTGCCGTACGACGGCGGCGGCGAACTGCTCGCGTCGATCCTCGGCGGCAAGGTCGCCTTCGGCGTCTCCGGCGTCGGCGAGTACCTCGACCAGATCGAGGCGGGCGACCTGCGGGTGCTCGCCGTCACCGGCGGCGAGCGGCACCCGGGTCTGGACGCGCCGACGCTGCGCGAGACGGGCATCGACGTGGCGTTCACCAACTGGCGCGGCTTCGTCGCCCCGCCGGGGCTGTCCGGCACCGAACGCAAGAACCTGATCCACCTCTTCGAGAAGCTGCACGACACCGACGAGTGGCGGCAGTCGCTGAAGACGAACGGCTGGACCGACGCCTTCCTCACCGGCGAGAAGTTCGGCGACCACCTCGACGCGCAGGACCGGCGCGTGGTCTCGGTGCTGAAGGAGCTGGGCCTGTGACGAACGAGCCGACGACGAACGAGCCGACGGCGGACGAGAGCCGCACCCCCGCGGAGCCGCCGGGGGGCAAGGGAGCCCCGGACGGCAAGGAAGCGCCGGACGGCAAGGAAGCGCCGGACGGCAAGGCCGCCCCCGACCGCGGCTCCGGCGGGCCGCTCGCCCTGCTGCGCGGCAGGTCGGAACTCGGCGTCTGCGTCCTGCTGCTGGCCCTCGGCGTGCTCGTCCTGATCGACGCGCTGACCATGGACACCGACTACGCCCAGCGCGGCCCGGTCGGACCCGAGGCCGTCCCCACCGTCATCGGCATCGCCCTCCTCGTCGTCTCCGCCCTCCTCGCCGTCGACGTGCTGCGCGGCGGCAAGGGCGAGGCCGAGGGCGGCGAGGACATCGACCTCGACGCGCCCTCCGAGTGGCGCACCGTGCTGCTGCTCGCCGGGGTCTTCCTCGCCAGCGCCTTCCTCATCGGCGAGGTCGGCTTCCCCCTCGCCGGCGCCCTGCTGTTCTGGGGCGCGGCCTACGCGCTGGGCAGCCGGGCGTTCGCCAGCGACCCGCTCGTGGCCGCCGTGCTGTCGGTGATCACGTACACCGTCTTCACCAACCTGCTGGGTGTCCCGCTGCCCGGCGGGCCGCTCATGGAGGTGCTGTGAGATGGACTCCTTCGCCTCCCTCGTCGACGGCTTCGGCACCGCACTGACGCCCGCCCACCTCCTGTGGGCCGCCGTCGGCGTCCTCCTCGGCACCGCCATCGGCGTGCTGCCCGGCATCGGCCCCGCCATGGCCGTCGCGCTGCTGCTCCCCGTGACGTACGGGCTGGAGCCCACCGCCGCGCTCATCATGTTCGCGGGCATTTACTACGGCGGCATGTTCGGCGGCTCCACCACCTCCATCCTGCTCAACACACCGGGGGAGAGCGCCGCGGTGGTCGCCGCCATCGAGGGCAATCCGATGGCCAAGTCCGGCCGCGGCTCGCAGGCCCTGGCCGCCGCGGCGATCGGGCACTTCGCGGGCGGCGTGATCGGCACGATCCTGCTGGTCGCGCTGGCGCCGGTGATCGCGGACCTGGCCGTCGACATCGGTGCGCCGGACTACTTCGCCCTCATGGCCCTCGCGTTCATCGCGGTGACCTCCGTGCTGGGCCGCTCCCGCATCCGGGGCTTCGCCTCGCTGCTCATCGGGCTGACCATCGGCCTGGTCGGTCTCGACCAGATGACCGGCCAGGAGCGGCTGACCTTCGGCTCGCTGCAACTCGCCGACGGCATCGACGTCATCATCGTCGCGGTCGGCCTCTTCGCGGTCGGCGAGGCGCTGTGGGTGGCCGCCAGGCTGCGCTCGGGCAACCAGGGGCCGATACCCGTGGGCCGGCCGTGGCTCGCCCGTTCCGACGTGCGCCGCACCTGGAAGCCGTGGCTGCGCGGGCCCGCGATCGGGTTCCCGTTCGGGGCGATCCCGGCGGGCGGCGCGGAGATCCCCACCTTCCTGTCGTACGTGACGGAAAAGCGGCTGTCGAAGCACAAGGACGAGTTCGGCAAGGGCGCCATCGAGGGCGTCGCCGGACCGGAGTCGGCGGCGTCCGCCTCCGCGGCCGGGACGCTGGTCTCGATGCTCACGCTCGGCCTGCCGACGACCGCGACGGCCGCCGTGATGCTGGCCGCGTTCCAGCAGTACGGCATCCAGCCGGGCCCGCTGCTCTTCGACCGCGAACCCGACCTGGTGTGGGGCCTGATCGCGTCGCTGTTCGTCGGCATGTTCCTGCTGCTGCTCATCAACCTGCCGCTGGCGCCGGTCTGGGCGAAGCTGCTGCGCATCCCGCGGCCGTATCTGTACGCGGGCATCCTGTTCTTCGCGGCGGTCGGCGCGTACGCCGTCAGCGGTGAGGCGGTCGACCTGGTCATCCTGCTGGTGATCGGCCTGATCGGGCTCGGCATGCGGCGCTACGGGCTGCCGGTGCTGCCGGCGATCATCGGCGTCATCCTCGGCCCGGCGGCCGAGCAGCAGATGCGCCGGGCGCTGCAGCTCAGCGACGGCAGCCTGAGCGGCCTCGTCAACACCCCGTTCGCGGTCACGGTCTACGCCGTCATCGCGCTGATCCTGCTCTGGCCCCTGGTCAGGCGGCTGGTCACCAGCGACGCAGGACGAGCGCGACGCGGATCACGAACGCCATAGCCCCGGCCGCCTTCGCGGCCGTCAGCACCCCCACCCTTGCGTCGCCGCGCACCGTGTCGAAGAACAGCGCGGGCGCGGCGACGGCGAGGAACACCGCGCCCGCCAGCAGGGCCGCGGTGACGGCGGCGTACACGATCTCGACGGTCACGGCGTCCCGTTGGGTCTGCGTCCTCGGTCCCCGCATATCGAGCCCCCTCATGCTGGGAATGCTACCGCGCAGCGCCGTGTTCAATCCGTTGCACACCGGCCGTCACATCCCGCTCACGGGCTGGTACGGTGCCATGCCATGGCAACGGGGAGCGCCGAAGGCGCGGTGGTTTCTCAATGGCGGGAGATCCGCGCGGTGCACGCGCGGGCGGTGGGCGAGTTGGACCGTGAGCTGCATCGATACGGCATCGGGGCCAGCGACTTCGAGGTGCTGGACGTGCTCCTCGGCATGGCGAATTCGGGCGACAAGGCGAGCCTGCGGGTCCAGGAGCTCGCGGACCGGGTGCACCTGAGCCAGAGCGCGCTGTCCCGCCTCGTCGGCCGGCTGGAGAAGCACGGTCTGGTGACCCGCGGCATGTGCCCCGAGGACCGCAGGGGCGTGCAGGTGTGCGTCACCGACGCGGGCCGCAGTCTGCACGCCGAGGCGCTGCCGGTGCAGCGGGCGGTGCTCGCCCGCACCGTCGGCATCAGATGACCGGCTGACCCGGCTCCCCGGCCGGCTCGGCAGGCCCGGTTTCCTCAGGTCCGGCTCCTCAGTCCCCTCCCACGTCCCGCGCGGGCGCCCGGTGTGCTCACGGCCTGCATCGCGTACGCGATGAGCGCGGCCGCCCCGGCGAGCAGCGCGACCGTGCTCAGCGCGGCGCGCAGCGAGAACCAGTCGGCGAGGAAGCCGATCGCCGGCGGGCCGAGGAGCATGCCGCCGTAGCCGAGGGTGGACGCGGCGGCGACGCCGTTCGGGCCCGCCAGTTCGCCGGCGCGGCCGATGGCGATGGGGAATATGTTGGCCAGGCCGAGCCCGGTGAGGGCGAAGCCGGCCAGGGCGCCCCAGACGGACGGGGAGAAGGAGCCGAGCAGCATGCCGACGCAGGCGGTCGCGCCGCCGGCGACCAGGGCGCGGTTCTGGCCCAGCCGCAGCAGCAGCGCGGTGCCGGAGAGCCGGCCGGCGGTCATGGCGAGGGCGAAGACGGAGTAGCCCGCGGCGGCGAGGCCCGGACCGGCGTCCAGGGACTCCTTCAGGTGCAGTGCGCTCCAGTCGGCCATGGCGCCCTCGCCGTACGCGGTGCACAGCGCGACCAGCCCGAGCACGGCGACGAGCAGCCGGGTACGCCCGGCGGGGCGCTGCGCCGCGGCCGTTTTTCCGCCCGGCTCGGCGTCCGGCCCGTCCACGCCGTCCGCACCGTCAGCGACATCGGGCGCGGGCGGCCGCTTCGGGGCCGGGAGGGCGAGGAGCGCGGGCCCGGCGAAGGCGGTGACGGCGAGCCCGAGCAGCGCGAGGAGCAGCAGGTGCCGGGTGGGGGAGAGGTGGCCCGCGACGAGGGCCCCGAGCCCGGCGCCGAGCATCCCGCCGAGGCTGAACGCCGCGTGGAAGCTGGGCATCACCGGCCGCCGGAGGGCGGCCACCAGGTCGACGGCCGCGCTGTTCATGGCGACGCTGATCGAGCCGAACGCGGCGCCGAAGACCACGAGGACCAGGCCGAGCGCGAGGGCGGAGCGGGTCAGCGGCGGCAGCACCACGCCGGCCGACAGCAGCGCGGCGGTGCCCACGGTCACGGCGTGGGCACCGTAGCGGCGGATGAGCCCGCCGGTGAGCACCATGGTCGCCACCCCGCCCGCGGACACGCCGAGCAGCGCCAGGCCCAGGGCGCTGGGCGAGGCGCCGGTCTGGTCCTTGATGTCGGGGATGCGGACGACCCAGCCGGCGAAGACGAAGCCGTCGAGGGCGAAGAAGACGGTCAGGACGGTACGGAGGCGGGCGAGCTGGGCTCCGGCGGGGCCGCGGGGCACGGTGGTGCCGCGCAGTGACCGGGGGAGCGCCGCCCGTATTTTGTTTAGCGTCGGCACAAAGGCAGAATAGAAGCGTGACGCCGACTCGTACAAGGCCCGCGCGACCCGAGAGAGGCCGGAGCGCGCTGGGGCCCGCGCTGGAGCTCGTCCACACCGGCCGGGCGCCCACCCGCGCCGTGCTCACCGCCGAGCTGGGCGTGACCCGCGCCACCGCGGGCGCGGTCGCGGCGGAGCTGGCGGCGCTGGGCCTGATCACCGTGGACTCCCGGCCCGCCGCCGCCGGACACCAGGGCCGGCCCTCGCACGGCCTGTCCGTGAACCCCGAGGGCCCCGTCGTGCTCGCCGCGCAGGTGCACGCGGACGGATTCCGCGCCGCGCTCGTCGGGCTCGGCGGCCGTATCGTCGCCACCGCCCCCGGCTGCGGAACAGTCCCGGCCGACCCCGCGCATGTCCTCGCGGCCGTCGTCGAGGAGGGCGCGAAGCTGCTGCGCGCCACCGGGCGGACCTGCGTGGGCGCGGGCCTGGCCGTACCGTCCGCGGTCGCCGAGCCGGACGGCGAAGCGCTCAACCCGCTGCACCTCGCCTGGCCCGTGGGCGCGCCCGTACGCCGGATCTTCCACGACTGTCTGACCGCCTCCGGTATCGAATTCGCCGCCGCCCCACGGGCGTTCACCGGCAACGACGTCAACCTCGCCGCTCTGGCCGAGCACCGCCACGGCGCCGGCCGCGGCTCGGCGCACCTGCTGTGCGTCGCCACCGGCCACCGCGGCGTCGGCGGGGCGCTCGTCCTCGACGGGCGGCTGCACACCGGCAGCGCCGGGCTCGCGCTGGAAGTCGGCCACCTGACCGTCAATCCCGACGAGGGCCTGCCCTGCCACTGCGGCAGCCGCGGCTGCCTGGACGTCGAGACCGACCCGCTGGCGCTGCTGACGGCCGCGGGCCGCGCGCCCGGCCCGGAGGTCTCGCTGCTGCAGCAGGCCCGCGAGCTGGTCCGCGAGGAGTACGCGGACCCGGCGGTCGCCGCCGCCGTCGAACTGGTCGTGGACCGCCTCGGCCTCGGCCTCGCGGGCCTGGTCAACATCCTCAACCCCGACCGCATCATCCTCGGCGGGCTGCACCAGGTCCTGCTGGCCGCCGCCCCCGAGCGGCTGCGTGCGCGGGTGGCGGACCGCAGCCTGTGGGGGCGCAGCGGCGGGGTCCCGGTGCTGGAGTGCACGCTCGACCACAACAGCCTGGTCGGGGCGGCCGAACTCGCCTGGCAGCCGGTGCTCGACGACCCCCTCGGCGTCCTGGCGGGGTGAGCACGGGCGGGCCGCGGGGGCGCGGGCCGATGATTTACGGGCCCGCCGCCGGTCCCACCCTCAGGCCCGACTGACCGCAGACCACCGAAGGAGAGGCGCCCCATGGCCAAGCTGCTGTACTCGGCGACCATGTCGCTCGACGGATTCATCGCGGGACCGGGCGGTGACATGTCCTGGCTCGCCGACCACCTCGGGGACAACCCCACGGTCGACGGGCTGATCCCGCGGGTCGGCTCGATCCTCTCGGGCGCGCGCAGCTTCTTCGGCGACGACCCGCACCGCGGCACGGAGAACGAGGGCGAGGCGTTCGGCGGCGGCTGGGAGGGGCAGCAGTTCGTGCTCACCCACCGCCCGCCGGCCGAGCCCGTCCCCGGCGTCACCTTCTCCGACGACCTCGGCACCGCCGTCAGTGCGGCCAAGGCCGCCGCGGGCGACGGCTACGTGAACGTCATCGGCGCCGACGTCGCCCGCCAGTGCATCGAGGCGGGCCTGCTGGACGAGGTCCTGGTGTTCACCACGCCGGTGTTCCTCGGCGACGGCGTCCGGCTCTTCGACCGCCCCGGTGGTGCCCGGGTCCGGCTGGAGCAGGTACAGGTGTCCGCCCTGCCGCACTGCACCGGGATCTGGCTGCGCGTCGTCGGCTGAGCGGCCGTACGGCCCCGCCACCCCGGTCGCGAGCGGCCGCGGGCCGGACCGCCGTCCGGTCCGCGGCGCTCACGCCGGTGGGGGGTTGCCGCCCGCCCGGCCGGCCAGGTGCCGGGTCCGGCACGGCCGGGCGGGGCGGCTACGGAACCGCCGCCAGGCTGCGGGGAAGCGAGCGGACCCGATGCCGCACAGTCAACTCGCCACCCGCGCCCACCGGGAGGGCGCACACGCCACGACTGCGGGCGCGCACTTCACACCCCGTGTGAAAGTCCCTCGGTTACGCTGGCGAACACCCTGCTCGCAGGAGGGCATATGGAGCCCAACACCCTGCTCGACGCGGCACTCGACGAAGCCGGGATCTCCCACGCCGGGCTCGCCGCGCACGTCAACCGGGCCGGCGCGGCCCGCGGTCTGCGGCTGCGTTACGAGCACACCGCCGTGGCCCGCTGGCTGAAGGGACAGCGACCACGCGGCCAGGTGCCCGACGTCATCTGCGAAGTGCTCGCCGAACGGCTCGACCGCCCCGTCACGTTGGACGACATCGGCTTCGGGTCCGCCGGCGGCCCCTCGGCCGCCGCGCCGCTCGCCCGCTTCGTCGAGCGGGCCACCGCCCTGTGGCGCTCCGACGAGCAGCAGCAGCCGCACGTCGTCGGCGCCCGCGCGCTGACCGGCACCCCCGCCGTCATCCCGGTGTGGGAGTGGGAGAACCCGCCGGAGGACGGGGACGTCTCCCGTTCCGGCCCGGTGCACGTCAGCGAGGCCGACGTCACCACACTCAAGGCCGCCCGCGCCCATTACGAGCAGATGTACCGCAAGGCCGGCGGCATGGCGACCCGCGCCCGCGTCGTGCGCTTCCTCAACTCCGAGGCGGCGCCGCTGCTCCGCGGCTCGTACGGCGACGACCTCGGCCGCCGGCTGCACCGGGCCACCGGCGGCCTCGTCGCCGTCGCGGGCATCTGCGCGTACGACTCGGACGCCCTCGGCCTCTCCCAGCGCTACTTCCACCAGGCGCTGCGGCTGGCCAAGGCCAGCGGGGACCGCGGCTTCGGGGCATACGTCATCGCCATGCTCGTCAACCAGTCCCTGTTCCTCAGGGAGTACCGCCAGGCGGTCGCGTTCGCGGAGGCCGCGCTGCGGGCCGCCGACCAGGACGTCAGCCCCGCCTTGGCGGCCGATCTGTACGCGATGCAGGCCAAGGCGTACGCCTTCCTCGGCGACCGCTCGGGCACCCTGGACTGCATCCGTCGCGCCGAGTCCGCCGCCGGGCGGATCAGCGCACGCCAGGAGCCGGCCGAGACGGACTACGTCCAGCCGGGTCTGGTCAACGTGCAGGTCGCCGAGGCGCTCTTACGCATCGGGGACCTGCGCGCCGCCCGCGAACAGGCGGCGACCGCCGTGCACCGGCCCGCTCACGACCGGGGGCGGGTGCACCGGCTGGCGATTCTGAGCCACGTCGAACTGCGTCAGGGGGACGCCGAGGAGGCGGCGCAGGCGGCGCTGGAAATGGCAAGAGCGGCCAGAGGGATGGAGTCGCAGCGGCTGCGGGACAGGTTGCGCGCGGTCCGTCGCCATCTGACCGAGACCGGCGGAGGGGGGACCGCCGAGGCGGCAGAGCTGATCGACGCAGCGTTGCGCGTTCCGCTCTGAGGCGGGGGCCGTCACCGCCACTGGACGGCGACAAGGGGGACTACGTGCGATGGAGGAATCTCAGGGAGCACACCGTGTACGAAAACCGTTGGTTCCGCGTCAACCTGGCCGACGTGGAACTCCCGGACGGGCGCCACCTTGATCACTACCTGATCCGCCTGCGACCCGTCGCCGTGGCGACCGCGGTCAACGAGGCGAACGAGGTGCTGCTGCTCTGGCGGCACCGTTTCATCACCGACGTCTACGGATGGGAGCTGGCCGCCGGGGTGGTGGAGGACGGGGAGGACCCCGAGGCCGCCGCCGCCCGCGAGATGGAGGAGGAGACCGGCTGGCGGCCCGGCCCGCTCACGCACCTGATGACCGTCGAGCCGTCGAACGGCCTGACGGACGCCCGCCACCTCGTGTACTACGCCACGGAGGCGGTGCAGCTCGGCGACCCCGAGGACGACTTCGAGTCCGACAGACGCGAGTGGGTGCCCCTGAAGGGGGTGCCCGACATGGTCGGCCGCGGGGAGGTGCCCGCGGCGAACATGGCCGCGGCGCTGCTGATGCTCCATCACCTCCGCCTCGGCGCCTGATCTGCGCGTACCCGTCCGCCGGCCCCGCCACTGCGGGACCGGCGGCCGGTGCTCGACGGCCGTGTACGCCGCTCAGCGGCCCAGGGCCTGCCATAACGCCAGTGCCATCGCCGCCGCGCCGGTCAGCGCGGCGATCGAGGGCAGTGGCCAGCGCGAGTGCTCCAGCGAGGTGACGCGTGCCGTCAGTTCGTCGATCTCCCGCTCCATCTGCTGACTGCGCTGCGACAGCAGTGCGAGCCGCCCGTCGATGCGGGCCTGGCCCACGTCGAGGGAGCGCCGGATCTCGGCGAGCTCGGACACGACCGCACTCGTGTCGGGTTCGGTGGCCACGGTCTGCTCTCCTTTGTCCCGTCCTTGCCCCGTGTCCGCTTCCATGGAAGCGGACACGGGGGGCGCGCGGCAGCGTGTGGAGGGTGCATATGCACGTGCCCCGGACGCGCCCCGTGTGAATACATGACGCAGCGTGACGGCCGCGGGCGTACCCACCGGCGCACGCCCCCGCGGACGGCGGCGGGAAGCAGCCGGCGCCCGCCCGCATACTCCGCCGGGAGCAGGCCGGGTGCCGCTGGCCGTACGACGACCCGGACCCCCTTCCGGCGGGAGTCTCGATGGTGTCAGCACCACGGAAACCATCGAGGAGTCGAGACCGATGAACACACTGGCGCACGGGAACGACGGCGGACCCGGACCCTGGATCCTGCTCTTCCCGCTCATGTGGGCGCTGGTCCTCGGCGGGCTGTTCTTCTTCGTCCGCCGCGTCGTCTGGCGCGGCCGGGGCGCGCCCTGGCAGCGGTTCCCCGGCGGCCCCGGCGGTCCGGGCTACGGCGAGCAGTCGCCGATCGCCGTCCTCGGCCGGCGTTTCGCGGCCGGTGAGATCGACGAGGACGAGTACTGGCGCCGGCTGTCCGTGCTGAACGAGGAGTTCGGCCGCCGTGCCGAGGGCAAGGGCGGTGCGGCATGACCTCCGCGACCACCGCCCCGGTACGCGCCGGCGCGGCCGCCCGCGTGGTCGACGCGGTCAAGGTCTACGGCAGCGGCGACACCGAGGTCCGGGCGCTCGACGGCGTCGGGGTCGCCTTCCCGGCCGGCCGGTTCACGGCCATCATGGGTCCCTCGGGGTCCGGGAAGTCCACGCTGATGCACTGCGCGGCCGGCCTCGACACGCTCACCGCGGGCGCCGCCTTCATCGGCGACACCGAGTTGGGCGCGCTCGACGACAAGCGGCTGACGATGCTGCGCCGGGACCGGATCGGCTTCGTCTTCCAGGCGTTCAACCTGCTGCCGACGCTGACCGTCGCGGAGAACATCACGCTGCCGATGGACCTCGCGGGCCGCCGCGGCGACCTCGCGTGGACCGACTCGCTGATCGACGTGGTCGGCCTGCGCGACCGGCTGCACCACCGGCCCGCCGAGCTGTCCGGCGGCCAGCAGCAGCGCGTCGCCGTGGCCCGCGCCTTCGCCGGCCGCCCCGACGTGGTCTTCGCCGACGAACCCACCGGCAACCTCGACTCGCGCTCCGGCGCCGAGGTCCTGGGCCTGCTCGCCGACACGGTGCGCGAACTGGGCCGCACCGTCGTCATGGTCACCCACGACCCGGTCGCCGCGGCCTACGCCGACGAGGTGGTCTTCCTCGCCGACGGCCGCCTCGTCGACCGCATGGCCGCGCCCACCGCGGACCGCGTACTGGACCGCATGCAGCGCTTCGTGGGCGAGACCCCTCGTACGGCACGTTCCCTGGACACCACTGCGGAGAGGAAGAGTGCGTCATGAGCGGCACCCGCGCGTCGCTGCGGCTGAGCATGGCCGGACTGCGCACGCACAAGCGGCGGTTCGCCGGCACGTTCTTCGCCGTGCTCCTCGGCGTCGCGTTCCTCGGGGGCACCCTCGTCATGGGGGACACCCTCAGGTCCAGCTTCGACGCCATGTTCGGCCGCGCCACCAGCGGTACGGACGCGGTGGTGCGCGGCGACGACATGATCACCACCCCCGGCGAGTCGTTCGGCACCCGCAGGACCGTTCCCACGGAACTGGCGGACGAGATCGCGCGGATGCCGGGCGTCGCCGCGGCCGAGCCCCGCATCGAGGGCCCCGGGCAACTCCTCGACAAGGACGGCGAGCCGGTGGGCGGCGGTGGCCCTCCGACCCTGGCCGGCAACTGGATCGCCGACGAGGAGCTGAACTCGTACCAGATCGCCGAGGGCCGCGCGCCCGAGCGCTCCGGCGAGGCGGTCGTCAACAGGGGCGCCGCGAAGGACGCCGGCCTGGGCATCGGCGACACCACGACCGTGCGCACCCCCGACCCGCTGAAGGTGACGATCGTCGGCATCTCCACCTTCGGCGGCGAGGACGCGATGGGCCAGACCAGCTTCACGGCGCTGACCCGGGCCGACGCGGAGAAGTACCTGACGTCCGAGCCCGGCCGGGCCACCAGCATCCAGGTGCGCGCGGGCCCGGGGGAGAGCCAGGCCGACGTGGTCCGGTCCCTGTCCCCGGCGCTGCCCGAGGGCATCGAGGCCGTCACCGGGCAGGAGGTCACCGAGGAGAACCAGGACCAGATCGCCGGCCAGTTCCTCAGCGGCTTCACCGCCGGCCTGCTCGGCTTCGCGGGCGTGGCCATGCTGGTCGCGACGTTCAGCATCTACAACACCTTCGCGATCGTCGTCGCCCAGCGCACCCGCGACAACGCCCTGCTGCGGGCGCTCGGCGCCACCCGGCGCCAGGTCGTGGCCCAGACCATGGCCGAGGCCCTGGCCGTCGCCGTGCTCGCCTCGCTCGTCGGCCTCGCCGGCGGCGTGGGGATCGCAGCCGGGCTCCAGGCGCTCTTCCCGGCGGTCGGATTCCCCTTCCCCGACGGCGACTTGGTGATCAGCGGGCTGTCGCTCGCGCTGCCGTTCGCCACCGGCGTCCTGGTCTGCCTGGCCTCCGCGCTGGCCCCCGCGGTCCGCGCCGGCCGTACGTCGCCGCTGGCGGCGCTGCGCGAGACGGCCGTGGACGACTCGGGCTCCTCCCGGGTACGCGCCCTCGTCGGCGGCGTGCTCACCGCCGCCGGCGTCGTCCTGACGGTGTACGGGGCGTCGTCCGGCCCGTCGGTGATGCTCACGGTCGCCGGCGCGGTCGTCACGCTCGCCGCCTTCGTGGTGCTGGGCCCGGTGGCGTCCTCGTACGCCGTACGGATCCTCGGTGCCCCGCTGCGCCGCATGAACGGGCGCCTGGCCCGCCGCAACGCGCTGCGCAGCCCCAGGCGCACCGCGGCCACGGCGACCGCGCTGATGATCGGCGTCGCCGTGGTGTCGCTGTTCACGGTCTTCGGCGCCTCGCTGAAGTCCACGATGGACCAGACCGTCTCGCGCGCCTTCGCCGGCGACGTGGCGGTGCGGGTGCCCGCCTTCGGGCCGGAGAGCGGCGCGCTGAGCCCGAAGGTCGCCCCGGCGGTGGCGGAGCTGCCGGAGGTGGAGCACGCGCTCGGCCTCGGCAGCGGCGTGGCCCGGGTGGACGATGGGGGTACCGAGGCCGAAGGCAGTGGGGGAGGGCGGGCGCTGACCATCACGGATCCCGGGAGGATGGGCGAGGTGCTGGACCTCGGTACGGTCCAGGGCAGCCTGACGGGCCTGGGCACGGACGGGGTCGCGGTCTCCAAGAGCGAGGCGGACGACCACGGCTGGCAGGTCGGCAGCACCGCGGACTTCACCTTCACCGACGGTGAGAAGCAGCCGTTCACCGTACGCGCCGTCTTCGACCGGGCGGACCTGGCCGGGGACTACGTCCTCACCCGCGAGGCGTGGGAGCCGCACCGCATGCAGGACTCCGACTCGCTGGTCGCCGTCGCCTTCAAGGACGGTGTGGCCGAGGCGGACGGCAAGGCGGCGGTGGAGACCGTCGCCGAGCGGTACGGCAACCCGGAGGTGCAGACGCGGGACGAGTTCGCCGAGTCCTCCGCGGCGGGCGTCGACATGATGCTGACGCTGGTGTACGCGTTGCTGGCACTCGCCGTGCTCATCGCCCTGCTGGGCATCGCCAACACCCTGACCCTCGCCGTGCACGAGCGCACCCGCGAACTGGGCCTGCTCCGCGCGGTCGGCCAGACCAGGGCGCAGCTCCGCGCGATGGTCCGCTGGGAGTCGGTGCTCGTCGCCGCCTTCGGCACGGCGGGCGGGCTGACGCTCGGCGCGTTCCTCGGCTGGGCCATGACGAAGGCCACGGACTCCTCCGGCGACGGGGTGTTCACGGTGCCGCCGATGCAGTTGGCGATCGTGGCCCTGGTCGGCCTCACCGCGGGCGCCCTGGCCGCCTGGCGCCCGTCCCGGCGGGCGGCCAGGCTGGACGTCCTGGGCGCGATAGCGAGCGAGTGACCGGCGGAGGTACGCGGCGGACGGCCCGTTCGGCTCCTCGGGGAGCGGGACGGGCCCTCGTCACGTCAGCCGAAGTCCGCCGTGCCGCGTGCGGCGCGTACCGCTTCGAGGAAGCGGCCCGCCGCCTTCTCGCCCGACTCCTCGTCCTTGCCCCGCTCGCCCGCCAGCGTCAGGACGTACTGTCTGCCGTTGACCGACGCCACCGCCCGGTCACCGCGGCCGAACCACGGGCGGGCCGCGCGCACCTCCTTGACCGGGGCGCTGTCGATCTGGGTGCCGTAGCTGGTCAGCAACTCCAGCCGGCCGTCCTTGATATGCACCTGCCCCGCCCGGGTCAATGAGCGCAACCAGCGCCCTATCCGTACCCCGCGAGCCGTGTACTCCGTCTCCGCCACGCCGACCCTCCTCGGCTCCCCCACAGCGCTCCCCCTGGAGCGATGAGCGCGCATGGGCGGCACCACCCCGCGACAGCGGGCGGCACCAGCACTCCTGCCAGTGTGCCCACGACCGGCCGAGGTGGCCAGAGGCCCGCATATGATCAGGTGGTGACCGCCAGCGCACAGCCTCCGGCCGCCGCGCCCGGCGGCGCCCTTCCCACCCTCGACGTCGACCGCAGCGACCCCGCCGCCCGTGCCTGGCTGCAGGAGGCCGTCCGCAAGGTGCAGGCCGACGCCAACCGCACCGCCGACACCCATCTGCTCCGCTTCCCGCTGCCCGAGCGCTGGGGCATCGACCTGTACCTCAAGGACGAGTCCACCCACCCCACCGGCAGTCTCAAACACCGCCTCGCGCGCTCCCTCTTCCTCTACGGCCTCTGCAACGGCTGGATCCGTCCCGGCAAGCCCGTCATCGAGGCGTCCTCCGGCTCCACCGCCGTCTCCGAGGCGTACTTCGCCGACCTCATCGGCGTGCCCTTCATCGCCGTGATGCCGCGCACCACCAGCAGCGAGAAGACCCGCCTCATCGAGTTCCACGGCGGCACCTGCCATCTGGTGGACGACCCGCGGACGGTGTACGAGGTGTCCGCCCGGCTCGCCGAGGAGACCGGCGGCCACTACATGGACCAGTTCACCTACGCCGAGCGGGCGACGGACTGGCGCGGCAACAACAACATCGCCGAGTCGATCTACACCCAGCTCCGCCTGGAGCGCTTCCCCGAGCCCGCCTGGATCGTCGCCACCGCGGGCACCGGCGGCACGTCCGCCACCATCGCCCGTTACGTGCGCTACCTCCAGTACGACACCCGCGTCTGCGTCGCCGACCCGGAGAACTCCTGCTTCTTCGCCGGCTGGGAGAGCGGCGACCCGGACGTCACCGTGGACAGCGGCTCACGCATCGAGGGCATCGGCCGCCCCCGCATGGAGCCCAGCTTCCTGCCCGCGGCCATCGACCGGATGATGAAGGTCCCCGACGCGGCCACCGTCGCCGCCGTACGCGCCCTGGAGCGGGCCATCGGCCGCCGCGCGGGCGGCTCGACCGGCACCGGGCTCTGGAGCGCGCTGCGGATCGTCGGGGAGATGGTCGCCGACGGGACCAACGGCAGTGTCGTCACCCTGATCTGCGACCCGGGCGACCGCTACCTCGACAAGTACTACTCCGACGACTGGCTCGCCGAGCAGGGCCTCGACATCGGCCCGTACGCCGCGCACCTCGATGCCTTCCTCGCCACCGGCCGCTGGACCTGCTGACGCCCCGCCCGCTTCGCCCCGGCCCGGCCGCTCAGCCCTCCGACGGCTCCTGCGGCTCGCCCGCGACCACGACCTCCGGCAGATGCTCCGCCATCTCCGCCCGCGCGTCAGGACGCACCCCCGGGTCCGTCACCAGCGCGTCCACCGCGTCCAGCGAGGCGAACGAACTCAGGCCCACGGTGCCCCACTTGGTGTGGTCCGCGACCACCACGACGCGCCGCGCCGCCCGCACCAGGTGCCGGTTCGTCTCCGCCTCCGCCAGGTTCGGCGTGGAGAGACCGGCCTGCACCGATATGCCGTGCACCCCGATGAACAGCACGTCGAAGTGGAGCGTGCGGATCGCCTGGTCGGTCACCGGGCCGACCAGCGAGTCCGACGGCGTCCGCACCCCGCCCGTCAGCACCACCGTCGCACCGCGCGCCCCCGGCTGCTGCGCCGCGTAGAACACGTCGGCCACGCGCACCGAGTTGGTCACCACCGTCAGGTCCGGGACCTCCACCAGATGCCGCGCCAGCGCGAACGTCGTCGTCCCGCCGGAGAGCGCGATGGCCGCGCCGGGCGCCACCATCTGCGCCGCCGCGCGGGCGATCTCCTCCTTCGCGCCCGTCTCCCGGGAGGACTTGGCCTCGAAGCCCGGCTCATGCGTGCTCGCCTCGGCCAGCGGGACCGCGCCGCCGTGCACCTTCTCCACGACCCCCTGGCGCGCGAGCGCGTCGAGGTCGCGCCTGATGGTCATGTCCGAGACGTTCAGCCGGCGCGTCAGCTCGTTCACCCGTACCCCGCCGCGGCGCCGGACCTCGTCCAGGATGAGGGCCCGGCGCTGCTCCGCGAGCAGGTTCTGGTTGTCGCTCACGCCGTCCGCCCTTCGTCCCGGGGTCGCTTGTCCGGGTCATCTTCCCATGCGGGTACGACACCTGGCCGCGGGTGTTCGGCCACCGGGGGAACCCGGCGTCACGATTCTGCTTCGCCTGCCGCGCGGGAAGCTGCACCGGACGGCCGATCCCGGGATGCTGGACACCGGTAGTGACCGCAGGACGGTACGGGGGGGCGAGAGGCATGCAGCCGGAAGCGCTGAGCGCCAAGGGGCGCACACCGCCGGGCGGGACGGACGGACACGACGGCACGGCGCCGCAGCCGGCGCTGGAGCTGCTGGTCCACGGCGTCGGCGGGGCCACCCCGCAGGAGATGCTGGGGGACCCGCGCACGGAGCTGGTCACCGGCGACCGTACGGCCGGCATCCACCGCCGTACGGACGACGTGCGGGCAGAGGAGCTTGCGGGGGAAGCCGCGGGGGAGCAGCGCGGGGAAGGCGGCGGATCCCGTACGGAGCCGGTGCAGGAGGCGTACTGCTGGTCGAACCTGACCTCCGGCAACGGCGCCCGCGCGCTGTGGCTGGTCCTCCTTCCGTTCATGATCGCCAACCTCGCGCACTGGATGCGCCCCGCCGCCCCGGCGCGGCACGGCGCCCACCGGGCGTACGACGTGCTGGTGCGGATCTTCGCGCTCACGCTCACCGTGCAGCTCGTGCTGGCCGCCGGCGAGGTGACGCTCGACCTGCTGGCCTGGCAGTGCGCGGGCAGCGCGCACTGCGTCGCGGACAAGTCGTGGCTCGGCTTCATGTCCGCCGGCTCCGGCGGCTGGTTCGGGGCGCCCGGGAGGCGGCTCGCGCTGGCCGCGCTGGTGCCCGTGCTGCTGACGGCGCTGCTGTGGTGGCTGTCGCGGCGCACCTGGAGCATGTACGAGTCGGCCAAGCCCTCCCCTCGCGCGGGCGCTCCCGCCGCCGGTGGGGATCAGCCCGCGCTCTCCCTGCCCGGCTTCTGGTACGGGCGCCGCCTGGTGGCCCGGCTGCGCGCCGCGCACACCGCCACGGGGCTTCTCGCCGTCGCCTCCGCGCTCGTCACCGTCACCGTCGCGGCCGACGAGGACACCGGCGGCGGGCTCCGCGTCACCGGCTGGGTGCTCGGCGCCCTGACCGCCGCCGGCTGGGTCGCCGTCGTCGCACTCGTCTGCCGCTCGGGCCGGACGGAGGCGGAGCCGGACATGGGCGAGGACCGCCGCGCCGTGCGGGCCCTGCCCCTCGCCGCGCTCGCGCTGCTGGCCGCGGTGCTCGTGCACACCTCCTGGTCCCGGCCCGACTGGGTCGCCACCGGACGGCTGCCCGGCACGTCGGTCTTCGGCGGCCTCGCCGTGGCGCAGGGCGTGCTCGCGGCGGGGCTCGCGGTCACCGGCTGGCTGCTCCAGCGCCGCGCCACCGGCGAGCCGCCCGCGCTGCGCGGCCTCGGCGGCGCGTGCGTGGCGCTGCTGGCCAGCGCCGTGGCCGGGGTCTTCTCCGGCGGCGTCGCCCAGCGGGTCGCCGACTGGCTGGACCGCGGTGCCACCCCCGGCGAGAACGGCCCGCTCGCGGGCCCGCCCGTCGTGCTGTCCTGGCAGGCCACGGCGATACCCGTGATCGCCCTTCTCGTGCTGCTGCTGGCGCTGGCCGGCGGCTGGCGGACGTGGGTGGTGCGCCGCCGCATCGCCACCGAGGTCGCCGGGCTCTACCCCACCGAGCACCGTTACACCGAGGACAACGACCCGCGCACCGGACGCATCGCCGGTGCCATCGCCCGCGCCCGGCTCACCGACGACGCGCCGCCCGCGCTCGGCGCCGCCGCGCTGGCCACCCTGGTCCTCGGCGCGGGCGCCGTCCTCGGCGCCTGGCTCACCGACGAGGTCCCCGGCAAGGCCGCTCGCGGCGCCCCGGGACCGCTGCCCGGGCTGGCGCAGACCGGGCAGGCGCTCGGCTCCTGGATGATGGGCGCCGGGGTCATCCTGCTGCTGGCCATGGGACGGCAGGCGTACCGGGACCCCAAGTCGCGCCGTACGGTCGGGATCCTCTGGGACGTCGGCACCTTCTGGCCGCGCGCCGCCCACCCCTTCGCACCCCCCTGCTACGCCGAGCGCGCCGTGCCCGACCTCGCCTGGCGGACCAGCACCTGGACCAGCCGCACCGGCGGCTGCCTCGTCATCTCCGGGCACTCCCAGGGCAGCGTGCTCGCCGCCGCCGCGGTCTGGCAGCTCGACCCGGACATCCGCGGCCGGGTCGCGCTGCTGACGTACGGATCACCGCTGCGCCGGCTCTACGGGCGCTGGTTCCCGGCGTACTTCGGCGACCGGGCGCTGGCCGAACTCGACGACCAGACGCACGCCTGGCGCAACCTGTGGCGGCTGACCGACCCCATCGGCGGCCCGGTGCGGCCCACGCCGCCGGACGGGCGGCCCAGCGACGTCGACCGCAAGCCGCTCAAGGACCCACTGGCCTTCGAGCGCACGCCGGAACACCCGCTGCCCGCCGCGATCAACGCGCACTCCGACTACCAGGCCGACCCGGCCTTCGCCGTCGAACGCGCCGAACTGATCGCCCGGATCGCCGTCGCGCCCGCCGCGCGCGCGGAGGAGTGGCCGCGGCAGGTGCCGCGGCCCGCGGGGGAGCCGGGCGCCGAGACCGCGGACGGGGCGGCCGCTCAGGGCAGAACCGGGATGTCGTCCGCGTAGAGGAGCGTCAGCTCGTCGGTCGTGGGATCCGGAAGCTGGGCCACGCGGCCGGCGTGCCGCTCCACCATCGCCTCGAACGTCTGCCGGGCGGTACGGCCGTTGCCGAAGCCGGCGCCCTTGGGGATCACGGTGAAGTACTTCAGCAGCGCCTCGTCCGTACCGTCACCGAGGCGGTACTCGTGCTCCTCGGCCTGCTGCGTGACTATCCGCAGCAGTTCCTCGGCGGTGTAGTCGCCGAAGGTGATGGTGCGTGAGAAGCGCGAGGCCACGCCCGGGTTGACGGCGAGGAACCGCTCCATCTCCGTGGTGTAGCCGGCGGCGATCACCACCACCGACTCGCGGTGGTCCTCCATCAGCTTCACGAGCGTGTCGATGGCCTCGCGGCCGAAGTCGCGGCCGGAGTCCTCGGGCGCCAGCGCGTACGCCTCGTCGATGAACAGCACGCCGCCGTGGGCCCGTTCGAACGCCTGCTGGGTGCGGATCGCCGTCGAGCCGATGTGCTCGCCGACCAGGTCCACCCGGGAGACCTCCACCAGGTGCCCGCGCTCCAGCACGCCCAGCGACGACAGGATCTCGCCGTACATCCGCGCCACCGTCGTCTTGCCGGTGCCGGGGGAGCCGGTGAAGACCAGGTGGCGGCGGACCGAAGCGGCCTTCAGGCCCGCCTGCCGGCGCCGCCGGCCGACCTCGATCATGTCGGTCAGCGCCCGCACCTCGCGCTTGACGTTCTCCAGCCCGACCAGCGCGTCCAGCTCCGCCAGCACCTCCCGGGCGGGCCGGGTCGCGGGCGGCGCCTCGACGGCCGCCCGCGCGGCACCCGCCGCGCCCGCCTGCTGCGGCGCGAAGGCGCCCAGCAGGCCGTCCGGTTCCGGCTCGGTACGGGCGGCGGGCACCGTGGGGCGGGCGCTCGCCATCTCGGCGCTCTCGTCGCTCGTGCAGTCCTCCACGACGGGACCGCCGGCGGAGCCCTCGGGGGCGGACGGGCCCGCGTCCGCGAACTCGTAGCCGCCGCGCGCGCAGCGCTCCGTACGGCAGCGGGTCAGGGTCGAACGGCAGCCGTCGATGACGTGGAAGCCGTACCCGAGACTCCCGGTGACCCGGCAGCCCGTGAACGAGCCGCGGCCCGCGGCCGAGACGAACACCCCGGCCTCCGTGGGCGAGGTGATCGTGCACCCCTCGACCGCCGGGTCGGCGCCCTTGGTGACGATGATCCCCGAGGCGACCGAGTCGACCGTGGTGTCCCGCACCGTGCCGCCGCTGCCGTGGTCGCGGAACCACGCGCCGGTCGCCGCGTCCCGGATCCGGCACTGCTCCAGCGCGACGGTGGCGCCGTCGCTCACCGACACCGCCGTGCCGCGGATCTGCGCGAGGTCGGTGTCGGTCGCCTCGACCGCCGAGCCGCGGTCGAGGACGACGAGCGCGTCGGGCACGTCGTGCACCCGGCAGGACGTGAACGACGCGGCGGCGCCGTCGCTCACCCACACCGCGGGATAGTCGCCGGTGCTGTCGTGGACCTCGCACTGCGCCGCCTCGGCGCGCGTGCCCGCGTCCCACACCGACAGGCCGTTGCGCCCGAACCGGCGCACGGTGACCCGCGCCAGCCGCGCCTGCGCGCGCGAGCGCAGGTCCACGGCGTTCTCCGGGACGTCGTGGATCTCGCAGTCGGTGAGCTTGACGACCGCCTCGGTGTCGAGGGAGATGCCGTCACCCGAGGTGCGGTGCACCGTGCAGTCCGTCAGCTCCCCGGAGGCGCGGGACGTCAACTGCACGCCGGCGCCCTTGATCTCGTAGACCTCGCAGCCCACCGCCTCGACCGTGCTCCCCTCGCCGGTGAGCAGCAGCCCGGCGCCGCCCGCGTGGTGGATGCGGCACTGCGACAGGTGCGCGCTCGAACCGCCGCGCACCGCGACCCCGCTGCGCCCGGCGGCCAGCACCTCGCAACCCTCCAGCGCGCCGCCGGACCCGTCGGCGAACGTGACCCCCGTACCCACCGGGTTGTCGACGGCGCAGCGGCGGACCGTGGGCCGGGCGTCGCCGCGGATCTCTATGCCCGCTGCGGAGCGGGTGACCACCCGCAGCCCGGTCAGCTCCGGCCGCCCCGCCTCGACGAGCACCGCCGGGACCGCCGCGTCCTCCCCCTCGACGTGCAGCCCCTCGACCACCGCGGACGCCCGGACGGTCAGCGCCACGCCGTCGGCCGGCGCGATGCGGACGGAGCCGACCGCGCCGCCGGGGCCGCGCAGCGTCACCGCCCGCTCCAGCACGACGTTTTCCCGGTACGTGCCCGGGGCCAGTGACAGCACGTCACCGTCGCCCGCGGCCTCCAGGGCCGCCGCGAGCGACCCGTACTCCCCGGTGCGCCGGCGCCATCGCCCGGCCCGTGTGGAGCCGGTGTGCGTGACCTGGACGGAGCCCTGTGCCATGTCCTGCTCTGCCCCCACCTCGTGCGTCGGCTTGGCTGAGGCACCACCGTAGCGCGCGCGGCGAGGTCGGCCGGCCACTGTTCAGGGCCGGCCGGTGCTCAGTAGCGCTGTCCGTCCTGGTAGTACGGCCTGGCGTACTGATCCGCGTACGTCTGCGGGGACGCCGGCCGGGCGGGCTGGGCCGGCTGCGGCGGCGCGGGCCGCGGGGCGACGGGGCGCATCGCCTCGTACCCGGGCGGCGCCGACTGCTGCTGCGGGCGCGGCTGTTGCTGCTGGGGGCGCTGCTGCTCGTACCCCTGGTCCCAGCGGGCCGGCTGCGCCTGCTGCGGGACGAACGGCTGCGGCGGGGCCGGCTGGGGGGCGGGCTGGTGGCCGTAGACCGTCGGCTGCGGGGTGTGCGCGACCTGTGTCCCGTACGGCTGGTGGGGGTGCGGCGCGGGTGCGGGGGCCGGCGCCGGTACCGGGGCGGGCGGCAGGGCGGCGCGGGGCGCGGGCAGGGCCGGCAGGTGGGGGCCGGAGTCGTACGAAGGGACCCGGATCGGGGCGATCTGGGGGGTACCCCGCTCTTCGACCAGACTGTCGTAGATCGGGGTGTCGGGGAAGGCAGGCGCGGCATAGTAGCCACTGCCGTACGGGCGGGGGGAGGTCATACCCAGTAAGTTAAGCCCACCATGTGGTCGTTGGGGAGACCGATAAGAGGGTTGTTTTGCGGGTTCGAAGTGACCGACCCTTATCAATGCGTGTCAACAAGGGTAAAACGGGCTTCTCGACGTGTTGAGATTCTGTAAAGAGCAGGTGGACGGGGGGAGTTGGGCTACTCGCGCGTACGTCACACGTACGTTCACGCGTACGTACGGCCCTTCCAGGAGGCACCCTTGCCGCGGTGATGCCGTACGGCCGAGTCCACCGTCATGAGCAGATACAGCCCGGCGGTGAACGGCAGCAACGCGGCGGCCCACGGCGGCTGTCCGTAGTACCGCAGCACCGGCAGATACGTCCCCGCCATCACGGCCCACGCAAGCGTCCCCGCGACGGCGACACCGGGCGCGCCGCCGAGGAGCCCGGCCGCGACCGCCAGCGGCGGCACGAGGTACACCAGCGCCAGCCCGCCCACGGCGGCGGCCAGCAGCAGCGGACTGTGCCGCAGTTGGGCGTACGCGCTGCGCGAGACCATCCCCCACAGCTCGGCCAGCCGGGGGTACGGCCGCACGCTGTCGACCCGTTCGGCGAGCCCCAGCCAGATCCGCCCGCCCGTCCGCTTGACCTCACGGGCCACGGACACGTCGTCGATGAGCGCCCCGCGCACCGCCTCGGGGATCCCCGCCCGGCGGGCGGCGTCGGCCTTGAGCAGAACGCACCCGCCGGCCGCGGCGGCGGTCCTGCCGCCGGCGCGGTTGACCCAGCGGAACGGGTAGAGCTGGGCGAAGAAGTACACGAACGCCGGCACGACCAGTCGCTCCCAGCCGGTCGCGGTACGCAGCCGGGCCATCTGCGACACCAGGTCGTACCCCCCGGCCTCGGCGGCGGCGACCAACTCCCGCAGGCTCTCGGGCCGGTGGGCGATGTCGGCGTCGGTGAGCAGCAGATACTCGGCGTCGGCTCGGTACGCCTGCTCGATCCCGTGCCGCAGCGCCCAGAGCTTCCCGGTCCACCCCTCCGGAGGCTCCCCGGGGGAGGAGACGGTAAGCGGGAGGGCACCGTCCCCGGCGTGGGCGGCGAGCGAACGGGCGGTCTCGGCGGTGCCGTCGGTGCTGCCGTCGTCGACGAGGAACACCCGCGCGTCCCCCGGATACGCCTGCGCCAGCAGGGAAGGCAGGCTGTCGGGCAGCACGGCGGCCTCGTCCCGCGCGGGCACGACGACGGCCACGGAGGGCCACTGCGCGAGCGGCGGCCGCAGCGGCAGCCGCACGTCGGTCCGCCAGAAGAGCCCCTGCCCGACGAGCAACCAGGCCCAGGCGGCCAGGGAGAGCACGGCGATCCACGCCAGAAGAGTCACGCGCCCAAGTCTCCCGCGCGACCCCCCGCGGAGCGAGCACCGCGGCGCGGGTCGCGGCGGACGTCGCAGCGGAATCGCTGAGACGCGGGTGGACGCCGGCGCGGCACCTGCGGCCGTAGGGCACGTGGTGCCCCTGCGCGAACCCGTCCGTGCAACTCCCCGAGCCCCGCCGCCCGCCGCCCTGCTCCCAGGCACGTGCGGCGGTCTGCCTGGCCCGACCCGCCCGCGCGCGGTTGCCGTGACGGATCGTGCGCAGTCCGGGTTCGATGCCCACCGCGGCCCCATGTGTCCCTGGCCGGCGCCCCGCGGATCGGCCGGCCCCGCCCCGTGGGACCGTGGTCCGCCTCCCTGCCGGAGGCACTAAAGTGACCGGCGTGAAGATCGCGCTTGTGGATTCCGGGCTCGGACTTCTGCCCGCCGCCGCCGCGGTGCGGCGGTTGCGGCCCGATGCGGGGCTCGTGCTGTCCTCCGACCCCGACGGCATGCCCTGGGGGCCCCGGGAGCCCGGTGACCTGGGGGAGCGGGTGCTCGCGTGTGCGCGGGCCGCCGCGGCGTACGGGCCGGACGCGCTCGTCGTCGCCTGCAACACCGCCTCCGTGCACGCCCTGCCCGCGCTGCGCGCCGAGCTGGAGCCCGCGCTGCCCGTCGTCGGCACCGTGCCCGCCGTGAAGCCCGCCGCCGCCGGCGGCGGGCCGCTGGCCGTCTGGGCGACGCCCGCCACCACCGGCAGCGACTACCAGCGCCGGCTCATCCGCGACTTCGCCGGCGGTGCCGCCGCCACCGAGGTGCCCTGCCCCGGCCTCGCCGACGCCGTCGAGCACGGCGACGAGGCCGCCGTCGACGCCGCCATCGCGGCCGCCGCCGCCCGCACTCCCCGCGACGTCACCGCCGTCGTCCTCGGCTGCACCCACTACGAGCTGGTGGGCGAGCGCATCCGCGCCGCCGTCCGGCGGCCCGCCGCCCCGCCCCCGGCGCTGTACGGCTCCGCGGGGGCGGTCGCCGGGCAGGTCCTGCGCCGTATCGGCGCCGCCCCCGACCCCGCCGCGGCGCCCTCCGGCGACCTCACCGTCCTCCTCTCCGGCCGCCCCGGCACCCTGCCGCCCGCCGCCCTGGGATACGCGGAGGGGCGGCTTCTGGCCGGCGCCCCGGCCCGCTCCGGGGCCGTGCCCGGCTAGCCGCGGCGCGCTGCCGCCACCGCCCGGCTGGCGTACCCTCGGTAACATGAAGGACGACCGCCCCCGTGTCTGGACCGGGCGGGCCACGAGCCGTGTGCAGTGGCTGCTCGCCCTGATCGGCGCTGCCTGTATGGCCCTCGGCATCGAGCTGGCCATCGCGGCGCCCTGGACCGGCGGGCTCGCCCCGCTGGTCATGTCCGTCGTCGGCTGCATCGCCGCGGGACTGCTGGTGCTGTCCGGCACCCTGGCCTTCGTGCACGTGGCGGTCAGCGTCGACGACCACGCGCTGGAGATCCGCTGCGGGCACTTCGGCCTGCCGCGCCGCCGCATCCCCCTGACCGACGTGCTCGCCGCCGACTTCGAGCCCCGTGTCACGCCCCGCCACTGGGGCGGCTGGGGCTACCGCTGGCGCCCCGGCAAGGGCACCGCCGTGGTCGTGCGCCGCGGCGAGGGCCTGGTGCTGCGGCTGGCGAACGACCACGACTTCACGATCACCGTCGACAACGCGGAAGAGGCCGTACGCGCCATCCGCGACCGCCTGCGCCATCCCCTCACCGGCGGCCCCGCCGAGGCGTAGTCCGCCGGTCACACCGCGTTTCCCGGCCGCCTGCCGGGCCCGTTTACGCTTACGACCATGGCGACACCCGACTTCATCCGCGAACTGCGCGCGACCGCCGGCCAGCAACTGCTCTTCCTCCCCGGCATCAGCGCCGTCGTCGTCGACGACGGCCGGGTGCTGCTCCACCGGCGCGCCGACACGGGCCGCTGGTCGATCGTCGGCGGCATCCCGGAGCCGGGCGAGCAGCCGGCGCAGACGGCGGTCCGCGAGGTGCGCGAGGAGACGGGCGTCGTGTGCACGGTGGAGCGGGTCGTGGGGGTGGAAGGGCTGGACCCGATCCAGTACCCCAACGGGGACAAGTGCCAGTTCATGGACATCACGCTGCGTTGCCGCGCGACGGGCGGCGAGGCCCGGGTCAACGACGACGAGGGACTGGAGGTCGGCTGGTTCGACCCGGACGCCCTGCCGGCGGACCTGGAGGACTTCGCCCGCCACCGGATCCGGCTGGCGCTGGCGGACGGCCCGACGTGGTTTGCGGAGGCGGCGGCCACACCGGGCCCGTAGGCCGCGGCCCCGCCCTCCTCAGCCCTGCGCGCCGCCCGTCGTCGCGGCCGTCAGCTCCGCCAGCAGCTCCTCGCCGCCCCACCGGCGCGGCTCGGCCGACTTGCTGGACTCCGCCTCCAGGACCAGTTCCGCCAGCCTCGCGTTCGCCGGTGCCCGCAGGCCGTGGCGCGCCGCCAGCACCGTCACCTCGCCCTGCAGCGTGTCGATCTCCGTGGTGCGGCCCCGCTGGAGGTCGTCCCACATCGACGAACGGGCCTGGGCGTCGACGCGCAGCGTCGCCGCCGCCAGGCGGCGGAAGAGCCAGTCGGGCAGGCGCAGCACCAGCGGCATGAGGCCCGGCGGCACGGGGCTCAGCCGGGCGGGGGCCAGGTTCGCCGCGCGGAAGGCGGCCAGCGCCTCGCGCTGGCACAGTGCCAGGCACGCGCGGTACGAGCGCTGGCCGAGCTGCTCCCGCAGCGGCAGGCCGGACAGTGCGTTGATCGCGTTGTTGAGGTTCATCAGCAGCTTCGCGTGCTGCACGTCGGGCATGTCGTCGCGCTGCTCGATCTCCAGCCCCGCCTGCGCCATCGCCACCACCAGCGGCGCCGAGCGCTCACCCCCGTCGACCATCAGCACGCCCGCCGTGCCCTGGTGGTACACCCCGGGGGCCGCCTGCACCACGTTGTACGGGACCATGCCCGCCAGCACCGTCCGCCCCGGCAGGCCCTCGCGCAGCACCGCCGGGTTGCGCAGCCCGTTCTGGAAGCTCACGACCGTCGCGCCGGGCGCCAGATGCCCGGCCAGTTCGCGGGCGGCCTGCACGGTCGCCGCGGACTTCACGGTGACCAGCACGTAGTCCGCCCCGGCGGCGGCCTGCGCCCCGGTCGCCAGGCGTATCTCGGCCGGTGCGACCCGGCGCTCCGCCCGGCCGCCGCCGGTCAGCAGCAGCCCGCGGGAGCGCAGTACGTCCATCGCCGCCGGCCGGCCGACTAAGGTCACGTCGGCCACCTCCGCCAGCATGCCGCCGAGATGGCAGCCGATGCTGCCCGCGCCGAACACGGCTATTTTCACGATCCCGCCCCTTCGTATCCGGCGGCGCCTGCGCGCGCACGCCGAGTCCCGCGGCGCACGCGGGCGCCGCCCGTACCTCCGACTGCCTTCCCCGCGGAGAGCGCTCCCATCCGGACCACCGCCGACGGGATCCCCCCGGGCACACCTGCCCCGGCCGCCCCAGAGCGCCCGCGGGGCCGTGCTCACACCTTGCGGTATCCGTACGCCTCCTGCGCCGCCGCCTCCACCGCGTCCAGGTCCGCCCCCGTCGACGCCGTGACCACCGCGGCCACCGCGCCCTCCACGAACGGGGCGTCCAGCAGCCGCGCGCCCGCCGGCAGTTCTTCGTTCTCCACCAGCGACTTCACCGTCAGCACCGCGCTGCCCAGATCCACCAGCAGCCCCACGCCCGCGCCCCGGTCCGCCGCCCGCGCCGCCGCCGCGATGCGGTCGGCGTCCGTGCCGAAGCCGCCGTCCGCCGTGCCGCCCGCGTGCTCGACGGCCACCGTGCCCACGCCCGCCAGCGCGACCGCCATTCCGGCGACGGACTCGGCGACCGCGGCGCTGTGCGCGACCAGCACGACGCCGACCAGCGGGCCCTCAGTCACCGGACACCCCCTCGGCCGTGTCGGCCAGCGCGCCGACGAGCAGCGCCGACGACGTCGCGCCCGGGTCCTGGTGGCCGATGCTGCGCTCGCCGAGGTACGAGGCCCGCCCCTTGCGCGCCCGCAGCGGAATGGTGTCCTGCGCGCCCTTCTCCGCCGCCGCACGCGCCGCGCCGTAGCCGTCGGCGAGCGCCGCCACGGCGGGCGTCAGCGCGTCGAGCATCGTCTTGTCGCCGGGCGCCGCGCCGCCGAGCTTGGCGACCGCGCCCACCCCCTCGTCCAGCGCGGCGCGCAGCGCCTCGTCCGTGACCTCGGCGTCGTCGCCGAGGGCCTTGCCGGTGCCGCGCAGCAGCGTGCCGTACAGCGGGCCAGAGGCGCCGCCGACCTTCGAGATCAACTGCCGTCCGGAGAGCACCAGCACCGCACCCGGCGTCTGCGGCGGCTCCTCCTCCAGGGCCGTGCGCACGGCGGTGAAGCCGCGCTTCAGGTTCGCGCCGTGGTCGGCGTCGCCGATCGCCGAGTCGAGGTCGGTGAGGCGGTCGGCCTCCCGGTCGACGGCTGCCGCCGTGGAGAGCATCCAGCGGCGGAAGAATTCCGCGTCGAGCACCTGCCGCATCCCTTCTCGTACCTGCTTCTGCCAACCCTGCCGGACCTGCCGCTACGGGACCGTGTGCGGGCCCCGTACCGCCGGGCCTCAGATCCCCCAGCGCAGCCCCGGCGTCCGTACCGGCGCGTCCCAGAGCCGCAGCAGTTCCTCGTCCGCCTGGCACAGCGTGAGCGAGCACCCCGCCATGTCCAGTGACGTCACATAATTCCCGACGAGCGTACGGGCCACCGACACCCCCCGCTCCGTCAGCGCCCGGTGCACCTCCGCGTTGAAGCCGTACAGCTCGACCAGCGGGGTCGCCCCCATGCCGTTGACCAGCGCCAGCACCGGCCCCGAAGGCCGCAGCTCCTCCAGCACGGCGTCCACCGTCACGTCCGCGATCTCGCGCGAGGTCATCATCGACCGCCGCTCGCGGCCCGGTTCGCCGTGGATGCCGATGCCCAGCTCCAGCTCGCCGTCCGGCAGGTCGAACGTGGGGCTGCCCTTGGCCGGCGTCGTGACCGCGCTCAGCGCGATGCCGAAGCTGCGCGAGGACTCCACGACCTTGCGGGCCAGCGCCTCCACCCGCTCCAGCGGCGCGCCTTCGTCGGCCGCCGCGCCGGCGATCTTCTCGACGAACAGCGTCGCGCCGACGCCGCGCCGGCCCGCCGTGTAGAGGCTGTCGGTCACCGCCACGTCGTCGTCCACAAGCACCTTGGCGACCTGGATGCCCTCGTCCTGGGCGAGGTCGGCGGCCATGTCGAAGTTCAGCACGTCGCCGGTGTAGTTCTTCACGATGAACAGCACGCCCCGGCCGGCGTCCACGGCCGCCGCGGCGCGCGTCATCTGGTCGGGGACGGGCGAGGTGAAGATCTCCCCGGCGCACGCGGCGTCCAGCATCCCGCGGCCGACGAAGCCGGCGTGCAGCGGCTCGTGCCCGGAGCCGCCGCCGGAGACCAGGCCGACCTTGTCGGTGACGGGCGCGTCCCGCCGCACCACCACCCGGTTCTCGACGTCGACCGTCAGATCGGGGTGGGCGGCGGCCATGCCGCGCAGGGCGTCCGGCACCACGGTCTCCGGCACGTTGATGAGCATTCGCATGGGTACCTCCGGTGGCGTTCGCGCCGGGTGACGATCGGCTCTGGCTTGCCCAGTATCACGGCAGCGGGGGTCCCGGTCACGCCCTGGGCAGGCGTCGGAGGTACAGCCGTACGGGAGATTTCCCGACCGTCGCCCGAACGGCCGCTCGTCGGTGCGGCCCGCTTGCGTATGCGTGTTCGGCACCTAGACTCTGCGGCCACCGTCCGGCCCGCACGCCGCTCGTCCCACACCCGTCCCACGCACGTTCCACCGCGATCCACCTGGGGTGCACCTTGCCGCGGAAAAACCTCACAGCAAACCGGACCACCCTCACCCACCGCGTCCGCTACGCCGCCCGCCACCCGGACCGCGTCCCCCGCTACCTCGCCCGCGCCGGCCGCGACGCCTGGCTGCGGCTGCGCCACCCCCGCGACCACGTCGCGTACTACCGCGCCGTGATGCGCTCCGACTCCGCCGACCCCGAGGCGGCCGTGGGCAGCAGGTCGCACGACCGCTGGCTGGCGCTGGGCAAGATGCAGTTCGACTACCTCGTGGACCACGGGCTGCGGCCGGGGGACCGCATGCTGGAGATCGGCTGCGGCAACCTGCGGGCCGGCTGGCGCTTCATCGACTACCTGGAGCGCGGCCGCTACTACGGCCTCGACATCTCCCCGGACATCCTCTTCGCCGCCCAGGACACCCTCGTGCGGCACGAACTCCAGGACAAGCTGCCGCGCCTGACACCCGTACGCGACCTGACCTTCGCCTTCCTCCCGGCCGCGCACTTCCGCGTCGTCCACGCGCACAGCGTCTTCTCGCACTCCCCGCCGCACGTCATCGACGAATGCCTCGCGCACGTCGGCCGGGTGCTGCGGCCCGACGGCTGGTTCGACTTCACCTTCGACCGTACGGAGACCGAGGAACACCACGTGCTGCGGGAGGACTTCTACTACCGCACCGAGACGCTGGTGGCGATGGCGGAGAAGCACGGGCTGCGGGCGGAGTTCATGGCGGACTGGGAGAAGCTGCCGCACGGCCAGTCCAAGATCCGCGTACGCCCCCCTGCCGGCTCCTGACCCCGGGCGCTCCTTCCGCCCGTACGAACCGGGCCGGCACCCGGACCCGGGCGTGCACGCCCGGCGGGTGACAATGGGCCCAGCGCACGGCGGGCGCCCGCGCGCCGTTGGGGAGGGGTCCGTATGGGCGTGCCCGAAGGCGAACCGGATCCGGGGCTGTTCGGGCCCGCCTCTGTGACCTGGCAGTTGCACAGCGACCCGGTGATGTGGATCGGCGGAGTCCGCGCGCTCTACCTCCAGGCCCTGCACCCGCGCGCCGTACGCGGCGTCATGCAGAACTCCGACTTCCGCGCCGACGCCTGGGGCCGGCTCATGCGCACCGCCGCCTTCGTCGGCACCGTCACCTACGCCGCCGCCCCCGCCGCGGAACGCGCCGGCGCGCGCGTCCGCGGCATCCACCGCCGGCTGCACGCCGTCGACCCCGCCACCGGCGACCGCTACCGCGTCGACGAGCCCGCGCTGCTGCTCTGGGTCCACTGCGCCGAGATCGACTCCTACCTCCACGTCGCCCGCCGCTCCGGCCTGACGATCCCCGACGCGTACGCCGACGCCTACATACGCGAACAGCGCACCGCCGCCCGCCTCGTGGGCCTCGATCCGGCCGCCGTCCCCGGTGACACCGCCGCCCTCGCCGCCTACTTCGACGGCGTCGCCCCCGAACTGGCCGCCACCCCCGAATCCGCCGACGTCGACGCCTTCCTGCGCCGCCCGCCCGTCAACGCGCTCCTCGTCCCCGCCCGCACGCTCCTCTGGCGCCGGGTCGCCGGCCTCGCCTACGCCACGCTGCCGCCGATCGCCCACGCTCTCTACGGCCGCCCCGCGCCCCCGCCCGCCGTGGTCGACCGCAGGCTGCGCGCGACGGCCGCGCTCCTGCGCGCCATACCGGCCGGGCTGCGGTGGCGGCTGCCGCCGCGAAACATACTGAAAGCCATGGACCGTCTCGGTCCCCCGTCGCGGCCCTCACCTTCCACGCTCGTACGAACGGCAGCCATACTGGACGAGTCGGGGGATAAGGCCACGGGTAACAGCCACGAGTGACGACGAGGCGGCGACAGCGACAGCGGGGGCGGCAGGGGGAGATGGCGGAGACCAGGCTGATCCAGGGCCGCTACCGGCTGCTCGAACTCCTCGGCCGCGGCGGCATGGGCGAGGTCTGGCAGGCCCGTGACGAGTCCCTGGGCCGTCGCGTGGCGGTCAAGTGCCTGAAGCCCGCGGGCCCGCACCGCCAGGGGCACCCGCTCTCCACGGCGATACAGGAACGCTTCCGCCGCGAGGCCCGCGTCGCGGCGCTGCTCCAGCACCGCGGCGTCACCGTCGTGCACGACTTCGGCGAGGACGAGGGCGTGCTGTACCTCGTCATGGAGCTGCTGCAGGGCCGCAACCTCAGCCAGTTGCTGGAGGCGGGCGGGCACCGGCCGCTGCCGGTCGAGGAGATCATCGACATCGCGGAGCAGGTCGCGGCGGCCCTCGCGTACACCCATGACCAGGGCGTCGTCCACCGGGACCTGAAGCCCGCCAACATCATGCGCCTCGGCGACGGCACGGTGAAGATCCTCGACTTCGGCATCGCCCGCCTCGCGCACGACATCGGCTTCACCTCCCGCCTCACCGGCGCGGGCGGCATGGCCATGGGGACCCCGCACTACATGTCGCCGGAGCAGATCTCCGGCGGCGGGGGCATCGACCACCGCAGCGACCTCTATTCGCTGGGCTGCGTCCTGTACGAACTCGCCACCGGCGTCCCTCCGTTCGACATGGACGACGCCTGGGCGATCCTGGTCGGCCACCGCGACACCCCGCCCGAGCCGCTGCGCACGCACCGCCCGGAGATCCCGGAGCCGCTGGAACGGGTGGTGCTGGACCTGCTGGCGAAGGCCCCGGAGGACAGACCCTCGGACGCGGGCGACTTGTCGACGCGGCTGCGGCGCAGCCGCGCTGCGGCGGAGGCCGCGGGCCGGGGCAGCGAGGTGGGGCAGGGGAGCGGCGGAGGCCGGGAGAGCGGCGGGGTGCAGGGGAACGGAAACCACCGCGAGAGCGGAGTCGACGGGCAGGCCGGGGAGAGAGGGGCGACCCCGGGGGAGAGCCGGGGGAGCGGTGAGGCCGGGTTGCCGGCGTGGACGGCGGGCATCACCGCGGGCGCCCGCTCCGTACGCGCGCCCCGTGCGACCCCGGCGCACGGCCGTCCGGCGGACGCGCTGCTACGCACCTGGCCACCGACGAACGGCACGGCCCCCGCCCCGACGACGCCCCCGCCCACATGGCCCGAACGCGGCACGGGCCCCGGCATGCCCGCGAACGGCGCCTACGGCCCCGGCGGGGCGCACCCGGACCCGGGCACCGGCGGGGCCCACGGCTCCGGCGGCACGCCGCCCCCGGCCACCGCCTACGCCCCCGGCCCACCTCCGCCGTACGGTCCGGTCCCCGGCGGAGCCCACGGCCCGGGCGATACCCCCGAGCCCGGCCACCACCCCGGTGCGCACGCGCCGGGTCCCGGTGCCGCCCCCGGCTCCGGCGGGCCGTACGGCCCGGCCGGTGCCCCCAGCGTGCACGGCCCCCTCCCCGACGCCTCCGGTGGCGCCTCCGGGCACCACCCCTTCTCCCACGCGCCCCCCTCCTCCCACACCCCGCCCCACTCCACCCACCCGCCGCACCCCTACGCACCCCCCACCACCTCGCCCGGCAACCCCACCACCCCGCCACACGTCCTCGACGCCTTCGCCGGGCGCCACGACGCCGCCGTCAGCCTCGCCCGGCTCGGCCGGTGGGAAGAAGCCGCCGCCGCCCACCGCGCCCTCGGCGCGGAACGCGGCGCCGCGCTCGGTGCCGACCACCCCGACACCCTCGCCTCCCGCCACCAGACCGGCCTGTGCCTCGCCCGGCTCGGGCGCACCGCCGAGGCGCTGGAGGAGTTCAGGACCGCCGCCGCAGGCAGGGAGCGGCGCCTCGGCAGGGAGCACGTCGACACGCTCGCCGTCCGGCAGGAGACCGCGTATGCCCTCGGGCAGCTCAACCGGCACGCCGAGGCGCTGGAGGTCTACGGCGGCGTGCTCGCCGACCGCGAGCGGACCATGGGTTACGAGCACCCCGACACCCTGCGCTGCCGCCACAACCTCGCGTACACCCTCAGCCGCCTCGGCCGCTACGAGGAGTCGTACCGCGTCGCCAGCGAGGTCACCGCCGTCCGCACCCGCGTCCTCGGTGCCGACCACCCCGACACCCTCGTCACCCGCTACGAGGTCGGCCACGCGCTCGGGAGCCTCGGCCACTGGGAGCAGGCCCTCGCGACGTACCGCGAGGTCGCCGCCGCCCGCGCCGCCACCCTCGGCCGCGACCACCCCGACACCCAGGCCGCCCGCTACGAGGCGGGCATCTGCCTCGGCCGCCTCGGCCGGCACGAGGAAGCCCTCGGCCACTACGAGACCCTCATCGCCGACCGCACGCAGATTCTCGGCACCCGCCACCCCGAGACGCTCCGCGCCCGCCACATCCGCTGCGTCACCCTCGGCCGCCTCGGCCGCTGGCAGGAGGCCCTGACGGAGGCCCGCGAGGTCACGGCGGTACGCGAACGGGCCCTCGGCCCCGAACACGCCGACACCCTCGCGGGCCGCCGTGAGATCGCCGTCGCGCTGGGCTGGCTGAACCGCTGGGCGGAGGCGCTGACGGTCCACCGCGAGGTCGCCCGCGCCCGCGAACGCACCCTGGGCGCGGCGCACTCGGAGACCCTGTCCAGCCGCCACGACGAGGCCCACTGCCTGGAGCAACTGGGCCGCACGGCAGAGGCGGCGGAGGTCTACCGCCTGGCGGCCTCCCGCCGGGCATCGGGCTGAACCCCGGAGCCTCGCGCCTCTCCCTGCCGGCACCGCCCCTCCACCCACCTTCGGGCACCCACCTTCGGGCACCCACCTTCGGGCACCCACCTTCCGACACCCGCCCTTCCGCACCCGCCCCCCGGCACCCGCCCCCGGTCGCCGCCCGCAGGGCCCTCGTGTCCCCTGGCCCGCCGCGATCTTCCGTGTTACCAAGAGCCATGTCCCTCCGTAGCAGCTACGACGCCGTCGTCGTCGGCGGCGGTCACAACGGGCTCGTCGCCGCCGCCTACCTCGCCCGTGCCGGGCGGTCCGTGCTCGTGCTGGAGCGTCTGGACCACACCGGCGGCGCCGCCGTGTCCGCCCGTACGTTCCCCGGTGTCGACGCCCGGCTGTCGCGCTACTCGTATCTCGTCAGCCTCCTGCCCCGCGCCATCGTCGACGACCTCGGGCTCGCCTTCGCCGTGCGCAAGCGCGCCGTCTCCTCCTACACCCCCGCCGTCCGGGACGGCCGGCCCACCGGGCTCCTGGTCGAGACCGACCCCGGCTCCGTCACCCGGGAGTCCTTCGCCGCCCTGACCGGCGGTGACCACGAGTTCGACGCCTGGCGGCGGTTCTACGGCATGACGCAGGACGTCGCCGCGCGCGTCTTCCCCACCCTCACCGAGCCCCTGCCCACCCGCGGCGAGCTGCGCGCCCGGATCGGCGACGACGACGCCTGGCGCGCGCTCTTCGAGCGGCCCCTGGGCGAGATCGTGGAGGAGACCTTCGCCGACGACCTCGTGCGCGGTGTCGTCCTCACCGACGGGCTCATCGGCACCTTCGCCTCCGCCCACGACCCGTCCCTCGCCCAGAACCGCTGCTTCCTCTACCACGTCGTCGGCGGCGGCACCGGCGACTGGGACGTCCCCGTCGGCGGCATGGGCGCCTTCACCGACGCCCTCGCGACCACCGCGCGCGCGGCGGGCGCGGAGATCGCCACCGGTCACGAGGTCGTCCGCCTGGACACGGACGGCGAGCAGGCGGAGGTCACGTACCGGACGGCGGACGGCGAAGGGACGGTCGCCGCGGGCACCGTGCTCGTCGGCGCCTCACCCGTCGCCCTCGCCGCGCTCCTCGACGAGGACCCGCCGCACCCCGCCCCCGAGGGCGCGCAGCTCAAGGTGAACATGCTGCTGCGACGCCTCCCGCGGCTGCGCGACGAGCGCGTGGACCCCCGGCAGGCGTTCGCCGGTACGTTCCACATCGCGGAGGGCTACGCGGACCTGGAAAGCGCCTATCGGGAGGCCGCCGCCGGCGGGCTGCCGCAGGCGCCGCCGTCCGAGATCTACTGCCACTCGCTGACCGACCCGTCGATCCTCGCCGACGACCTGGTCCGCGACGGCTACCAGACCCTCACCCTCTTCGGCCTCCACACCCCCGCCCGCCTCTTCGCCGACGACAACGACGCCGCACGGGACGAGCTGCTGCGCGCCACCCTCGCCCAACTCGACGCCCACCTCGCCGAGCCCCTGGCCGACTGCCTCGCCACCGACGCCGACGGCCGCCCCTGCATCGAGGCGAAGACCCCGCTCGACCTGGAGCGCGACCTGCGGCTCCCGGGCGGCAACATCTTCCACCGCGAGCTGGCGTTCCCGTACGCGACCAAGGAGACGGGCCGCTGGGGCGTGGAGACGCAGCACGCGAACGTGCTGCTGTGCGGGGCGGGCGCGGTACGAGGCGGGGGAGTGAGCGGGATCCCGGGCCACAACGCGGCGATGGCGGCGCTGGGGCGGTAGGCCGGGGGCGCGTGCCCGCCACCCCGTCCCGTACGAAGCCGGCGCGGGGGCCGCCGTGAAGCGCCCCCCGCGCCCGCGGGCTCAGTCCGCCGACGCCGCCCAGCCGTCCAGCTCCACCCGCTCCGCGTCGCCCCGCCGCCCGTCGTCGAACAGCACCCGGTGCCCGTCCGTCACCCGTACGTCGTCCACGTACACCCCGCGACCCACGTACTGCCGGTCCGTCACATACCGCCACCGCAGCCACACCGGCCGCCCGCGCCACGTGCCCAGCTCCGCCGACGCCCGGTGCCACACCCGCCCGGACCACCCGTCCGCCGTGCCCTCCGCGTGCTGCTGCACGCCCCCGCCGCGCAGGCGGCGGCTCGTGAACGGCACCGGCTCCCACGTCCCGCCGTCGTCCGCCGACGCCTCCAGGTAGACCTTGTCCCACTGCGGCTCGGTGTCCCACCACAGGGCGAACTCCAGCGCCGCCCGCGCGTCCCGCACCGTCACTTCGGGCAGCGTGAGGGTCGAGGTCTTCTGATTCGCCATCCCGCTGAACCACGCGGTACGCCCGTCCTCCGGCCGTACGGCCACCGCACGCGCCAGGTTCTTCCCCGCCGCCACCCGCGGCGCGCTGCCGCTGCGCCAGCTGCGCACCGGATGGACGGAGTTGCCGAGGAGAACGAGGAAGGTGTCGGTCGTCGGGTCGACGACCAGCGCCGTGCCGGTGAAGCCCGTGTGCCCGGCGGACTCCGGCGTGGCCATGGCGCCCATGAACCAGTGCTGGTACAGCTCGAAGCCGAGCCCGTGCTCATCGCCCGGGAAGTCGGTGTTGAAGTCGGTGAACATCAGCTCCACCGACTCCCGCTCCAGGATCCGCGTCCGCCCGTACGCCCCGCCGTTCAGCAGGGTCCGGCAGAGGATCGCCAGATCCCACGCGGTGGAGAACAGCCCGGCGTGCCCGGCGACCCCGCCGAAGGAGTACGCGTTCTCGTCGTGCACCTCCCCCCGCACCATCCCCCGGTCGAGCCCCGACCACGGCTTGCGCGCGTCCTCGGTGGCGGCGATGCGGGGAAGCCATGAGGCGGGCGGGTTGTAGCGCGTGTGGTCCAGGCCGAGGGGACCGGTGATGTCGTCGGCGAGGAGGCGGTCGAGGGACTTCCCCGTGATCTTCTCCAGCACGAGCTGGAGGCTGATCAGGTTGAGGTCGGAGTAGAGGTATGTGGTCCCCGGCGGGTTGACCGGCGCTTCCCGCCACAGCCGCGCGAGCTTGGCCTCCCACGTCGGCTCGGCGTACAGCGGGATCCAGGAGGCGAACCCGGAGGTGTGCGTCAGTAGTTGAAGGATGGTGATGTCCTGCTTGCCCGCGGCGCCGAACTCGGGGAGGTAGGAGGCCACAGGCGCTTCGAGGGTGAGAGCACCGCGCTCGATCTGCTGCACGGCCAGGAGAGAGGTGAAGAGCTTGGAGACGGAAGCGAGGTCGAAGACGGTGTCCATCGACATGTCGACCTGCTGCTCCGGCGGCAGCTCGACACCGGTGTCGGTCGCCTCGTCGTACCGCTCGTAGCGCACGGCCTTCCCGATCGCCCGCTCCAGCGCGACCGTCCGCCCCCGCCCGGCGAGAATGACCGCCCCCGCGTACCACGGGTACTTCGGCGACGGCCCGAGGAACGTCTCGGCGTCGGCCACCAGTTGCCGCAGATGCGGCTCCAGCAGCCCGGCCCGCGAGCCGCTGCCGCGCTGCAGCACGGGCGCGCCGCCGGACGATGCCTGGGCGGCGTGAGCGGGGAGTCCCGTGGAACCGGGGACCACGAAGAGCGCACCTCCACTAGCAAGTACACCGGCGGCGAAGCGCCGCCGGCCCAACTGATCCCAACTTCTGCCAGACGGTGCATCCGTCATGATTCCGACCCCTCCTGAAAGAATCCTTCCGGGCGCGGCACGAACGGTGAAACTTTCTTCCAGGGGTCTGGTGCTGTCAAGACCACCGCACAGTGATGGTTGTACGCGCCTCACATGGCCTATCGGAAGTACCGCGTGATCTGTAGTCGCTACTGTCCGTTGTCAACCGATGACACAGGAGGTACTGGCGGTGGCGAACTCCGACCAGCGGTGGGTACGGCAGGATCCGTCCCAGTCCACGCGGGCGTTCTTCGGCGACGAACTCCGGTACTACCGGGAGGCCGCAGGGCTCAGTGCGAAACAACTCGGGGACATGCTGTTCATCAGCACGTCCATGGTGACCCACATGGAGTCGGGTCGGCGGCGGATGCAGCCGGAGATCGCCGAACTGGCGGACCGGGTGCTGGAGACGAACGGGTTCTTCGCCCGGCGATGCAACGACGCGAGGCCGGCGGGAATCGCGAACCACTTCACGGAGGCGTACGACGCGGAGCAGCGGGCGGTACGGATCAGGGAGTTCTCGGCGTTGCTGGTGCCGGGGTTGCTGCAGACGGAGGGGTACGCACGGGCGGTGTTCCGGGCGTCGCACCCGGTGCGGCCGGAAGACGAGATGGACTACTTGGTGCGGGCTCGCCTCGTGCGCGCACGGATCCTCGACAACCCCAGGACTCCCGAGTACGAGGTCCTTTTCGATGAATCTGTACTCCACCGACCCGTCGGGGGCCGACCCGTGATGGCCGCGCAACTGCGGCATCTGGCGAGCCTGATCCGCAACCACCGAGTGCGTGTACACGTCTTGCCGTACGCGATCGGAGGTCACGCGGCGCTCACCGGTCCACTCCGCCTCCTCACCTGCATGGATGAGCCTCCCATGGCGTACGTGGAAGGTTTGTCGAGCGGAAGGCTCCTGGACGAGCCCGTGGTCGTGGCTCACCATGAGGAGGTCTACGCACGGCTGTTGGTCGAAGCCTGGCCGTGCAAAGCCTCCCTGGAGCGGATCGAATCCGCGGCGAAGGAGCTGGATGACCACCCAAGACTGGCGCAAGAGTAGCCACAGTGGCGGCGACGGGGGTAACTGCGTCGAGGTGCACGACGGCCACCCCGACCGCATGTGCGTCCGCGACAGCAAGAACCCCCTGGGCCCACAGCTCGCCTTCACCTCCGACGGCTGGACCGCGTTCGTGTCCGCCGTCAAGACCGGCGAGTTCGGCGACGTCTGAGACCGAGGCGGGTGGCTGCTACCCGGCCACCCGCCCGGCGCCTTCTCACTCCGGTACGAGGCAGAACGGATGGCCGGCCGGGTCCTCGTAGACGCCCCAATCGCCCTCGTCCCGCAGGACCTTCGCGCCGTTGGCCAGCGCATCGCGCTCGGCCGCCGCGACGTCGTCCACGGCGATGTCGAGGTGGAACTGCTGCGGGTGGGCGGGGTCCGGCCAGCGCGGCGGCCGGTGGTCGTGGGCCCGCTGGAAGCCCAGCACCCCGCCGTCCGGCAGGTGCAACGTGGACCAGTCGTCGTCGAGGGACCACCGCGGGTCCGTCCGGTCGACCTCGCCGCCGAGAAGGGCTTGGTAGAACGCGGCGAGCTCACGGGGCCGCGGACAGTCCAGCACGGTGCACTGCAAACTGCGCGTCATCCTCCGACTCTATAAGCCCGTGTCTCCTTGATCGGCCTTCAGGAACGCGGAGCCGTGGATCGGTGAGTGCGGTCGGACTTCCCAGGTCGGCCGGTCGATGTGATCGTTGTACACGATGATGTCGGCGTGGTCGGTCGGACGGGCTGTGGCGAAGTAGAGCTGCTGGGCGGGGATATAGCGGTCGTTCCAGGACCGATCGATGATTTCTGCGTCGACGGTGGATTCCCGGTCCCGGGCACGCTCTACCGTCTGCTCGAAGGGGACGGACACGAAGATGCGCAGGTCCCACCGGTCGATGAGTTCCGGGCGCAGGAGGAAGACCCCGTCGAAGAGCAGCACGGCGTCTGCGGGGACGGTCGTGGCCGGTGGGGACGCGGGGGAGTCGGTGTCCCTGTCGTAGACCGCGTGCCGGAACCTCAGGTCTCCGCCTGGGCCCAGCGGGTCGAGCAGGAGCCGGCACAGCGCGGCGTGGTCGTGGGCGTCGAAGTAGCAGCCTTCGGCCGAGTACCGGCCGCGCCGGTAGCGCTGCGCACGGGGGACCAGGAAGTCGTCGATCGTCGCGCGGACGACGTCGCGGCCCTCCGCGCGCAGGACGGCGGCAAGCTCGTCGGCCAGCGTGGTCTTCCCGGCGGCGGGCGGCCCGTCGACGGCAACCCTCAGCGGATGCGCGATCGCGACGGACCTGATCGCCTCGCCCAGCCGACTGATGAACCTGCCCCGGGCACCTCGGCCCCTTGTTGCCTCTCTCACGGTGTCCCTGTCTAGCACCACCCTTGTCCGTTCACACAGTGCCCTCGAATGTCCGGCCACGACAGCATTGGTGGCGTAGTCCCACCCTCAAGGCGACCCGGCACCGGTCGAACGCAGCCAGTGTCCGCGAAGTGGCCCTGGCGTCGAACGGGACCAGGGGCCAGGGTCTTGAGCCATGCGTGCAGTCGTCTTCGATATGGACGGGACGCTCGTGGACAGCGTCCCCACGGTGTCCCGGGCATACGCCGACGCGATTCAATCGCTCGGCGGCCCGCCGGTGACGCCGGACGAGGTGGTCGCCGGCTGGCATGTCGGCCACACGGAGCTGGTTCTGGCGCACTTTCTCGGCCGCGCATGCGGCCCCGCCGAGGTCGAACGCTTCCACGCGCACCTGGACCCGGCGATCGCCGGGCTGCGCCCTTTCCCCGGCATCCCGGCCCTGCTCGACGACCTCACCGACGCGGGCCTGCGGCTCGGCGTGTTCACGGCGGCCACGCGGCGCGTGGCCACGAGCATGCTCGCTGCCGCCGGGATCGACATGCGGTTCGAGGTGGTCGTCGCCGGTGATGAGGTGGACCGGCCCAAGCCCGCGCCGGACGGGCTGTTGCTGGCCGAGCGGCGGCTCGGAGTTCCGGCCGAGGCGACCGCATACGTGGGCGACGCCGAAGTGGACCTCGGCTGCGCCCGCGCGGCAGGGTCGCAGGGCGTGCACGCCGCCTGGGGCGCACGCTCCGGTGTCCGTGTGGGAGCTCACCTGGTCGCCGTGCGTCCGCACGATCTGGTGCCCGTGCTGGCGCCGCCCGGCGGGCACACCGTCAGCCCTGTCATAGCCACTTCTTGATCACCGCGACCAGCACGGCCGCGTCATAGCGGACGGCAAGCCCGTCGTATCCGGTGGCAGCGCCGACAACACGTCGTGCACTCCGGCCCACGGCCGATACCACTCGGGGACATCTCGCCACGGCGCTGGATCGCCCCACCCGGCGACCGCGACCCCTTGCCTGTCTGCGCGGCCTCTTAAAGCCCGCGTATAAGCGGATTGCGGTGAACACTCTCGGGCGGCTTTCCGGCCGGGAGCGTTTCGTTTTCGGAACTCGTAAGACGATCTACACCGGGATCACCTGGCAGTGAGCCTTTTCCTGAACTGTGCGCGTATCTCCGCGCCGGGCACGGTGTCAGGCCGTGAGCGGCACCGGATGGATCTCGTCCGCCGGATGGCCGGCGCGCTCGTGAATGCGCCTCACCGCCTCCGCCGACGGCGCCTCCGACAGGCAGTAGGCCACGCCGGACTCGGGGTCCGCCCAGGCTTGCTTGAAGTGCACCCGCTCCTCGGCCTCGATGGCCCGGTCCGCGAGGTGCGCTTCCCGCAGTTGCTCGCTCGTGATCCCCTTCATTCCGTGGTGAACGTCCATGAACTCGGCCATGATCATGCACCTCCTGATCGCCGGTACCTCCATACTGCACCCGGCATCGGCAGCGCACCTGATGAGCGACTGAGCGTCACCGATCGAGCATCCAGGGTGGTCGAAACGGAGAGGTCGGCCCGAGCGGTCATCGGGTACGCGGCGTCGTGTGGAGTCCGCCGTCACGCTTCGGGTCCGGAAGAGGAGTCCTGGGGCGGGCTCCGCCGCACCGTGCGTGCCCTTCGGGTGAGGTGACAGACCCGTGTCCGCCTGCCGCCCGGCGAGGCGGCGATCCCTCCGCTGCGCGCTTCGCGACAATAACCTGGAAGACATCTGATTCCAGGCGAAAGGTGTGGACGCGGCATGGCCGACGGCCGGCTCAACCTCACCATGGTCGACACCGCGCGGGTGCCCCCGATGCTGGCCCTGACGGCCCTGGTGGTCACCTTCCTCGTCACCCGTGGCATCACCCGCATGATCCGCGCCGGCCGGGGACCGTTCCGGAACGTCGACCCCGGCGGGATGCACATCCACCACGTGGTGCCGGGGGTCGTTCTCATGGTGATCGGGGGCTTCGGCGCGGTCTTCGTGGAGGGAGGCGTGGTCGCCGAGTCCGTGGTCGCCGTCGTGTTCGGCATGGGCACGGGTCTGGTGCTCGACGAGTTCGCCCTGATCGTCCACCTGCACGACGTCTACTGGAGCGAGCAGGGCCGCGCCTCGGTCGAGGTCACCGTGCTGACGGCCGTGGTCGTCGGCATGGTGCTGATCGGCTCGTCCCCCTTCGACGTGGACGACCAAGGAGGACTGCACGAGCAGGGGGCGCTCCTGTGGTCGGTCAATCTCATCATCGGCGCCCTCATCGCCGTGGTCTCCTTCGCCAAGGGCAAGTTCCGCATGGGCGTGCTCGGCGTGGTCATCCCCCTGGTCGGAGCGGTCGGCGCGATCCGCCTGGCCCGTCCCCAATCGCCCTGGGCGCACCGCTTCTACACCCGCCGGCCGCACAAGCTCGCCCGCGCCACCCGCCGCGCGGCCCGTCACGACGCCCGCTGGAGTGGCCTGCGCACCCGCTTCCAGAACGCCATCGCCGGCGCCCCCGGCCAGCCCCAGCAGCAGGACCGGGACCGGGACCGGGACGACTCTCCTCCGCCGCCCGAGTGATCCTCGGTGGGAGGATCTTCTGGTGTTCGCCGGAGTGGACAGGCCGGGGCTTCACTGAGCTGTCAGCCCAACGCCCCCTCACCCGCACGAGGTTGGAAGAGGCTCTCACCCGCCCAGTGCCCGCCGCAGGCGGCGGGCCTCGCTCGGGGTGAGGTGGGGGTCGGCCAGGCGGGCGGGGAGGGCGTGGAGGTAGCCGGGGGCGGGGTCCGTGGGGGTCGTGCGGAGGAGGGTGCGCAGCAGGACGCGCAGACAGAGGGCTTCCGGCGGGTTGAGTTCGACGCCTCGCAGGATGCACACCGTCATCGCCACGTCGCACGCAGGGGCGCCCGTGGCCGCGTTGGTCCAATCGATGACGTACGGGCAGCCGGGCCTCCGCCTCGGCCCTCCGTACGCGCCCCGCCCGGTAGCGTCTCAGCACCCGGCCGTCGAGCAGCGCGTACACGTCCGCGTCCCGTCCGCGTCCGATCAGCTCCATCCCCGCGACTCTCGCACATCATTCCGGTCCCGTAGAGATAGCCTCTGATCCACAGTCGGCCGGTGGTTGGGATACGAACGCATGATCCGCGTCATGACCTGGAATCTCTGGTGGCGCTTCGGGCCGTGGCAGGAACGGAGCAAGGCCATCCTCAAGACCCTCCGCGACGCCCGCCCCGACGTCGTCGGACTGCAGGAGGTCTGGGGTCAGGGCGATGACAACATCGCCGGGTGGCTCGCCAAGGAGCTGGGCATGCACTGGGCCTGGGCCCCCTCGCCCGAACCCGGTCGCTGGCAGCGGCGTATCGACGATCCCACGGTCGACGTCGGCAACGCGGTACTCAGCCGCTGGCCGATCACCGAGCGGGAGAGCATCGTGCTGCCCCCGGGCGAGGAGGGGCCGGACGGCCAGCAAGCGCTGTATACGCGCGTGGCCGCGCCGAGCGGTGTGGAGGTGCCGTTCTTCACCACGCACCTGCTCTCCCACCCCTACGCCTCCGCCACCCGTTGTGCGCAGGTCTCGGCGCTCGCCCGCTTCGTCCACGAGCGGCGCGGCGACGGCGACTTCCCGCCCGTGGTCACCGGCGACTTCAACGCCGAGCCCGACTCCGACGAGATGCGGCTGCTGTCCGGTACGAAGACCGCGCCCGCCGTGCGCGGGCAGGTGCTCTACGACGCCTGGCGCTACGCCCGCCCGGGGGCCGCCGGGCAGACGTGGGATCTGGCCAACCCGCATGCGGCGCGGATACTGGAGTGGGACACGCGGATCGACTACGTGCTGGTGGGGCCGCCCGGCCCGGTGGGGGAGGGGCATGTACGGAACGTGCGGCGGGCGGGGGACGGGCCCGTCGACGGGGTCTGGCCGTCGGACCACTGCGCGGTCGTCGCGGACCTGGCCACGGAGGCCGACGGACTCGGCGGCTGAACCCCCGTTCCACCGGCCTCTACCACCTTTCCCGTCCCTCTATCGTGGCCTGTTCCGTCGCCCGTCGTCGTGGATACCCTGGCTGCGGACGACGCTCACCGGGAGGAGCAGGACGTGGCCAACAGCACCACTCAGCAGCCGGCGGCGGGCAGCGGGAAACCGCAGCTCGATCTGACAGGCGCCACGTGGCAGTCGAGCAGCCAGGGGGTAGGGGACGTCGAGATCGCGTTCGTCGAGGGATACATCGCCATGCGCGACGGGCGGAACCCGGAAGGGCCCGCGTTGATCTTCACCCCGGGGGAGTGGCGTGCCTTCGTCCTCGGTGCCCGCGACGGCGAGTTCGACCTGACGTGACCGACCCGGCGTGACCTGGCCGGCACCCCCGGCTGCCGGATCCGGGACCACCGGGGTGACCCGACCCGTCCGTCACGCCGGCGGTCCCGCCCGTCACACCAGCACGACGCAGCCCCGCTCGCGCAACGCGACGAGCGGGGCTTCGGTGCCTTCGACCTCGTTCCAGCGCAGATCCAGCTTCTCCAGCGCGGGCATGTGCGCCACCCACGGCGGGACGGCGCGGATCCGGTTGGCGCGGAGATCCAGGCGGCGCAGCATCGGCAGTTCGGCCAGCACGTCGGGCACGTCCGTCAGCGCGTTCTCGCGCAAGTCCAGCTCGCGCAGCTCACCGAGCCCCGCCAGCGAGTCGGGCAGCCGGCCGAGCGCGTTGCCGCGCAGCCACAACTCGCGCAGGGCCGGCAGCCGCCCGATCGACTCCGGCAGGAAGACCGGCCCTCTCGTCCCGCAGTTCTGCGCGCGCAGCTCCACCAGGCCCGCCATGTCGCCCACCTCCTCGGGCAGGGCGCGCAGCGGGTTCGAGCCGACGTTCAGGTAGCTCAGCGTGTGGAGTCCGCCGAGCGCGGCGGGGAGCACGGTGAGGTGGTTGTGGTGCAGATACAGGCAGCCGCTGAGAGCCGGCAGCTCCCCGATGACCTCGGGCACCGCGACGAGTGCGTTGTGCCCGAGGTCCAGGGTGTGCAGCCGGGTCAGGGCGGCGATGTCGTCCGGGACGTGCGTGAGCGCGTTCTCCGCCAGGACGAGCACTTCGGCGTCCGTCTCCTGCCACACCTTCTCCGGTACGGCGCTGAGGCCGGCCCGCCAGAAGTTCACGACACGGGTCACGGCCAGGGACCCAGTTCGGGCAGCCGGCCGTCGAGCCGCTGGTGCGGCTGGCGGCCGGCGAGCCACGAGGCGAGATCCGTGAGCCGGCCCCTGACCACCGGCCCGCGGCCGGTGGGGTCGGCACTCGCGTCACCGGCGTCCGGGCGGGCGCCTCCGGCGCCTCCGGCGCCGAACGTGTGCCGTACGGGCCCGTCCGATTCGACCAGCGTCAGCCCCGCGGGCGCACGCGGCGCGAGGAAGTCGAAGAGGTGCAGGCACAGCTCGCGCGGCCAGGCCGCCGAGCAGGTCGCCAGTTTCGCGTCCGCGGTGTGCACCTCCAGCTCCCGCCACCAGCAGTGCAGGGCGCCCAGCAGGTCGCCGTCGCGATAGCGCACCGGGCGGTCCCAGTCCGTGTCTCCCACCGACTCCCAGACGGCCTCCGCCTCCGCCAGGGTCGCCGTGACCGCCGCGGACAACTCCGCGGCGCTTCGTACCGCACCGGCCTCGATGCCCGCGTCGCGGGCCGGCCGGCCGCCGTCGTACACCTCGATCAGCTCGCCTTTCAGGGCGTATCGCGCCTGGCGCGTCTGCGCCCGGCAGATGCCTTCGATGTGCGACAGCACGTGCGCGCGTGTCCAGCCCGGCAGTCTGGACGATCCGCGCTCTTTTCCTTCGGTGAGCTCTGCCAGCGCGATGCGCAGACGTTCGTGCCCGTCCAGCACGTACGCCCACACCTCCGGTCCCCGCAGCAAGCCCCCGGCTTCCGCCATCCGACCCCTCCTCTGTCGTCGACGGGGAGACACTACTCGCGTAGCAGCGGGTGTACGCCTCTTCCGGCAATGCCGGATCGGCCGTGCGGTGGAGGCCGCCCCGGCGGTCGGCGGTGCCGCGGGACCCGTACGATTGGTGCATGGCATTTCTCCGCCGCCGCAGCAGCGCCGCCAAGCCCGCGGGCCCGGACTTCGACGTCCTGGCCATGGACCCGGGCGACTGGCCCGGCGACCTCGGCGCCGGCCTGCTGCCCGGCCCCGACGGGAGCTGCCAGGGCGTCTTTCTGCGGTACGACCTGTTCGGTGGCCGCGGCCCGGCGATGATCATCGGGAACCTGCCCGAGGGCTCACCCGCGCGCGACGTGCCCGAGGGCCAGCCGCCCTTCGAGGTGGCGCAACTGCTGCTGGCCCTGGAGCACGAGGAGCCGGTGACCGTCACCGAGGTCGAGGACGCGCCCGTGATGCAGGGCGACAATCTGCTGATCGTGCGCCGCCTCAAGCTCTCCGAGAGCCGCGTCTCGTGCGTGCAGTTCGACCGCAGTGACCACGTGCTCGTCACCATCGCCGCGTGGGACCGGCCGATCTCCGAGGACCTGTACGCGCTGCTCAAGCCGCTGCCCGCGGAGCTGTTCCAGCAGGGCTGAGATCCGCCCCCGCCCCACCTCACCCCTCCCACCGGCAACGTCCGGCATCGCGCGGTGTCTTGTCATGCAGTCATCGGACCTCTAGCGTGACGCGTCATGACTGAGGGGATCTCACGAAGAACCACTGTCAAGTCCGCTATCGGTGCCGCAGGCGCGATAGCCATGGGAACGGCCGCCTTCTCCGGGGAGGCGTCCGCTTCTGATTCCGTTGATTCCTCCGATGAATTGAGCCTCTGGTACGACAAGCCCGCCGCCGACTGGGAGCGCGAGTCGCTGCCGCTGGGCAACGGGGCCCTGGGCGTCGGGGTGTTCGGCACGCTCGGCTCCGAGCAACTCACGCTCAACGAGAAGACCCTGTGGACCGGCGGCCCCGGCTCCCCCGGCTACGACTTCGGCAACTGGACGGAGCCGCGGCCCGGGGCACTGGAGGCGGTGCAGGACCGGATCGACGCCGAGGGGCGGCTCAGCCCCGAGACCATCGCCGCGGAGCTGGGCCAGCCCAAGCACGGCTTCGGCGCATACCAGGTGCTCGGCCACCTCCGGCTCGACCTCGCCGCCGCACCCGGCGCTCCGGACGGCTCGTACCGCCGCGGGCTCGACCTGCGGCGGGCGGTCGCCACCGTCGCGTACGAGCACGACGGCGCCCGGCATCTGCGGGAGTTCTTCGTCTCGCACCCGGACGAGGTGGCTGTGGGCCGGCTGAGCGCGGACCGGCCGGGACAGGTGGCCTTCACCCTGCGCTACACCTCCCCGCGCAACGACTACACCGCCACCGCGAGCGGCGACCGGCTGACGATCCGCGGCACGCTGCAGGACAACGGGCTGGTCTTCGAGACGCAGATCCGCCTGGTCGCCGACGGCGGCACGGTCACGGCCGGGGACGGCACGCTGACCGTGACCGGCGCCGACGCGGCCTGGTTCGTGCTGGCCGCCGGGACCGACTACGCCGACACCTACCCGGACTACCGCGCCGCCGACCCGCACGAGCGGGTCACGCGCGCCGTCGACCGGGCGGCCGGCTCCCCGTACGCGACGCTGGTGCGGCGCCATGTCGCCGACCACGGGGAGCTGTTCGACCGCGTCGCGCTGGACGTCGGCGGGCAGGTGCCGGACGTACCGACGAACGCGCTGCTGGCGGGGTACGGCAGCGGCTCGGCGGCCGACCGGGCGCTGGAGGCGCTGTTCTTCCAGTACGGGCGCTACCTGCTGATCGCCTCCTCGCGGCCCGGGTCGACGCCCGCGAATCTGCAAGGCGTGTGGAACAACGTCACCAACCCGCCGTGGAGCGCCGACTACCACGTCAACATCAATCTGCAGATGAACTACTGGCCCGCCGAGATCACCAACCTCGCCGAGACCACGCTTCCCTACGACGAGTTCGTGGAGGCCCTGCGCGCCCCCGGCCGGGTCAGCGCGCAGGAACTGTTCGGCAGCGACGGGTGGGTGGTGCACAACGAGACCAACCCGTACGGCTTCACCGGCGTGCACGACTGGGCCACCTCCTTCTGGTTCCCGGAGGCCGCGGCCTGGCTGACGCAGCAGATGTACGAGCACTACCGGTTCAGCGGCTCGACGGACTACCTGCGCAAGACCGCGTACCCGGTGATGAAGGAGGCCGCCGCGTTCTGGCTCGCGAACCTGCGGACCGACCCGCGCGACGGCAAACTCGTCGTCACCCCCAGCTACTCGCCCGAGCAGGGCGACTTCACCGCCGGGGCGTCGATGTCGCAGCAGATCGTCTACGACCTGCTCACCTCCACGCTCGAAGCCGCCCGCACCCTGGGTGACGACCGGGCGTTCCGCGGCCGGCTGGAGCAGGCCCTGCGGGACCTGGACCCGGGGCTGCGGATCGGGTCGTGGGGCCAGTTGCAGGAGTGGAAGGCGGACCTGGACGACCAGAACAACGACCACCGCCACGTCTCCCACCTCTTCGCCCTGCACCCGGGGCGGCAGATCGAGGCCGGCAGCGAGTGGGCGGAGGCGGCGAAGGTGTCGCTGACCGCGCGCGGCGACGGCGGTACGGGCTGGAGCAAGGCCTGGAAGATCAACTTCTGGGCCCGGCTCACGGACGGCGACCACGCGCACAAGATGCTGAGCGAACAGCTCAAGTCCTCCACGCTGCCCAACCTGTGGGACACCCACCCGCCATTCCAGATCGACGGCAACTTCGGCGCCACCTCCGGCATCGCGGAAATGCTGCTGCAAAGCCAGCACGGCCCCATCGAGGTCCTGCCCGCCCTCCCCGGCGCCTGGCCCTCGGGTTCGGTACGCGGCCTGCGCGCCCGCGGCGGCGCCACGCTCGACATCACCTGGGCCGAAGGGCGGGCCACCCGCATCGCCCTGCACGCCGGCCGGACGCGGCGGCTCACCCTGCGCAGCGACCTGCTCCCCGGCGGGGAGGAGATCATCAACGCCCGTGCGGGGCGCACCTACACGTTCGGCTGACCGCCGCTCCGGGGCCGCGCCACGGTCACGTCCGCCGCCTTCACGTACCCGATCCGGTGGCCCACCTGGATCTGGTGCCACAGGGTGCGGCCCCGGATCACGCGGCTCGCGGCGCCGGTCTCGTCGGTGAGGCCGGGGGCGTGGAAGTGCTCGCCCGGCATGGTGTCGCCGACGACGTAGCGCTGGCCGGGGAGCAGCTCGTACGGCAGGGGCTGAGGCTGCTTCGGCTCGACGCCCTCCGGGTACGCGGACGCCTCCGGCAGCGCGCGGCCGTAGACCCGGACGGGGCCGGCGCCCGGACGCGGGGCGAGGGTGGTGCCGTCGCCCGCGATCGCCGTGGGGGCGGCGGTGGGGTTGTGGAACCACGCCTGGCGGCCCAGGTACCAGATCGCCGTCCAGTCGCCGCGGCGGCCGGCGACGGCGAACTGCTGGCCCGTCGAGGCGCGGGCCCCGGTGTCGTTGACGCCGGTGGAGGCGGGGGCGGCGCCGTGCAGTCCGGGGTCGCCGACCAGCGGGGCGTCGGGGGCGGGGCGGGTACGGAGGCGGACGGCACCGGAGCCGTGGGACGGGCAGAGGGCGGCGGCGTCCTGGGTGCAGCCGGTGTACTGGGGGCGGTGGGCGGCGTAGTCGGGGCGGATCGTCACGACGCGGCCGTCGGTCTGCGCGGCGGGCTCCAGCGGGGCGCCGAGCAGGTCGAAGTAGTGCGCCCAGTCCCAGTACGGGCCCGGGTCGGTGTGCATCTGCGGGACCTGCTCGGCGTCGGGGGCGGGGACGTTGTCGTGGCCGAGGATGTGCTGCCGGTTCAGCGGCACGTCGTACTCGTGCGCCAGATGGCGCACCAGCCGCGCCGACGAGCGGTACATCGCCTCGGTGAACCAGGCGTCCGGGTCGGTCAGCCGCGCCTCGTGCTCCAGGCCGATGGACTGCGCGTTGACCTGCCAGTTGCCCGCGTGCCAGGCGACGTCACCGGTGCGCACGTGCTGGGCGACATGGCCGTCGGAGGAGCGCAGGGTGTAGTGCCAGGAGACGAACTCGGGGTCCAGCACGGACTGGACGGAACCGTCGTAGCCGCCCTCGGTGTCGTGCACGACGATGTAGCGGATGCGCTGGTCGTGGGGACGGCGGGCCTTGTCGTGGTTGCCGTAGTCCGGCTCGCCGTCCTTGCCGTCGTAGACCTCGTACGGCGCGGGCAGCCATTCGCAGGCCAGCTCGCGGGGGCACTCGGCCTCCTCGGGGGCGGCCCGGTGGGAGGCGGGGGCGGCCGCCGTGCGGGCGGTGGTACGGATCGTGGCGTCCGCCGGCAGCGTGACGGTCTCGCCGGAGTCGGTCGTACGGCGCACACCCGCGTGCAGCACCGCGTACACCTCGTCGGCGAACACCCGCGCCGTCGCCGCGTCCGGGGCCTGCGCGTACGCCGCCACCGCCGCGTACCACCCGGCCGCCCCGTCGGCGTGCTCAGCACCCAGCCGGCGGCCGTGGTCGGCGAGCAGCGCCGCACCGCCGCGCACGTTGGCGCCGGGGTCCGTCCGCAGCCGGGCCGCCGGGATGCCCGACAGCCGCGCCGCGCGCTGCACCGTCTGCGTACCCCGCCCGCCGCCCTCGCCCGTCGCCGCGCGCAGGTCTGTCAGGTGCATCGGCCCGTAGCCGCCCGCCACGCTCGGCGCCCCGTCGTGCGCGTCCCAGCGCGACTCCAGATACGCCACCCCCAGCAGCACGCTCTCCGGCACGCCGTACTGCCGCGCAGCCGCCGCGAACGACTCCTGGAGCGCACCGGTTCCGGAAGGCACACTGCTTGCCGCGGGCGAGCCCGCGGCGAGCAGCGGCACGAGGACGGCGGTGGCGGCGGCGCAGCGCGCGAGGCGTCCTGGCACAGGGCCCTCCGGGGTGCGTAGGCGAACGATCACCCAGCACTATCGGTTCACCTGACGGACCGTCAATCCTGTGGGCGGCGAGTCGCCGCACGTCAGGCGGTTGCGCGGGGCCGCGGGGCAAGCGGGCGGGGTGGCGCTGTCACGGCGCGCCACCCCGCCTGGCTCACCGCGTTCCGACCGCCGCCCGCACCGCGCGGCGCGCCATCTGCACGTCGTCGTGGAGCCGTCGCAGCAGCAGCCGGTGCTCCTCCCCTGCGCTCATCCCGCTGTGCACGGCGACCGGCGGCGCCGGATCCTTCATCGCCCGCTGCACGGCGGCCTCGTAGGTACGGACCTCCCGCACCAGTACGAGCATCAGGTTGACCAGGAACCCGTCCCGGTGAACCGTTCCGCCTGCCTGGGCGAGCTGGCTGATCTGCCTGCGCGCGGGCGAGCCCTCGCCCAGCACGGCCCAGAGCGTCGCCAGGTCGTACCCCGGGAGGTACCAGCCGGCCTGCTCCCAGTCGACGAGGACCGGGCCCGCGGGGGACAGCAGCACGTTCGACAGCAGCGCGTCTCCGTGGCAGAACTGCAGGTGCCCGGGGCCGATGCCGTGCAACAGCGTCTGCAGGTCGCCCATGTCGCGGTCGGTGAGCAGGCCCAGCTCGTGGTACCGGCCGAGCTGCGTGCCGTAGTCGAGCGGCGCGCCGAACGCGCCGATGGGGGGCCGCCACATCCCGATCCGTACCAGCGCGGCGAGCGTCGCGCGCACGTCGGCGTGCGGCGGGACCTCCAGCGGGTGCCGCTGGAGCGCGGCGGCGCGGCCGGGGGTGCGCTCGATGACGAGCGTGCAGCTCTCCGGGTCGGCGGCGATGAGCCGCGGCACGCGCACGGGCGGCCGGGCCCGGACGAACGTGCGGTAGGCAGCTATTTCCTGCTGCAGCTTCGCCACCCGCGCGGCCGACTGGTCCACCAGGCACTTCGCCACCGCGGTGGTCCGGCCGGTGGAGCCGACCAGCAGCACCGTGCGGCTGCTGCGGCGCAGCACCTGCACGGGGTGGAAGTCGGGGACGACCCGGTGCACCGAGTCGACCGCGGCGCGCAGGAGCGCGCCCTGCGGTCCGGTCAGGTCGAGCCGCCCGCTGACGGGGCGGCGTGCGGTCGGGGGAAGCTGTCGCAGGCGTGCGCCGGCGGCCGGTGCGCGGCCCGGGTCGAGGAACGGCGCCCCGCCGGCCGCGGTCCGGTGCGGGGCCGGGGGGCGTACCGTACGGACGGGTGCGGACACGGATGCCGATGCTGCGTACATGGGCGAGACAGATCCCTTCAGGCACGGGCCGGTTGCGCGCCGCGGGCCACCGTCCGCTGCCGTATCCTTCCCTGGTCACTCGTCCGGGTGACCGGCTGGGGGCCCGGTCCCCGGCCGTCGAGCCCGGGATATGCGGAGGGACGGTGCGGCTGGCATGTGCCCCGATCTCCGGGGCCGGTTGGCGCAGTCATAGCCCACACCGCTATACGGGTGGCACACCATCTGGCGCACCCTGGCGAACCCTGGCGAATGCTCGCCGGGCCTTCGGCCCGTCGGTACTGTCAAGTGAGCCGAGACCCTGGGGGCTTGACGTGAGCAAGGAACCCAACACCAGGCTCGCCGACCTGTTCGGGATGACCGGCTGGTCGAAGGGCGAGCTGGCGAGGCTGGTCAATCGGCAGGCGGCGGCCACCGGCCACCCCCAGCTTGCGACCGACACCTCGCGGGTGCGGCGCTGGATCGAGACGGGCGAGATCCCGCGCGAGCCGGTGCCCAAGGTGCTGGCGGTCCTGTTCACCGAGCGACTCGGCCGTGTCGTGACCACCGAGGATCTCGGGTTCGAACGGGCCGGAGGGCCCGGGCGGGTCAGGCGGCAGTCCGATGACGCACTGCCCTGGGCACCCGAGCGGACGGCCGAGGTCCTCACCGAATTCACGGGAATGGACCTCATGCTCAATCGACGCGGCCTGGTGGGCGCGGGAACGGCGCTCGCGGCCGGCTCCGCCCTGACCAGTTCCCTGCACGAGTGGCTGCACGCCGAGCCCGTCGCCCCGGGCACCGCCGCCGGAAGCGGCCCTCTCGCCGTCGAACCGGCGCGCTACGGCAGATATGAGGCGACGCCGGTCGGCGCTCAGGAAGTCGACGCGCTGGAACGTTCCGTCGAGGTGTTCCGCGCCTGGGACGCCGAGCGCGGCGGCGGCCTGCAGCGCAAGGCCGTCGTCGGCCAGCTCAACGAGGTCGGCGGCATGCTCGCGTACCGGCACCCGGAGCCGCTGCAGAGCAGGCTGTGGGGCGTCGCGGCGAACCTCGCCGTACTGGCCGGCTGGATGTCGCACGACGTGGGCCTGGAGCCCACCGCCCAGCGGTACTTCGTCATCGCGGCCCACGCCGCGCGCGAGGGCGGCGACCGGCCGCGCGCCGCGGAGGCGCTGTCGCGCGCCGCCCGCCAGATGATCCACCTGGGCCGGCCGGACGACGCGCTGGAGCTGATCGGGCTGGCCAAGTCCGGGACGGGGCCCGGGACTCACCCGCGTACCCGCTCGATGCTCCACACCGTCGAGGCGTGGGCGCAGGCGGCGAAGGGCCGCACGGGCGCCGTGCAGCGCACGCTGGGCGAGGCGGAGGACCTGTTCGCCGCCGACCGCGGAGACGTGGCGGCGCCCACCTGGATACAGCTCTTCGACGAGGCCGACCTGCACGGCATGCAGGCGCTGGCCTACCGCACGCTCGCCGAACACGACCCCTCCGCGGCCCTGCGCGCGCGCGAGCACGGCGAACTGGCCCTCGCCAAGCGGCCGGACGGACGCCAGCGCTCCCAGATCCTGGACTACGTGTCCCTGGCCGCGGCCGGCTTCCTCGGAGACGACCCGGACCGGGGCGACGGCTACGCCCGGCTCGCGCTGGCGCGTATCGGCGAGAACTCCTCGCACCGCACCTGGGACCGGTTACGGGAGACGTACCGGCTGACCGCGCCGTTCTCCGACGATCCGGTGGTCAAGGAGCTGCGCGACGAGATCAAGGACACGCTGGCCAGGGCGCCGAAAGGGCGCACGAGCCCCATCTGACGGCGGCTTCGGCTCTGCCGGAGGCCGTCGTACGGGGACGGGTGGGGAGTGACGGGCCGGGCCGCCGGGCGCGGTGGCTCAGCCCGTCACCTTGGCCACGAGCACGCAGGCGTCGTCCCCGCGGCGTCCGCCGCCGAACTCCTCGACGACGGCGCGCAGGCAGTGCTGCGCACCGGGTGCGGCGGCGAACCGCGGGGCGAGCGCGAGCAGCCGCTCGCGGGCCGGTTCCGGGCTGCGGGCGCCGAGGCCCGCGGTGTGCAGCAGGAGCAGGTCGCCGGGCCGTAACTCCTCGCTGACCTGCGCGTACGACGTGTCCGCCGTGGCGCCCAGCAGCACGCCGTCGGGGGCGGTCAGGGGACGGCCGGTGCCGTCGCGGAAGAGCAGCGGCGGGACGTGCGCGGCGCGGGCCCAGTGCAGCGTGCGCGCCGCCGGGTCGTAGCGGCAGCAGACCGTGCCGACGAGCACGGGCTGCGCCGACACCTCCAGCAGCTCGTTGGCCCGGGCGAGGAGCGTGGCCGGCTCCGTACCGCCGAGGGCCATGCCGCGCAGGGCGCCGAGGAGCATCGTCATCCCGGCGGCGGCCGGGACGCCGCGGCCGGCGACGTCGCCGACGCCGAGGAGGGTGTGGCCGCCGGGCAGCGGCAGCGCGTCGTACCAGACGCCGCTGACAGGGGTGTCGGCGGCGGCCGGAAAGTGATGTCCGGCCACGGTCAGCGCGGCGGCGCTGCGGGCCGGCAGGTCCGCGGCCCCGCGGCGCGGCGGCAGCACCGACTCGTGCAGCTCCCGGGCGATGCGCCGCTCGGCGTGCGCGAAGTGCCGCTCACGCTGAAGGGCGGACTCCGACTCCCGCACCGTCTGGCGGCTGCGGCGCAGCTCGGTGACGTCGCGTACGACCGTCCACATCGACTCGGTCGCGCCCCCGGCATCCAGGACGGGCTCGCCGACGACGTGCAGGGTGCGGGGGGCGCCGTCCGGGCGGCGGATGCGGAACTCGCCGTCGATCGGCTTGCCGTCGACCAGGCAGTCCGTGACCATCGCCGTCAGCCGCGGCTGGTCGGCGGGGTCGAACCAGGACGGCAGATCGTCCAGCGACAGGGGGCCGTCGCCGGGGTCCCTGCCGAAGATGTCGAAGAGGTCGTCCGACCAGTCGACGATGTCCGAAAGCAGATGCCACTCCGCACTGCCGACCCGGCTCCGCGGCCGGCCCGGCGGATCCGCCGCGGACTCCCCTTCCGGTCCATCGCCCCCGGCGCGGTCCCCGCCGACAACGTGACCCGCGTACAACTGCCCGAGCTGCACCGTCAGGCAGTCGAGCTGCCGCGCGGCGAGATCGCACAGCGCGCGCTGCCAGCGCAGCTCGGCCTCCTCGGCGTCCCCCGCGGCGGCGATCGTCTCCCGCCGTACCGCCTCCAGGCTGCCGCGCAGCCGGGCGATCTGGCCGAGGAGGGTGGCCACGGCGCTGGGCTCGGGCTGCTGCGGTGCGTGCGGGCCCGCGGCGCGGGGGAGTCGTGAGGCGGCGGCCATGGCGTGATCTCCGATACCTTCCGGCCCGGGCTCCGGCGTCGTTGCCGGCCTGCGGTTCGCCGTTACGACTGTGGCACAGGCGGCGACGCTGCGTAAGGTGTTTCACGAGACCCAAGCAGATGCGTATGGCATATGCCCTTCGGCCGGTTCACAAGCGCACTTCACCCGGTCTCCCCACTCCAGTAAGCTGCCGCGGCAATGGAGCCGGCAGCCGGTCGGTGGCCCGGTCTGTCCGTTCCGCGGAAAATTCCGTTGCCAGCGGTCCCACCACCCCGGATGCTGACGTCATGTTCGAGCCAGCCATAGCGCCCAGCGGCACCCTCCTCGGCCTCCTCCAGCGAGGCCGGGGCGACGGGACCCTGCACGCACTCGCCGCGCCCAGGGCAGAAGCCCTCCAGGCGCTGTACGAGTGCGTGATCGACGACCCCAGGCACGACTGGCAGGTGGAGAACCGCTCGCTCTATTACGCCCGGCTCTACCTGGAGCTGGACGCCCCCGTGGACGCCCTCGCCGACCACCTCTTCGCCCCCGACGACGTGCTGCGCCCCGACGAGCAGCGCACCGGGCTCACCCTCTCCGTCCTCGGCCACCTCGCCTCGTACGGCCGCGACGACGCCCTGAAGCTCCTGCGCCGCTACGCCGCGGCCGGCGGCTGCTGGCAGTGGGCCCTGGACGAGCTTGCGCTGCGTGACGACGACGCCGGGCTGCGCGCCCTCGCCCCGCACGTGCTGGCCCGCTTCCCGCGCACCCCCGAGGGCGAGCGCGAGCTGGCCGAGGAGATGTGCGGCGCGTTCGAGCCCCGGCCCTGGCGGCTGTGGGCCGAGGACCCCGAGCTGGGCGCCCGGGTGCGCGCGGCGCAGGAGCAGGAGAGCTTCGACCGCTGGCAGCGCCAGCTCCGCTCCCGCGGCCCGCGGCCCGGCTGGAGCGTCGCCGAGATCCTCCAGTGGGCACAGGACGGCCTGGAGCAGTACCCGGCGCAGCCCCGGCACGCCGCCGCGGCCCGCTGCCTCGCCGCCGTCGCCGGGCCCGAGGACCGGCCGGAACTGCTCGCCGCCGCCCGCGCCGGCGGCGACGGCGCCCGGGCCGCCGCCGTCGCGCACCTCGCGGCGACCGGCGACCCCGAGACGTACGGCCTCATCGAAGCCGCCGCCTGCGGGCCGTCCGAAACCCTCGCCGAGGCCGCGCTCGCCACCTTCGGCCGGATGTGCTCCACCGGCGCCCTCGGCACCGCCCGCCGCTGGGCGGCCCGCGACGACGCGCTCGGCACCGCCGCCGGGGTGATGCTCGCCCGCCGCGGCGCCGCGCGCGACGCCCGTGCCGTACGGGCCGTGCTGCTGCGCCGCGTGCGCGACGGGGGTCCTGACGCGCCGGAGTTGTGCGATCTGGTCGCCGGCGCGGGACGGCTGGTGATCGCCTCCGCCGCCCCCGTGCTGCGGCACATCTACCGCGAGACGGGCAGCTCGCAGCTCCGCGGCGTCACCGCCCGCGCGCTGGCCGCCACCGACCCGTCGTTCCCCGCCTCCTTCGCCGTCGAATGCCTGTGGGACTGCGAGGACACCACCCGCGAGATCGGCGCCCGGCACGCGGAGACCGCCGATGCCCGGGTCGTCGCCCGGCTGCGCAGCCTCGCCGCCGACCCGGCGGAGGACGGCGATGTGCAGAGCACCGTGCGCACCCGGATCACCCCCGACGGCGCCCCCGGCTGACCCCCGTCACGCGTCCTTCACAAACGGTTGCGGCCTGCGACAATGGCCGAATGACGGCGCGCTGGCAGTTCTGGATCGACCGCGGCGGCACGTTCACCGACGTGGTGGGCAGACGACCGGACGGCGCCCTCGTCGCCCGCAAGCTGCTCTCGCACGACCCGGGGCGCTACGGCGCCCACGACGACGCGGCGGTCGCGGGCGTGCGGCTGCTGCTCGGCCTCGGCCCCGACGAGCCGGTGCCCGCGGAGCGCGTCGAGGTGGTCAAGATGGGCACCACCGTCGCCACCAACGCACTCCTCGAACGGAAGGGCGAGCCGACGGTCCTCGTCGTCACCGAGGGGTTCCGGGACGCGCTGCGGATCGCGTACCAGAACCGGCCGCTGCTCTTCGAGCGGCGCATCCTCAAGCCCGAGGCGCTGTACGAGCGGGTGATCGAGGTGCCCGAGCGCGTCGGCGCCCACGGCGAGGTCGTGCGCGCGCTGGACCTCGGCGCCGCGCGGGTCGCGCTGGCGGAGGCGTACCGCGACGGATACCGCAGCGTGGCCGTCGTCCTCGTGCACGGCTACCGCTACGCGGCGCACGAGCGGGCCGTCGCCGAGGAGGCCCGCCGGGAGGGCTTCACGCAGATCAGTTGCGGCCACGAGGTCAGCCCGCTGATGAAGCTCGTGCCGCGCGGCGACACCACCGTCGTCGACGCCTATCTGTCGCCGATCCTCCGCCGCTACGTCGACCGTGTGGCCGGCGAGCTGCCCGGCATCCGGCTGCAGTTCATGCAGTCCAACGGCGGCCTGCGCGAGGCCACCCGCTTCCGCGGCAAGGACGCCGTGCTCTCCGGGCCCGCGGGCGGGGTCGTCGGCATGGTCCGCTCCTCGGGGGAGGCGGGCCACGACCGCGTCATCGGCTTCGACATGGGCGGCACGTCCACCGACGTGTCGCACTACGCGGGCGAGTTCGAGCGCGACTTCGACACGCGGGTGGCGGGTGTACGGATGCGCGCGCCGATGCTCAGCATCCACACCGTGGCCGCAGGAGGCGGCTCCATCCTGCACTTCGACGGCCGCCGCTACCGGGTCGGCCCCGACTCCGCGGGCGCCGTCCCCGGGCCCGCCTGCTACCGCCGCGGCGGGCCGCTGACCGTCACCGACGCCAACGTCATGCTCGGCCGCGTCCAGCCGCGGCACTTCCCCGCCGTCTTCGGCCCCGGCGGCGACCGGCCCCTCGACGGCGAGGCGGTGCGGCGGGCGTTCACCGAGCTGGCCGAGACGTCCGCCGCGGCCACCGGCGACCGGCGCTCGCCCGAGGAGGTCGCGGCCGGGTTCCTCGACATCGCCGTGCTCAACATGGCCAACGCGGTCAAGAAGATCTCCGTGCAGCGCGGCCACGACGTCACCCGCTACGCGCTCACCAGCTTCGGCGGTGCCGGCGGCCAGCACGCCTGCGCGGTCGCCGACGTGCTCGGCATCTCCACCGTCGTCGTCCCGCCGCACCCGGGCGTGCTCTCCGCGTACGGCATCGGGGTCGCCGCGGCGACGGCCATGCGGGAGCAGGCCGTGGAGGCGGAGCTGACCGGGGAGTCGATGCCGCGGATCCGGCAGGTCTGCGCGGAACTGGCCGAGCGGGCCGCGGCGGACCTCACGGACGAGGGCATTCCGGCCGCGGCGGTCGGCACCGCCGCGCGGGTGCACCTGCGCTACGCGGGCACCGACTCGGCAATCGCCGTGCCGCTCGCGGCGGAGGCGGAGATGCGGGCGGAGTTCACCGCCGTGCACCGCAGGCGGTTCGCGTTCACGATGGACAAGCCGATCGTCGCCGAGGCGGCGTCCGTCGAGGCCGCCGCCGAGCAGGCCGCGACCACGCGGGAGGAGGTCGGCGGGGCAGCGCGTACCGGAGGCGGGCCTGAACCGACCGACAGCGTACGGATCTTCACCGACGGGCAGTGGTGCGAGGCCGGGCTGTTCCAGCGCGCGGAGCTGCGCGCCGACGACACCGTCACCGGACCCGCGATCCTCGCCGAGGAGGGCTCCACCACCGTCGTCGACCCCGGCTGGCAGGCCGCCGTGCACCACCGCGGCCATCTCACGCTCACCCGCGTCCGGCCGCGGCCCGCGACGCAGGCGGTCGGGACGGGCGTCGATCCCGTGATGCTGGAGGTCTTCAACAGCCTCTTCATGGCGATCGCCGAACAGATGGGCGTACGGCTGGAAAGCACCGCCCACTCCGTCAACATCAAGGAACGGCTCGACTTCTCCTGCGCCCTGTTCGACGCCGAGGGCAACCTGATCTCCAACGCGCCCCACATGCCCGTGCACCTGGGGTCGATGGGGGAGTCCATCAAGGAGGTGCTGCGGCGCAACCGGGACGGGGGCCACGGGCTGCGGCAGGGTGACGTCTACGCGATCAACGACCCGTACCACGGCGGCACCCACCTGCCCGACGTCACCGTCGTCACGCCCGTCTTCGACGACGCGGGGCGACAACTCCTGTTCCTCGTCGCCTCCCGCGGCCACCACGCCGAGATCGGCGGCATCACTCCCGGATCGATGCCCGCGTTCAGCCGCACCATCCAGGAGGAGGGCGTCCTCTTCGACAACTGGCTGCTGGTCCGCGACGGCGAGCTGCGCGAGACCGAGACGCGCCGGCTGCTGACCTCCGGCCCGTACCCCTCGCGGGCGCCCGACGCCAACCTCGCCGACCTGCGCGCCCAGATCGCCGCCAACAACAAGGGCATCGACGAACTGCGCCGCATGATCGGCATGTTCGGCCTGGACGTCGTCCGCGCCTACATGGGGCACGTACAGGACAACGCCGAGGAGTCCGTGCGGCGCGTGATCGCCGCCCTGGGGGACGGCACCTACCGCTACGAGACCGACGCCGGCGCGGCCATCGAGGTCGCCGTGCGCGTCGACCGCGACGCGCGCAGCGCGGTGGTCGACTTCACCGGCACCTCGCCGCAGCAGCCCGGCAACGCCAACGCGCCCAGCTCGGTCGTCATGGCCGCCGTGCTCTACGTCTTCCGCACCCTGGTCGCCGAGGACATCCCCCTCAACAGCGGCTGCCTGAAGCCCCTGGACGTGCGCATCCCGCCCGGCTCGATGCTGGCGCCGGAGTTCCCCGCGGCCACCGTCGCCGGGAACGTCGAGACCTCCCAGGCCGTGACGGGCGCGCTGTACGCGGCGCTCGGCGTACAGGCCGAGGGCTCCGGGACGATGAACAACGTCACCTTCGGCAATGACAAGGCGCAGTACTACGAAACCGTCGCCTCCGGCTCCGGCGCCGGCGACGGCTTCCCCGGCGCGGACGTCGTGCAGACCCACATGACCAACTCCCGCCTCACCGACCCCGAAGTGCTGGAGTGGCGCTATCCGGTGCGCGTCGAGGAGTTCGCCGTACGGGACGGCAGCGGCGGCCGGGGCCGCTGGGAGGGCGGCCGCGGTGCGGTGCGGCGCATCCGGTTCCTGGAGCCGATGACGGTGACGCTGCTGACCGGCCACCGGCGGGTGGCCCCGTACGGCATGGCGGGTGGCGCCCCGGGCGCACTCGGCCGCAACGCCATCGAGCGCGCGGACGGCACGGTGGAGCCGCTGGCGGGCTGCGACACGGTGGCGGCGGACGCGGGGGACGCGCTGGTGGTCGAGACCCCGGGAGGCGGCGGCTACGGCGAACCGGAGTGAGCGAACGCAGGCGCCGCTCGCCGGATCCGGCCGCCCTCCCGGCCCGCCGTCCGGGCCGGAGGCCGGTGCGTGCCGTTTCGGCTGATGTCGGTGGCACCGCCTAATCTGTCCGTCGTGACTGCTCCGACCACCGCGACGCCCGCCGCCGGCGCGCCGCGGCCCGCTCCGGGACCGGCCGCCGACGAGGGGCTGGCCCGCCGGCTGCGCGCCCTGGCGTGCACGGCTCCGCTGCACGACCTGGACGCCCGCAAGGCGATGCTCGCGGGCGAGTTCGGGGTGTACGCGATGGCGGAAGTGGCCCTCTCCGCCATCGATCTGGTCACGCTGCAGATGGACTTCGACACCGGCGCCGAGCCCGACGAGGTCATCGCCCGGCTGCTGCCGCGCGTCGCCGCCCAGGCGCCGCTGCGCCCGCGCGCCGAGCACGAGCGGGTGGCGCACTGGGTGCTGGACAGCCTCGTCAACGTCGGCAGCGTCGACCGCGGCTTCCGCGCCGTGTACGGCACCTTCGGCCACGACGGCGCGTACGTGCGCAGGGAGTACGACTTCAAGCTCCTCGAAGAGGTCCCCGGACCCGGGGGCGCCGTCTATCTGCGCACCACGGACGAGGCGGTCAACGTGCTGGTGGGCGCGCTCGACACCGACGTCACCAGCGCGCAGATCGCCGCCGAGGTCAAGCTCGAAGTCCTCATCAGCCGAGGCCGGCTCGCCGACGCCCAGCTCGCCGCCGAGCAGGCCCGCTACCGCACCGTGCAGTACGCCGAGACACTGCGCCGCGCCCTGGAGGCCACCCGGCGCAACGTGCGCGCGGTCGACTGGCTCCAGACCGTGCCGGCGATGATCGACGAGGCGCTGGACCACGTCGCCGACCGGTACCGGCACGAGAACGCCATCCTCACCAACATCCGCCGCGCCCGCGACGAAGCCGAGGACCCCGACCACAAGCGCCGCGCGGCCGAGCTGGTCGACATCGTCAAGGACTGCATCCGCCGCCACACCCAGCTCCAGAGCCGGCTGCTGGACGCCGGTCCGCTGTTCCGCGCCGAGCAGGACCGGCAGGCGTTCGCGCCGCCCGCCGCCCGCACCGGAGTCGACCTCTACGGCCAGCTCCTCGCGCCCGTGCTGCCGCTGCCCGTCTCCGCCGCCCACCGCGTCACCGACGCCTTCTTCGCCCGCGGCACCGGGCTGCGCGCCCCGCACGCCGTGCGCCTCGCGGATCTCGCCGAGCTGCTGCTCACGCCTCCGCTGGAACGGGCCCACCTGGGCGCCGAGATGCCCGAGCCGGATCTCGTCGCCACCCCGGACGACAGCCGGTTCAGCGAGGAGCAGCTCGCCGCCGCGGGCGAGCTGCTCGACCTGCCGCCGGACGCCCCGCGCCGGCTGTCCGGTCTGCTCGCCGACGCCCGCCAGCGCGACCCCGAGCTGCCCTATCTGGTCGCCCTCCTCGCGGTGCACGCAGCGGGCCCGGCCGTGGGGACGGCGTACCGGCAGGGTGACGAGCGGCTGTTGTTCGCCGTGGACGACGGGACGCAGATGGAGGACGCCGAGTTCGGCGGCGCGGACCTCATCGTCGGCACGGCACTGCTGGACGCCGCCGGGATGGCGGCAGGCCGAACGGAGGCAGCCTCGTGACCCCCGACCCCGCGACCGTACCCGGGGCCGCCGCCGCGGCCGGGAGCACCGAAGGGCACCCGCCCGCGGTCACCCCGGCCGACGCCGCCGACGCGGCCCGCCTGGTCTCCTTCGGCCTGCAGCCCAAGCTGCTGCCCGCCCGTGACCTGGAGTACGCCGAACTGCTCCGCCGCTACCGGGAAGAACCCCCCTTCGCCCGCCTCGCCGACGCCGTCGCCACCGGCCTCGGCCTCGTCGTGCTGGAGGTCTCGACCCGTACCGGCATGGCCGTCACGGCCGCCGAGGACTCCGTCTTCGCCGTCCGCATGGGCGACTACGCCCGCCGCGCCGCCACCGACTCCGCCGACCGCTTCCTGCACGGCCTGGCCCATCTCGCCGTCGCCGCCATGGCGTTCCCGCGCCCCGAGGACCTGGCCGACGACGGCTACATCGGCCGCGTCAGCGTCAACGGCGTCGACGCCTTCGTCCGCCAGGCGTGCCGCCGCCTGGAGGAGCGCGCCGAGGAGGCCGGCGAGAACACCGACCCCGCCGAGGGCGAACGCGGCCTGGAGGCCGCCTGGCGGGTGTACGCGCGCCGCAGCGCCACCGGCGCCACGAAGGACGCCCGCCGGCTCGCCGGCTCCACCACCGGCATCATCGGCAAGGCCATGGCGTTCCTCACCGACTCCGGCTTCCTCCAGCGCACGTCGGACGACGCGGGTGGCACGTATCGCACCACCGCCCGCTATCAGTTGCAGGTGCGGGACATGGCGGGCAGCGCGGCCATGTCCGAGCTGCTGGAGCTGGGCGTCGTGCCCGTCGCCGACGGCAGCGCAAGCCTGGTGCCCGCCGCCGACGACGCCGAGCCCGCCGGCGGCGCGCTGCCGTTCTTCCCCAGCCAGCACGAGCGGGCCTGACGGCCGGTCGAGACGTCACGAGCGAAGGCCGCAATCGCATGTACGAGCTGTCCCGCATCCGCCTCTACTCCATCGGACCCGCCGGTGCGCGGTACGCCGACACCGTGCTCGACCTGCGCGGCGTCGGCGGCGAGGTGCCCCATCCTGCGCCCGCCCAGGGCGACTTCTTCGCCGCCGAGCCCACGGGACCGCCGCGCCGGCCCGCGCCCGCGGGCGTGCTCTTCCTGGAGAACGGCGGCGGCAAGTCCGTCCTGCTGAAGCTGATCTTCTCCGTGATGCTGCCCGGCCACCGCAACACCCTGGGCGGCGCCAGCTCCGGCGTGCTGCGCAAGTTCCTGCTGGCCGACGACACCGGGCACGTCGCCCTGGAGTGGCAGCACACCGTCACCGGCGAGCAGATCGTCGTCGGCAAGGTGAGCGAGTGGCGCGGCCGGCAGGTCTCCGGCGACCCGCGGAAGTTCGCGGAGGCGTGGTATTCGTTCCGCCCCGGGCCCGGGATGGGCCTGGACGCGCTGCCCGTCGCCGAGTCCGCCGCGGTGCGCCCCGCCGCCGAGGGCGCCTCGGGCGCGCGCGGGCGGCGCCGCACGATGAAGGGCTTCCGGGACGTACTGACCGAGGCCGGCAAGGCGTACCCGCACCTGGACGTGGCGTGGGAGGAGATCCACGAGCGGTGGAACGAGCACCTGACGCGCCTCGGTCTCGACCCCGAACTCTTCCGCTACCAGCGGGAGATGAACGCCGACGAGGGCGAGGCCGCCGGCCTCTTCGCGGTGAAGAACGACTCCGACTTCACCCACCTGCTGCTCCGCGCCGTCACCGACACCCGCGACACCGACGGCCTCGCCGACCTCGTCCACGGCTTCGCGCACAAGCTGGGCCGCCGCGCGGAACTGACCGCCGAACGCGACTTCACCGCCGGTTCCCTGGACCTCCTGGAATACATCGTCGCGGGTGCGGAGCAGCGCGCCCGCGCCCGCGACATCCTCGGCGGCGCCGAGCGCCGGGCCCGGGCGCTCGGCGCGCGGCTCACGGCGCGGGCCGACGCGGAGCGCGCGCGGGCGGCGGAGCTGGCCGGGCAGGAGCGGACGGCCGGGGAACGGGTCACGGCGGCGGAGTCGTCCCGGCGCGGCAGCGAACTGATCGCCGCGGAGTTGGCGTACCGGCACGCGTCGCTGGCCCTGGCCGCCGCGGAGAAGAGCGCCGCGGGCAAGCGCCGCGAGCTGACCGACGCCCGTACGCTGCACGCCGCCTGGCAGGCCGCCGAGGCGGTGCTGCGGCACCGCGCCGCCGCCGACCGCGCGGCGCGCGTCTCCGTCGCCATCCGCGAGGCCGAGCGCGACGCCGCCCCGGCGCTGGCCGCCCGCGCGACGGCGGCCACCGCGCTCGTACGCGCGCTGCACGCCGCCGCCCGCGACGGCGAGACGCTGGCGGCGGAGCAGGAGGAGCGTTCGGCCCTCCTCCAGCAGGAGTCGGAGACGGCGCACGCGGACGCGGTCGCCGCCGCCACGCGCGCGCAGCGTGCCCGTAGCGAGACCGACCACCTGCGCCAGCGGCTCGCGGAGGTCGAGCAGGAGACGGCAGAGGCGGTACGGGCCGGCTGGCTCGACACCGACCCCGCCGCCCCCGACACCGACCCCGCCCGCGCGGCCCTCGTCGCCGGCGACGCCGAGAAGGCGGCGGTCGCCGCCTGGGACGAGGCCCGCGAGTCCGCCCGCACGGCGACGGACCACGCCCGTGAGACGGCGGCGGCCCTGACCCGCGCGGAGCTGGCGGCGGCCCGCGCGACCGACGCGGCACAGGCGGCGGACGCGGCGTACGACACGGAGTGCCGCGCGGCGGAGTCGCTGGCGGGGGAGCGGCGGCTGGTGGAGCTGCTGGGCCTGCCGGAGGCCGACGAGGAGGTGGCCTTCGGGCGGCCCGGCCGGGGCGCCGCGGGAGACGGGACGGCGGGCGGCGGCGACGCCCCGGAGGGCGGGAGCGGATCCGGTCCGCGCCGTGCTCGCGCGGCCGGTGGAGCGCGGGCCGGCTCCGATGCGCCCGGGCGCGGCCGGATCCACCGGCCGTTCCCGCACGAGGGCCCGGAGCAGCGTGCGCTGAGCGCCGTGGAGTTCGACCGGGCGGCCGACGAGCTGCGCACGCTGCTCGACGCGCGGGTCACGGAGGACGAGCGGCGGCTGTTCGACCTGCGCACCGCCGCCGGGGACGACGCCCGGATCCTCGCCGCGCTCGGCGACGGCGGGCTGCTGCCGCCCGGGCCGGACGTGCTGGCCGTCGTGGACTGCCTCGGCGAGCACGGCATCCCCGCGCTGCCCGGCTGGCGGTACCTCGCGCAGGCCATCGACCCGGCCGACCACGCCGCCGTGCTCGACGCCCGCCCGGAACTGGTCGACGGCGTCGTCATCACCGACCCGGACACGCACGCCCGCGCCCGCGAGGTGCTGCGCGAAGCGGCGCTGCTGCCCCGCTCGGCCCTGGCCGTGGGCACGGCCGCCGCGCTGCTGGCGCCACCGCCCACCGGGGAGCGCGACGGCGGCGTCTTCCTCGTGCCGCCCAACCCGGCCATGCACGACGAGCGTGCCGCCGACGACGAACGCCACGCCCTGCGCGCCCGCGCCGCCGACCGCGACGAGCAGATCCGCGGCCTGGCCGCCCGCCTCGCCGGCGACCGGACGCTGGCGGCCCGGCTGGCCTCGTGGCGTACGGGCTGCCCCGCCGGCCGCCTTGCGGAACTGTCAGTCGCCGCGGAGTCGGCCCGTACGGCATCGGCCGCGGCGGACGAGGCGCTGACCCGCGCCCGCGCCGAGGCCGAGGACGCCGCGGCCGCCGCCGAGGAGACCACCCGGGCCCGCGAGGAGCGCCAGGAGCAGGCCCAGCGCGCCCGCCGCAGCGCCGACGCCCTCGCGGGCCTGGCCCACCGCCTCCGCGAACGCTCCGGCTGGCAGGCCGGCCTCCGCGAACTCGCCGACGAGGCCCTGGAGTACGAAACCCGGGCCGCCGACTGCACCACCCGTGCCCGCGCCGCCGACGAGGACCGCCGCGACGCCCAGCGCGCCGCGGACGACGCCCGCCGTACCGCCCGCGCCCTGCGCGCGGAGCGCGCGGAGATCGCGGGCGTGGCGGAGGAGCTGGAGGCCGAGGTGGCCGACGAGGCGGCGGAGGCGGGCGGGAACCCGCGGCCCGGGGCGCTCCAGGGGCCGGGCGCGACGGCAGCGGACGACGGCACGGGTGCCGGGAGCGGGTCCGACGCCGGACGCGTGGACGCGGCCGCGTCCCGCCCGGCGGGTGCTCGCACCGATGCCGCCTCCGGCTCCGCCGACGCATCCGACCCCGCAGCCGACGCCCCCGCCGCCCGCCCCGAGGGCAGCGCCCGGCGCCGGGCCCGGCTCGCCCGGGCCGCCGCCGCGGACGCGGCCCGCGCCTCGCTGCCCGCGCTGCGGGAGGCCTACCGGGCCGCGTCCCAGGTCTACGAGAAGGTCGGCGTCGGGGCCGATCTCCGGGCCGAGCAGGCGCGGGCCGAGAGTGAGGAGTCCGCCGCGCTGGCGGAGTTGAACCGGCTGAGCAACAAGGTCCGTACCCGCGCCGCCACGCTGCTCGCCGGGCCGGACGGCGCCGACGCGCCGTCGCGGCAGGCCGCCGCCGCCCGCGCCGAGTCCCTCGTGCACCTGCTGGAGTCCCGCTCCGCCGCCGCCAGCGAAACCCTGGGGCGGCTGCGCGGGGACGCGGAACGGCTCGCGCCGGCGGCCGGCGAGGCGCACACCGAACTGCCCGGCGACCTCGTGCCGGACGGCGCCGAGCAGGCCCAGGCGCTGCTGCGGGCCGCCGCCGCCACCGCCGCCGAGCGCGCCGACGAACTCGCCGCCGCCACTGAGGCCCACGCCGAGCTGCGCCGCGCCTGCGCCGCCGCCGAGGACGCCGCCGGCGCCTTCGCCGAGACCGCCGCCATGCTGCGCGACCTGCTCCGTGGGCCCGCCGCGGGCGAGGAGCAGGACGACGCGGCCGAGGCGGAGCCCTTCCCCGGCGGGCTGGACGGCGCCCGGCAGGCCGCCGCCGAGTCCCGCCGTTCGCTGCGCGGCTGCGCCGCGGATCTGGCCACCGCCGAGTCCGCCCTGCGCGAGGCGTGCGACGTCCTCGTACGGCACGCCAACTCCACCCGCTACGAACAGGTCCGCACCCCCGCCCGGCAGCAGATCCGCGAACTGCCCGCCGCCGCCCTCCCGGAGCACGCCGCGGCCTGGGCCGCGGCCTTCGCGCCCCGGCTGCGCGTCCTCACCGACGAGCTGGCGCAGTTGGAGCGCAACCGCGACGGCATCGTCGACCGGCTGCGCGGCCTGGTCGAATCCGGTCTCGCCACGCTGCGCGCCGCGCAGCGGCTGTCGCGGCTGCCGGAGGGGCTGGGGGAGTGGTCCGGGCAGGAGTTCCTGCGTATCCGCTTCGAGGACCCCGACCAGGCGACCCTCTCCGAGCGCCTGGGCGAGGTCATCGACGAGGCCACGCGCGCTGCCGTGCGCAAGAACAGCGACCTGCGCCGCGACGGCACGACCCTGCTGCTGCGCGGCGTGGACGCCGCGATGGAGCCCAAGGGCGTGGCGGTGGAGATCCTCAAGCCGGACGCGGTGCTGCGCGCGGAGCGGGTGCCGGTCGGGCAGATGGGCGACGTGTTCTCCGGCGGCCAGTTGCTCACCGCCGCCATCGCGCTGTACTGCACGATGGCCGCCCTCCGCGGCAACGACCGCGGCGACGACCGGCACCACCACGCGGGCACGCTCTTCCTCGACAATCCCATCGGCCGGGCCAACGCCACGTACCTGCTGGAGCTGCAACGCGCCGTCGCCGACGCCCTGGGCGTGCAGCTCCTCTACACCACGGGCCTGTTCGACACCACGGCGCTCGCGGAGTTCCCCCTCGTGATCCGGTTGCGCAACGACGCGGACCTGCGCGCGGGCCTCAAGTACATCACCGTCGAGGAGCACCTGCGCCCGGGACTGCCGGCCCAGCGGGACGGAGAAGAGCCCTCGGTCGGTGAGGTGACGGCGACCCGCATCTTCCGCCGCCCCCCGCCCGCGGCGACGTAGCTGCGGGGCCTTCGGGTACGGAGCCGCCGGGCCGCACTCAGCGGCCGGGCTCCACCGCCCGCCCCGTCCCCCGGTCCCCGGCCAGCGCCTCGACCACCTCGGGCTTGTCCCGGTACCGCGTGCGCAGCAGCTCCTCGATCGCGCCCCGCAGGCGGCGGGTCTCGTCCAGGTGCCCGCCGTCGCGGTGCAGGTCGCGGTCGATGCGCAACAGCTCCGGTCCGTCCGCCTCCACGACGAAGCTGCGCAGCTCCGCCAGGTCCAGGCGGCGGTTGAACTCCCGTACCGCGTCCCGCCACTTGTGCAGCAGCGCCAGCAGCTCCTGGTGCTCCCGCCCGGCCAGCACGCCGGAGACCAGCGTCGCGTCGGTCGCGGACAGTACGGGCCGCGGGAAGACCCGGTGCACCGGGCGGGCCGGGTCGAGGGGCGCGAAGCGCGGGTCGTCGAGGATCGCGGTGTTCTTCACCAGCTCCTCGGCGAGTGCGCGCAGCGTCTGCTTCTCCCGGTCCCGGGCCGCGGCCCGCCGCTCCGCGATCACCCCGCTCATCGCCGCGAGGATCGCCGGCACCTGGATCGCCGGCTCCCACCGGCCGCCGTCCGAGGCGCGCACCAGCCAGGCGACGCACAGCCCGAGGGCGACGACGAGCGCGGTGGCCGTGAACACCCCGTAGAACGCGCTCCGTGACGGACGCACCATTCCCCGCGCGCCCCGCTCAGCCGAACGGGTTCGGGGCGGGGACCTCCGCCGGAGCCTCGTCGGCCGCCTCCGCCACGGGGCGCAGCAGCACCAGGTCCATGCCGAAGCCCGTCTCGCCGAACCCGGAGTGCAGGCCGGAGCTGGTCCGGGTCACCTCCGCGGCCCCGGCGTCGGCGAGCAGCTTGTCGAGCCCCGCCGCCGCGTACTTGCGGGTGGTCAGGAGGCGGATGGTGTCCCCGTCGGGGAACTCCACGCCGCTGCGGTCGGGCAGGGTGAGGAGCACCTGCTCGCCGGTGCGGTTGCGGTAGACGACCTTGACCTTCAGCGCCCGGTCGTCCTCGACCGACGGCTCGTAGGTGACGCTGGCCATGTCGATGTGCAGGTCGGTGTACTCCATGATCGCGCTGGTGACGAACTCGGCGAAGCGCGGGCTCGACCGGTACTCGCGGGCGGCCTCCTGCGCGGCGTCGTCGTCCAGCGTGGCGGAGCGGGCGACCTCCAGCAGGAACCGGTCCTGCGGCCGCAGCAGGCTGCCGGTCAGCATCGTCAGCAGCCCGGTGTCGTCGGTGAAGTTGGCCAGCGTGTTGCCCAGCAGCGAGTACAGCACCGGCTCGTCGCCGACGAGGTGCTCCACCAGCCGGCGCAGTTCGCGCACGCTGCGTACGTTCGCGAAGTCGAGCTGCACCGGTACGACCCCGCCCATCGGCAGATCGAGGTGGCGCAGCGCCTCCCGCTGTCCGAGCCGCAGCATCTCGGGGCTGACGTCCACGGGGACGTACGTCAGCGCACCGGGCTCCCGGCCGCGGCGCAGCCGGTCCAGGATCGTCTGGTCCTTCTGCCCGGTGCCGGTGCCCAGGCTCACGTAGTGGCGCGGCACGCCGTCGAGTTCGCCGGCCACCTGCCGCCAGCGCTGCGCGAAGGACTCGATGCTCTCCCGCATCACCGGATAGAACAGATCCGAACAGGCGTGTACCCACGCCATGGTCGAGGCGACGCCCCAGTACGAGAACCCGGACGAGATGTACTTCCCGTCGCCCGTCTCGGAGTAAGGCTCCCGCAGTGCGCTGCTCATCTGGGAGAACTTCTGCGACTGGTCCTCGCCGACCACGCAGAGGGACCAGGGGGAATCCCACCCGGACAGTGCGGCCTCAAGGCGGTGAAGCCCCCCGTTGCCTGTGGTCATACGAAATGGCCGCCCTATGAATAAGTTCCGACTCCTGCTGGTAGAACCGTAGTTGGCGGATGCAACGACAACAAGCCGAAACGGACCGGGGCGGCTGTCTTCGGCCGCCGCGGGGGAGCGCGGCCGCGCGGGCGGCCGCCGGCGGTGCGGTCAGACCCCCGCCGGTACCGCTCCGGGCGGCCGGTCCCGCTGCGTACGGCGGCCGCCGCGGCGCTCCCTGCGGGCGCGGCGGGCCGCGCTGCTGGGGCGCGACTCCACCCCGTACCGCTGCTTCCACACCTGCCGTGTCACCCACACGTCCAGCACGCCCCAGGTCGCGACCACGGTGCTCACGACCGTGCTCAGCAGCAGCGGAAAGGCGGGCCACGACCCGCTCACGGTGAACAGCAGGGCCGCCATCGCCTGGCTCAGGGTCACGGCCACGATGATCACGGCGCGTACGGCCGCCGTCCGCACCGGGTCCGGAAGCCTCGGTGTGCCGACCGGCTCCTCGACCCAGAGCGGCGATTCGGGGCGCCGCAGCTCCTCCTCCGCAGCCATCAGTTCCTCTCCCGCTCGACTGCCGGGTGCCCGGGGTCACTGCCCCGCACGCGGGGTGACGAAAGCCCCGGGTACCCATGTTCACACGTTCCGATGTGTCAACGTTCGAAGGGGGCTACGAGTTGCCGGGGCGACGGTAGTAGGCTGCGCCGACTGGGGAAGGGACGCGGGCATGGTTGTGCAGGGTGGGAACAGACGGCACCCGGCGGGGAGCCGGTTGAACTGGCTGCTCGACGATCTGGTGGGGCGGCTGGCGAGCGTACGGATGGCGCTGGTGCTGTCCTCCGACGGGCTGCCGATGAGCGTCTCCGAGGACGTGAGCAGGGAGGACTCCGAGCATCTGGCGGCGGTCGCCTCCGGCATCCACGGCCTGGCCAAGGGCGTGGGCACGCACTTCGAGGCGGGGTCCGTACGGCAGACGCTCGTGGAGCTGGACGACGCATTCCTCTTCGTCACCGCGGCGGGCGACGGCAGTTGCCTCGCGGTGATGGCGGCGTCGGACGCCGACATCGGGCAGATCGCGTACGAGATGACGCTGCTGGTCAAGCGGGTCGGTGAGCATCTGGCGGCGGCGCCGCGGGGCAGCCGGTCCTGACGGCGGACGGCCGCGCCGCGGCGCCGCGGCGTCAGCCGGCTCCGTCCTCCCGGTCGTCCTGCCAGCCGAAGCTGCGCTCGACGGCCTTGCGCCAGTTGCGGTACTCGCGGTCCCGCGTGCCCTCGTCCATGCGCGGCGTCCACTCGGTGTCGCGCTTCCAGTGGGACCGCAGTTCGTCCTGGTCCTGCCACACGCCCGTGGCCAGGCCCGCGGCGTAGGCGGCGCCGAGACACGTGGTCTCGGAGATCACCGGCCGCATCACGGGCACGCCGAGGACGTCCGCCTGGTGCTGCATCAGCAGATTGTTGGCGGTCATCCCTCCGTCCACCTTCAGGTCCGTCAGCCGTACCCCCGAGTCCTGGTACATCGCGTCCACGACCTCGCGGGTCTGCCAGCTCGTCGCCTCCAGCACGGCGCGCGCCAGGTGTGCCTTGGTGACGTACCTCGTCAGGCCGGTGACGACGCCGCGCGCGTCACCGCGCCAGTAAGGGGCGAACAGCCCGGAGAACGCCGGGACGATGTACGCGCCGCCGTTGTCGTCGACGCTCGCCGCCAGCGTCTCGATCTCCTCGGCGGCGGAGATGATGCCGAGCTGGTCCCGGAACCACTGCACCAGCGCCCCGGTGATGGCGATGGACCCCTCCAGGCAGTAGACGGGCGCCTCGCCGCCGATCTGGTAGCCCATGGTGGTCAGCAGCCCGTTCTTCGACGGCACCGGCCGGGTACCGGTGTTGAGCAGCAGGAAGCTGCCCGTGCCGTAGGTGTTCTTGGCCTCGCCGACGCCGTAGCAGGTCTGGCCGAAGATCGCCGCCTGCTGGTCGCCGAGCGCGGAGGCCACGGGCACGCCGTCGAGCTGGCCGGTGCACGTGCCGTAGACCTCGGCGGACGAGCGGATCTCCGGCAGTATCGCGGCCGGGAGGTTCATGGCCGACAGGATCGACGGGTCCCACTGATGGGTCTCGATGTTCATCAGCATGGTGCGGGAGGCGTTGGTGACGTCGGTGACGTGGACGCCCCCGTCCGCGCCGCCGGTGAGGTTGTAGATCAGCCAGGAGTCGACGGTGCCGAAGGCGATCTCGCCGTTCTCGGCACGGCGGCGCAGCCCCGGCACGTTGTCGAGCAGCCAGGCGGCCTTGGGTCCGGAGAAGTAGCTGGCGAGCGGCAGCCCGGTACGGTCGCGGAAGCGGTCCTGGCCGTCGTCGCCGCCGAGTTCGCTGCACAGGGCCGCGGTGCGGGTGTCCTGCCAGACGATGGCGTTGTGCACCGGCTTGCCGGTGGCCCGGTCCCACAGCACGGTCGTTTCGCGCTGGTTGGTGATGCCGACGGCACTGAGCTCGTCGGCTCGCAGCCCCGCCTTGGCCAGCGCCCCGGCCACCACGGCCTGGGTCTTGGCCCAGATCTCGGTGGCGTCGTGCTCCACCCAGCCGGGCCGGGGGAAGATCTGGCGGTGCTCGCGCTGGTCGACGGCGACGATGCCGCCGTTCTGGTCGAAGACGATGCAGCGGCTCGATGTGGTGCCCTGGTCGATGGCGGCGACGTACTTGTCCGTCATGACGTCCCCTTGCTGCTAGAAGGCGAGTTTGTAGATCAGCGCGCTCAGCACGCCGCCGATCAGCGGCCCGGCCACGGGTATCCAGGCGTAGTTCCACTCGCTGGTGCCCTTGTGGGGAATGGGCAGCAGCGCATGGGCGATACGGGGGCCCAGGTCGCGGGCGGGGTTGATGGCGTAGCCCGTGGGGCCGCCGAGCGACAGGCCGATGCCGACGACGAGCAGTGCGACGACGAGCACCTGGGTGCCGGACTCGGCCAGCCCCTCGGTGAGGCCGAAGGCGAGGATCGGCAGCACGAGGCCGACGGTGGCGATGATCTCGGTGACGAGGTTCTGCCACGGGTGGTATATCTCCGGGCGGGTGGAGAAGATGCCGAGCGTCTCGATGGACGTCTCACGGTTCGCGTTGCGCGCGAACTGGCCGTAGTAGACGAGCCAGGCGAGCACGGCGCCGATGAGCGCGCCGAGCATCTGCGAGACGATGTACAGCGGCACCTTCCCCCAGTTCTCGTTGCTCTCGACGGCGACGCCGAGGGTCACGGCCGGGTTGATGTGCCCGCCGGACAGCGGCGCGGCGGTGTACGCGCCGGCCAGCACGGCGAAGCCCCACCCGAAGGCGATGACGACCCAGCCGGACGCTTTGGCCTTTGATTTCTCCAGGGTGACGGCGGCGCAGACGCCCGCGCCGAACAGGATGAGAATGGCGGTGCCGATCACTTCACCGGCAAAGATGTCCCCATTGGGATAGTCCACTGCGGCTCCTCGATCAACCACCGGGATCGCGGTCCCGGCCGAGACGAAGGGTGCGTTCTTCCCTGGCTGTTGCCATGACGTCGAGCGCCGGCAGGGGAGGGAGGTGCACACCCCGACCGGCGTCGCTGCGAGCGCGCGTCAGCGAGGCGTATCGCCGGTGGGAGGCAGAGCGGCGGGGGCCGTCGTGCGGCGATGCCCGACTGACATCCGGCAGTGTTCACCTGCGCTGATGGACCGTCAAGACACTGGACACGACGGCCTCATATGTATTTTCGACACCGCTGGTCCGGGGCCGGACCGCGCACGTCACGCCGGGCGGAGGAGCCTCGCGCCGTCGCGTAGCAGGCGGTCGATCCCGTCGGCGGAGAGGGCGCCGGCCAGCGGCTCCCAGAAGCCGGCGTCCGGCTCGGCCACCACGTCGACGCGGCTGCCGTCGCGCCAGGAGGCGTCGAAGCCCAGCCGCCAGGAGTGCAGATGCGTCCGCAGGCCGGCCGCCGCGGCGGCCTTGTCGAAGAGGGGGTCGCCCAGGATCGGGTGGCCGATCCAGGCGAGGTGGACGCGGATCTGATGCCGTCTGCCGGTGACGGGACGGGCGATGAGCACCGAGTGCTCACCGTCGCTCCAGAGCGTCCGGAAACGGGTGGTCGACGGGTAGTTCTTCCCGTCGAGGACGTCGTCATCCGCGACCCACCAGCGGCCTTCCGCTTCGTCGCACCGGATCGCCTCGCGCGCCGCGGCGATACGCACCCTGTTCTTCCGCCCGATGCCGAGCGGCAGCTCGATCGTGCCCCGGTCGGGCAGGCCGGTGGTCGCGGTGACGACCAGATACGCCTTGTCGACCGTCCGCTTGTTGAACTGCCGGGTCAGGCCGCCGTGCGTGGCCAGGTCCTTGGCGAAGAGGATGACGCCGGAGGTGACCTTGTCGACGCGATGGGCCGGATAGAGCTGTTCTCCCGCCTCCGCGGCCAACTCCACGAGATCGGTTCCGTGCCGCTCGCCCATCACGGAAATCCCGGCGGGTTTGTTCAGGACCAGGACCGACTCGTCCTCCAGCAGCACGGAAGGGTCGCGGACTTCCCGCCAACTGGGCACCGTCATCTGCATGTCTCTCATCGAATTCGGGCGGTTCCGGATCAGCCTTCGGGATACTGCTTGCAGTACTCGTAGAGCGCCATCGCCGTCGCGGTCGCGACATTGTAGCTGTGCGGCATTCCCCAGACGGGAATCTCGACGCAGTCGTCGACGAACTTCAACTCCTCCTCGGTGAGGCCGAGCCGCTCGTTTCCGACGGCGAGGGCCGTTTTCCGGGGGAAGGAAAAGCTGTGCAGATTGTGCGAGTTGGTCGTCTGCTCCAGGCCGACGACCCGGTAGCCGGCCGCGCGGAGATCCCTCAGCACCGGGGGGAGGGTCCGGCGGACCTCGATCGTGACGTGGTCCGTGCTGTCCCGCGCGACGTCGGGGTCGACTTTCGCGTTACCGCACGCGATGACTCTGGTGATTCCGCAGCATCCCGCGGTGCGGACGATGCTGGACAGATTGGCGCGGGTGCGAAGCGGAGCACAGGCCACGACGATTTCGCGCTCTCTGACGAGCGTGGCCGGCGGCCGATGCCGAATGTGGTCGAACATAATCGGCCCAGTCTACAAGGGCGGACCCTGTCGGTACGCCGCCGGCCGCGCTCCGTCAGCGACCGTTACCCGGACAGCGAGCGGCGGTGGACCGGGAAGTCGAAGTACGTGTCCGGGAACGGCTCGTCCGCGAGCCCGAAGTGCCACCACTCGTTCGCGTAGTTCACGAAACCCGCCACCTCCAGGCCGTCCTTGAGCCGCAGCCGGTTCGCGCGCTGCTCGCCCTCGACCCGCTCGTCCAGGGTGTGGCTGAGAGTGTCGAAGCAGTCGTAGCCGGTGGCCATGTCGATCGAATTGTCCGGGAAGCGCTCCTGCTGCGGGGCCGCGCAGTCGACGAGCGGTTCGCCCGGCTCGTACGGGCGGGTGTGCCCGGCCGGCAGCTTCACCAGCGTGAGGTCCACGACGCTGCCCCGGCTGTGGCCGGAGCGGGCGGCGATGTAGCCGTCCTCGAAGAGCCGGGATTTGTCGACGCGCGGGTAGAACTCGTCCTTCATCGCCTGGTCGTCCAGGTCCTCGGCCCAGGTGACGAACTGGTCCACGGCGCGCTGCGGGCGGTAGCAGTCGTAGACCTTCAGGGAGTAGCCGTCCCGGAGGAACGCCCGCTGTGCCTTCTTCAGCGCCCGGGCGGCGTCCTCGGTGAGGATGCACATCGGCTTGCGGTAGCCGTCGATGCGCTCGCCGGTGAAGTTGTGCGGGGTGACGTAGCGGATGTCGTGCAGGATCGTCGGGTCCACGTCGGAGAGCGCGACGAACTCCTTCGGAGCCTTCGGCTCCGGCTGCGCGGTGGCCGGGGGCGCCACGGTGGCGGTGACGGCGAGAGCCGCGGCGGCGGCCAGGACGGCGAGCCGGGACAGGGGGCGCGCGAGGGCGGCGTTCATGGGCATGGCCCTTTCACTACCGCACCGGGGGCGCGCGGGGAAGGGGACGTGACAGGGCCGTTCGGATGGCCGGAACCGCGGGCCGGCGTGCCCGTACGGGCGGCTACCCGCCCCGTACCCGCACCGGCAGGTCGGGCTCCGCGCCGTCCTCGCTCCGCACCGTCGTCCGGCCCCCCGTCCACCGGGTCACGTACCGCTCCAGCCGCGGCGCCTCCCAGCCGTCGCCGTCGTCCCGTACGACCACGCCGCCGCCCGTGACGCCGGGCGGCGGCGCCCAGACCTCCAGCTCCGTCCCGCCGTCCGCACCCGCCACCGGCAGCACCGCGCCCGCCCGGGCCAGCACCGGCACCCGGGCGAGTGGTGCCTCCAGTTCCACGGTGCCCGGGCCCTGCAGGGCGCGGCCGGTCGCCGTGTCGTACCACCGTCCCAGCGGCAGCCGCACCGCCCGCCGCCGCGCCCCCGCGGCCAGCACCGGCGCCACCAGCAGCGCGTCGCCGAGCAGAAAGGCGTCCTCCGTCTCGCGCAGCGCCCGGTCCGCCGGGTCGTACCACCACGTGGGACGCACGTAAGGCGCGCCGGTGCGTTCCGCGAGCCGGGCGAGCGTCGAGAGATACGGGCGCAGGCGCTCCCGCTCGCGCAGCGCCGTGCCGGCGTGCGCCAGCACCTCGGGCCCGAACTCCCACGGCTCGCGCCGCCCGGCGTCGAACGCGCAGTGCGTGCGGAACAGCGGCAGGTACGAGCCGAGCTGGAACCAGCGCAGATACAGCTCGGGCTCCGGCCGCCCGCTGAACCCGCCGACGTCGGGGCCCGAGTAGGGCACCCCGCACAGGCCCAGGCCGACCACGAGCGCCAGCGACGCGGACAGCCCGGGCCAGCCCGTGGCCACGTCGCCCGACCAGGTGCCGCCGTAGCGCTGCAGGCCGGCCCAGCCGGAGCGGGAGAACAGGAACGGGCGGCGGTCGGGCTGCAGACCGGTCAGCGCCCCGTACGCGGCGCGGGCCATCTGCAGGGCGTAGACGTTGTGCGCCTCGCGGTGGTCGCCGCCGCGGCCCTCCAGGTCGTGCCGGGCGGAGCGGGGCAGGGTCTTCTCGCCGAAGGCGGTGAAGGACGCGGGCTCGTTCATGCCGTGCCAGAAGCCGGCGAAGCCCTGCTGCAGCCGCTCCGCGTAGAGCCCGCCCCACCACTTGCGTGCCCGCGGGTCGGTGAAGTCGGGGAAGACCGCGTCGCCGGGCCACACCACGCCGCGTACGGGCCGGCCGCGCGCGTCCCGGACGAACGCGTCGGCGGCCACGCCCGCGTCGTACACCGGACGGCCCGGCTCGGCCTTCACCCCCGGGTCGACGATCGAGACCAGGTGCACGCCGTCCGCGGCCAGCTCGCGGGCCAGCCGGGGCAGGTCGGGGAAGCGGTCGGGGTCGGCGGTGAAGACGCGGTGGCCGTCGTGGTGGTCGATGTCGAGGTGCACCGCCGCCAGCGGCAGCCCGCGCTCGCGGTAGCCGCGCACCACGCGGCGTACGCCCTCGGCGCCGCCGAAGTCCCACCGCGCGTGCTGGTAGCCGAGCGCAAACGCCGGGGGGACGGCGGGGGCGCCGGTGAGCGCCGTCCAGCTCTGCAGGACGCGGGCGGGGGTGCCGGCCATCACCCAGTAGCGCAACGGGCCGCCGTCCATGCGCACCTCGATGCGGCCGGGGCGGTCGTGGCCGGAGCCGGCGCCCTCCGTGCCGCGCTGCAGCTCGACGCCGCCGTCCCAGGAGTTGTCGTGGAAGAGCAGATGGCAGCCGGCGTCGGAGACGACGAACTGCACGGGCATCGTCAGGGACAGCGGGTCGTCGCCGGGGGCGAAGGCACCGCCGGGGTCGCTGTTCCACAGGCGGTAGCGGCCGTCCGGCAGGGAGGGGCCCGCGGAGCGGCCGCCGAGCCCGAAGAACCGGGCGTCCGGGGTGACGTGGGCGCGCTGCACCCAGCGCCGTGTGCCCTCGCCTTCGCCGTCTGCCGGGGAGCCGACCGGCGACTCCCACCAGCGCGGCGGCTGCTCCCGGCGCAGCACCACGCCCGCCGGCGTACGCACCTCCACCGCCCCGCGCCGTGACACCGCCACCGTGACCCGCTCCGACACCACCCGCCAGCCGCCGCCCGCCGCGTCCGGTTCGAGCTCCACGCGCGCGTCCGTCTCCGGCCCGCGGGCCAGCGCGTACGACGGCTCCGGCTCCGCGCCGTCCCAGCCGCAGAACACCGCACCGGCCGTCGTCACCCGCAGTTGCAGCGTGGAGCGGGCGAAGCGGATCACGCCGCCGCCCGGCGCCGGCTCGGCCGCGATCGCGAGCCCCGGCACCCGGGCCCGCTCCACACGGCGGCGGGGGAGCGCGGCGGCGTCGGCCCGCCGGTTCCGCACGGCGGCGCGCAGTGCGCGGACACGCCGGGTGAGGGCGGAGGGATCCATGCTGATCAGCCTGCCACCGCTCACCACGACGGGCGAACGAGTTCAACCGCTGTTCACCGGGAGTGCGGTCGCGCGCCCCCTGTGCCGCCGTACGACGGCACGGATACGGGTCGTACTGGTGCCGCATTCGATCACGTGGCATCGTCTCACCGGAGCACCGGCCACCCTCGCCGGGCGCTCCGTGAGCGCCGCGGCCGCCCCACCGGGCCGGCGGCGGCGCAGACCCTCATGCGGATGCCGTACCACGGGAGTCACGCCATGCCGAGCCAGCCGCCCACCGAGCCGTCCGCGCCACCGGCGCCGTCCGCGGGCTCCGCGTCGCCCGAGCCGCCCGCGGCGCTGTGGCGGCCCGGTCCCGAGCGCGTCGAGAAGGCACAGCTCACCCGCTTCCACCGCTGGGCCGCCGAGCACCACGGCGCGCCCGCGCCCGTGCCCGGCGACCCGGAGGCGAACTACGCGGCGCTGCACCGCTGGTCGGTGGCGCCGGACGGCGGTCCGGAGCGGTTCTGGCGGGCGGCGGCCGAGTGGTTCGACGTCCGGTTCTCCAGCCCGTACGAGACGGTCCTCGCGGACGCCGCCATGCCGGGCGCCCGCTGGTTCCCCGGCGCCCGGCTCAACTACGCGGAGCGCGCGCTGCGCGACCCCGGCACCGCCGCAGGACCCGCGCTGCTGCACGTCGCCGAGGGCGCCGAGCCGCAGCCCGTGAGCAGGGCGGAGCTGCGGGCGCAGGTCGGCTCGCTGGCGGCGGAGCTGCGCCGGCTCGGCGTACGGCCCGGGGACCGCGTGGGCGCGTACCTGCCGAACATCCCGCAGGCCGTCGTCGCGCTGCTCGCGACCGCCGCGGTCGGCGCCGTGTGGACCTCCTGCTCCCCGGACTTCGGCGCCCGCAGCGTCCTGGACCGCTTCCGCCAGGTCGAGCCGGTGGTGCTCGTCACCGTCGACGGCTACCGCTACGGCGGCAAGGAGCACGACCGCCGCGAGACCGTCGCGGAGCTGCGCCGCGAACTGCCCACCCTGCGCGCCGTCGTGCACGTCCCGCTGCTCGGCGCCCCGCCGCCCGAGGGCGCGCTGGAGTGGGACGCGCTGGTGGCCACGGGCGCCGAACCGGTCTTCGAGCAGGTGCCGTTCGACCACCCGCTGTGGGTGCTGTACTCCTCCGGCACCACCGGCCTGCCCAAGGCGATCGTGCAGTCGCAGGGCGGCATCCTGCTGGAACACCTGAAGCAGCTCGCGCTGCACTGCGACCTCGGTCCGGGCGACCGCTTCTTCTGGTACACCTCCACCGGCTGGATGATGTGGAACTTCCTCGTCTCCGGCCTCCTGGTGGACGCCACCGTGATCACGTACGACGGCAGCCCCGGCTACCCGGACGTCGGGGCGCAGTGGCGGGTCGCGGAGCGCACGGAGGCGACGTTCTTCGGCACCTCCGCGGCGTACGTCATGGCCTGCCGTAAGGCGGACGTGCACCCGGGCCGCGATCTGGACCTGGCGCGGGTGCGGTGCGTGGCGACGACGGGCTCGCCGCTGCCGCCGGACGGCTTCCGGTGGATCCACGACGAGTTCCACCGGGCGGGCCCGGAGGGTCCCGCCGACATGTGGATCGCCTCGGTCAGCGGCGGCACGGACGTGTGCAGTTGCTTCGCCGGCGCGGTGCCGACGCTGCCGGTGCACATCGGCGAGCTGCAGGCGGCGTGCCTGGCCACGGACCTGCAGGCGTGGGATCCGGCGGGCGAGCCGGTGACGGACGAGGTGGGCGAGCTGGTGGTGACGCAGCCGATGCCGTCGATGCCCGTACGGTTCTGGAACGACCCGGACGGCGAGCGCTACCGCGACAGCTACTTCTCGACGTACCCCGGCGTGTGGCGGCACGGCGACTGGATCACGCTCACCTCCCGCGGCTCGGTCGTCATCCACGGGCGCTCCGACTCGACGCTCAACCGGCAGGGCGTCCGCATGGGTTCCGCGGACATCTACGAGGTGGTGGAGCGGCTGCCGGAGGTACGGGAGTCGCTGGTCATCGGCGTGGAGCAGCCGGACGGCGGGTACTGGATGCCGCTCTTCGTCCAACTGGCCACGGGTGCACGGCTGGACGACGGCCTGCGGGACCGGATCCGCGCGGTGCTCCGCGAGCAGCTTTCGCCGCGGCACGTGCCGGACGAGGTGATCGAGGTGGAGGGCGTGCCGCACACGCTGACCGGCAAGCGGCTGGAGGTGCCGGTCAAGCGGATGCTGCAGGGCACGCCGCTGGAGAAGGCGGTCAACCCGGGATCGGTGGACCGGGTGGACCTGCTGAGGTTCTACGAGCGGCTGGCGCGGTCGCGGAGCTGACCGCGGGGATTGTCAGACTCCTCGATTACGGTGCGTAGTGACTGGTTGCGCTCCGTAGAGGGGGAGAGTCATGGCGCGTACGAGGACGGATGCCCGGCTGCTGCGCCGGGAAATGCCGGGTGCGGTGGGGCTGTTGGCGGATGCCGCGGACTTCGCGGCGATGCGGCGGTATGCGAGCTTTCTGTTCGACGACCACGCGGCGTATCTGCGGCAGGTCGAGGGCGTCCTGCGGGCCCGCGCCACGCAGGGGGCGTTCACGACGGTGGCGCTCTTCGACCCGCCGGGCTTCGCCCGCTTCTGCGCGGAACGGGGCCTGGAGCCGGACACCCCGACGAGCCGCTGCCGCTACGTGGCGGAGTCCGCCGCCCGCGGCCCGGCGGTGCCGTACGGGGGCCAGCCGATGGACCGCCTGGTGCCCCAACTGCTCGACGCGGCGGCCCGCAGCCGCTCCCGCGAACGCGCGGCGACGCTGCTGGCGGCGGCGGGCCGGTGCGAGGACTGCGGCGAACACCGCGCGGATGCGGCACTGGCCCGCGCGGGCCTGCTGGTCGACCGCCTGACGGAGGCCCTGGGCCCGGGCGCGCACCACGTGGTGAGTACGGTCCGCTCGGCTGGCTTCCCGCTGGTCGCGGTGGCCCGCAGCGCGGAGCCGGCGGGCCCGCCGCGCCTTCGCCCTCCGGACGGAGAGGGTCTGCGACTGGTGCTTGCGGCAGGGATCGCCACGTCGGGGACGGGCGGGGTGGTGGCCCGGACGACGGGGGCGGACGGCAGGGAGGGGGTACGGGGCTGGCGGCTACGGGACGGCTGGCTGGACCCGTTGACGGAGAAGGAGGTCTACGCGGCCTACTGCACCGACGCCAGAACGGGAGCCCCCCTGCCCCCGGAACCCGACGTCACCTACCGCGCCGGCGCCCCGCTGCCCCGCCCGGAGAAGGGCTGCCACCGATGACGGCGCGCCGGGGTCGGAAAACAGCCCCTACTCGCCCGACAGGACCGTTCGGGCGGCCTCCCGGGCCTCCTCCGCCGTGTCCGCGGCCCGGGCCGCGGACGCCGCGCGCTCGCACTGCGCCAGCGTGTGCTTCGCCAGTGTCGCCCGGACGTACGGGATCGCCGCCGCGCCCATCGACAGCGACGTCACCCCCAGCCCCGTCAGCACGCACGCCAGCAGCGGGTCCGACGCCGCCTCGCCGCACACACCGCAGCTCTTGCCCTCCGCCTTGGCGCCCTCCGCCGCGAACGACACCAGGTCCAGCAGCGCCGGCTGCCACGGGTCCTGCAGCCGCGACACCGCCCCGACCTCCCGGTCGGCGGCGAAGGTGTACTGCGCCAGGTCGTTCGTCCCCAGCGACAGGAACTCGACTTCCTGCAGGATCGCCCGCGCCCGCAACGCCGCCGCCGGGATCTCCACCATGGCCCCGGCCTTCGCCGCCAGCCCCGCGTCGCGGCACGCCGCCGCGAAGTCCGCGGCGTCCTGGCGGTCCGCGACCATCGGCGCCATCACTTCGAGGTACACCGGCAGCCCGACCGCCGCCTTGGACAGCGCGGTGAGCTGCGTGCGCAGCACGTCGGGGTGGGCCAGGAGCGACCGCAGTCCGCGGACGCCGAGCGCCGGGTTCGGCTCGTCGGCCGGGGTGAGGAACTCCAGCGGCTTGTCGGCGCCCGCGTCCAGGACGCGTACGACGACCCGCCCTTCCGGGAACGCCTCCAGCACCTGGCGGTACGCAGTGATCTGCGCCTGCTCCGACGGCGCCGTCCGGCTGTCGTCCAGGAACAGGAACTCCGTGCGGAACAGCCCCACGCCCTCCGCGCCCGCCGCGACGGCCGCCGGCACGTCCGCAGGGCCGCCGACGTTCGCCAGCAGCGGCACCTTGTGCCCGTCGGAGGTCGCCCCGGGGCCGGTGGCGGCCGCCAGCGCCGCCTTGCGTTCGGCGGCCATCTGCTCCATCTCCGCGCGCTTGTCGGGCCCGGGTTCGACGAACACCTCGCCGGTCGAGCCGTCGACCGCCACGACCGTGCCCTCCGCGAGCTCGACGGCGCCCGGCAGTGCCACCACCGCCGGGACACCGAGCGCCCGGGCGAGGATCGCGCTGTGGCTCGTCGGCCCGCCCTGCTCGGTGACGAAGCCGAGGACGAGCGAGGGGTCGAGGAGCGCGGTGTCGGCGGGCGCCAGGTCGCGGGCGATCAGTACGTACGGCTCGTCGCTGTCCGGCACCCCCGGCATCGGCACCCCCAGCAGCCGGGCGACGATCCGGTTGCGGACGTCGTCCAGGTCCGCGACCCGCCCGGCCATGTACTCCCCGGCCCCGGCGAGCAGTTCGCGGTACGCCGCGAAGGCGTCGTACGCCGCGCGCTCGGCGGAGGAGCCGACGGCGATCCGCCGCTCGACGTCCGCCGCCAGCTCCGGGTCCTGCGCGATCATGGCCTGCGCTTCCAGCACGGCCTGCGCCTCGCCGCCGGCCAGGTTGCCGCGCGCCACCAGGTCGGCGGCCACCGCCTCCACGGCCTTGCGCACCCGCTCCTGCTCGCGCGGCGCCTCGGCGGCGGGAATCTGCTTCGCGGGCGGTTCGAGCACCGCGGTGCCCATGTGCCGTGCCTCGCCGATCGCCACCCCGTGGCTCACGCCGACGCCTCGCAGTGTCGTCTCCATGTCACCAGTCTTCCGCAAGTGCGCGGCGGCGTCCCGCCGTGGCTGTCGTACGCGCACGGGCCGCAGCGCCGGGGCCCGCCGGTCGGTCACCGCCGACTCGTCACTTCCAGGTGAACAGCGCCTCGCCGGCCTTGATCTCTCCGTCCTCCGCCACCGCGGACAGCGCCCCCTCGGCCGCCTCCAGCGCCACCACCGGCGAGATCGGCGACTTGCCGGCCGCCTCGACGGCGACGGTGTCCCAGCGGACGAGGGGCTGCCCGCGCTCGACCCGGTCGCCCTTGGCGACGAGCAGTTCGAAGCCCTCGCCGTTGAGCTGAACGGTGTCGAGGCCGAGGTGGGTCAGCACGCCGTGCCCTTCGTCGTCCATGACGACGAAGGCGTGCGGGTGCAGGGAGAGCACCAGGCCGCCGATCGGCGCGACCGCCTCGGCGGGCCCGCGCTCGGGGTCCACGGCGGTGCCGGGACCGACCAGCGCCCCCGAGAAGACCGGGTCGGGCACGGCGGCGAGCCCGATGGCGCGGCCGGTGAGCGGGGACGAGACTTGGGTCATGCCGGGGCCTCCAGAAGACACAGGGGGGTCGGCGCCGCCCGCGTCCACGGGGGCCGCGCCGCTCCTGAAGCGTAACCAATCGGAATTTACCGTTCCGTATCGAGGGGAGTCCGCCGGTGCCCACCCCCACCCGGCCCCCGAGCTGCCCACCACCCAACCCCCCGGCCCGTCCCCCGCGCGAGCGCCCCGACCGTACCCCGCATCGCCCCCCGCCCGGCTCTCCGCACCTGCCCCCGATCCGGCCTGCGCGCGGGCCCGTTCCCGCCGGCGGGTAAGGTCAGAACGCGTCGCCGGCGCGTCTGGCGGCACCGGCGGGAACGGACGGGGAGGCACGCGGGTGGAGGTCCAGGAGAGGGCTGAATCGACGGACCGGATCTTCACCGTCCCCAACCTCCTCAGCATGTCCCGGCTCGTCCTGGTGCCCGTCTTCCTGTGGCTCATCCTCTGGCCGGAGTTCGGCGGCCCGAACGCCGACGGCTGGGCGCTGGCGATCCTGGCGTTCAGCGGCCTCAGCGACTACCTCGACGGCAAGCTCGCCCGGCGCTGGAACCAGGTCTCGAACCTGGGCCGCATCCTGGACCCGGCCGCCGACCGGCTGTACATCCTGGCCACGCTCGTGGGCCTGACCTGGCGCGGGATCCTGCCGCTGTGGCTGATCGTCCTGCTGCTGTCCCGCGACGCGATCGTCGGCGTGGCCGTCTATCTGCTCGGCCGGCACGGCTACCCGCCGCCGCAGGTGAACTTCCTGGGCAAGTCCGCCACCTTCTGCCTGATGTACGCCTTTCCGTTGCTCCTCCTCAGTGACGCAAGTGGATGGGTGTCGTCACTCTCTGCTATTTTCGGATGGGCGTTCGCCGGCTGGGGTACAGCGCTGTACTGGTGGGCCGGCGGCCTCTACCTCATCCAGGTGCGCCGTCTCATCCGGGAAGACGCCCGCGCGGACACCACCCCTGACTAGGCGGCAGCCGGCATCGCCGTCTCACGCCCAAGGAGGACGCTTCCGATATGAAGGCCGTCGTGATGGCTGGGGGCGAAGGCACCCGCCTGCGCCCCATGACCGCGAGCATGCCCAAGCCCCTGCTGCCGGTGGTGAACCGGCCGATCATGGAGCACGTCCTGCGGCTGCTCAAACGCCACGGGCTGACGGAGACGGTGGTGACCGTCCAGTTCCTCGCCTCCCTGGTGCGGAACTACTTCGGGGACGGCGAGGAGCTCGGCATGGAGCTCACGTACGCCAACGAGGACCGGCCACTGGGCACCGCGGGCAGCGTGAAGAACGCCGAGGAGGCCCTGAAGGACGACTCGTTCCTGGTCATCTCCGGCGACGCGCTCACCGACTTCGACCTCACCGACCTGATCGCGTTCCACCGCGAGAAGGGCGCCCTGGTCACCGTCTGCCTCACCCGGGTCCCCAACCCGCTGGAGTTCGGCATCACCATCGTCGACGAGGAGGGCAAGGTCGAGCGGTTCCTGGAGAAGCCCACCTGGGGCCAGGTCTTCTCCGACACCGTCAACACCGGCATCTACGTGATGGAGCCCGAGGTCTTCGACTACGTGGAGGCGGACACCTCCGTCGACTGGTCGGGCGACGTCTTCCCGCAGTTGATGAAGGACGGCAAGCCCATCTACGGCTACGTGGCGGAGGGCTACTGGGAGGACGTCGGCACCCACGAGAGCTACGTCAAGGCGCAGGCCGACGTGCTGGAAGGCAAGGTCGACCTCGATCTCGAGGGCTTCGAGATCTCGCCCGGGGTCTGGGTCGCCGAGGGCGCCGAGGTGCACCCCGAGGCCGTCCTGCGCGGCCCGCTCTACATCGGCGACTACGCCAAGGTCGAGCAGGGCGCCGAGGTCCGCGAGCACTCGGTCCTCGGCTCCAACGTCGTCGTCAAGCAGGGCGCGTTCCTGCACCGCGCCGTCGTCCACGACAACGTCTACATCGGCGGCCACAGCAACCTCCGCGGCTGCGTCATCGGCAAGAACACCGACGTCATGCGCGCCGCGCGGATCGAGGACGGCGCCGTCATCGGCGACGAGTGCCTGATCGGCGAAGAATCGATCATCCAGGGCAATGTGCGTGTCTACCCCTTCAAGACCATCGAAGCGGGCGCGTTCGTCAACACCTCGGTGATCTGGGAGTCGCGTGGTCAGGCGCATCTTTTCGGCGCCCGCGGCGTCTCCGGCATCCTCAACGTCGAGATCACCCCCGAACTGGCCGTCCGGCTGGCCGGGGCCTACGCCACCACGCTGAAGAAGGGCTCCAGCGTGACCACCGCCCGCGACCACTCCCGCGGCGCCCGTGCGCTCAAGCGCGCGGTGATCTCCGCGCTCCAGGCCAGCGCCATAGACGTACGGGACCTGGAGAACGTGCCGCTGCCCGTGGCCCGGCAGCAGACCGCGCGCGGCAGCGCCGGCGGCATCATGATCCGCACCACCACGGGCGTACAGGATTCCGTCGACATCATGTTCCTCGACGAGCGCGGCGCCGACCTCTCCCAGGGCGCGCAGCGCAAGCTCGACCGGGTCTACGCCCGCCAGGAGTACCGCCGCGCGTTCCCCGGTGAGATCGGCGACCTGAGCTTCCCCGCCAGCGTCTTCGACTCCTACACCGGCTCGCTGCTGCGCGCCGTGGACACCGGCGGCATCGCCGAGGCCGGACTCAAGGTCGTCGTGGACGCCTCCCACGGCAGCGCCGGCCTGGTGCTCCCGAGCCTCCTCGGCCGCCTCGGTGTGGACGCGCTGACCATCAACCCGGGCCTGGACGAGTCCCGGCCGACCGAGACACCGCAGTCGCGCCGCGCCGGCCTGGTCCGTCTCGGCGAGATCGTGTCCTCCGCGCGGGCCGCCTTCGGCGTGCGCTTCGACCCGGTCGGCGAGCGCATCTCGCTGGTCGACGAGAAGGGCCGGATCGTCGAGGACGACCGGGCGCTGCTGGTCATGCTCGACCTCGTCGCGGCGGAGCGCCGCAGCGGCCGGGTGGCGATGCCGGTGACGACGACGCGTATCGCCGAGCAGGTGGCCGCGTACCACGGCACACAGGTGGAGTGGACGACGACCTCACCCGACGACCTGGCCCGGGTGGCGCGGATGGACGACACCGTCTTCGGGGGCGACGGACGCGGCGGCTTCATCGTCCCGGAGTTCTCCTCCGTCTTCGACGGCGCGGCCGCCTTCGCCCGGCTCACCGGCCTGGTCGCCCGCACCCAGCTCACCCTCAGCCAGATCGACGCCCGCATCCCGCAGGCCTACGTGCTCTGCCGGGATCTGGCCACGCCGTGGGCCGTCAAGGGCATGGTCATGCGCCGGGTGGTGGAGGCCGCGGGCTCCCGCGACGTCGACACCACCGACGGCGTACGCGTCGTGGAGGCCGACGGCCGCTGGGTGCTGGTGCTGCCGGACCGCGGCGAGGCGGTGACGCACCTGTGGGCCGAGGGGCCCGACCAGGCGTCCGCCGAAGCCCTGCTCGACGAGTGGGCGGCAGTCGTGGACGGGAGCGGCGACTGACGCGGGCACAGCGGAGCGAGAGTTCACCCAACCCAGGGGTCGCGGCACCATAAGGGCTCCCGGCGTGCAACGATGTCCGGCATGCCGCAGCAGCCCCCCGAACGGAGCAGCGCACCGGCACGCCCCCGTCCGGACGCCTCCATGTCGCTGCTGACCCGGCTGATGGATCACAGCCTGGACGACGGGTACGCCGAGGCCGCCGCGCGCCACGGCGCCCGCCCGCGCGGCGAGCGGCTTCCGCAGCGCCTGCGCGGGCGGGCCTGGCTGGCCGCCGGCCTGGTGCTGACCGCGCTGGTCCTCACCGTCGGCGCCGCCGAGGCGCGGATCGATGCGCCCGACCTCGCCCGCGAGCGCGAGGAGCTGATCGAGCGGGTCGAGGACCGGACCGCCGCGGCGGACGACCTCGACCGGACGGTGGAGCAACTGCACGGCGAGGTGGCCGACCGGCAGCGCGAAGCGCTGGAGGAGAACGGCAGCGACCACGCGGCGCTGCTCGCGCTGCTGGCCGGAGCCGCCCAGGCCGAGGGCCCCGGCGTACGCCTCGTGGTCGACGACGCCGCCGACGCGGGCACCGGCGCGGCCGGCGGCCCGCGCAGCTCCACGAGCTTCGCCGACGACGGCCGGGTACGCGACCGCGACCTGCAGCGCATCGTCAACGGCCTCTGGCTCGCCGGCGCCGAGGCCGTCTCCGTCAACGGCCGCCGGCTCACCGCCCTGTCGGCGATCCGCGCGGCCGGCGACGCCATCCTCGTCGACAACCGCCCGCTGGCGCCGCCGTACACGGTGCTGGCCATCGGCGACGGCGAGCGCCTCCTGGAGCGGTTCCGGGAGAACGCCGACGGCCACTACCTGGACGTGCTCCAGGACAACTACGGCATCAGGGCCGGGATCTCCGCACGCGACGACCTCCGGCTGCCGGCCGCCACCGGCCTGTCCCTACGCCACGCAGAACCGAAGGAGAACAACCCCTCGTGATCGCCGTACTGGGCCTGGTCGCGGGCATCGTCATGGGCCTGGTGGTCCAGCCCGTGGTGCCGGCGGGCCTGGAGCCGTACCTGCCCATCGCCGTCGTCGCCGCGCTCGACGCGGTCTTCGGGGCGCTGCGGGCCATGCTCGACGGGATCTTCGACGACAAGGTCTTCGTGGTGTCGTTCCTGTCGAACGTCGTCGTGGCCGCGCTGATCGTCTTCCTCGGCGACAAACTGGGCGTCGGCGCGCAGCTCTCCACGGGCGTCGTGGTCGTCCTGGGCATCCGGATCTTCTCCAACGCCGCCGCCATCCGGCGGCACGTCTTCCAGGCGTGATGCCCGTGTCCGACGAGACTCCGCCGAACTCCCCGCACCCGGGCGACCCGCCCGCCGCGTACCCGCAGGGCACGCCGGGCGTACCGCCCACACCGCCGCGCCCGCCGGCGCCCCGGCACCAGCCGCCGCGGCACGCCTCGCGCGAGCATCCGCCGCCGCGCCACTCGCGCGACCAGCCGCCGGCACAGCCGCCACGCCACGCCTCCCGTGAGCAGCCGCCGCAGCCGCCGCGCAAGCCACCGCCGCAGCGGTCCGAGGGGCCGCAGCCGCCCGTACAGCGGCAGCCCGGACAGCAACCGCCCGCACAGCGGTCCCCCGGACAGCAGCCGCCCCGGAAGGCCCCGGCACCGCAGCCTCCGGGGCAGCGCCCCCCGGGGCAGCAGCGCCCGTCGGCGCAGCAGCAGCGTCCGCCCGTACAGCAACGGCCCGCCGCGCCGCAGCTCCCCGGGTCCCCGCCACCGGAGCGCACGGCGCCCGCGGAGCGCTCCGCGCCCCCCGAGCCGCCGGCCCCGCCCGAGCCGTCGCTCGGCGCCGGCCGGCGCCGCCTGGTCGACGCGGTGTGGCCGCTCCGGCTGACCCGCTCCCAACTGATCGTCGCCCTGCTGCTGTTCGTCCTCGGCCTGGGCCTGGCGATCCAGGTCCGCTCCACCGGCGAGTCCAGCGCGCTGCGCGGCGCCCGGCAGGAGGACCTCGTACGGATCCTCGACGAACTGGACGACCGCACCCAGCGTCTTGAGGACGAGCGCGAGCGGCTGGAGGACCAGAAGGCGGAGCTGGAGAACAGCTCCGACCAGGCGGAGGAGGCGCGCCGCCAGACGGAGGCCAAGGAGCGCCAGCTCGGCGTGCTGGCCGGCACCGTCGCCGCCGAGGGTCCCGGCATCGAGATCACCGTCCGTGGCCCCGAGGGCGCCGTCGAGGCGGACATGCTGCTGGACACCATCCAGGAGCTGCGCGCCGCCGGCGCGGAGGCGATCCAGATCAACGGCGTGCGCGTGGTCGCGGGCACGCACTTCGCCGACGCCGGCGAGAGCGACGTGGCGATCGACGGCCGCAGGGTCTCCCAGCCGTATGTCTTCCGCGTGATCGGCCGCGCCGAGGATCTGGAGCCCGCGCTGAACATCCCCGGTGGGGTGGTTCAGACCATGGAGGAGGAGCAGGCTACGGTGTCCATCGAGCCCCGGGACACGGTCCTCGTGGACGCCTTGCGGCGGGAGAAGCGGCCTGACTACGCTCGGTCGTCGTCGTAACCTCACGGTTACGAGGGGTCGACGCATCGGCTGCGGTCGCGTAAGGGAAACTGTCCGGGGGTTGTGGACGTTCAGTGAATGTCCGGTGCCGCTGATGCGCGTGTCGAGTGACCTGCTCGCGCACGGGTCTGTCCGACGGTCAAGGGGAAATCGCCCGTGAAGTTGTTCGCTAAGTTGTTCGGGAGGGGCTCGGCGGATCGGCCGGGTCGGCACCGCGCCGCGTCCCAGGGCGGCGAGGCCGGCGAGCGTGCCTTGTACCGGGATCAGGCGCCTCCGCCGCCCGGCGACATTCCGGGTGGTCAGGGCGAGTCATATGTTGACCCTGCCGCATCGGGCCGCATAGGTTTCGGGGAACCGTCAACCTCAAGTGCGGGTAGAGGGTTCGCCCCCGGCTCGCATCCGCCCGACGCCGCTGCGGGCGCTCCGCAGCAGGAGGCACAGTCCATGGACCTGCCGGTATGCAACAGGTGCGGGGCCCGGAACGCCCAGGCGAGCCGGTTCTGCTCCAACTGCGGCGCCCCGCTGCGGGCCGGTGTGGCCGAGCGTCCCTCGGAGACCACCACCACGATCTCCATCTCGGGCATCGAGGCGTACGAGGCCGAGGTCGCCAGCGGCGGGCAGACGCTGCCGCCGCTGTCGCCCGAGGCGCAGGCGGCCGTCGACGCGCTGCCGGCGGGCTCCGCGCTGCTCGTCGTCCGCCGCGGCCCCAACTCCGGGGCCCGCTTCCTGCTGGACAGCGAGCTGACCACCGTCGGGCGCCATCCGCAGAGCGACATCTTCCTGGACGACGTCACGGTCTCCCGGCGGCACGTGGAGTTCCGCAGGACCCCTGACGCCAGGTTCTCGGTCGCCGACGTCGGCAGCCTCAACGGCACGTACGTCAACCGCGAGCGGATCGACGAGTTCGAGCTGACCAGCGGGGACGAGGTGCAGATCGGAAAGTTCCGGCTGGTCTTCTTCGCCAGCCGGCGCACCGCCTGACGGCGGGGAGCAGACGACCACGGGACGGAAGCGATGGGCGACACCCCGAGGGGCGGCACCGCCGCTCCGGAAGCGGACCGGCCGGAACGACGCCGGGCGCGCGACCGGCAGTTGAGCATCGGGGGCGTCCTCGCCGTGCTCCGCGAGGAGTTTCCCGAGGTCACCATCTCCAAGATCCGCTTCCTGGAGTCCGAGGGCCTGGTGGAGCCGCAGCGCTCGCCGGGCGGCTATCGCAAGTTCGGCGCCGCGGACGTCGAGCGGCTGGCCCGGATCCTGCGCATGCAGCGGGATCACTACCTGCCGCTCAAGGTCATCCGTGAGCAGTTGGACGCCGAGCCCGTGGCCGGGACCGGGGCCTCCGCCGCCGCGGAGGCCCCGCACGATCCCCGTATCGACCGCGCGACGCTCCTGCGCACCGCCGCCGTCGGCGAGGACGAGCTGGCGTCCTGGGAAGAATTCGGCCTCGTCGCCCCGGACGCCGACGGGCTCTACGACGCGGACGCGGCCGCCGTCGCCCGCCTCGTCGCCGAGCTGGGCAGCTACGGGCTGCAGGCGCGCCACCTGCGCGGCCTCAAGGCCGCCGCCGACCGCGAGGCCGGCCTCGTCGAACAGGTCATCGGCCCGCTGCGGCGGCACCGCAGCCCGCAGACGCGGGCCCATGCGGAATCCACCGCCGAACGGCTGATCGAGCTGTCCGCGCGGCTGCACACGACCCTCGTACGGTCCTCACTGCGGGTCGCCGGCAACTGACCGGTCCCGTGCTCGACTACCCAAAACCGCCGGGGTCGGCCTAGGGTTGCTGTGTGAACGAGCTCGACGTTGTGGGTGTCCGCGTGGAAATGCCCTCGAACCAACCGATCGTTCTCCTGCGTGAAGTGGGCGGCGACCGGTACCTCCCCATCTGGATCGGTCCGGGGGAGGCGACGGCCATCGCCTTCGCGCAGCAGGGCATGACCCCCGCGCGCCCGCTGACCCATGACCTGTTCAAGAACGTGCTGGAAGCGGTCGGCCAGGAGCTGTCCGAGGTACGGATCACGGACCTGCGGGAGGGCGTGTTCTACGCCGAGCTGGTGTTCTCGGGCGGCGCCGAGGTGAGCGCCCGCCCTTCCGACGCCATCGCGCTCGCGCTGCGCACCGGCACGCCGATCTACGGCAGCGAGGGAGTGCTCAACGACGCGGGAATCTCGATCCCGGACGAGCAGGAGGACGAGGTGGAGAAGTTCCGCGAGTTCCTCGACCAGATCACGCCCGAGGACTTCGGTACGAACCCCCAGTGAGAGCCGCCCGCGGTGGCCCGCCCGGGCCTACCGTGCGAGCGGCGTCGTCAAACCACCCGTAGGGTGATCAGCACCCGGCGTGCCCCGTGTGGCGTTCGTTGACGCGCCCGGGGCGACTGCCTACCGTCGGGAGGCAGGTCAGGGAGCGGGAGGTCGGCGTGGTGGTCACGGGCGGCGGGAGATCGGCCGGAGGGGGCGGACCAGTTCCGCTGCACGGGCATGGCGCGGAGCCCGCGAGGCGGCCGCAGGCCGCCGTGGCGGCTCCGGACGAGGTCGGCTACCGGGGGCCCGCCGCGTGCGCCGCGGCCGGCATCACGTACCGCCAGCTCGACTACTGGGCCCGTACGGGGCTGGTCGAGCCCGGCGTCCGCCCCGCGCACGGCTCGGGCGCGCAGCGGCTCTACGGCTCGCACGACGTCGTCGTACTCAAGATCGTCAAGCGGCTGCTGGACGCGGGGGTCTCGCTGCAGAGCATCCGGACGGCGGTACGCCACCTGCGCGCCACCGACCCGGCCGACCTGCGGCGGATGACGCTCATCAGCGACGGCGCCACGGTCTACGAGTGCACGTCCCCCGACGAGGTCGTCGAGCTGCTCCAGGGCGGCCAGGGGATCTTCGGCATCGCCGTCGGCGTGGTCTGGAGCGACGTGCAGGCGGCCCTCGCACAGTTGCACGCGGAGCGCATCGACACCGGCGAGACGCTGGTCGGGCACAACGCCGCCGACGAGCTGGCACGCCGCCGCACCCGCGCCGGCTGACGCCCCTCCGGGGCCCCGTCCCGTAGGGCACGCACTCCCGGCCCGTACGGCGCCGTCAGGGGCCGCCGGACGGCCGCTGCGGGCCGATGTCGTACCCATGGGGGACCATCACCGTGTGAGAAGCGCGCCGTCGGTCCTGCACCTGGACATGGACGCGTTCTACGCCGCCGTCGAGCAGGTCGCCAAGCCGAGCCTGAAGGGCAAGGCCGTGATCGTCGGCGGCCTCGGCCCGCGCGGCGTGGTGGCCACCGCGTCGTACGAGGCGCGGGTCTTCGGGGTGCACTCGGCGATGGCCATGGGCATGGCCCGCCGACTCTGTCCGAACGCCGCGTTCCTCATCCCCCGCTTCCGGCTCTACCAGCAGGTAAGCGGCCAGGTCATGGCGCTGCTCGGGGCGCTGTCGCCGCTGGTGGAGCCGCTGAGCCTGGACGAGGCGTTCGTCGACCTCGAAGCCGGCGGCACGCCCGCCGAGGAGGAGGCGCTGCGGGGCGTGGCGCGGCGGCTGCGCGCGGACATCCACGCCGCCACCGGGCTGACGGGCTCCGTCGGGCTCGCCGCCTCCAAGATGCTCGCCAAGGTCGCCTCCGAGCTGGCCAAGCCGGACGGTCTCGTCGTGGTCCCGCCGGGCGGCGAGCGGGCGCTGCTGGGGCCGATGAACGTGCGGACGCTGCCGGGCGTCGGCCCGGCGACGGCGGACGCGCTGCGCCGGGCCGGGATCACCACGGTCGGGGAGGTCACGGACGCCGGCGAGGACGAGATGGTGCGGCTGCTGGGCAAGGCCCACGGCACCGGGATCCACGTGATGGCGCTGGGCCTGGACGAGCGGCCGGTGGTCGCGGACCGGGACACCAAGTCCGTCTCCGTCGAGGACACCTTCGACGTCGACCTCACCGACCGGGTCCGGATCCGTACGGAGGTCGAGCGGCTGGCGCGGCGGTGCGTGACGCGGCTGCGCGGCGCGGGGCGCTCCGGCCGCACGGTGGTCCTCAAGGTCCGGCGGTACGACTTCTCCACCCTCACCCGCTCCGAGACCCTGCGCGGGCCCACCGACGACCCGGCCGTGGTCACCGAGGCGGCGCTGCGGCTGCTGGACAGCGTCGAAACGACCGCGGGCGTGCGACTGCTGGGCGTCGGGGTGAGCGGGCTCGCGGACTTCACGCAGGAGGACCTGTTCGCGCAGGCGGGCCAGGCGCCGGAGGTGCGGCACGGGCCGGTGGACGCCGACGGGCCGGTGGCGCTGCCGCCGCCGGAGCCGCCCCCGTCGCCCGCCACGGCGGAGCCGGAGCCGGCGGCGCCGCGCTGGCTGCCGGGGCTGGACGTGCGGCACGCGGAGCACGGCCCCGGCTGGGTGCAGGGCAGCGGCGTCGGCCGGGTCACGGTGCGGTTCGAGGTACCGGGCTCGGCGCCCGGACGGGTGCGCACGTTCGCCTCGGACGACCCGGCGCTGGAGCCGGCGGACCCGCTGCCGCTGGTGCCCGGCGGCTGATCAGTCGTCGGAGCCGGCGACCTCGCCGAAGTCCCGGTCCTGCGCCCGCTGCTGCCGCGGGTGGGCGTTGGCGACGTCCGGCGGCAGCGTCATGCCGTAGTGGTGGTAGAGCTGGAGTTCCTGCGCGGGGGAGAGGTGCCGGCCGACGCCGAATTCCGGCGCGTCCTTGATCAGCTCCCGTTCGAACGGCACCCGCAGCCCCTCGTCCGCCAGCTCGCTCGGCCCCAGCGGCACGAACGCGTCCCGGTGGAACAGGCCCGTGCGCAGCGCCGCCCACTGCGGGGCGCCCGTGGCGTCGTCGAGGTACACCTCGTCGACGGTCCCGAGCTTGTCGCCGTTGCTGTCGTACGCGCGCACGCCGATCAGGCTCCGGGGGTCGATGTCGGTCTGCACGGTGCCTCCCACGTCTCGTCACAGCTCCGCTGCCTCCACGTAACGGCACATCGCGCCTCGCGGCCACTCGGCGGGCGCCGGCCGGGGCGCACGGGAACGAGCGCCCGCGCCGGGATGCGCGGGAGCGTGCGCTGGTACGCTGATCGTGGCTGCAGACCCCGTGCGGGAGAGTCCTCCGTCCGCCAGCCGGAGGCGCCGAAGGAGCAACTCCTCCCCGGAATCTCTCAGGCCCCCGTACCGCACGGACGAGGTCACTCTGGAAAGCAGGGCGGGCCGCCGCGCGGCCCTTCCTCACCGACGGTGCAAGCCGGGCCGCGCCCAGTCAGGGCGTACCGGTGAAGCTCTCAGGTCCGGATGACAGAGGGGGAGGCCGTACGGGTGCCCGGCCCAGGGGCATCCGCGAAGGTCCGCGCGACCAGGAGGCCCCTTTGTCCGAGACGAACGCCCACCGCATCCCGCTTTCCGCCCTGGAGCGCGGCACGCCCTTCGAGCAGCGCCACATCGGCCCGGACACGGCCGATCGGGCCAAGATGCTCGCCCAGGTCGGTTACGGCTCGCTGGACGAGCTGACGGAGGCCGCCGTACCCGGCTCGATCAAGGGCACCGGTGCGTTCACGCTGCCCACGGCGCGCTCCGAGGCCGAGGTGCTGGCCGAGCTGCGCGGCCTGGCGGCGCGCAACGAGGTGCTGACGTCCATGATCGGCCTCGGCTACCACGGCACCCACACGCCACCCGTCATCCTGCGCAACGTCATGGAGAACCCCGCCTGGTACACGGCGTACACCCCGTACCAGCCGGAGATCTCCCAGGGCCGGCTGGAGGCGCTGCTCAACTTCCAGACCGTCGTCTCCGACCTCACCGGGCTGCCCACCGCCGGTGCCTCGCTCCTCGACGAGGGCACGGCCGCCGCCGAGGCGATGGCCCTGTCCCGGCGCGTCGGCAAGGTCAAGGACGGCGTCTTCCTCGTCGACGCCGACACCCTGCCGCAGACCGTCGCGGTGCTGCGCACCCGCGCCGAGCCGACCGGCGTCGAGGTCGTCGTCGCGGACCTCGCCGACGGCATCCCCGCGGAGGCCGCGGAGCGCGGCGTCTTCGGCGTGCTGCTGCAGTACCCGGGCGCCTCCGGTGCCGTACGCGACCTCGCGCCCGTCATCGAGCGGGCGCAGGAGCTGGGCGCCGTCGTCACCGTCGCCGCCGACCTCCTGGCGCTGACCCTGCTGACCTCGCCCGGGGCGCTGGGCGCCGACATCGCGGTCGGCTCCAGCCAGCGCTTCGGCGTTCCGATGGGCTTCGGCGGTCCGCACGCCGGCTACATGTCCGTACGCGAGAAGTTCGCGCGCAGCCTGCCCGGGCGCCTCGTCGGCGTCTCCAGGGACGCGGACGGCGCGCAGGCGTACCGGCTGGCCCTCCAGACGCGCGAGCAGCACATCCGCCGCGAGAAGGCCACCAGCAACATCTGTACCGCGCAGGTGCTGCTCGCGGTGATGGCCTCGATGTACGCCGTCTACCACGGCCCCGAGGGCCTGGCGGCCATCGCCCGGCGCACCCACCGCTTCGCCGCGATACTCGCCGCGGGTCTGAGGGCCGGCGGCGCCGACGTGGTGCACGACGCGTTCTTCGACACCGTCACCGTCCGTGTCCCCGGCCGGGCCGCCGAGGTGACCGCCCGGGCCCGCAACGCCGGCGTCAACCTCCGTCTCGCCGACGCCGACCACGTCGGCATCTCCTGCGACGAGACCACCGTCCGCGACCATCTGGACGTCGTCTGGGACGCCTTCGGCGTCACCGGCCGGGACGTCGGGGAGCTGGACGCCGCCACCGACGACGCGCTGCCCGCCGGGCTGCTGCGCACCGACGAGTACCTGACCCACCCGGTCTTCCACCGGCACCGCTCCGAGACCGCCCTGCTGCGCTACCTGCGCACGCTCTCCGACCGGGACTACGCGCTGGACCGCGGCATGATCCCGCTCGGCTCCTGCACGATGAAGCTCAACGCGACCGCCGAGATGGAGGCCGTCACCTGGCCCGAGTTCGCCGGGCTGCACCCCTTCGCGCCCGCCGACCAGGCCGAGGGCTATCTGACCCTGATCCGCGAGCTGGAGGACGGCCTGGCCGCCGTCACCGGCTACGACAAGGTCTCCCTGCAGCCCAACGCCGGCTCGCAGGGCGAGCTGGCGGGTCTGCTGGCCGTACGGGCGTACCACCGCGCCAACGGCGACGAGCGCCGTACGATCTGCCTCATCCCGTCCTCCGCGCACGGCACCAACGCCGCCTCCGCGGTGATGGCCGGCATGAAGGTCGTGGTCGTCAAGACCGCGGAGAACGGCGAGGTCGACGCGGACGACCTGCGTGCGAAGATCGAGCAGCACGGTGCCGAACTGGCCGTGCTCATGGTCACCTACCCCTCCACGCACGGCGTGTTCGAGGAGCACATCACGGAGATCTGCGACGCCGTGCACGCCGCCGGCGGCCAGGTGTACGTGGACGGCGCCAACCTCAACGCGCTCGTCGGCCTCGCCGGTCCCGGGAAGTTCGGCGGCGACGTCTCGCACCTGAACCTGCACAAGACGTTCTGCATCCCGCACGGCGGCGGCGGCCCCGGGGTGGGCCCGGTCGCGGTCCGCGAGCACCTGGCCCCGTACCTGCCGAACCACCCGCTGCAGCCCGCCGCCGGCCCCGAGACGGGCGTGGGCCCGATCTCGGCGGCGCCGTGGGGCTCGGCCGGGATCCTGCCGATCTCGTGGGCGTACATGAAGCTCATGGGCGAGGGCGGGCTGCGCCGCGCCAGCCAGGTCGCGGTGCTCGGCGCCAACTACGTGGCCAAGCGTCTCGAACCGCACTTCCCGGTGCTGTACACGGGTCCCGGCGGGCTCGTCGCGCACGAGTGCATCGTCGACGTACGGCCGCTGACCAAGGCGACCGGCGTGTCCATCGACGACGTGGCCAAGCGGCTGATCGACTACGGCTTCCACGCCCCGACGATGTCGTTCCCGGTGGCCGGGACGCTGATGATCGAGCCGACCGAGAGCGAGAACCTGAGCGAACTCGACCGGTTCTGCGAGGCGATGATCGCGATTCGGCGGGAGATCGAGCGGGTCGGCACGGGGGAATGGGACAAGGACGACAACCCGCTGGTCGGCGCGCCGCACACCGCGGCGCAGCTCGCGGGGGAGTGGAAGCACCCGTACGGGCGCGAGGAAGCCGTCTTCCCGGCCGGGGTGACGCCCGCGGACAAGTACTGGCCGCCGGTGCGCCGGATCGACGGTGCCTACGGCGACCGCAACCTGGTGTGCTCCTGCCCCCCGCTGGACGAGTACGACGCCTGACGTACGCCCGTACACCCACTGCCCCGGCCCGGCGTCCCGCGCCGGGCCGGGGGCGTGCGGAGCTCGTGCGTGCGGGAAGGGTGCGCGGCCGCGCGCACCCGGCCGGCGTGCGCCTGCCGGGTGCGCCGCCTGAGCCGGCCGGGCCGGTCAGGCCGCGGCGGTCACGTCGTCGGCGTTCGGCGGCCGGTGCGGCGCGATGATCCGGCCGTCGGGCAGCAGCTCGCCCGTGTCCTCGAACAGCAGAACGCCGTTGCAGAGCAGGCTCCAGCCCTGCCCCGGGTGGTTCGCCACCGGGCGCGCCGCCTCCCGGTCGGTGGACTGGGCGGTGGGACAGGGTGGCTGGTGCTGGCACATGGCTGGGTACTCTCGCCGTTTCGTGGTCTCGGTCCTGCGGTCTGCAGATGTCATCGCCGCCCCCGTGTCGACTCGTTCCGCAACCAGTGTTCCCCCGCGCGCGTCAATCCGCAGGGATTTACCGGCAGGAGGTCTCCTGGGCAGAAGACGCATCACCCTCGCGGGCGGTTGCTCGGTGCAAGACCATCCTTTCGGGGGGTGCACCGGCCGGAGTGGACTAGTCCACAGCGGTGATCAGACCGTGACCTCGCCGTGATCAGGCGGAGGAGCCGAGCAGCCGCGCGCCCGCCAGCCGGTCGCGCAGCGCGGGCAGCAGGTCGCCGGCGCGGTGCGCGCCGTACGCCCGGATGCCGGGCGGGGCGGGCGCCAGCGGCACCAGCAGATCCGCCGGGTCGATCGCGCCCGACTCGGCCGGCGCGGCGGCGTCGGCGCGCAGCCAGAGCGTCACCATGTACAGCTCGGGCACGGACAGCAGCCGCGGCTGCAGCAGGGCGGGCAGCGACTCGGCCTGGCGCAGGGCGCGTTGGGTGGAGGCGACGTACGGGCCCTCGGAGAAGTGCGAGAACGCCCAGCCGTCCGGGGTGATCCGCGCTTCCGCGGCGGCGACGACCCGGCCCTCGGCGGCGAGGTGGAACCGCCAGCCGGTGAGCGCCGCGTGCGGCGCGGCGTCCGCGGCGCCGACCTCGTCGAGGACGTGGACGGGCAGCGCGTCCGTCGTGTCCGCCGGGCCCCCCGACACCGGCGCGAGCATGCGGGTCCCGCGCACCGCCGTCGGGGACTTCAGCGCGGCGTTGACGCAGCGCAGAGCCGGGGAGGGGGGCGTAAGGACGCTGAGCGGCATAGGGGTCGCCTACCTTCGACAGACGTGGAGCAGAGCAGGGGGCAAGATGCGGACGGCGCTGTCTGCTAGCGGGGTCAGAGGGGACCGCGTCCGTGCAAGGGGGCGCCAACTCTCTGCCTCGTTCGCGAATTTTATACGACTACCGGTGGAAGTCCTTCCACCCCGCCGTCCGGGTGAATTGCGCAAGAGGATTCTCGGTCGAATATCCTCTGGTGTTTCCGGAAGATCAGCGAGAATCGCCTGACGGGCGCGGTAACGGCCGGCACCCGGGGTCGGCCGGATCTCGTCGGTGATTGCGACCAATCGACGAGCGCTACCGCGTGAGTCCGACGGTGTGCAGTCGGAACGATGCCGTCCGGCGCGGGCGGCCAGCGTAGCCGACGATACGGCGGCTGCGGGCGTCAGGGTACCCGCGTCTGGGCATCATCCCGGGCAGCCGAGCCGAGGAGGAACCTCGATGGGCGAGAAGGTCGTGGCCGGCGGGTTCGACCTGTCCGACCGCCAGCGCTATCGGCAGCGGCTCCGCGAGTGTCTCGCGGGGCTGGAGCGACTGCTGGAGGAGAAGAGATTCGACCGCCCGCAGAATCTGATGGGGCTGGAGATCGAGTTGAATCTCGTGGGCGCGGACGGCATGCCGCGCATGATGAACACGGAAGTGCTGGAGCGCATCGCGAGCCCCGATTTCCAGACCGAGCTCGCCCAGTTCAACCTGGAAGTCAATATCGCGCCCCACCGGCTCGGCGGCCGGGTGCTCGACCAGCTCGCGGAGGAACTGCGCACCGGGCTCTGGTACGCCGACCGGCAGGCGCGCGAGGTGGACGCCGGGATCGTGATGATCGGCATCCTGCCGACGCTGACCGCCGCCGACCTGGTCTCCGCCAACCTCTCCGAGGTCGACCGCTACCACCGGCTCAACGAGCAGATCCTCGCCGCCCGCGGCGAGGAGATCCACCTCGACCTGCGCGGGGTGGAGGAGCTGACGTACACCACGGGCTCCATCGCCCCCGAGGCCGCCTGCACCTCCGTCCAACTGCACCTCCAGGTCACCCCCGGGAGGTTCGCGGACGTCTGGAACGCCTCCCAGGCGGCGGCGGCCGTGCAGATCGCGCTCGGTGCCAACGCGCCCTTCGTCTTCGGCCGCGAGCTGCTGAGCGAGTCGCGGCCCGAGCTGTTCCTCCAGGCCACCGACACCCGCCCGCCGGAGCTGCGCGCACAGGGCGTGCGCCCGCGGGCGTGGTTCGGCGAGCGCTGGGTCACCGAGCCGCTGGAGCTGTTCGAGGAGAACATCCGCTACTTCCCCTCGCTGCTGCCGCTGTGCTCCGCGGAGGAGCCGCTGCGCGTGCTCGACGAGGGCGGGGTGCCGGAGCTGTCCGAACTGGTGCTGCACAACGGCACCGTCTACCGCTGGAACCGGCCCGTGTACGACATCGCCGGCGGCGTCCCGCACCTGCGGGTGGAGAACCGGGTGCTGCCCGCGGGCCCGACCGTCACCGACGTCGTCGCCAACGCGGCGTTCTACTACGGGCTGGTGCGTACCCTCGCCGACGAGCAGCGGCCCGTCTGGGGCCGGATGCCCTTCGACGGCGCGGCGGCCAACTTCGCCGCCGCCTGCCGGGACGGCATCGACGCCACCCTCGTGTGGCCGGGGCGGCGGCGGCTCGGCGGGGTGGCGCGGATGCCGGTGGCCAAGCTCGTCCTGGACGAACTGCTGCCCATGGCCGCCTCCGGGCTGGACGCCTGGGGTGTCGACCCCGCCGACCGGGACCGCTACCTCGGCGTCATCGAGGAGCGCTGCCGGCGGCGGGTCAACGGGGCGTCCTGGCAGTCGGCGGCGTTCCACCGGGCGCTGGGCCGGGGGCTGGACCGCGGGGCGGCACTCGCGGAGATGACGCGGCGTTATGTGGAGCTGACCCGTACGGAGGAGCCGGTGCACCGCTGGCCGGTGGACTGACGCCGGGCCCGGTGGCGGACGCGGTGGGGCCGGCGCGTACGGCCGGAGCGGCCGTAGATACGGGCCGCGTCCGGGTCCGTACGGCCTGCGCCCCGGTCCGTACGGCTCAGGACAGCGCCGCCTTCGCGCCGGCGTCCGTCACCGCCCGCAGCAGCACCGCGTGGATCTCCTTCGGATCGGTCACCCGGTACGACTCGCCCCCGACCGCCTTCGCGATCCGCCCGCACGCCTCGATGTCCGCCTCCGGCCCGATGCCGATCGCGATCAGGCCCACCGGCCGCTCCGGGTCGGCGGCCTCGCGCAGCCGTGCGGCGAGGTCCGCCGCGGAGATGCTGCCCGGGTCCTCGTTGGTGCCGTCGGTGAGCAGCACGACCGCGTTGAAGCGGCCGGGCGTGTACTCCTTGACCTGCCGCTCGTATGCCGCAAGCGCCGTGTCGTACAGGCCCGTCGCGCCGTCCGGCACCGGCTGGAGGCCGCCGAAGGCGCTCGCGAGGCGTTCGCGGTGGCTGGTGCCGTCGTCGGTGCGCTGGGCCAGCCGCGTGGTGCCGGCGACCTCCTCGTAGTCCTGCTCGCCCTCCAGCCGGGTGGAGAACCGCCACAGACCGATCTCGTCCTCGCCGGTGAACTGCGAGAGCGCCTGGATGAGCGCGTTCTTCGTGACGTCCATCCGGGTCTGCCCCGGCTCGCCCGGCACCGGCTCGCCCATCGAGCCGGAGACGTCGACCACCGTCGTCAGCCGGGCGCTTTGCACCGTGACGGTCCACATGCCGAGGACCGAGGCCACCTCGTCGGGGGACGGCGGCTCGGCGGGCGGTGCGTCGAAGGGCTGCGGGGCGGCGCCGCCGGCGGCCGTCGCCAGATCCGCGTCGAGGCGCCCCTCGGGGGAGCGGAAGCCCTGCCGGCGCAGCAGGTCGGCCGCCTTGGGGTCGGTCAGGAGCCGCTGGAAGCGGCTGGCGGCGCGGACTCGGTCCATCGCCATGGCGTCGTTGTTGACGATGGTGTACGGGTAGTCGAGCGCGACCGTGCCGCCCTCCGGGTAGAACATGGCGAGCCGCCCGCCGGTGCCCGCGCCCGCGTTGTGGCGGAAGGCGGCCTGCTCGGAGAGGAACAGCGCGTCGTTGTCCCGCGGGTCGTCCAGGCCGGAGTCCGGGAGCGACGCCAGCACCGCCGTGTCGCCGGGCTGGACCCGCTCGGCGAGCAGCTTGGCGGTGGCGGCGGTCCGGGTGTCGGCGTTCTTGCCGCCGGCGCGGTGCATCGCCGTGAGCGCGAGCGCGCCGGTGGCGCTCACGGCCGGGTCGGCGGTGCCGAGACGCAGGCCGGCGTCGTCGCCCATCGCGGCGTCCGTCAGCGCGGCCCAGCCGTACGTCTGCTCGGGCCAGCCGAGTTTGCGGGCGCCCTCTGGGAGGGTGGCCACGCCCACGGGCGAGCTGGCCAGGCGCGTCACCTCGTCGATGCTCGCGCTCCCGCCGCCGGCGGTGACCATGCCCGTCCACATGCTGGAGTCGGGTATCCAGACCTGGAAGTCGGGCCGGGTGTCCTTGCTGCGCAGCGCCTGGGCCACCTCCGCGGCCGGCCGTGCGCTCACCTCGATGTCCAGGCAGCGGCCGTCCGACTTCAGCCCCGCCTTGCGGGCGCGGTCGGCGGTCTTGCGGACGACGGGGGCGATGTCGGGCGAGGCGACGACGGCGAGTTCGAGGTCCGCACCCGCGCACGGGTCGTCCTCCGGCAGCAGCCCGGTCTGCACGGCGACCACCGCCCCCGCGCCGATCGCCAGGACGAGGGCGGTCGCGATGACCACCGCGCGGCCCCGTACGCTGCGCCGCAGCACGGCGTCGTCCGTTCCGTACGCATCGGGCAAGCTGTGTCGTCCCATGGTCGTCCCCCCGGACAGCCGCATATTGGTCACGTGTTTTTTCCGCGACCCTAGCGACACAGTGGGGCCCATGGGGAGGGATTGACCAATTGGAGGAGCGAGTGCAGGACCAGTCCCGCAGGCTGCTGATCAGCGAAACGCTGCTGGTGCTGGCGCTGTCCCTGGGCGCGAGCGCGGTCTCGGCCCTGATCAGCTTCACCGGCTCGGTGACCCGGCCGGGCAGGCTGAAGGAGCAGTCGGCCAACCTCAACTCCTCGGCCGCGCCCGGGCGTCCATGGCTGGACCTCGCGTGGCAGCTCTTCGGGATCACCACCGCGCTGGTGCCGGTGGCGCTCGTGGCGTACCTGCTGGTGCGCGAGTACGCGGGCGGGCTGAGCGCCGTGGGGTTCGACCGCCGGCGGCCGGGCTTCGACCTGGGCTGGGGCGCCGTCGTGGCGGCGGTGATCGGCGGCACAGGGCTGGCGTTCTACCTGGGCGCGCGGGCGGCGGGGTTCAACCTGACCGTCGTCCCCGAGTCGCTGCCGGACGTGTGGTGGAAGATCCCGGTGCTGATCCTCTCCGCGGTGCAGAACTCCGTGGTGGAGGAGGTCATCGTCGTGGGCTATCTGCTGCGGCGGCTGGACCAGCTCGGCTGGACCCCGACGGCGTCGCTGGCGGCCAGCTCGCTGCTGCGCGGGACGTACCACCTGTACCAGGGGATCGGCGGCTTCATCGGCAACGCGGTGATGGGCGTGGTGTTCGTCCTGCTGTACCGGCGGTGGGGCCGTGTGGGGCCGCTGGTGGCGGCACACGCCTTCATCGACATCGTGGCGTTCGTGGGGTACGCGCTGCTGGCGGGGAAGGTGGGGTGGCTGCCTACGGACTGAACGGCTCCGGCCCGGTGGGCTGCTGCCGGCGGCCAATTCTCCCTGGTCCACAGTCTTGACGGTGGTCTGACAATAGATAAAGTCTAGACCAATGCCCCCCATGCAGGGAGAGACAAGATGCGCAGTCTCAAAAAGCGTGCAGCGATCGTCGCCGCGACCGTGACCCCGTTGGTCGTCCTCGCCCTCCCGGCCCCGCAGGCGAGTGCACACGGCTGGATCACCTCGCCGCCCAGCCGGCAGCAGCAGTGCAAAGCGGGCACGGTCTCGTGTGGTCAGATCCAGTGGGAGCCCCAGAGCGTCGAGGGTCCCAAGGGTCTGACGAGCTGCCACGGCGGCAACAGCCGGTTCGCCGAGCTCAACGACGACAGCAAGGGCTGGGCGGTCACCACCATCAACAGGACGCAGTCGTTCAACTGGCAGATCACCGCCAACCACCGCACGAGCACATGGCAGTACTTCGTCGGCGGCCAGAAGGTCGCGGAGTTCAACGACGGCGGCGCGCAGCCGCCCTCGCAGTTCAGCCACACGGTCAACTTCGGCAACATCACCGGCCGGCAGAAGGTCCTGGCCGTGTGGAACGTGTACGACACGTCCAACGCCTTCTACGCCTGCATCGACGTCAACATCCGCTGACGCCGAGACGGCCGTAACGGCGGCAACGGACCCCCGGGGAGCGAACGGCTCCCCGGGGGCTTCGTGTCGTCCGGGGCGGGGGGCCGTCCGGGATCACGCCCGGATCCGAAGCGTGTCCGCGCCGAAATCCGCGTGGAGGAGCGCCGTCGGCGCTGCGATACTTCCCCGGTGATCGAGATGCCCACCGCCGCGCTGGACTCGTTGCACGGGCTCGCCTTCGGTGACGCCTTCGGCGACCGCTGGTTCGGCATCCTGCGCCGGGACGGTCCGGCGGCCCTGGAGGCGCGGACGCTGCCCCCGGAAGCGGTGTGGCGGTGGAGCGACGACACGGCCCAGGCGCTCGTCCTCGTACGGGAACTCGCCGAGGGCGGCGGGGCCGTCGACCAGGACCGCCTCGCCCTGCGGCTGGCGGCGGCCTACACCGACGACATGCACCGCGGCTACGGAGCCTCGATGCACGACGTGCTCCGCCGGATCGGCGCGGGCGAGCCCTGGCGGGAGTGGTCTCCGGCCAGTTCGGCGGCCACGGTTCCTGGGGCAACGGCGCGGCCATGCGCGCAGCCCCGCTCGGCGCCTGGCACGCGGCCGACCTCGACGCCGTCGCCGAGCAGGCCGCCCTCCAGGGTGCGGTCTCGCACCATCACCCGGAGGCGGTCGCCGCGGCGGTGGCGGTCGCCCTCGCCGCGGCGCTGGCCACCCGCAGCCGGGGCGGGCACCCTCCGGCCCGGCCGGACTTCCTCCGGGCGGTCGCCGAACGGCTCCCCGACGGCGACGTCCGATCGGGAGTGCGGATCGCGGCCCGGATGCCGGAGAGCGCCTCGGTCCGGCACGCCGCGGAGGTCCTGGGGTCGGGCTACCGGATGTCCGGACCGGACACCGTCCCCTACGCGCTGTGGTGCGCGGCGGGGCACCTCGACGACTTGCACGAGGGTCTGTGGGCCACGGTCGCGGGGCGCGGCGACATCGACACCACCTGCGCGATGGCGGGCGGGGTGATAGCCGCCCGCACGGGCGTCGCCACCCTCCCCTCCACCTGGCACGCAGCCCGCGAACCGCTGCCGCCGGTGGTGCCGGAGTAGAACGCCTCTCAGGACGGTGGCGAGCGGGATGCCCGTGGCGTGGGTGATCCGGTGAGGCCCGCTGCCGGTCCACCCCTGGCCGACGAGGCGCCGGCGCACGACGAGTCCTTCGACGCGCAGACCCGGTGACGTGCCGTCGTGCACGCGCTGCTGAGCCGCGCGGACCGGATTCGGCGAAGCGCGCGAACCGCGCCTGCCGCGTGGAGTCCCGCCGCTGGACTCGCTCCCTCCTGCGCCGGACCGTACGGCGGGATTGCCTTGCGACTGTTGGCGATATATCGTTGACGTGTCGCAATCGATCGTAGAAGAGATCTGGAAGAGGTGATGTCCATGCGATCCCATGGACACGGATATGGCCCGCGCGACGGGCGTCGCTCGGCCTTCGGCGGGTTCGGGCCGCCGTTCGGGCCGCCCTTCGGGCGGGGGCGGGGCGGGCCGCGGGGGCGGGCGCGGCGCGGGGACGTGCGGGCGTCGATTCTGGCGCTGCTCAAGGACCGGAGCATGCACGGGTACGAGATGATCCAGGAGATCTCCGAGCGCAGCGGCGGGGCCTGGAAGCCGAGTCCCGGCTCGGTCTATCCGACGCTGCAAATGCTGGAGGACGAAGGGCTGATCGTCAGTGCCACGGAGGGCGGCAAGAAGCTGTTCTCGCTCACCGACGCGGGGCGCGAGGAGGCCGAGTCCGGGCCCGACGCGCCCTGGGAGGACGCCGGGCGCGGGGTCGACTGGGAGGCGCTGCAGGAGGTCCGGCAGTCGGGCTTCGCGCTTGCCGAGGCGTTTCGGCAGGTGTACACCACCGGCACTCCCGAGCAGCGCCAGGAGGCGCTGGCCGTCGTCAACGACGCCCGGAAGAAGCTCTACCTGATCCTCGCCGAGGAGCACTGAGCCCCGGCGCCCGGTTCGGCCGGCCGGGCGCCGCGGCTCAGCCGGGCGGTGGAGCCGCCGTCAGCGCGCCGGGCCGGGCCCCTTCGCCAGCGGCAGGGACTCGATGCGGCCCGCGTCGCAGACCTCGCCGAGTTGCCACGCGGTGTCCGTGTGGTCGTACGTGTCGGGCGGGATGACCTGCAGCTCCGCCGGCTTCGGCCGGCAGGCGCCGCTCGGGTCGTCCGAGTCGCCGGCCACCACCGTCCAGTGCAGCCGGCTCCACGCCGAGGCACCGGGCGCGAGGGTCTGCATCGACGGGGTGCGGCTGCCGTCCCGTACGACGTTGGTCGGGACGTCGGTGCCGTCGGCCCCGACCAGTTGCAGGCCGGTCCAGCCGCGGGTGCGGCAGGTGGCGTCCGAGTCGTTGGTGAGGACGAGCGCCGCGTAGCGGTTGCCCGCCGCCGAGTTGAGCGGGCGTACGGAGGCCGCCAGGTCGCCCGTACGGCACCAGGGGGCCGCCGCCGAGTCGTCGACCGCCGCGTTCGGCTCCGTCTTCGGCTCCGTCTTCGGCTTCGCCTTGAGCGGCTCCACGGCCGGGCCCTCGTCCGCCTTGCCGTCCTCCGCCGCGCCGGCTGCCTTCTCCCGTTCGGCGTCGTCCTTCGTGGGCACGTCCTGCTGCGCCTTGTCTCCGTCCGGCGCGCCCTGCGCCGGACCGGGCTTGGAGTTGCCCGCGGGGGCTGCGGACTCTCCGTCGGAACTCGTGCCGCAGCCTGCGGCCAGCAGCCCCGCCGCCGCGACGGCGGCGAGGGCGATGCGGGTGCGGGCGCGGCCGGGCTGTCTTCTCATGTCTTCCCCCTGGCTGCTCGGAGTGACCAGATCGTGGGGTGTCGGTCGTTGGACCCGCGCAGGGAGCGATCGGTTCCCCCTCAGTGAATTCCCGCGTACGGAGGGGAGGATGCGCGGTCTGCGCCCGCGCGCCTCATGTCAGCAGCAATGAAGAATGACACTCATGTACGGCGCTGACATAATCGCCCGCATGCAGCAGTCATTCGACAGGCGCGCCGGGCTCGGGCTCGCGCTGGCCTCCGCGCTCGCGTTCGGCGGATCCGGGGTGGCGGCCAAGCCGCTCATCGAGCAGGGCATGGACTCGCTGCACGTGGTGTGGCTGCGGATCGCCGGGGCCGCACTGGTGCTGCTGCCGCTCGCCTGGCGGCACCGCGCGCTGGTACGGGAGCGGCCGGCGCTGCTCGCCGGGTTCGGCGTGCTCGCGGTCGCCGGCGTGCAGGCTTTCTACTTCGCGGCCATCGCCCGGATCCCGGTCGGGGTGGGGCTGCTCATCGAGTTCTTCGGGCCGGCGCTGGTGCTGGGCTGGGTGCGGTTCGTCCAGCGGCGGCCGGTCACCCGGCAGGCGGCGGTCGGCGTGCTGTTCGCGGTCACCGGTCTCGCGTGCGTGGTCGAGGTCTGGGCCGGTCTGGGCTTCGACCCGCTGGGGCTGCTCCTGGCCTTCGGCGCGGCGTGCTGCCAGTGCGCGTACTTCGTCCTCGCCGGGCACGGCTCCGACTCCGCCGACGGTGCGGCGCCGCACCCGCTCGGCGTCATCGCGTACGGGCTGATCGTCGGCGCCGTCGTGCTCACCCTCGTCTCCCGGCCCTGGAACCTGGACTGGTCGCTGCTCGGCGAGCGCGCAGAACTCGGCGACATGCGGCCGCCGGCCTGGACGCTGATCCTCTGGATCGTCCTGGTCACGACCGTGCTCGCGTACCTTTTCGGCGTCCTCGCGGTGCGCCGGCTCTCGCCCCCGGTGGCGGGTGTCGTCGCGTGCCTGGAGGCCGTCGTCGCGTCCGTGCTGGCGTGGGTGCTGCTGGCGGAGCACCTGGGCGCGGCACAGATCGTGGGCGGCGCGCTGGTGCTCATCGGCGCCTTCACCGCGCAACTGGCGGCGCCGGCACCGGGCTCGGGGGAGCGCGGCGAGCCGGTCGCCGGAAACGTGCCGCGGCCGCCGGACGACGGCGAGGACCTGCCCGGCGACGCGCCCGCGGCATCCGCCGCCGACGCGCCGCCGCCGGGTCAGCCCGCGGGCAGGTAGCCGGGCGGCTCGACGCCCGGCGCCAGGTCGTCGGCCGGTACGGGCGCGCCGTACACGGGTGCGACCGGCACCACGCCCGTCCAATACGGCAGCTCCAGGTCCTCCGGCTCGTCCTCGGGGCCGCCGGTGCGTGTCTTGACCGAGACCTCCTCGATCGCGAGCCGGAGCACCGCCGTCTTGGCCAGCTCCTTGGCGTTCGCGCGCCGGGAGTCGTCGGCCCGGCCGGGGACGATGTGGTCGACGATCGCGTCGAGGGCCATGGTCCGCTCGTCGTGGTCGGTCACGGCGTACGCGTCGCCGTGCAGCACCGCGGAGCGGTAGTTGATCGAGTGGTGGAACGCGGAGCGGGCCAGCACCAGCCCGTCGACGTGCGTGACCGTCAGGCACACCGGCAGCCCGGCGTCCTCGGCCCGCCCGGCGGTGCGCAGGGGGCGGGAGCCGGTGGAGCCGTGCACGTACACCTGCTCGCCGACGCGCGCGTAGAGCGTGGGCAGGACGACGGGGCGGCCCTCGCGGACGAAGCCGAGGTGGCAGACGTAGCCGGCGTCGAGCACGGAGTGCACCACCTCGCGGTCGTACGACGCGCGCTCGCGGGAGCGCGTCAGGACGGTGCGGTCGGTGGGTCGGTAGGCGGCGGGGGGCGTGGTGGACACGGGGGCTCCCTCGGTACTCGGTGGTGCTCGGCGGTGCGTGCCGCCGGTGTGCGGCGGCGGTGTCGAGTTGCGGTTCTTGTTGCACTAGTGCAATATCCTATTTGTGCTAGGAGAGTATCGGATCGAAGGCCGGGGCGCAGCAGAGATCTCCGCCAGCATCGAGCGCGGCATCGGCGCCGGTGCACTGCAGCCAGGCGCCCCGCTGCCGCCGCTGCGCGCGCTGGCGGAAGAGCTGGCGGTCAACCCGAACACGGTGGCCGCCGCGTACCGCATGCTGCGCGAACGCGGCGTCGTCGAGACCGCCGGCCGGCGCGGCACCCGCGTGCGCGCCCGCCCCGCCACCGCCCCCCGCGAGCAGATCAGCGTCGCCGTGCCGCCCGGCGCCCGCGACCTGTCCACGGGCAACCCCGACCCCGCCCTGCTGCCCCCGCTCGCCGGCGCCCTCGCCGCGGCGGCCGCCCGGCACGCCACGAGCCCCGTGCTCTACGGCGACGAGGGCGTCGCCCCCGAGCTGGCCCGCCTCGCCCGCGCCGACTTCGACGCCGACGGCATACCGCCGGGACCCGTGGCCGTCACCTCCGGCTCGCTGGACGCGATCGAGCGCGCGCTCGCCGCCCATCTGCGCCCCGGCGACGCGGTCGCGGTCGAGGACCCCGCCTGGGGCAGCCTCCTCGACCTGGTGCCCGCGCTCGGCCTGCGGCCCGTGCCGGTCGAGCTGGACGACGAGGGACCCCTTCCGGAGCGCGCCGCCGCGGCGCTGGCCGCCGGCGCGCGCGCCCTCGTCGTGACCTCCCGCGCGCAGAACCCGACCGGCGCCGCGCTCACCCCGGCGCGCGCCGCCGAACTGCGCGCCGTCCTCGCCCGGCACCCGGACGTGCTGCTCGTCGAGGACGACCACGGCCACGCGATCGTCGACCTGCCGTTCCAGCCGCTGGCCGGCCCCGCGCGGCACTGGCTCGCGGTGCGCTCCGCCGCCAAGGCATACGGTCCCGACCTGCGGCTCGCGGTGCTCACCGGGGACCGGGTGACCGTGGACCGCGTCGAGGGCCGCCAGCGCCTCGGCCCCGGCTGGGTCAGCCGGCTGCTCCAGGACACGGTCGCCCACGTGCGCCGGAGCGGGATTCTGGACACCGCGGCGGTCGCCCGCTCGTACGGCGAGCGGCGCGAGGCGCTGCTGACGGCGCTGCGGCGGCGCGGGGTCGAGGCCACCGGGCGCAGCGGCATGAACGTGTGGCTGCTGGTGCCCGACGAGACCTCCGCGGTCACGCAGCTCCTCCGGTCCGGCTGGGCGGCGGCCCCCGGCGCCCGTTTCCGCCTCGCCTCGCCGCCCGGCATCCGGCTGACCGTCTCGCCGCTGGCGGGCGAGGACGTGGTGCCGCTGGCGGACGCGGTGGCGGCGGCGGTACGGCCCGCTCCCGGACGGCGGTGGGTCTGAGGGGCGTACGGGCCGCCTGCCCGACGCCCGTACGGAACGCTCGTACCCGCGCCGCTACCCGCGCTCCGCGCGCGGGCGGCTGCGCGAGAGCGCCGCGCCCGCCAGCACCACCGCCGCGCCCACCGGCGTGTTCCACGTCAGCTCCTCGCCGAGCAGCGCCACCCCCGCGGCCGTGGCGATCACCGGGATGACGTACGTGACCGTGTGCGCCGCCGTCGGCCCCACGTCGGCCACCAGCCCGTGCTGTACGAGCACCGCGAGCCCCGTGCCCAGCACCCCCAGTGTGACGACGGCCAGCAGCGGCCCGGCCGGGATCGCGGCCGGCACGGAGGTGAACAGCAGCGTGGCCACGGCCAGTTGGGCGGTGCCGAGCAGCAGTTGCGTTCCCGCGACCGACAGGTGGGAGTGCCCGAGGCCGGCGAGCGTGCGGCGGACGTAGATCCAGCCGACGGCGTAGCTGGCGGCGGCGAGCAGCGCGAGCACGGTGCCCAGCGGGTCCTGGCCGGTGAAGCCCCGCCACGCGCCCAGGACGATCAGCACCCCGGCGAACCCGAGCCCGAGACCCGCGACCCGGCGGCGCGTCGGCCGGTCCTCCCGCAGCGCGACGAGGGCGAGCAGCATCGCCCACAGCGGCGAGGTGGCGTTGCAGATCCCGGCGAGCGAGGAGCTGATGTGCAACTCGGCGTAGGCGAAGAGGGAGAAGGGCAGCGCGTTGATGAAGAACGCGGCCACCGCGATGTGCCCCCACGTACGGGCGCCGCGCGGCAGCCGCTCCCTGCGTATCGCGAGCGCGGCGACCAGGACGGCGGAGCCGAAGGCCATCCGGCCGAGCGTTACCTGCAGTGGGGCGAAGCCGTCGGTGCCGACCTTGATGAGCAGGAAGCTGAAGCCCCAGACGACCGACAGGGCGGTGAAGCGGACGCGCCAGTCGAGGAACGCGCGCCGGGGCGCCGGGGCCGGCTCGGTGGCCGTGTCGGTGGCTGCTGCCGATGCCGTGGTCATGGGAGCTACGGTGAGCCACGCCTTCCTCGTAGCACAAGCGAGACTTTATGGCAGCTATCTCGTAGCATTGCTTACATGTTGAATCTGGAACGCCTGCGCACCCTGGCCGCCGTCGCCCGGCACGGCTCCGTGAGCGCCGCGGCCGACGGGCTGCACATCACCACCTCCGCCGTCTCCCAGCAACTCGCCAAGCTGGAGCGGGAGACGGGGCAGCAGTTGCTCGCCAAGAACGGCCGCGGCATCCGCCTCACCGACGCAGGACGGCTGCTCTCCGAGCACGCCACCCGGATCCTGTCGCAGGTCGAGGCGGCGCAGTCCGAGCTGGAGGCGCACCGCGGGCGGCCCGTCGGGGAACTGGGGCTCGCGGCGTTCCCGACCGCCGCCCGCGGGCTGTTCCCCGCCGCGCTCGCGGCGCTGCGCCGCGACCACCCCGAGCTGCGCGTACGGCTGCGGGAGCAGGAGCCGGACGAGACGGTGCCCGGCGTCATGCGCGGCGACCACGACCTCGGCGTCGTCCTGGACTGGTACAACAAACCCCTGCCGCTGCCGCCGGGGCTGTCCCGGGCGCCGCTGCTCGACGACCTCGCGGACGTCGCCGTGCCCGCGGGGCACCCGCTGGCGGACCGCGCGGACGTGGTCCTGGAGGACTTCGCGGACGACGACTGGATCTCCTGGCCGGAGAGCGAGTTCTGCCACGACTGGCTGGTGTTCACCCTGCGCGCCAAGGGCATCGAGCCGCGCATCGCGCACACCGCCGAGGAACACCACACGCAACTCGCGCTCATCGCCGCGGGCCTCGGCGTGGCCGTCGCGCCGCGGCTCGGCCGCGGGGCGGTGCCCGCGGGCGTACGCATCCTGCCGGTACGCGGCGCGATGCACCGGCACATCTACGCGATCTGGCGCTCCGACGCCGACCGCCGGCCGTCGATCAGGGAGGCGGTACGCGCGCTGCAGGCGGCGGGCCGCGCCCTCTGAGCGCGGCCCGCGGGGCGCCGGGACGGTGGCCGCCCCACCCGCGGCCGCCCATCCTCGTACGCCCACATGCGCCTTGTGCGCCTCGCGCCCGTGATGCCCTCCGCCCGTGCGCTGTCAGCCCTGGCGCAGTACGTCCCCGTCGACCCGTACGTCCTCCGCCGGCAGCGGCTGCGTGGCCGGGCCCTTGGCGACACTGCCGTCCGCGATGGCGAACTTGCTGCCGTGGCACGCGCAGTTGATCGTGCCGTCCTCGACGCTGCTGACGAGGCAGCCCTGGTGCGTGCAGACCGCCGAGAACGCCTTGAACTCGCCCGGTTCCGGCTGCGTCACGACCACCTTCTGATCCTTGAAGATCTTGCCGCCGCCCTCGGGCACCTCGTCCGTGGTACCGAGCTGCGGGCCGTCCTCTCCGCCTTCCTCCGGCTTCAGCTCGGCGCTGCCGGAGTCGCCCGAGCCGCCGCCGTCGCCCGGGTCGTCGCCGCAGGCGGCGAGCGCGGCGGTGAGACCGCCGGCGCCGACGGCGGCCACGACGGTGCGGCGTGCGGTGAGCCGGGCCGGATTGCGGGAATGCGTCATGGTGGGGCCCTTTCCTGGTGCGCCGGTCGTCCGCCTAGGGCCGGCGGGCCCGGCGTTCTGTTCGTGTGCCTCAGGCCCCTCATACGTACGGCGGGGGGTCGGCGTTCAGCTCCCGCCGCAGGAACGCCAGCTCGCACCAGAGGAGATTCTCGGCGATCGCGTCGTCGGAGATCATGTGTGACGCGCCGGGCACCGGAAGGACGCTGTGCGGCTTGCCCGCGGCCAGCAGCTCACCGGAGAGCCGCAGGGTGTGGGCCGCGACGACGTTGTCGTCCGCGAGGCCGTGGACGAACAGCAGGGGCCGGCGCAGTCGGTGGCCGAGCCCCACGAGGGACGAACGGTCGTAGTGCTCGGGGTACTTCTCCGGGTGGCCGAGGAAGCGCTCCTGGTAGTGGGTGTCGTACAGCCGCGCGTCGGTGACCGGCGCGCCCGCGACGGCGGCGTGGAAGACGTCCGGCCGGGTGAGGACCGCCGCCGCGGCGAGGAAGCCGCCGAACGACCAGCCGCGGATGCCGACCCGGTCCAGGTCGAGGTCCGGATGGCCGGCGGCCGCCGCCTGCAGCCCCCGCACCTGGTCCGCGACGGCCGTATCCCGCTTGTCGCCGGTGTTCATCCGCTCCCAGGACGGCGCGCCCGGCGTGGCCCGCCCGTCGGTGACCAGCACCGCGAAGCCCTGCTCCGCGAACCACTGCGAGACCAGCGTCCACCACCCGCGCGCCGGCACCGCGAGCCGCAGCCCCGGCCCGCCGTACGGGTCGCACAGCACCGGCAGCGGGCCGTCGCCGGGGCTGTGCCACGACGGCAGGAACAGGTTGCTGCGCAGCCCCTCCGGCCCGTCGAGACGCTGCGGCCGGGGCCGGATCGCCGGCTCCTCGGCGCGCGAGAGGAGCGGCGTGGCCGGGCCGCCGGCGGCCAGCACCCGCGTCGTGGAACCGGCGGGCGTCACACTCTCCAGCACCGTCGTCCCGCCGCCGGCGGCCGCCGTGTGGTGCCCCTGCTCCCCGGTCAGCGGCTCGCAGCCCGGCCCCGGTTCGTACGACCACACGTGCCGCTCCGCCGGGTCCTCGGCCGCCGTGAACAGCACCCGCTCGCCCGCGACTCCCAGCACCGCGCGCACCTGCAGCCCGGCGGGCGAGACGGGCTCGCCGTCGCGCAGGAGGCGGTACGTGTCCGTGGCGGTGTCGTTCGTGACCTGCACCAGCGCGCCGGACGCGGTCCTGGCCGGGGTCCCCGGCACCAGCCGGGTCCAGTGCGGGTCGTGGGTCTCGGCGAGCACGCGGGTGTCGCCGGTCCCGGGGTCGGCGGCGAGCGTGAGCAGGGTGCGCTGGTCGCGGCTCTGGACGCCGAGGAGCGGGCCGTGGGCGTCCCAGCGGACCGTGGCCAGATACTCGTACGCCGCCCGGTCCCACCGCACCTCCGTACGGCGGCCGTCGAGCGTGACCACGTGCAGGGAGACGTCCGCGTTGGCCGTGCCGGCGAGGGGGTAGCGCACGGTGCGGGGCTCGGCCGCCGGCTCCGCGGGGTCGGCGAGGTGCCAGCGCTGCACCCCGGACTCGTCCACACGCGCGACGAGCAGCGCCTCGCCGTCCGGAGCCCACCAGTGGCCGCGGTCGCGGTGCATCGACTCGGCGGCGACATGCTCGGGCAGCCCGTACGTCACGTCGGGCCCCTCCGGCGCCGCGAGCAGCCGGCCGGCGCCGTCCGCGACGGATGCGACGTGCAGCGCACCGCCGGTGACGTAGGCGACGTGCGTGCCGTCGGGGGAGAGGCGCGGGTCGACGGCGGGCCCGGCGGCGGGCACCCGGAACGGTGCCGAGCCGTCGGTCCTTACCGCCCACAGCTCGCCGCCCAGCGCGAACACCGCGAGTCGCACGTCGGCGTCCGTGGCGTACGAGGTGACCCCCGCCGTCCGTGTCCGCGCCCGCTCCCGGCGCACCCGCTCCGCCTCGGGCTCCGCCGCGCCCCGCACCGGCCCGCCCGGACCCGCCAACTCCCGCTCCGCACCCCGCTCGTACAGCCACAGCCGCGCCACGGGATCCGTACCGCTCCCGGTGCGCAGGAACAGCACGCGCTCGCCGTCGGGCGAGACGGTCACCCCGTGGGGCAGGCCGAGCGTGAACTTCCGGGTGCGGGCGAGGTGGCGGGGGAACTCCGGCGCGCGGTTTGCGTTCATGCCCGAGACCATGCCCACAGATCGGCCGCCGCCACCAGGGGGACGGCCTGGCGGGCAGGGCATCACGGGGGATTCGGCGGGCCTCCGCGGCCGACCGGCGGCGGGGCCGGGCGGTGACCGGACAGGACCGTCACGCGCTACGCGACCCCTCGGGGCGGGACAGGGCGGTGGAGGGCGCGAGGAGGGTGCGGAGACGGCCCGGGGGCAGTCCGGACTCGGCGCGTACGACGTGCGTCATGTGCGCCTGGTCGGCGAAGCCGAGTGCGGCCGCGAGGCCGCCGAGGTCGCGCTCGCCGGCGGCCAGGCACTCCAGCGCCCGCGCGGCGCGCAGCCGGTTGCGGTAGCGGCTGAGCGTGGCGCCGGTCGCCGCCCGGAACACCCGGCTCAGGTGGTGCGGCGAGCAGCCCAGTTCGGCGGCGAGGGCGAGCAGCCCGAGCCGCGGGTCCGCGGCCAGCGCCTCCCGGGCGCCGTCGGCCAGCCGCCGCCGGGCCGCGGACGTGGCCGGAGCGCCGCTCGCCACCCGGCGCGTGTCGAGTTGCGCGAGCGCCGCCGCGGTCAGCGCGACCGCCGACTCGGCGGTTCCGAAGGCGTCCCCGGAATCGCGACCCGCGGAGGCGCACAGCAGACGGTGCCGCAGCGCCATCGCGGGCGTGGTGAACACCAGCCCCTCGGGTACGGCGGGATCGCCGCCCAGCAGGGAGGCGAGCAGCGGCTCCGAGGGCACCAGCTCGGTGTAGCGGTCGGCGCCGCGCGGGTGCGCGAACTGCTGCTCGCTGCCGAGCCGTTCGACGTACACCGACGCCGGGTCCATCGTCTGCTCCCTACCGTCCACCCGCGCTCGTACGACACCGTCGCGTACGAGGACGAGCCCGAAGACGTCCGCGGCGCGCAGGGGCGTCCACCCGGCGGGCGGATCGCCGCATCGGACGTCGATGACGCTGAGGTCGTCGCCGGTGAGGAGCGAGTGCCGGATCACCGCCATGCGCTTGAGCCTTGCACACGGGGGAGCCGGCCCGGGAGCGCCGCAGCGGGCGCGGCACGTGCGCGAAGCCGCACCCGGTCGTGCCGCGAGTCCGGCCGTCCGCGACGCCGCTGCGCGGACATGATCGTCTGCATGGACCGACTGGACGTCATCGACACCTGCACCCGTATGGTCTGGTACGCCGACCAGCGTGACTGGAACGCCCTCACCGGCGTCTTCGCCGACAACGTCACCCTCGACTACACCAGCCTCGACGGCGGCGAGCCCGCCGTCCTCACCCCCGGCCAGATCGCCGACGGCTGGCGGGAGCTGCTCGGCTCGTACGAGACCACCCAGCACCTGCTCGGCAACCACCTCGTCACCATCGCCGGCGCCTCCGCCGTGTGCACCGCGTCCTTCCAGGCGACGCACCGCAGGGCGGAGGCGTACGGTAGCGCGCTGTGGACGCTCGGCGGCAGCTACCGCTTCGACCTCGTCCGCACCGCGTTCGGCTGGCGGATCAGCGGGGTCGTCATGACCGCCCTGTGGGGCGACGGGAACCGCGGGCCGGTGCCGTGAGGGCGCGCGGAGATGAGCCGCCTCAGCCGGGTTCCGCCGAGGCGGAGAGGATGGCGTGCACCTTCACCGCCAGGTGCGTCTGCAGCCTGTGGTCCCCGTGCCGCCACTGCGGGCCGAGCAGCGAGGTGATGCGGTCGATGCGCTGGTAGAGGGTGTTGACGTGGACGTAGAGCTCGGCCGCGGTGCGGGTGAGGTTGGCGTCGCAGGCGAAGTAGGTCGTCATGGTGCGGGCCAGGTCGCCGCTGCGGCGCTCGTCGTAGTCGAGCACCGGGCCGAGCGTCCGGCGCACGAAGCGGCGCAGCTCGTCGCGGCCGGTCTGGTGGAACAGCAGGCCGTAGACGCCGAGTTCTTCGGGTGACGCGCCCTCGCCGTCGCGGTCCAGGGCCAGCAGGACGTCCAGACAGCGCACCGCGTCCGGGTGGGCTTCGACGATGGCCTCCAGCCCCGCGGACGCGGCCGCGGCACCGACGGTCACCGCCGCGTCCAGGGTGCGCCGCAGATGCTCGGCGAGGGCACGGGCCTTCGCCCCGGGGTCCGCGTCGCCGGAGAGCAGCACGACGACGTCGCCGTGGTGCTCCCCGGCCAGGCCGCCGTGGCGGGCCGCGTAGGGGGCCGCGGCGTCCGCGATGCGCCGGCGGGACGCGCCGTCCCGGGAGCGGGCGGTGAGCACGGTGTGCGGACGGCCGTGGGCGATGCCCATCAGGGCGGCCCTGCGGTGCAGCCCTTCCGGGTCCCGATGCGGAGAGGACAGCAGGTCGTCGAGGAACTCGCCGCGCAGCCGGTGCTCCGCCTCGGCCACGGTCCGCTCCCCGAGCAGCAGCAGTGCGGTGACCATCGCCGCCCGCTCCAGCAGCCGCACGTCGTCGGCACCGATGCGGCGGCAGAGCAGCAGCAGGACGCCCTGCACCTCGCCGCCGGCGACCACGGGGGTGGCGCAGGCGGCGCCGCCGCCGTCCGCGGCCGGCACCCGGCGCGTCCTGCGCGCGTCGGTGCTCAGCACACGCGCCTCGCGTACGGCGCGCGCCGCCGGACAGGAGTCGGGCAGCGCGCCTTCGGCGCGGGCCTGTTCGACCACCGGGTCGGTACCGGCCGCGGCCATGGTGCGGCCGCGCGGGTCGAGGACCAGCAGGCCGCCGCCGAGCACTTCCGCGAGGGTGTCGGCCACGTCCGCGAGGCCGCCGCCGTCCAGGACGATCGTGGTCAGCCGCTCGTGCAGGGCCGCGGCCCGCTCGATGGACTCGCTGTGCGCCTGGATGACCGCGTTGGCCTCGGTCAGTTCGTCGACGGTGCGGCGTACGTCCTGGAAGAGGGTCGCGTTCTCGATGGCGATGGCCGCGTGGTTGGCGAGGGACACCAGCAGCGCCACCTCGGCCTGCGAGAAGGGGCGGGCCCGGCGGTTGGCGGCGAAGAGCACGCCGATGACCCGGTCGCCCAGGGACAGGGGCACGCCCTGGATCGCCGTGACCCCTTCGCCGCCCACGGCGTCGTCGATGGTGTGGTCGAAGCGCGGGTCGTTGAGGTAGTCCGGTGTGTGGTACGGCACGCCCGTCTTGGCGACGAGGCCGCCGAGCCCCGCGCCCATCGCGAGCCGCACCTGCTTGAAGGAGTCGGTGCGGATGCCGTCGGTGACGCGCATGTACGTGTCGCCGCGGTCGTCGTCGTTGAGCATGAGGTAGGCGGCGTCGGTGCCGATGAGCTGGCGGACGCGGCGGACGATCGCCTGCAGCACGGCCTCCAGGTCGCGCAGCGAGGACAGGTCGCCCGCCGTCTCGTACAGCGCGGCCAGCTCCGCCTCACGCCGGCGGCGCTCCTCCAACTGCGCGCGCACCGCCAGGGCGTCGTCGACCAGGGGGCGCAGCGCCACCGCGGTCTCGCCCTGCGCGCCGGCGAGCAGCTCCTCGTACGCCCCCCTGGACGCGCCTTCGCGCAGGAGCCGCAGCAGGCGTTCGGCCGCCCTTCCTGCCGTGCCCGCGGCATGGGCGGTGGTGGGCAGGTCCGTGCCCATCGCGGCCTCCTCCCTCACGGCTCCCTTACCAGGGAGCGCTCCGGCCGGTCGCCGGCGGCGGGGTCACGCACCGTACCGTTCCCGGAGTCGGCGGACCCCATGCCCGTGGTGTCCCGGCGCGGCTGGAGCAGGTGCGACACGGTGCCCCAGATGCCGCGGCGGAACAGGAGGACGACCAGGATGAACAGGCTGCCGGTGACGATCCCGACCTCGTCGAACCCGGAGGTGGACAGCCAGTCCTCCAGCCGTACGACGGCCGCCGCACCCAGCAGACTGCCCCACAGGGTGCCGATGCCCCCGAGCACCGTCATCACGACGACCTTCCCCGAGGTCGTCCAGTACACCTCCTGCAGCGAGGCGAATCCGTGGTTGACGGCGTACAGTCCGCCGGCGAGCCCGGAGAGGAACGCGGAGACGGTGAAGACGACCACCTTGTAGCGGTCGACGGAGTAGCCGAGCGCCCGGGCGCGCGCCGGGTTGTCCCGTACGGCGGCGACGACGCGGCCGAACGGCGAGTGCACGATGCGCCAGGCGGCGGCCAGGCCGGCGAGGACCAGCGGCAGCGCGGCGTAGTAGTAGACGAAGGAGTCCGACAGGTCGAGGCCCGCCAGTTCGCGCGGGATGCCCTGGAGCCCGTTCTCGCCGCCCGTGACGTCCCCCCACTGGTTGGCGATGAAGTAGATCATCTGCGCGAACGCGAGGGTGACCATGGCGAAGTAGATGCCGCTGCGGCGTACCGCGAGCAGGCCGATGGGCACCGCGACGACCGCGGCCGCCACCGCGCCGCCGGCCACGGCCAGTGGAAACGGCACGCCGGCGTGGATGGCGATGAGCCCGGTGGTGTACGCCGAGGTGCCCCAGAACGCGGCGTGGCCGAAGGACAGCAGCCCGGCGTGCCCCAGCAGCAGGTCGAACGCGACGGCGAACAGGCCCCAGCAGAGGATGTCGGCGGCCACCGGGGGATAGAGCACCCACGGCAGTCCGAGGACGGACACGAGCCCGGCGGTCAGCAGCCCCCAGCGCAGCCAGGCGGGCCTGGTTCCGAGCCGGTCGAGCAGGGCGAGGATCATAGTGCGTGTTCCTCCTTGCCGAAGAGTCCGGCCGGCCGGACCAGCAGCACCACGGCCATCAGCAGGAAGACCGATGTCTGCGAGAGGACGGGGACGTAGAGGTTGCCGAGGGCCTGGAGCATGCCGATGGCGAAGCCGGCGAACACCGCGCCGGGGAGGGAGCCGAGGCCGCCGATGACGACGACCGCGAAGACCACGATGATCAGGTCCGCTCCCATGCCCGAGTTGACCGCGCGCATCGGCGCGGCGAGCACTCCGGCCAGCGCGGCGAGCGCGACGCCGAAACCGAACACGGGCATGACCCAGCGGGCGGTGTCGATGCCCAGCGCCCGGGTCAGCTCCGGTCGTTCGGTCGCGGCGCGCACCACCGTGCCGATGCGGGTACGGGTCAGCAGCAGCCAGACGGCGAGGCAGACGACCACGGCGGCGCCGAGGACGAAGACCTGGTAAGCGGGGTAGTCGAAGAGCCCGAGGTCGACGGTGCCCGGGAAGGGGCCCTCGTCGTACGGAGTGGACTGGGAGCCGTACTTCATGCGCAGCAGGTCCTGACAGACCAGCGCGATGCCGAAGGTGAGCAGGAAGTTGTAGAGCGGGTCGAGGGCGGCGAGCCGGTGGATGAGCAGCCGCTCCAGCAGCATGCCGGCCAGCGCCGCGGCGAGCGGCACCAGCAGCAGCGCCCACCAGAACCCGAGACCCGCTGAGTCCTGCAGGGCGACCGCGCCGAAAGCGCCGAGCATGTAGATGGCGCCGTGCGCGAAGTTGACGACGTGGAGCATGCCGAAGATGACGGCGAGGCCGAGGGCGAGCAGCGCGTAGAAGCCGCCCGAGACCAGGCCGTTGAACGCCTGTTGCAGGAAGGAGGTCATCGTGGTCCCGTCCGTCCGCCGCGGCCCGGGCGGGAGTTCCGCGGGCCGCGGCCGTGGGTTCGCCGGTCAGTTCATCGAGCAGTCGGGTGAGACCGGACCGAACGCCTCGTCGGCGGGGATGGTCTCCACCTTCTCGGTGAAGTCGCCTTCGGTCTCGCTGTCGGCGGGGTCCTTGACCCGCGCCAGGTACGCGTCGTGCACGACGCGGTGGTCGGCCGCGCGCACTTCGGCGTTGCGGGCGAAGAAGTCGTCGAACTTCATGCCCTCCAGCTCCTTGTTCACCTCTTCCGCGTCATCGGTGCCGGCCCGCTGCACGGCTTCGAGATAGTGCGTGGCGGCGGAGTAGTTGGCGGCGTGGTCGAACGTCGGCCACGTGCCCGCCTTCTCCCTGAACCGCTCGGCCCACTGCCGCGACTCCTCGTCGACGTTCCAGAACCAGGGGGAGGTGAACATCGTCCCGGCGAGCTTGTCCTGCCCGATCGCCTTGATGTCGGTGTCGAACATCAGGCCGATGGCGAGCTGGATGTCCTTGTCCTTGAGTTTGAACTGCTGGTACTGCTTGACGACGTTGACCAGGTCGCCGCCCGCCTGCAGGGTGCCGAGCACGTCCGGGGCCGGCTTCTTCGCCGACGCTTTGAGCAGGAACGTGGAGAAGTTGTCGTTGGGGAACGGGGTCGGGTCCTTGCCCACCACGTCACCGCCGGCCTCCTCGATGGCGGTGCTGAACTCCTTTTCCATGTCCTGCCCGAAGGCGTAGTCCGGGTAGATGAGGTACCAGCTCCGGCCGCCCTGCTTCGTCACCTCGGTGCCGGTCCCGTTGGCCAGCATGTAGGTGTCGTAGGCCCAGGCGTAGGTGTACGGGTTGCAGGACTCGCCGGCCAGCTCCGTGGTCGCCGCGCCGATGTTGAAGTACAGCTTCTTCGACTGCGCGGCGACGTTCGCCACGGCGAGCGCCGCGGACGACGTCGGCACGTCGAAGACGGCGTCGGCCTTCTCGCGGTCGTACATGTCCCGCGCCTGGGTGTTGGCGACATCCGGCTTGTTCTGGTGGTCCGCCGAGATGACCTCGATGTCGTCGGTCACCGCCTTGTCGCCGTGCTTCTTCTCGAAGTCCGCGACGGCCATCTCCACCGCCGTGACCGCGTCCTTTCCGGCCAGCTCCGCGTAGACGCCGGAGAGGTCGGTGAGCACGCCCAGGGTGATGCCGCCGTCGCTGATCTTCCCGCCGCCGGACCCCGGTCCGCCGCCGCCGCAGCCCGCCAGCAGCGATCCCGCCACCACCGTGGCCGTGGCGACCGCGGCTTTCGACCATGGGTGTCCCATGCTTCCTCCTTGAAGTGGTCGACGTTGCCGATAGGGCCCTTGCGATGGCCGGGCTACAGGCCCAGGTAGTCCAGGAGTTCGTGTTCGCGTTCCCGCACGTCGTCGTTGGCCAGCGATTCGGCGATCCGGCCGCGGTCCAGCAGGTAGTGGCGGTCGGCGACGGTGGTGGCGAAGCGCAGGTTCTGCTCCACCAGCAGCACCGCGGTGCCGTGCCGCTTGGCCTCGCGCAGGATCTCGCCGATGCGCTCGACGACGATCGGCGCCAGCCCCTCGGTCGGCTCGTCGCACAGCAGCACGCCGGCGCCGGTGCGCAGCACCCTGGCGAGAGCGAGCATCTGCTGCTCGCCGCCGGAGAGCTTGCCGCCCGGACTCCGGCGGCGCTCGCCGAGCGCCGGGAACTCCTCGTAGACGCGCGCGAGCGGCCAGGCCGAATCCGCCTTCGCCGGGGGCAGGGTGAGGTTCTCCTCGACGCTGAGACCCGCGTAGATGCCCCGGTCGTCGGGGACGTACCCGAGGCCGCGGCGGGCCCTGCGGTGCGACGGCACCGCGCCCAGGTCCCGGCCCGCCAGGCGGATCGTCCCGGACGTGCGCCGGTGCAGGCCCATCACGCAGCGCAGGAGTGTGGTCTTCCCGGCTCCGTTGCGGCCCACGAGGGTCACGACCTCGCCGGCGCCGACCGTCAGCGACACCTCGCGCAGCACCTCGGCCTCGTCGTAGTGGGCGGTCACGCCCTGCACCTCAAGCAACGCCGGCCCCCAGATACGCCTCGACGACCCGCGGGTCGGAGCGGACGGTTCGATAGGCACCCTCGACGAGCACCCGGCCGCGCTGCAGCACCGTGACGGTGTCGGCGAGCGAGCCGACGACGCTCATGTTGTGCTCGACGAGCACCACGGTGCGACCGGCGCGGATGCGGTCCACCAGCGCGACGGTGCGGTCCACGTCCTCCAGACCCATGCCGGCCGTGGGCTCGTCGAGCAGCAGTACCCGGGGATCGAGGGCGAGGGCGAGCGCCAGCTCCAGCGCGCGCTTCTGCCCGTACGGCAGGCTGCCCGCCGGCGACTCGGCCCGCTCGGCCAGGCCCACCTCGTCCAGCAGCTCCCGGGCGCGCTCCGTGAACCGCGCCAGCAGCTTGTCCGAACGCCAGAACCGGCGGCCCAGGTCGGTGCCCGCCTGCAGCGCGAGTTCCAGATGCGCGCGTGCCGTCACCCCGGCGAAGAGGCTGGTGACCTGGAACGAGCGGGCCACGCCCAGGCGCGCCACCCGCTCCGGGGGCAGCCCGGTGATGTCCTGCCCCGCCAGCTCGATCCGTCCCGCCGACGGCGGCAGGAAGCCGGTCAGCAGGTTGAACAGGGTGGTCTTACCGGCCCCGTTGGGGCCGACGAGGGCGTGGACGGTGCCCTCCCTCACCTCCAGGTCCACCTCGTCGACGGCACGGAAGCCCTGGAAGGCCTTGGTCAGGCCGTGGGTGGACAGGATGGCGCGCGGGAGCGCGGTGGTCTCACCGCTCGTCTTTCTCGTCGTGCTCGTCATGCCGACCTCGGATGCCGCGGGGTGGGTGGCCGACAGGGCGTCGGCGTCGGGGAGAACGTAGAAGCGGACGGCACGCGCGACTACAGAGGAGATCTCCACAAGCAGGCGGTCCGGAGTGTGGTATTCCTCCGTGGTCCGGGTCCCGGACCCCGGTCAACATGTCCGCCATGGCGATGATGGACATCCCGCTCAACAGTTGGCTGCTGTTCGACCACGGGCCGCGCTACTTCCACGACACCGAGGTCGTCACCCGCTTCCCGGACGGCAGCCGGCACCGCTACACCTACGCGGACTTCGGTCGCCGGGCGCAGCAGCTCATGCACGCCCTCGACGCGCTGGCACTGCCACCCGGCGCCAGGGTGGCCACGCTGGCCTGGAACGGCTACCGGCACCTGGAGGCCTACTGGGCGGTGCCCTGTACCGGCCGGGTGCTGCACACGCTGAACGTACGGCTGTCCGCCGACGAACTCGCCTACATCGTCAAGCACGCCGACGACCGGGTCGTGCTCGTGGACGCCGACCTGCTCCCGCTGCTGGAGCAGGTGGCGGAGCGCGGCGGCCTCGCGGGCGTGGAGCACGTGGTGGTCCTCGCCGACCGGGTGCCGGCGGGCACCACGCTGCCGGGCACCGTGGCCTACGAAGAGCTCATCGCCGCGCAGCCCGGGACGTACGAGCCGCGCGAGATCGACGAGCGGTCGCCGCTCGGCCTGTGCTACACCTCCGGCACCACGGGACGGCCCAAGGGCGTGGTCTACACCCACCGCTCGACCATGCTGCACGCCCTCGCCGGCTCCTCCCGGGCCGCGATGTCCATCGGCCCGGGCGACGCCGTGCTTCCGGTGGTGCCGATGTTCCACGCCAACGCCTGGGGCCTGCCCTACACCGCCACCCCGTACGGCGCCAAGCAGGTGTTCTACGGCGGGCCGCTGGAGGAGGCGGCGCTCGTGGAGCTGATGGCCGCAGAGCGCGTGACCGTCGCCGCCGGCGTGCCGACCGTGTGGATGGCCGTGGCGGACGCCCTGGCCGCCCGCGGCGGCGGGCTGCCGGACGTGCGGCACCTGCTGTGCGGCGGGGCCCGGCCGTCGCGCGCACTCATCGACCGCTACCGCACCGAGTTCGGCATCCCGCTGGTGCAGATCTGGGGCATGACGGAGACGTCACCGCTCGCCAGCTTCGCCTGGCCGAAGGAGCGCATGCGCGGCTGGGACGAGGAACGGCTCGCGGACGCCGTCCGCGGCATGGCGGGCCTGCCCCTGCCGGGGGTGCAGACGCAGATCCGCGACGCGGACGGGCGCCCGCTGCCCTGGGACGGCGCGTCGATGGGCGAACTGCTGGTACGCGGGCCCTGGGTGGCCGACGAGTATCTGGGCGAGGAGGGCGGCGGGCAGTTCACCGAGGACGGCTGGTTCGTCACCGGCGACATCGCGACCGGCTCGCCCGACGGCTACTTCGTCATCACCGACCGCGCCAAGGACCTCGTCAAGTCGGGCGGGGAGTGGATCTCCTCGGTCGACATGGAGTCGGCGGTGATGGCCATGGACGCCGTCGCCGAGGCGGCGGTGGTCGCGGTGCCGGACGAGAAGTGGTCGGAGCGGCCGCTGGTGTGCGTGGTCCTTCGCCCCGGCGCGACGGTGACCCTGGACGAGGTGCGTGCGCACCTGGAGCGGAGCGGATTCGCGCGCTGGCAGCTGCCGGACCGCGTCGAACTCGTGGACGCGGTGCCCCGCACCGGCACCGGCAAGTTCGACAAGAAGGCACTGCGGGCACGCTTCGAGTCCTGAGAGGCACCCGATCGCGGCGCGCGGTCCGGCGTTCTCCTACGTCACCTCGTGCCGCGCGTCCGCAGCGGCCGGCCGTTCCGCCAGCCGGATGCCAGGCCAGCGGTCCGCGGCGGCCAGCTCCCGGGTGACCTCGACGATGCCCCGGAGCACCGCAGCGACGCTGTCCCGCGGCTCGTAGCGGTCCGTGGCGGTGAGAACGGCGATGTGGCGGCGGAGCGCCGGTGCCACGATGCGGCGTACGCCGAGCCGGTGCGGGTCGTGGCCGGCGACCACCGAGCGCGGCAGGATCGTGCACGCCTCGCCGCTTTCCGCGATGCGGATGAGCGTGCCCAGCGACTCCACGTCGCCGACGTTGACGGGCACCATGCCGTGCGCGGCGAACGCCCGGTCCACCAGGGTCCGCAGGTTGCTGCGCGCGCCCGGCGTCACCAGCGGCACGTGCCGCAGATCGCGCAGGGGGACCTCGTCCGGCGCCGCGGGGGCGGCGTCCGGCCGGCCGATCAGGTACAGACTCTCGGAGTACAGCGGCAGCTCCGCCGGGCGCGGCGCGTCGTCCTCGCGGAAGACGGCGGCCAGGTCGAGCCGCCCGGCGAGCAGCAGTTCGTGCACGTAGCCGCTCATCGACTCGAACATCTGCAGGTGGATGCCGGGGTAGTGGGCCCGTACCCAGGTGAAGAGGGCCGGCGCGAGCGGCGCGGCGACCGTGGTCGGCAGCCCGATCGCGACCGGGCCGTGCACCGGCGGCCGGCTGACGGCGATGTCCTGCGCGAGCCGGTCGAACTGGCGCACCAACTGCTGCGCGTCTCGGTACAGCGCCCGGCCCGCGGACGTGGGCCGCACGCCCCTCGGGCCGCGGTCCAGCAGCCGGACCCCGAGATGCGCTTCGAGCTGGGCCATGCGCTGGCTGATCGCGGGCTGGGAGACGTGCAGCGCCCGGGTGGCCCGGGACAGGCTGCCGGCGTCGACGACGGCGATGAAATCACGCAGTTGAGCGATGTCCACGGGCTTCTCCGCACCGCCTTCCCACTGATGCCCCGATGCCGGGAGGTGTCCCGCTCGGCGTCTACGCGGAGGTGTGCCGTGCGGCCTGCGCGGCGATGCGGCGGGCGCGTTCGACGACCGGCCGGTCGATCATCTCACCGTCGACCGCCGCCGCGCCGTCGTGACCCGCGGCCAGCACGCGCCCGGCCCAGGCCAGCTCGGCCTCGTCGGGCGCGTAGGCGGCGTGCACCTGCTCCAGTTGCGCCGGGTGGATGCACAGCTTGCCGCCGAAGCCCCAGTCCCGGCCGCGGCCGGCGGCCCGGGCCACGGCCTGCGCGTCGCGTACCGCCGTGGTGACGCCGTCGACCGGCGCGGGCAGGCCGTGCGCCGCCGACCAGCGGACCAGCTCCGACCGCGCGGGGTCGAGCGCCAGGTCGTCGCGTACGCCCAGATCGAGGGCGAGGTCGACGCTGCCGAAGAGCAGCCGCAGGCAGTCGGGCTCCGCGGCGATGCCGTCGAGGCCGACCAGCCCGCGCGCCGACTCGATCAGGGGGAGCACGGGGGCGCCGCTCGCCCGGGCGGCCTGCCGTACCTGTGCCGCGGACTCCGCCTTGGGCAGCACGACCGCCGCGGGGGACAGCGCCCGGCACACGGCGAGGTCGTCGGCGAACTCCGCGGCCCGGGGACCGTTGACCCGCACGGCCACCGGCACGGCGGCATCCCGCGGCCAGCCGGCGTACAGGTCGTCGCGGGCGGCCGCCTTGTCGGCGGCGGCCACGGCGTCCTCCAGGTCGACGATCACGGCGTCGGCGCCGCTGCCGACGGCCTTCCCGAACCGGTCGGGCCGGGTGGCCGGGACGAAGAGCCAGCTCACCGCCGCGCCCAGCGCCACCGCGCGGCCGGTCATACGGTGCCCCCGGCGACCAGCTCGTCGATCTCGTGGTCCGCAAGACCCACCTCGGCGAGGATCGCCCGGGTGTGCTCGCCGAGATCGGGTACGGGATCCATCCGCGGGGCGTCGTCGACCGGGCCCGGCGGGGCCAGCGCCGGGATCGGACCCGCCGGGGTCTGCACCCGGTGCCAGCGGTTGCGGGCGGCAAGCTGCGGGTGCTGCCAGACATCGGCGAGCGAGTTGACCCGGGCGTGCGCCACCGGGACCGCCGCCAGCAGCTCGACGGCCGCGGCGGCGGTCAGCTCGGTGAAGCGCGCCGCGATGATCGCGCCGAGGGCCTCGCGGTGTGCGTTACGGGCCGCGTTGCCGGCGTAGTCCGGATGCGTCGCCAGCTCGGGCCGCCGCAGGAAGCGCTCGCAGAACGCCGCCCACTCGCGCTCGTTCTGGACGCACATCATGACGACCTTGCCGTCTCCGGCGGTGAAGGGGCCGTACGGATAGATCGTGGCGTGCGCCGCGCCGGCCCGCGGCGGCGGCGCGGCGCCGTCGTAGGCGTAGTAGAGCGGGAAGCCCAGCCACTCCACCGTGGCCTCCAGCATCGACACGTCGACGTGCGCCCCCTCGCCGGTCCGGCCGCGCCGGATCAGGGCGGCGAGGACCGAGCTGTAGGCGTACATCCCCGCCGCGATGTCGGAGACCGAGATGCCCACCTTCGCCATCTCCGCGTCCGAACCGGTCACCGACAGCAGTCCGGACTCGCTCTGCACCATCAGGTCGTACGCCTTCGCGTCGGCGTACGGGCCCGGGGTGCCGTAACCGGAGATGTCGCAGACGATCATCGCGGGGTGGGCGGCGTGCAGCTCGGCCCAGCCGAGCCCGGCGCGCCCGGCCGCGCCCGGTGCCAGGTTCTGCACGAAGACGTCGGCGCCGGCGAGCAGCCGGCGCAGCACGTCCCTGCCGCGCGGGTCCTTGATGTCGAGGGTGAGCGACTCCTTGTTCCGGTTGGCCCACACGAAGTGCGAGCTGAGCCCGCGCACGCGGCTGTCGTACGCGCGGGCGAAGTCACCGCCGCCGGGCCGCTCCACCTTGATCACGCGGGCGCCGAGGTCGGCGAGCTGGCGGGTGGCGTACGGAGCGGCGACGGCCTGTTCGAGCGAGACGACGGTGATTCCGCGGAGGGGTTGCATGTGTTTCCTTCTCCCGGGCTTGGCCGAGGACCGGTGGCGGTCCTCAGACCACGAAGCTCACGGCGATGACGAGGGCGAGCGAGACGACGGAGGCCAGCGCGGTGACGAAGGTGAGCGCCTTGAGCGCGCCCCGGGTTGTCACCCCGAGCAGCGGCTGGAACATCCAGAAGAAGTTGCTGTTCACCTGCAGGGCGAAGAGCGAGCCCGAGCCGATCGCCAGCGCCAGCACGGCGGGCTCCACGGCGAGTTCGCCCATGATCGGGGCGATGATCCCGGCCGCGGCGATGGCGGCGACGCCGATCGACCCGATGGCCAGGTGCAGGAGCGCCGCGACCAGCCAGACCAGCAGGATCGTCACCACGGTGGACATGCCCGCGTCGGCGGAGAAGATCCCGGAGAGCACGTCGTCGAGGCCGGTCTCGCCGATCACCGCGCCCAGCGAGCCGCCGACCCCGGTGACGAGCAGGATCTGCCCCGTGCTGTGGAAACCCTGGGTCATCGCCTCGCCCACCCGCTCGCCGGTGAGCACCCACTTCGCCAGGGCGTACGCGCCGACCAGGCCGGCGAACAGCGCGAACGCGGGGTCGCCGAGGAAGGTGAGCAGATCGGACTTCACGCCCGCGGCATCGCTGATCGCGCCGGTCGCGATGAGCAGCAGCGGGATGGCGATGGGCAGCAGCGAAAGGGACAGCGGCGGCATCGGCCGGCGGGCGCCGGGGACGTCGGCTTCGGGGGTGCCCGCCACGGACGTGGCCTCGGCGGGTGCCTCGGCGGTGGTGACCGTGCCGGAGTCACCTGCCGGGCTGGGGTCGGATCCCGGCGCCGCCGTGCTCCCGTGGGATCCGCGCGGGGGTACGGGCCTCGCGCCGCCGGCGCCGGTGGCGGGGCCGTCCCGGTGGCCCCGGCCGTCCTGCGCGTTCTCGGCGTCGGGCACCTCGTCGGTCGCCGCGTTCCACAGGCCGTGGCGCAGCAGCCGGCCGTAGAGGAACGTGGTCAGCAGCGCGGCGAGCGGGCCGAGGACGAACCCGTACACCAGCATCGTGCTGAGCGGTACGTGCAGGAGCCCGGCGATCGCCAGGGTGCCGAGGCCGGGCACGACGAACACGTAGCCGACGAGGATGCCCGCGCTCAGCGCGCCGCTCATCATCGGCAGGCCGTGGCGGCCCATGCGCGGCGCCGCCGACTTGGCCAGCGGGGCGGCGAGGACGAGTTGGACGTCGACGTAGATGGACGGGAAGACCGCGCTCAGGGCCCCGGCAAGGGCATAGGGGAGCTTTCCGGGCCCGAGGACGCGCAGCAGTTTTTCGACCAGTTTCTGCAGCGATCCCATGGAGTTCAGCAGCGAGCCGAGAAGCACGCCGAAGCCGATCAGCAGACCCACCTCGGCCATGATGTCGCCGAAACCGTCCACGATCGTTCGGATGGTGCTTTCGAAGCCGAGGCCGGACGCGATTCCGAGATAGAGGGAGCCGATGACCAGGGCGATCACCGGTTCGACCTTCGGTACCAGAATGAGCAGGATGACCACGAGAATGGCTATCGCGGTATGCAGTGCTGTCAAGGGAGTTCCTCTCACCACGGTGTGAGTGCATGAGATGGAAACACGGTGGTCACGGGGGCGGAAGGCGGAGATCTCCGATAGGGGTATCAGCCGTGGTGATGGCTTCCGCGGGCCGTGACGAAGCGCTGCCCGCCCGTGATTTCCGGATCGGGTCGTGAAGTCGTATGTCCCGCCATTGCCGGAAAACGCGGAGGGCCCGAAGTCCCGTCAGTGGGGAGCGGAGCCGGGGTCGCCGTAGCGAACGACCTTTGTGGGAACCACGATCCGCAGCGGCGCGGCGTCGTCCGGACCGGCATCCGGTTCGTTCATGCGGCGCAGCAGCAGTTCCGCGGCCCGCCGGCCGAGTTCGCGCGGATCGTACGCGACGATCAGCGGCACACCGAGCACGTCGGCCAGTTCGAAGTCGTCGAAGCCCGCGAGGCTGACGCGGTGCCCGAGCCGGCTCGTGGCGCGGAAGGCGCCGAGGGTGTTGCGGCTGTTGGCGCAGAAGAGCGCTGTCGGGGGCCGGGGGAGTTCGATCAGCTCCCGGGCGGCGGCCTCGGCGGCCGGGATGGTGCGCTGCCGCAGCCGCACGTACCGTTCGTCCAGCGCGACCCCGGCCTCCTCCAGCGCGACGCAGAAGCCGCGGAACCGTTCCGAACTGGTCCAGACGGACGGTGGCAGGCCGAGGAACCCGAGCCGGGTGTGGCCGGCCGCCAGGAGGCCGGCCGTCGCCTCGCGAGCGCCACCGAAGTCGTCCACCAGCACGCAGTCCAGCGGCACGCCCGACGGGGGGCGGGCGCCCAGGACGATGGGCACCGAGCCCGGCTGGGCGGCGAGGTGGGAGTGGTCGTTGCCGGCCGGTACGACGATCATGCCGTCGACCCGGCGGGCGGTGAGTTCTTCCACGAGCCGCCGCTCGCGTTCGACGTCTTCGTCGGTGTTCGTGAGGACGACCTTCAGACCGTGCCGGCTGACGCCCGATTCCACGCCCAGGGCGAACTGGGAGTAGAAGGGGTTCGCGAGGTTCGTGACCACGAGGCCGATCAGTCCGCTGGTCCGCCCCAGCCGGAGGTTGCGGGCGACCTCGTTGCGCCGGTAGCCGAGGGAGTCGACCGCGGCGAGGACCCGCTCCCGGGTCGCCTTGCTCACGCCGGGGTCGTCGTGCAGCACGCGGGACACCGTCATGGGGCTGACCGAGGCATGATCGGCGACGTCCCGCATCGTCGGAGGGCGACGAGATGGAGAGTCCTCGGTCACGTCTTCTCCCCCGCTGTGTCACGTCGAGGCACCCCCGCGCCCGGCCCGCCGCAGGACGGCGGAGAGAGGAGATTCCGCGATCCTGCCGCGACCTTCCGAGCGGCACCACGCTAGCACCGAACCACATCATCCGAGGCCGGAGAGCGACGCCAAGGGCACGGAACGTGCGGGTGGGTACGAGGCGGCGGCTCCGGCACCACCGGGCACCACCCGCGAGGAGCGTCATCGGCCTGTCTGCGACGTGGCGATGGTAACGCTATCTTCCCGGAGTGCGCGATGCCTCGGTGTACGTAGAGCCGGCTCGCCGCAGGGGATTTCGCCGGTTCGAATCGTCGATCTTCCTGCATGCCTGTTCAGAGGGGTGCAGCTGGATTCGAGGGGACGCACCCTCTTGACGCCGGTGGATGGGGCCTTTACGTTCCAACCGCACTGCAGCATGGTAACGATAACTCGCCTCCAAGCTCCGTCACTTGATCGACCGGCGCACCGGGCCCTTCGGCTCTCCGCACGTGCTCGCAGTCCGCTCTCCAGTGATCCTCCGTGCCGAGTCCCGAGCCGGTCGGCCGACTGCCAGGGGTGCGGAAGCACCGGCATCACCAGGGTTATCGACAACGCAGACGCACGGCACCGGACGGTCCCGTGCGCCGCCCCGAAGACAAGGCAGAGACATGTCGCAGCCCGATCCGTCCCCCCAGGCCACGTCCCGCCGCCGCTTCCTGGCCTCCACCGGCGGGTTGCTGGCCGTGAGCACCCTCGGAGCAGGCGCCCGCGGAGGCACGGCCGCCGCGGCCGGGCCGTGGGACGCGCCTTCGGCCGGGCCCTCCCGCGACTACGTACGCCTGGTCGACCCCTGGGTGGAGGCGGACGTCGGCCGGTTCTTCTTCTTCCAGTCGGCCGGCAACCCCTTCGGCATGGTCAAGCTGCGCCCGGACACCAGCACCCACTCGGTCTGGGGCACCGGCTACCGCAGGAGCGAGTCCCAGGTGAAGGGCTTCAGCCATCTGCACTGCTGGCAGATCTCCGGGGTGCAGGTGATGCCCACGACCGGTGAGGACGTGCCGAAGCTGGAGGGTGACACCGGTTGGCAGTCGTTCGTGAATCACGATGTCGGTGAGGTGGCGGAGCCCGGCTATCACAGGCTCCATCTGGACCGGTACGGCATCACCGCTGAGCTGACCTGCACCGACCGGGTCGGGCTGCATCGCTACACGTACGGCGAAGCCGGCCGGAGCGAGATCGTCGTCAACCTCGGCGGTGTGCTCGGCGAGGCCGAGATGCAGGACGCCCACGTCACCAAGGTCGGCGACCGGGTGATCGAGGGATACGTGGCACAGTCCGGCACGCTCACCGATGGCTACTACTACGGCCAGAGCGACGACAAGCACACCAAGCTCTACTTCAGCATCCGGTTCGACCGGGCCTTCGACTCCATGCACGGGTGGGCGGACGGCGATCTTGTCGACGGCGGGGCCGCGGTCGGCGAGGTCGAAGGTGATGGTGCGGGCTTCTACGTCCGCTACGGCCGTCTCGATGCGGGGGAGCAGGTGCAGGTGAAGGTCGCGTTGTCGTTCACCGGGGTGGCGGGGGCGCGGAAGAATCTGGAGGCGGAGCTGCCGGGGTGGGATTTCGAGGCGGTGAAGGCGGCGTCACAGGAGCACTGGAACCGGCTGCTGGGCCGTATCGACGTCGAGGGTGGCACCGAGCAGCAGCAGGTGAAGTTCTATACCGACCTGTTCCACGTGCTGTGCGGTCGCAGCGTGATCAGCGACGCCGACGGCACGTACCTCGACGACACCTGGAGCCGCGGGCGGATCGGTCGGCTCCCGCTCGACAGGTCAGGACGGCCGCGCTTCGCGATGTACAACTACGACGCGCTGTGGCTGACGCAGTGGAACCTCAACACCGTGCTGGGGCTGGCGTATCCGGAGATCTACTCCGGCATCGTGAAGTCGCAACTGCGGATGTACCAGGACGGAGGACTGCTGCCGCGCGGCCCGGTGGCCGGCAACTACTCGTTCGTCATGACCGGTTCCCCGGCCACCTCGTTCATCAGCGGGGCCTGGAACAAGGGCATCCGGGACTTCGACATCGACCTCGCGTACGAGGCCATGCTCGACGCCCACTCGCTCGGCGGCCTCTTCGACAAGGCACCGTACGAATACGCCACCTGGGGCGAGAACCACGGCGGCGGCCGCACGTACCTCGACCTCGGGTACGTACCCCACGACCTGCACGCCGGATGGCGGAGCCGCGGCGCCGGGGAAACCGTCGAGTACGCGTTCCAGGACTGGACGCTGGGTCAGTTGGCGCGGCGGTTGGGGAAGTCGGGTCTGAACGTGGCGCAGTTCGCCGAGGTGTCGGTGTCGTCGGAGGTGAACGATTCGACGTTGGCGGGTGTACGGGCGGTCGACGGCCGGCCGCCGCGTTCCAGCGTGCACGAGCCGAACACGGGCTGGGCGTCGCGGGAGCGGAAGCCGTGGATCAAGCTGAGCTGGGCGGAGAAGAAGCGCGTTCAGAAGGTGGTGCTCAGCGACCGGGCCGAGGGGGATTCGCGGGTGAACTCCGGTGTGCTGATGTTCAGTGACGGGTCGTCGGTCAAGGTGAGCGGTGTTCCTGCCGGAGGCGGGAACAAGGTGGTGGAGTTCCGGCCCAGGCGGGTGAGCTGGGTGAGGTTCGAGGCGACCGGTGGCACCGGTGAGAACGTGGGGCTCAGCGAGTTCGAGGTGTGGGACGACACCGACGCGGGCGCGTTCCTCATCGAAAGGTCCGGGAGCTGGCGCAACCTCTTCGACCGCTCCACCGGATTCATCCGGCCCAGGGATGCGAACGGCCGCTGGAAGGACCCCTTCGACCCGCTGTCCCCCGACGACTTCGTCGAGGCCAGCTCGTGGCAGGCCACCTGGTACGCCTCCTACGACGTCCTCGGGCTGGCCAGCAGACTGGGCGGCAGGGCCGCCTACGCCGACAAGCTCAACGGGGCCTTCGAGCGGTCCGAGGAAGCCGAGTTCACGGGGGCCGGCCAGAACGGCGACGAGGACGCGTACGTCAACTACGGCAACCAGCCCGGCCTTCAGATGGCCCACCTCTTCAACTACGTCGGTCATCCCTGGCTGAGCCAGTACTGGGTGCGCAAGGTCAAGGAGATCACGTACGGCCCCACATCCACGACCAAGGGATACGGGGGGCACGACGAGGATCAGGGTCAGATGGGCTCGATCAGTGCGCTGATGGCGATGGGGTTGTTCGAGGTGACGGGGGCGAGTCTGTCGCGGCCGGTGTACGACATCACGTCGCCGGTGTTCGACGCGGTCACCATTGAGCTGCACCCGGACTACTACTCGGGCGGCCGGTTCCGGATCGTCACCCACGACAACTCCGCCGAGCACATGTACATCCAGCGGGCCGCCCTCAACGGGCGGCCCCAGGACAACGCCTGGTTCCACCACGACCGGCTCGCCGCCGGCGGCACCCTGGAGCTGTGGATGGGCCCGGAGCCCAACAAGGACTGGGGCGTGGCGGAACTGCCGCCCTCGAAGTCGCCCGAAGCGCCCGCGGTGCTCTACACCACCCGCGACACCGTACGCCTCGACGCCGGCGAGAACGGCACCCTCACTGTGGCCGCACGCAACCTCACCAACCGACCGGTCAAAGCCACCTGGCGCGCCCAGGCCCCCGCCGGCATCACCGTCCAGCCCTCGACCGGAAACATCGACGCCCCCGCCGACGACAACGCCGAAGACGACCTCACCCTGCACGTCGCCGACGGCACCGCCTCGGGTCTGCACCGCGTCGTGTTCAGCGGCCAGGCCGCCGACGGCACCGAACTGCCCGACGCCATCATGTACATCCACGTGGCCCCCGCTCTCTCGATCGAGACCGAGCCCGCGGAACTGCACCTGCTGGAAGCCGCCCCCGTCACCTTCCAGGTGCGGCTGACCGGCAACGACGATCAGGCCCTCGGCGCCGATGTCTCGCTGCAGACCCCCGAGGGCTGGCACGTCGAGCCCGTGACCCGCACCGTGCAGGTCGCCGCCGGCGCGAGCGCCACCACGACCTTCACCGTCACCCCGCCGCAGGGCGTCGTCGGCCCGCAGACCCTCACGCTGCTCGCGCAGGGCGGATGGGGCAGCGTCGAGCACCAGCCCTCCGCGACCGTCCACCGGGTCGTCGCCCGTCTCGGCGACGCGGACCTGGGCACGGGGGAGTTCGCGCTGTCGCCGAACCGCTATGGCGACTACTCCGCGACCTTTCCCGACGGTGTCGACTTCATCCTCGGGAGCAGCGACCCCGCCACCGCCTGGAGCTACATCCACCCCGGACCCAGCGACGCGTGGGCTGGCGCCAAGCCCCACACCTTCACCCTCCGCTTCGACCTCGACCAGGCCCCCGCCGCCGACCTGGCCCTCACCGCCTGGCTCATCGACACCCAGCAGTCCGGACCCTCCCTCCGGCTGTCCCTCAACGACGGCCCGGCCACCACCGTCACCCTGCCCGGCGGCGGCGGTGACGGCTTCCACTGGGGCGACGGAGCCGGCGGAGCCATCCGCCCGGCCGCCTTCGACGTCTCCCTCCCCGCCGCCCAGCTCCGCGCCGGCCGGAACACCGTCACGCTCACCAACGCAGCCGGCTCCTGGATCGTCTACGACGCCCTCGCCATCCGGGAGACGTCGTAGCCGCAGTCCACCGTGTAAGACCGCGCATCGAGCTCGTCAACCGTGTCCCATCGATCGACAGGGGATTGCCATGCCTGCACGGAAAGCCTTCGGTGGAATGTCTCGTCGCCGTCTCCTCATGTCCACCGGCGGAATGCTGGGTGCCGGCGTGGTGGGCGCCTATGGACCGGGCAGCGCCTGGGCGGCAACGCCGGGGGAGGGCGCCGCGGGCGAGGCGGGCCGCGACTACGTGAAGCTCGTGAATCCCTGGGTGGAGGCGGACCGGGGCCGGTTCTTCTTCTTCCAGTCGGCCAGCAACCCCTTCGGCATGGTCAAGCTGCGCCCGGACACCAGCACCCATGCGACCTGGGGAACGGGCTATCTGCACAAGGAGAACCAGGTCAAGGGCTTCAGCCATCTGCACTGCTGGCAGATCTCCGGGGTGCAGGTGATGCCCACGACCGGTGAGGACGTGCCGAAGCTGGGGGGTGACACCGGTTGGCAGTCGTTCGTGAATCACGATGTCGCTGAGGTGGCGGAGCCCGGCTATCACAGGCTCCATCTGGACCGGTACGGCATCACGGCCGAGCTGACCTGCACCGACCGGGTCGGGCTGCATCGCTATACGTACGGCGAAGCCGGCCGGAGCGAGATCATCGTCAACCTCGGCGGTGTGCTCGGCGAAGCGGTGATGAAGAACGCCCGGATCACCCGGCGCAACAGCCGCGAGGTGGAAGGCTACGTACTCCAGCACGGCACCAGTTACCCCGCACACAAGAATCACCTCTTCTTCAGCATCCGGTTCGACCGGGCCTTCGACTCCATGCACGGGTGGGCGGACGGCGATCTTGTCGACGGCGGGGCCGCGGTCGGCGAGGTCGAAGGTGATGGTGCGGGCTTCTACGTCCGCTACGGCCGTCTCGATGCGGGGGAGCAGGTGCAGGTGAAGGTCGCGTTGTCGTTCACCGGGGTGGCGGGGGCGCGGAAGAATCTGGAGGCGGAGCTGCCGGGGTGGGATTTCGAGGCGGTGAAGGCGGCGTCACAGGAGCACTGGAACCGGCTGCTGGGCCGTATCGACGTCGAGGGTGGCACCGAGCAGCAGCAGGTGAAGTTCTATACCGACCTGTTCCACGTGCTGTGCGGTCGCAGCGTGATCAGCGACGCCGACGGCACGTACCTCGACAACACATGGCAGCACCGCAAGGTCCAGAAGATCCCGACGGATTCCCAGGGCGTGCCGCGCTTCGCGATGTACAACTACGACGCGCTGTGGCTGACGCAGTGGAACCTCAACACCGTGCTGGGGCTGGCGTATCCGGAGATCTACTCCAGCATCGTGAAGTCGCAGCTACGGATGTACCAGGACGGGGGGCTGCTGCCGCGAGGCCCCGTGGCCGGCGACTACTCATGGGTGATGACCGGCTCGCCCGTGACGTCCTTCATCAGCGGGGCCTGGAACAAGGGCATCCGGGACTTCGACATCGACCTCGCCTACGAGGCCATGCTCGACGCCCACTCGCTCGGCGGCCTCTTCGAAGCCGGTTCGTTCGAGTACGGGCGCTGGGGAAGCTGCGGCGGCGCCCGGCACTACTTCGACCTCGGATACGTACCCAACGAGATCTGCAGCGGACCGCTGGAAGGCGGAGCGGGTCAGACGCTGGAGTACGCGTTCCAGGACTGGACGCTGGGTCAGTTGGCGCGGCGGTTGGGGAAGTCGGGTCTCAACGTGGCGCAGTTCGCCGAGGTGTCGGTGTCGTCGGAGGTGAACGATTCGACCCTGGCGGGTGTACGGGCCGTGGACGGCCGGCCGCCGCGTTCCAGCGTGACCGAGCCGGTGAACGTGGAGTGGGCGTCCAGGGAGCGGAAGCCGTGGATCAAGCTGAGCTGGGCGGAGAAGAAGCGCGTTCAGAAGGTGGTGCTCAGGGACCGGGCCGAGGGGGATTCGCGGGTGAACTCCGGTGTGCTGATGTTCAGTGACGGGTCGTCGGTCAAGGTGAGCGGTGTTCCTGCCGGAGGCGGGAACAAGGTGGTGGAGTTCCGGCCCAGGCGGGTGAGCTGGGTGAGGTTCGAGGCGACCGGTGGCACCGGTGAGAACGTGGGGCTCAGCGAGTTCGAGGTGTGGGACGACACCGACGCGGGCGCGTTCCTCATCGAAAGGTCGGGGAGCTGGCGCAACCTCTTCGACCGGTCCACCGGATTCATCCGGCCGCGTGCCATGAACGGCCGCTGGCAGGACCCGTTCGACCCGCTGTCGCACGAGGACTTCGTCGAGGCGAACGCATGGCAGGCGACCTGGTTCACCTCTCACGACGTCATCGCCCTGGCCAACAGGCTCGGCGGACGGAAGGCGTACGCCGACAAGCTCAACTACGCCTTCGAGCAGTCCGCCGAGTCGAACTTCATCGCCGAGTACGGGAAGGGGCACGTCAGCTACGGCAACCAGCCCGGGCTGCAGGTGGCCCACCTCTTCAACTACGTGGGACATCCCTGGCTGACCCAGTACTGGGTGCGGCAGGTGAAGGAGAAGACCTACGGCGCGATCTCGACGACCGACGGCTACGGCCACTTCGACGAGGATCAGGGTCAGATGGGCTCGATGAGCGCGCTGATGGCGATGGGGTTGTTCGAGGTGACGGGGGCGAGTCTGTCGCGGCCGGTGTACGACATCACGTCGCCGGTGTTCGACGCGGTCACCATTGAGCTGCACCCGGACTACTACTCGGGCGGGCGGTTCCGGATCGTCACCCACGACAACTCCGCCGAGCACATGTACATCCAGCGGGCCGCCCTCAACGGGCGGCCCCAGGACAACGCCTGGTTCCACCACGACCGGCTCGCCGCCGGCGGCACCCTGGAGCTGTGGATGGGCCCGGAGCCCAACAAGGACTGGGGCGTGGCGGAACTGCCGCCCTCGAAGTCGCCCGAAGCGCCCGCGGTGCTCTACACCACCCGCGACACCGTACGCCTCGACGCCGGCGAGAACGGCACCCTCACTGTGGCCGCACGCAACCTCACCAACCGACCGGTCAAAGCCACCTGGCGCGCCCAGGCCCCCGCCGGCATCACCGTCCAGCCCTCGACCGGAAACATCGACGCCCCCGCCGACGACAACGCCGAACGCGACCTCACCCTCCGCGTAGACGCCGACGCCCCGCCGGGACTGCACCGGGTGGTGATCAGCGGCCAGGCCGCCGACGGCACCGAACTGCCCGACGCCATCACCTACGTCCACATCGCGCCCGTGCTCTCGATCGAGACGGTCCCGGATCGGCTGATCCTGCTGCAGGACACTCCGTCGACCGTCCTGGTGCAGGTGAACAGCAACGACGTCGACCGGGCGCATGCCGTCGATGCCGGTCTGAAGGCGCCGGAGGGCTGGACCGTCGAGCCCGCGAAGCGATCGCTCGACGTGCCCGCCGGCGGCAGGACCACGACCACGTTCACCCTCACCCCGCCGGCGGACGCATCCGGTGAGCGGTCCCTGACGTTCACCGCTCAATGGGAGGAGGGTGGCATCGAGCGTGAGCTGTCCGCGACCGTGAGCCGCAAGGTGGCCCTGGTCGGTGCCATCGACCTGGGCACCGGGGAGTTCGCGCTCTCGCCGAGCCGCTACGGCGACTACCCCGAGGCCTTCCCCGACGACGTCGACTTCACCGTCGGCAGCAGCGACCCCGCGACCGCCTGGAGCTACATCCACCCCGGACCCAGCGACGGCTGGGCGGGCGCCAAGCCCCACACCTTCACCCTCCGCTTCGACCTCGACCAGGCCCCCGCCGCCGACCTGGCCCTCACCGCCTGGCTCATCGACACCCACGAGTCCGGACCGCCGACCATGCAGCTCTCCCTCAACGACGGGCCTGCGACCACCGTCACCGTTCCCAAGGGCGGCGGCCAGGGCTACCACTGGGGCGACGGAGCCGACGGAGCCATCCGCCCCAGCACGCTCGACGTCGCCCTGCCCGCCGCCCAGCTCCGCGCGGGCCGGAACATCCTGACGCTCACCAGCGCAGCCGGCTCCTGGCTGGTCTACGACGCCCTCGCCATCCGGGAACGCCCGTAAGGGACCGGTCGCCGACCGGAGCCGGGCCGCCACAGGCCCGGCTCCGGTCCGCCTCGCGACGGCCGGGCAGCCGCCTTGCGGTCGGTGGCCTTTGCACTCCGGTCCGGGTTCACACTCGCCGCCCCGCACTCTCGGCCGGAAGGGACGGGGCAGGCGTCCCATTCGGATGTGCATGCGGCGCGGGGCTGTTAGGTTCGCCGTGTGCCCAAGCTGAATCAGATCATCGCAGTCGAAAAGGGCGTCAAGTCCAAGGCCCTCCAAGAGCTCACCCGGGCTCACCAGGACGTGCAGAAGCCCGCCCTGCTGGCCGGCATCTCCCGGACCTACCAGCCCAAGGACGAGGAGGGCGAGCAACTGCCGCCCGAGTCCACGCGGGTGCAGATCAAGGCCGAGGACGCTCTGCGGGCGACGGCCGGGACGCTGACGCGGCTCTTCGACGTGACCGCGACGAAGGACTGGGCGAACCGGTCCGCGGTCGCGGACGTGGTGGTCGACGGTGCGGTGCTGTTGCCCCAGGTGCCTGTCCCGTACCTGTTGTTCCTGGAGAAGCAGCTCACCGACCTGCACACCTTCGTGCGCAAGCTGCCGGTGCTCGACGCCTCCGAGTCGTGGAACCTGGACCCCTCGACGGACTCGTGGAAGACGGACCCGGTGCGGACCATCCGTACGAAGAAGGTTCCGCGCAACCACGTGAAGGCCGAGGCCACGGAGAAGCACCCGGCGCAGGTCGAGGTGTACTACGAGGACGTCCCGGTCGGCTACTGGACCACGGTGAAGTTCTCCGGCGCGCTGCCCGCCCGGCGGGTCAACGAGCTCCTCGACCGCGTCGAGAAGCTCCAGCAGTCCGTCAAGTTCGCGCGTGAGGAGGCGAACAACACCGAGGTCACCGACCAGCGGGTCGGCGACGCGGTATTCGGCTACCTCTTCCGGTAGCCCCCACATACGCCCTCCGTCGCGAGCGGAGGGTGCGCGATGAGCGCAAGCTGAAACTGATGGTGAAGCTGATGAGGGGTGTCAGTTGGGGGTTCGAATCCCTCTCCCCGCACCACGTGCGGGGGTGGCCCAAGCCTGGCAGAGGCGGCCCCGTGAAACTCAGATTCTCGCTCCAGTCTCAGTATTCGCCGCCGAACACCGGATCGACCGAGCGTGGGCGAACATCGACGGATGGGGGTTCAAGTCCCTCCGGCGCCTCTCTCGTGGCGCTGTGGTTCAAAGGCAGAACACGTCGATCTCAACATGACCCGCGGTTCTTCAACGCCGCCGGTGTGCGCACATGGGTGGCAAGCTGGAGCCCGGGAGCTGGACATGCTCCCGGGCTCCGTCAGCCGGACGCGGCCGGTGTGCAGACCAGAATGCTCAGCGGGCTCGGTGTCGCGATGATCTCGTCGAGTCGGAGATCGGCACTCCCGAGGAGCTCGCGGAACTCGTCGGCGGTGCGCTCCGCGCCGTTGAGGTTGATCAGCATGTTCAGGTCCTGGAACTTGCTGAGGTCGGGTTCGTTCGCGGGCCGGACCACACGCGTGATGATCAGCAGCGTCGCGCGGTCGACCATCGCCTCCCGGCAGGTACGGAGGAGCTGCGTGGCGCGTTCGTCGTCCCAGTCGTGGAGAACCGATTTCATGATGTAGCAGTCGGCTCCGGACGGGATCGTGGAGAACATGTCCCCGGCTATCGCCTGGCACCGGTGCCCCAGGCCGTTCGCGACGAACTGGTCGCGGGCCTCGCGGGTCACCTCGGGCTGCTCGAAGAGGATGCCTTCGACGTGCGGATACCTGTCGACGATGGCGGCCAGCAGGTTTCCCTGTCCGCCGGCGACGTCGACGACCGTGACGGCACCCGAGAAGTCGTAGTTGCCGAGGACGGCCCGGACCTCGGCCGTGGAGAACGCGCTCATCGACGAGTGGAACAAGGCGTGCGCGTCAGCGTTCGTGGCGAGGTACTCCCACATCGACATCCCGAAGACGTGGTCGAACGCCGGCTCCCCCGTCCTGACCGTGTGACCCAGGTTGCCGAGCGTCGGCCACTGCAGTTCCGAGCCGATCAGCCGTGCGATCGGCTGCAACGACCCGGGGACGTCGGAGCGCAGCAACTCGCCGGTGGCCGTGAGCTCGAAAGAGCCGTCGTCACGTTCGTGGAACACCCCGATACCGGCTAGGGCTCGCAGGAGCCGGTGCAGTGCGCGTGCGTCGCACCGCGTGTGGCGGGCGAGGTCGGACGGCTGCTGTGGCGCCTCGTGCACGTAGTCGGCAATCCTCAGATCGGCGGCCACCGCGATGCACTGCGACGCGTAACACCCCATCAGCAGCGAGAACATCTGTTGTCGGGGAACCGCGGCAGGAGCGGCCTGACCGCTTGCGCGCGACGCCGACGAGGATCCCTTGCGGCTACCAAGCTCTGAGGTCATCTTCTTGTTCCGATCACTGATCTAGTCATCGTCACAGGGCCACAGACAGTTGCGAGGACGAGCGGCTGCGCAACACTTCCCACGGGTGCTGACGGGCAACCCGTGCCGGACGGGCCGCCGGCCGGGCGATGCCACGCAACCGCGTCGGCCTCACTTCGCCGCCCGTCTTGGTGCTGGTGGGTCAGGCAGAACGCTGATCCCACAGGCCGATGGCGTTTCCGTCCGGGTCGGCGAACACGGCGATGTTGCCGAACCCGGGCAACTCGGTGGGCTCCATGACCTTCGACCCGCCGAGCTCCTCGGCCCGCTTGAGCGCGGCATCGAGATCAGGCGCGTGGAAGTACACCCGGACACCGGGCTCGCCCATGGCCGGACCGATCCCGCCCACGACGGATCCCTGGCCGGACTGCGTGTCGACGAGGGCGTAGCCCCCCATGTCGGGCAGTTGATTGACGTTCCAGCCGAACATGTCGGCATAGAAGGACTGGAGACGCTCCGCGTTCTCGGACGAGGTGATCTCGAAGTACGCGAGTGGCTGGCCCATTCCTGACCTCTCCCAGAAGGGTACTGTTTCTTAAGTCAGTCTGAACTTACCTTACGCTGAGTTGGGGCGTCAACGGCCCGCTCGGCGCCGGCGTGATCGGGCTCGATCCCCCCGTTCGCCTCGACCGGGATGTCCTCGACCGGGATGTCGCTGTCGAAGCCGGACGGCGAAGGGTCGCCATCGCATGGGCCCAGGGGAGTCAGCGTGAGCTTGCGGGAGTCCGCATCGGTGTCGATCCTGACGGTCTGGCCGGCTTCGACGCGTTCGGTGAGCACCATCTCGGCCAGCGGATCCTCGATGTGCGTCTGGATCGCCCGCCGCAGATGTCGCGCCCCTTCCGTCGCGTTGTGTCCGCGGGTCGCCAGGTGCTCACGAGCGGCCGGGGTGACGTCGATCGAGATGTTGTTGGCGCTCAGTCGTCGGTCCAGGCCGTTCAACAGCAGTCCGACGATGGCCCGGATGTCGTCACCCGACAGCTCGGGGAAGACGATGACGTCGTCGAGACGGTTGAGGAATTCCGGTCTGAAGTGCTTTTTGAGTTCGACGGTCACCACATTCTTCAGATGCTCATACCGGTGGTTGCCCGCGCCGTCGGCGAAGCCGAGACGGCCTCTGGCGAGGTCGCGCGAGCCGAGGTTGGTGGTCAGGATGATGACCGTGTTCGTGAAGTCCACTCGCCGGCCGGCCGCATCCGTCAGATGGCCGTCGTCGAGCACCTGGAGCAGTGTGTTGAACACATCGAGATGGGCTTTCTCCACCTCGTCGAACAGCACCACCGAGAACGGCTTGCGACGGACACGTTCGGTCAGCTGCCCGCCCTCGTCGTGGCCCACGTACCCGGGCGGCGAACCGACGAGGCGTGAAGCCGTGTGGCTCTCGCCGAACTCTGACATGTCAAAACGAACCAGGCTGTCCTGGTCATCGAAGAGGAACTCGGCCAGCGCTTTGGCCAGCTCCGTCTTACCCACACCCGTGGGGCCGGCGAAGATGAACGAGCCGGCCGGCCGGCGCGGGTCCCGGATTCCCGTGCGTGAGCGCTTGATCGCCTTGCTGACGGCCTGGATCGCCTCGTCCATGCCGACGATACGCCGGTGCAGGCGATCCGCCATCTGCCCGAGCTTCTGCGACTCGCTTCCGGACATCGTCGACACCGGCACGCCGGTCTGTTGCGACACGACCGTTGCTACGTCGTCGGCCACCACCTCGGTCGCCGTGGCATCGAGCCGAAGTGCGACTTCCGCCGCGGCCTCGTCCATCAGGTCGATCGCCTTGTCGGGAAGGAACCGCGTGGACAGATAGCGGCAGGACAAGTCGACGGCGGCCTGGACGGCCGCATCGGCGATCGTCACCTGATGGTGCTCCTCGAACAGCGGTTTCAGCCCCGTCAGGATCGCGACGGCGTGGGCCGGGGTGGGTTCGTCCACGCTGATCCGCTGGAAACGCCGGTCGAGAGCCGAGTCCTTCTCCAGCGACCTGCGGTACTCGCCGTGGGTGGTCGCTCCGATGAGCTTCATCTCGCCACGGCTGAGGAGGGGTTTGAGGATGTTCGCGGCATCGATCGACCCCTCCGCGGCACCCGCACCGACCAGCATGTGGATCTCATCGATGAACACGATGATGTCGCCACGGCCCTGAACCTCCTTGAGGACGTTCTTGAGACGTTCCTCGAAGTCGCCGCGGTAGCGCGAACCGGCGACCATCGATGCGAGGTCGATCGCGTAGAGCTGCTTGTCGGCGAGCGAGGGAGGCACCGCACGATCGACGATGTTGCGGGCCAGTCCTTCCACGATGGCCGTCTTGCCCACGCCAGCGTCCCCGAGAAGGACGGGGTTGTTCTTCATGCGCCGCGAGAGTACTTGGGTCAGCCGTCGGATCTCCGCGTCACGGCCGATGACGGGGTCGAGCTTGCCGTCGGCCGCTTCCCGGGTGAGATTGACGCCGAACTGATCCAGGAGCTGCGATCCCGCGGGCTTGAATGCGGCCGGCTCGGCCGCGGCGGGCTGGAGTTCGGACGGTGCGTCCACCGCCATCGCTTCCAGAAGTTCCGATCGCAGTTCTGCGGGGTCGAGACCGAGGCTCAGCAGAATGTCGACGCTGAGATTGTTCGACGTCTGGGCGAGGAGGGCCAGCAGGATGTGTGCGGGCTCGATCGTGGGATCACCACGGCGCCCTGCCTGAGTGGCCGCGGCGTGGAGTACCTCGGTGGCCTGCGGGGTCGTGTGCAGCTCCGTTGCCGGACGAGGCTCGGACTCTCCGAGGATGAAATGGACCTTCTCATGGAGAGTCTCCACGGAAGCGCCGTTGTCCCGGAGAACACGGGCGGCCGCCCCCTGTGAGTGATCGGCCAGTCCGAGGAGCAGGTGCTCGGGACCGATGTAGGGATGATTGAACCGTTGCGCCTGACCCTCGGCCGAGCTGAGCACTTGGTCGGCGGCGTTGCTGAACTTGGCCTGCACAGATCCTCCCCGGCTACTGATCGATAAGGCTGGACATGATGTAGGGGGCGGCCTCGATCTGGAAGTCCATATGTGGCGCCAGGGAATTGACGGTTCCCTCAAGGGCGATCAGGCACAGCAACGGGAACATCATCTCGGGCTCGGCGTAGTAGCCGTTGCTCTGCTGGATCTGAAAGAGCCGCGCGGCGAAGCGAGGTACCGAGAAGTGCGCAACGTCGAGTTCCGCGGACTCCTCCACGAGCTGAACGACCTCCGCCCGGAACCGATCCAGGTTCTGATCGTGGTGGTCGACCCCTTTCGTCGTGCTGAGCAGGATCTCCGCGCACTCCTGCCCGCGCCCGGTCACCATGCCGCCGAAGAACCGGGTGAAACGCTCACGGGAGAAGTCGCTCAGCACGTGGGCGAACCCGACGTCGAGCAGAACGAGCCGCCCGTCCGCGAGCAGGTACGCGTTTCCCTGGTGCAGATCGATATGCACGAAACCGTGCACGAAGACGAGCTCGTACATCGCGCGGACCAGAGTGGCGATGCCCTCGTCACGCAGGCGCGGTGCCGCGGTCGCGAACATCCCACGGTCCAACCCGTCGATGAACTCCATCGCGAGCAGTTCGGAGTTGGAGTACTCGTCGACCGGTGCCGGAACGACGATCTGTGCCTCGTGCGCCAGGGTCCCCCGAAGCCGGGCCAGCATGACGCGCTCGCGGTCCAGGTCGAGCTGCTGGAGAACGGCGGCGCACAGATCATCGACGATGGCGACGATCGGGCTGGAACGCATCCACGGAGTCTTCGCGAGCAGCCGTGCGAACCGACGCAGCATGGCCGTGTCGATGGGGACCGTCGCGGCCGCATCGGGCCGCCGTATCTTCAACGCGACGGGAGCGCCGGGCTCGGGTTCCCACCGGTACACGCAGGCGATCGATCCGCTTGCCACGGGACCCTTCGCCACCGCGGAAAAGGCACTCGCCGGCAGCGGCAGGCGGGAACGTTCGAGCACGGCAAGCGCATCGGCGCCGCTCATCGCGGCAACGTCGTCCTGCAGTCGCGACAGCCGATCCGCGAGTCGTGGACCGATGAGGTCCGGCCGGGTGGCCAGCAGTTGGCCCACCTTGATGTAGGCGCCTCCGAGCGACTCGACGCCGCGCACGAGGGAATCAGCGGCCGCATCCCCCGCCCGTCTCGGATGTACCACCACGGCACCGGCGACCCTTGCCGTCGCCGTCGCCACGGACAGGAGCCGACCCGTGGCACGCAAGGCGTTTCGGCGTCGATTCGCTGCGCGCTTCATACCGATCCCGTTCCGAAGAGTCGTCGATGGGCCTCATCCAAGAGCGGAACGGCGTCCTCGATGCCGGGATGCCGCGCGAGCGCCATCACCGCGGTCTCCCGTTCGAAGATCGTCGGATTCCTGACGCCGGCTCGACCGACCCGAATCCGCACGGGCACGCCGTGATCGGCTTCGCTGCCGAACTCCAGAACCTGCCAGGAGCGTTCGAGCACATCTTTTCTGTGCACCTGCCGAGCCACCGGCGTCGACCGGCCGTCGACCAGGAACTCGGTGATCGACACGTCGTCCATGCGATACGCCACCCGGTCCGACGCACCGAGCGACGTCACCCACTCCGACTCATCCGATGCCACTCCCGCACAGGTCTTCGGAAGCAGACTGGGGCAGATCGTGCGCATGAGGTCCAGATAGCTGATGTCGGTGAGCGGGAGGCAGTCGAACATCTGGGGCCGGTCGATGTCCTTGGGCGCGCGCATCGTCGGAATGAAGGTACGGATGCGGCAGCCGCCGGGCCGCGTCAGGTCTTCCCAGATCGCCACCTCAGTACCGCTCAGGCTCTGCGGGGCGTCGATCCGTACCGCGGTCAGGAACCGGTGGTCGACCGCGGCGCGGGCGAAGGTGTATCGCATCGCGCGATGACCTATGAGGGAGGAGACGCCGAAGGCATAAGCCGTGAGCGGGCCCGCGTCGAGGTTGGCGCGGGCCCGTCCACTTTCGTTCACCGCCGGTCGTTCCTAGCTCAGGCGGTTATGGTGGCGAACTCGACCGGGTTGGTCGCGTTCTTCACCGGGATGTGGTGCAGCAGGGCGCCGATTTCGAGGTCCGCCGCCAGCAGCGTCCCGACCTGACGGTCGCCGTCGTACAGCGCGTACGACGTCGACGTCCGGGACACGTCGCCGATCGGAGGAACCATGTTGACGCGCGACTCGACGTCGACACGGGTCTCGCCGGTGTCGATGACGGTTCCGAGGTTCTCGATGTCGAACCGCGGGTACAGCGCGGTCACGCAGTTCTTCATCGGGGTGATCTCGGGGTCCACCGGGCCGGGAACGAGATTCGGCGACACGGTGGCGCCTTCACTCTTGGACGGGGTGTTGGTCACCCTGACCTGCCCGAACACGTCGCTCTGGCCGACGACCTGCAGCGACAGGAACTGCGCACCGATGGTTGCGGTGCGCCACGTGAGCTCGGTCTCGCCCTCGGCGCCGATCCGCGGCTCGTGCCGGCGGTAGACGCCGATGCCGTGCAGGTCGACCAGGTCCTCACCGAGGCCGTCGATCACTACGTGGATGCGCTCGCGGACGGTGAAGGCCTCGAGTGCGGCCGGACCGAGGGTGTAGGGACGGATGGTGTAGAGGTCCCCGCCCCACGCGAGATCGTGTCCCTTGACTACTTCGGCATTGTGCAGCGCCGAACCTTCGGCGCCCTTGATCGCTGCGCCCTCGCGCAGCTCGTTCATGAGGCTCATCAGATCCTCCGTGTGAAGTTTTTCGCCGACTGGTTGAACTTGTTGTGTTGTGTCTGGGGGCCGAGCCTGGATCACGACTTGTTCGACAGCGACGCCATCAAGCCCTCCAGGGCATCGATGACGTAGGCGAAGTCGATGATCCGCTCAGGCAGATTCGTCGCGCTCGCGGTCTGTTGTCCGAGCTCGATCGCGAGTACGTCGATGAGGCGCTCAAGGTTGTTGTGCGCGATGGTCACCGGAAAGTAGCGGAGCTGGTCGGCGTACTTCGGGTCGGCCAGCGGAGGGCCCGGCTCGATGCCGTGGTCAGGTCCGTACGCGGCGCGCCAGGCCGTCTGGACGGCCCTCTCGTAGGTGAGGAACGAGCCTTGGAAGTAGGGCAACCAGATCTCGCGCAGAGCTCGTGCCGGCATGCGGCCTCGGACGAATTCGGTGGCCGCGGGCACCACCGTGGCACGGTACTCCTCCAGCAGAGCCGTGGTGTCGAGACTGTGAGGAGCGGCGAGGTCGGTCATGGCGGTTCCTTCCGCGAGTCGTCAGGCGGGCGGTGCTGCCGTCGGAGGGCTGCACCACGGTGACTGCTCAGGACTGTTCGTGACGTGCGGCTGAAGGTGGCCGTTGTTCGGTCCGAGCCGTGCACGGCGGTGACCGCGTACCGGATGCGGAAGCTGTGCTGCGGCTGCGGCCGCCTGACTCGCGCCGACGCACCCGGGGGCGTGACGGCGCCGATCCGGTACGGGCCCGGCGGGCACGCGCTCGCTGCCGGCCACGCGACCCGGCCCGGGGAGGGTCCGGCCCTGCGTTCCTGCCTGTCCACCACCTGCGAACACGGCCCGGCCTCCTCCCTGCCTCTCCGTGACCCCTGCACCGGCAAATCCCTGACCACGACCCGCTTGCCGCGCACGTGAATCAAGAGACCTGAGCAGCTACGCACCACCCACTAGATCACTCTTTTTTTCTATAGTCAACAGGTAACTGCCTACGAAATGCCGCGACTTGCGGGCGATCAGCGCATCGAGGGTGACGTGCTGCCCGCCTCGCGCCGCCCTTCGCGCGGTGACCTCGTGCGGTTGAACGCCGAGCAGGTGGAGACGATCACGCGGCTGTAAGCCGCGGACTGCGGAGCCGCGCAGCGCCCGGATGGCCGAGGCAGGGGCGGAAACCGCGCATCTGAAGCGGATTCCGGCGACGATCCCTCTCGGCTGACGTGTCGTCACATTCGGGAGGCCTCACGTCGGCAGCCGGCCGGCGAACTACGGCGGTGATGCCTCGTGCGAACGGGAAGCCACCGACGGCGGCCGTGCATGGCACCGGGTTCTTCGAGGTTGCTGAATGTTCCGGCGAGCTCATCAACGCCCGCTCAGGGGTTCCGAAGGCCGCACACTGTCGATAGAACATACGGTAGCGACCTGAGGGGGAGGCTTCCGTTGCGCTCATCCCATTACTGTCTCGCCGCAGGCACCGCGTCAGCCGTCGAACCACATCCTCGGGCTGCTGACCTGCCAGAATCACTCGGGGGCCGCGAGCCGCGGGCGACATCCGCCGCAGGAGTCGACACGGCGACCTTCACCCGCGCGCTCAGTCATTTCGTCACCGGACTGACCATCGTGACCGGAGCGACGCCGATAGGCCCCGTCGGCATGACCTGTCAGGCGTTCTGCTCGGTATCGCTCGAACCGCCGCTGGTCTTGTTCTGCGCACGAAACGGGTCCACCACCGGTCGGGTGATAATCGAGCTCGGTGCGTACAGCGTGAACATGCTCGGCAAGGACCAGCAGTGGATCGCAGAACGCATGGCCACCGCCGATGCCGACGGGGACCGGTTCCAAGGCATCGACTGGCAACCGAGCGGCTTCACGGGATGCCCGGTCCTGACCGGCACGATCGCCCACATCGACTGCGAGCTGCGCGACGTCCATCCCGCCGGCGACCACAGCGTCTACGTCGGGGAGGTCGTCGACGCCGGAACCGGCGAAGCCGACGCTCACCCGCTGACCTACTACCGCGGCACCTACGGGTAAGGCGAAGCCCATGCCCTGCGCCCTCGCGTACCCACGCCTTCCGCGGCCGTCAGGACGCCTCTCGGGCACACGCGAGGGCATCCGAGGAGGGTTGACTCGGCCAGACGGCCGGACTACCGTCTCAATGCCTAAACGTATAGCGACCTATGGCCCGTCAACTTCGGACAGCCCGGGCGGCCCGCGTGCGAGAAGCAGCGGGGCCGGGGCGGTTGGAGTTCCGACAGAGCTCGGAGTGCGCAGATGACGACCACCGCCGACTCGACCAAGCAGAAGTTCGGTGAGATGAGCGCGCTGTTCGCCGACCCGTACCCGCTGTACCGTCGCCTTCGTGACGAGGAGCCGGTCAAGTTCTCGCCCGAACTCAATGCCTGGGTGGTCAGCCGGTACGACGACATCAAAACCGTGTGCGGCGACCCGGAGACGTTCTCGTCGCAGGGGCTGACGCGCCCGTTCGACGATCCGCATCCCGAGGTCGCGGAAGTGCTGGCGACGGGCTACCCGATGGTGCCGATCGCGATCAGTACCGACGGCGAGGCGCACACGCGATTCCGCCACCCGTACGTGCAGGCCATGGCCCAGGCCCGGACCAAGGAGTTCAGCGCGGCCGTCGACCGTGTCATCGACAGGCACCTGGACCGCGTCGTTCCGTGGGGAAAGTGCGATCTGATCGCGGATCTGGCCCGGCCCGTGACCGTCGAGGTCATCCTGCGCTTCATGGGCATCTCGGCGGACCACATCGAGGACGCGTCCCGCTGGAGCAAGGACCTCGTCTCGTTCCTGTTCTCGCCCGCCGAACTGGACGAACGCGTGCGGCAGGCACGCAGTCTGGTGGCCTTCCAGCACTTCATCGCGGGCGAGATCGAGGAGCGTCGGGCCCGGCCCACGTCCGACGTCATCAGCGTCATGGTCCACGAGCAGCTCCCCGGCGCCGAACCCCTGTCGATGAACGAGATCGTCAGCGCCCTGTGCGGGCTGGTGATGGCGGGGCACAAAACGACCATCGACACCGTGGGCAACGGTATGGCCGTCCTCCTGTCGGAGCCCGCCCGCTGGGCACGCCTGTGTGCCGACCCGTCGGCCATCCCGACCGTCGTCGAGGAGATCCTGCGCTACGACGCCCCCCTGCAAGGCCTGTGGCGGACGACGACCCGGGACACCGCCCTCGGCGGCGTATCGATACCTGCCGGCCGCAGACTGTTCATCCTGTTCGGCTCAGGCAACCGGGACGAAGCCGCCTTCGACTCCCCCGACCAGGTGCGCGTCGACCGCACACCGAATCGGCACCTGTCGTTCGGACACGGAGCGCACTTCTGCATCGGGGCACCGCTGGCAAGGACCGAGGTGCAGAAACTCCTCGCGGGCCTGGCCGAACGGCTCCCGGATCTCTCGCTCTCGTCGGAGTTCACCGGCGAGCGTCACACGCCCGTGCTCGGGTTCCACGGATACACCCGGCTGCCGGTCGAATGGTAACGACCAGCCGATTGCCTACAAGGCTAGGAGCACGTGATGCCACACATCACCGTTAACGCCCAGATGCCCGGCATCTTCGGGCTGTTCAACTACCGCCCCGAAACCGCCAAACCACTCCTGGAATTCTGCGAGGCGCTGCTGCGCGACGAGACCTCCCTCTCACGAGGCGAGCGGGAGCTCATCGCCGGGCATGCGTCCAACCTCAACGCCAGTCCGTTCTGTGCCAACGGGCACTTCGCGATCGCGGCCGCCCAGCTCGACGACGGCGAGGCCGTCGTCGACGGCGTCAGGTCACGATCGACCGACGCCGCGATCAGCCCGAAGATGAAGGCGTTGCTCGACATCGCGACGAAGGTGACCGCCGACGGCAAGACCGTCCAGGACTCGGACGTCGCGAAGGCACGCGAGGCCGGGGCCACGGAGCGCGACGTGCACGACGCGGTCCTCATCGCCGCTGCCTTCGCCATGTTCAACCGCTACGTCGACGGACTGGGTGCCGTGGTACCCGAGGACCCGGGCTTCTACAAGTCCATGGCCGCGGGACTCGTCAGCCAGGGGTACGCCGCCGGCACCATCTCCAAGACCGAGCGCGAGCCGGCCTAAGCGCCACCTCTCTACGTACGCCGCGCCGATCAGACGCGGCGGCGGGATCGAACGGATCAGGTGGGAGATCATCAATGTGCGGAATCACCGGCTGGGTCTCGTTCGATTCAGGCTTCGGCGACCGGCCGAACGATGTCATCGAGTCCATGACGTCGGCCGTGTCGCACCGCGGCCCGGATGCGACCGGAACGTTCGTTCGCGAGAACGTCGCTCTCGGACACCGGCGTCTGGCCGTGATCGATCCGGCCGGTGGCCGGCAGCCGATGGTGGCGACCGAGACCGGCCAGGACGTCGCGCTCGTCTACAGCGGTGAGATCTACAACTACACCGAGCTGCGGGCCGAGCTCAGGACGCGCGGTCACAGATTCGAGACCAGCAGCGACACCGAAGTCCTGCTCCGGGGCTATCTGGAGTGGGGGGAGCCGGTCGTCGAGCGACTCAACGGGATGTTCGCGTTCGCGATCTGGGACCAGCGGCGAGAGCGGTTGTTCCTCGCCCGGGACCGCTTCGGTATCAAGCCCCTGTACTTCTACCGCACCCCCACGGGGATCGTCTTCGGGTCCGAGCCGAAGGCGATCCTCGCCCATCCGTCGGCCGACCGCACGGTCACCACCGACGGTCTGCGTGAGCTCTTCTCGATGACCGGTACGCCCGGCTGGTCACTGTGGCGCGACATGGACCAGGTCCGGCCGGGGACGACGCTCACAGTCGATCGCGCGGGCACCACTGCGCACACGTACTGGAGCCTGCAGACCCGGCAGCACACCGACGACATACCCACCACGGTCGAGCATGTGCGCGGACTGCTCGACGACATCGTCGAACGGCAACTCGTCTCGGACGTCCCCCTGTGCGTACTGCTGTCCGGCGGTCTCGACTCGAGTGCCCTCACCGGCCTCGCCACGGCGACCGACGCGGCGAAGCGCCAGGCGCTGCGCACCTTCTCCGTCGACTTCGAGGACCAGGAGTCGACGTTCATGCCCGACGAGATCCGCGATACGCCGGATGCGCCGTTCGTCCGGGAGGTCGTCGAGCTCGTCAGGACCAGCCACCACAGCGTCGTTCTCGACCAAAGCACGCTGTCGAGGCCGAGCGTGCGCCGTGCCGTCGTCGACGCCCGTGGCATACCCGCCGGCCTCGGCGACATGGACAACTCGCTGTACCTGCTCTTCCGCGCGATTCGTGAGCAGTCCACCGTCGCCCTCTCCGGCGAGTCCGCGGACGAGATCTTCGGGGGGTACATCTGGTTCCACCACCCGGCGTCGGTCAACGCGGACAACTTCCCCTGGCTGGCATTCCGCAGCGCCTTCACCGCCGACCGGTTCGCCCTGCTGAACCGCGACCTGAGGGCGAAGCTGGAGCTTGAGGACTTCATCGCCGACCAGTACGCCGTCTCCCGCAAGGAGGTTGAACACCTGCCCGGGGACGACGACCGGGAACGGCGGATGCGGCTCATCAGCCACCAGCACCTCACCCGGTTCCTTCCCATGCTGCTCGATCGCAAGGACCGTGCCTCCATGGCCGTCGGGCTGGAAGTCCGCGTTCCGTACTGCGACCACCGCCTGGTCGAATACGTCTACAACACACCGTGGTCGTTCAAGACCTTCGACGGCCGCGAGAAGAGCCTTCTCCGCGCGGCCTCCAGCGCCCTGGTGCCCCAGGCGGTTCGCGACCGGGTGAAGAGCCCCTATCCGACGAGCCAGGACCCCGGGTACGCCGCAAGCCTCGTCAGCCAGCTCTCCGGGATCCTCGCGCATCCCGACAACCCCGTCTTCGCGATCGTCGACCGGAAGTGGGCACAGGCGGCCACCGAGATCCCACCGGAGAAGATGCCCAGGGACGTCCGAGCGGGACTCGACCGGATACTGGACGTCTATCACTGGCTCGACCTGTACTCGCCCGACCTGCTGCTGTAGGTCTCATCGAGGCGTGATCGGCTTGTAGCTCCTCAAGGGACCTCGCCTGGAGTAGCGCACCGTCCTGGCGAGAGCCGAGGGGCTCAGCAGCGACGCGGGGGGCCTCACCATGTTGGCCACGTCCCACAGGCTCGTCGCGATACTCAGGTCATGCTGGCCGGCCACCACACATCTGCTGACGTACCGATTGATCATGTTCGTCGGCCAGGGTCGGCGGCCACGGGTCTCGGGATAGACGAAGTCGGCTCCGGTGGCCGTCGTCCACGCCGGCGACACCGCACGTGCCGACAATCGGTAGAAGGTGCGGGCGAACTCCGGATCCGTGACATCGGACCGTGCCAGGGCCTGCTGCAGCGCCACCACCTGAACCGCGGCAGACGTCATGCCCTGCCCGTACAGGGCGTTGAGGCTGCATACGGAATCGCCGACGCACACGAAGCCCCGGGGGTGGGCCGCGAGCCGGTGGAACAGCCGCCACTCGCTTCCTGGCAGCCGGTAGCGGACCGCCTCGCCGATGGGCCGTTCGTCTTCGATGATGGACGCTATTTTGGCGGTGGGCAGGGTCTGGGCCCAGCTCAGATATCCGGCCAAGTCGGTCGGCGCTCCCTCGCCGTGCAGCCCGGAGAGGGTGATGATCCATCTGTCGTCCTCGATCGGCATCGCTGTGCCGAAGCGCTTCTTGGCCTTCGGGTCGCTGATGACGAAGTAGCCGGCGGCGCCGTCGGTCCGCACGCTCGTCGACCGGTGAAAGATGCGGGTCGTGTACCGCACGTGCGATTCGACCAGCTCCACCTCGGGGCCGGGGTACCCGAGCCCGGTCAGCCAGTGGTCGGCCTTCGACCGGCGTCCGGAGCAGTCCACGACAAGATCGGCGTCGACCGCCGTCGAGGTGCCGGACGGATCGCGCACGCACACCCCGGTGACGGCGCCGTCGCTGCCGATCAGATCGACCGCTTCACCTGTGCGGAGTTCGACCACCGCGTTGCCCCTGACGCGCTCGCGCACCAGGCACTCCAGCAGCGGACGTGAGCACGAGATGATGGGGGCCGCCTCGGGAACCGTCGCCCGGTAGCCCCTGTGCTGCCACCACCACACCCGTTCCATGGGCATCACGACCGCACCGTGCCGGATCAGGTCGTCCGTGATGCCGGGGAAGAGGGTGTTGAGTATCTGCTCGCCGCGGCGCAGGAGCGTATGCGGGTGCCTTGCCTGCGGGACGCCGCGCCGGACCCTGCTCGTGCTGTCCAGGTCGTCGCGGTCGATCACGACGACCTGGTCGAAGCCGGCCGAGAGTACCTGCGCTGTCAGCAGGCCGGCGATGCTGCCGCCGATCACCACGGCTTTCTGCAAGGTGACCCCCGCCTTCTGTCTCAGCAACGCTCACGAGGCGGCAGACCGACGAGGCTGTCGGTGGTCTGGACGAAGTTCTGCCAGCTCAGCAGGAAGGAGTCGAAACGGGAAAGATCCTGGAAGTTGGAGACCGGTCCGAGCGAGATGCGCAGCGCGCCACCGGTCTGAATGCCGACCTCGTGCCGGTAGTGGTCGACCGAGTACTGGCCCTTGCTGAGCCGGCCGGCCCGCAGCAGATCGTCGGTGTCGAGGCCGAACGCGGTCTCTCCGACGCCGGGGTTGCAGAAGCAGCCGGTTCTCAACGCTATGTTCATGGCGACCGATCGGCTTTCGACAAGGCGTTCGTCGACCACGCGGCCGTTGCGGTCCATGATGTTGAACGCGATGGTGGGTCCCCTGTCGACGATGTCGGCAGGGCCATAGACGACGCACATGGGCATACCGTTGTCGTGCTTCAGTTCGGTGAGGCGATTCAGCGCGTACTGCAGCAGACTCGTCATGCGCGCCCGTGCCGGAGCCCGTTTGACGACGTTCGTGACGTAGCCCAGTCCGATGTCCACGCCGACGGCGCCGAGGAAGTTCGGCGTGCCGTCTTCGAACCCCTCGGCTCCGGGCGCCAGGGCGTGCCAGCCTCCCATCGCACTGGAGGCGATGACCGTGCCGCCCGAGAACCAGGGGCGCCGCAGTTCGGCCAGCGCCTCCTTCCTCGCGACGAGGCAGCCGATACCGGTGGGCCAGCCGAAGATCTTGTAGAACGATATCGGCACGAAGTCGGGTGTGTGCCGGGCCAGGTCGAGGTCCTGCGACAGCACAAGGGCCGCCGCGTCGAGCAGCACCCGCCAGCCGTGGGCGTGAGCCACGTCTATCCAGTCGAGCGAATGGCGTACCCCGGAGAAGTTGCTCTGGGCCGGGTAGGCGAAAAGCGAGGGGCCGTCTGTACCGCCGGCAAGCACCCGGGTCGTCTCGTCGACGTCGGCCCTCAAGTCCGCCGCGAGCGGCACGGTCGTCACCTCGGCGCCGAGCCGCTCGGCGTACTCACGAACGCCGAGTACGGAGTTGTGGTTGTCCTGGAGGAGGGCGAGCCGGGAGGGCGCGGTGAAGGGGAACGATTCGGCGACCAGCCGGATCGCGGCCGAAGCGTTCGCGCAGAACACGACGGTGTACTCGTCGGGCGACCCGTTCAGGAAGTCGAGCACGGCCCGCCGCGCCGCGGTGATCGCTTCCGTCGAGCGCCGCGAGGGCAGGTGCACCGAGTGCGGGTTGCCCCAGACGCCGTCGCAGACGTGGTCGCGGTATCTGTCCAACTGGTATCGACCGGGAAGCGCGCTGCCGGTGTAGTCCAGGTACACCTGGTCGAGGCGGTCCAGCTGTGAGAAGTCCCGGGCACGCACCTCGTCGAGATGATCCGCAGCAGCGTACTGCCCGTAATGGTGCGCGAAGTCCGCGAAACTCAGCTCGGCGGCCGACATGACGGGCTCCTCTCGGATCAAGCTGGCTCGGCAGACAACCACGGGCATTCAATACATAATTATTAAGCTATCTGCCGGGTCGGTGGCTTGTCAAGATCGGAAACAGATGACGTCCACGGCACAGTGACGGGCTCACCTCGGTGATCGAGGGTCCCCGGTACGGCGGATGAACCGCAGCGAAGGCAGTTCGACGCCGCCGTGGGGGAGCATTCCCGATGGCGGGCCGGGGCGTCGGCGCGCGAACAGCCAGGGCTGCATGATCGCAGCGGTGTCGGTCCTGCCGACCTCCGCGGCCGTAGCGAGAAACTGCGGCAGCGATCCGTGGTGGTGGCGGTGCTCGGCACACCACGTGCGCAGGCATGCGATGAACGCGTCGTCGCCGATCGACCGGCGAAGGACATGGACCGCCATCGCTCCTCGTTCATAGACCTGGGTCGACAGGAGATGCGCCGGTGAGGGGTCGCCGGGTGGGATCCGCCAGTAGTCCGTGTCGGCGGCCCGAAGGTGATAGAAGCTGCTGAACAGCTCATCTGTGGTGCCCTCGTCGTTCTTCTCCGACCACATCCACGACAGGTAGGTGGCGATGCCCTCGCTGATCCAGATGTCATTCCAGGCCGAGACGCTGACCGAGTTGCCGAACCAGTGATGGGCCATCTCGTGTGCCACGACGTACGAGTCGATGCTCTGGTGAAAGAAGCGGTCGCCGTAGATCGGATGGGTCTGGGTCTCCAGTGCATGTGGGCCGGCCATTCGGGTCACCACTCCGCCGAGGGCGTCGAACGGATAGGGGCCGAGGAGAGATTCCAGCCATGCGCATACCGCCGGCGTGGTCTCGATGGAGGCCCGGGCCGCGGGTGCATGGTCGTTGACCCCGTCACCGTAGCCTGAAACCCACTGCAAGCCGCGCTCGTCGAGGGCCTCGATCTCGATACGCATCCTGTCGATGAGCAGCGAGTAAAGGTAGGAGGCCACGGGTTCGGCTGTCACCCAGCGGAAGCGATGCCCATGTGAGGTGTGCGAGTGCTCGACGAGCCGGCCCGGGGCGACGGCGACGAACCCCCGCGGCACGGTGATCGTGAGGTCGTAGGTCCCCTTGCGCGACGGGTGGTCGTTGGTGGGGAACCAGAATGCCGCCGCGTGTGGTTCCCTCGCGGCCAGCGCACCCAAGGGCGTGTTCATCCAGGATCTTTCGCCCCGGATTTCCACGTCTCCGGGTGAGCCCGCGTAGGTGATGTCGAGATGGTGACTGCCGGCGCTGAGACCGGCGTCGGGTTCGATGACGAGCTTCCCGGGGACCGCCTTGGCGGGCAGTGGGGAGCCGTCGACGACCACTTCATGGGCCGGCAGTCCGAAGTCCAGTGCGATCGCCGGTACGTCCGCGCTGACGGCGATCTCCAGACGTGCCCGTCCACGCAGCACGCCACTGGCGACGTCGAAATCGACCTCGAGTGTGTGGTGGGTGAGGGTGAACAGGCCGGATCCGTCGACGGGGAAGTAGGGGTCTCCCACGCCGGCCAGGTCCGAGCCGGCGAGCGGCGAGGAGCCGGCGTGCAGGGCCGCTTCGGCCAGCACCCTGTCGAACTCTGTCTGGTCGGTCATGGCCGAGATCCCTCGATCGTGGTGGGCGGTGCCCGGCACGTACGACAGCCGGAGATTGCGACGTGATGTCGGGGTCTTCACCGGGCGTTGCCGGTTGACGCTCGGGCGGGTGACTGCTGGTGGCGGGTGACGAGGACGGCCTGGAGCGCCGCGGTGATCGCCGTTACAGACCGGCGACGGCGTCGATCGCGTCGTCGACGTCGGTTTCCGAGTTCTGGATGGTGGCGGCAAGCCGGGCGTATGACCTGGGGTACGGCGTTGTGGCCGATCGGATGTGCCGTGTCGCCAGCCCGGCCACGACTTCACGCGGGTCGAGCCCGTCGACCTCGAAGCACACGATGCCCGCGCTCATGTGCTCCGGCAGGGGAGTGATCAGGCGAACTGCGGGAAGAGCGGCCAGCCCTTCCCTGAGTCGCGTGTTCAGGCCGAGTACGCGTCGGGAGATCGCGCTCTTCCCGATGCCTGTCAGGAAGTCGACCGCCGCGGGAACGGCGTACAGGTACTCGTAGGCGACAAAGCCGCCGGGGGAGACGAAAGAGGCCCGCGTGGGCGGCAGGTGTCCCCGGCCGGCCCAGGTCCCGAACACGTCCGCGTCGATTTCGAAGGTCGGGATCGTCGGTTCCACATACCGCCAGCTCGCCGTTTCACCCCAGATGAAGCCCGTGCCGCGGGGGCCGTGCATCCACTTGTGGACTCCTGACACGAAGAAGTCCACGCCCAGCCCGTCGAGTGGTTCGTCGAGTACCCCGCAGCCATGGACGCCGTCGACCACGATCAACGGATTCGGACGTGCCCCGTACCAGGAGCGGATCGCATCCGCCGCCTTGCGTATCGGCATCCGCACCCCGGTGCCGGAGTACACCCAGCTCAGTCCGACGACGCGGGTGCGGGCGGTGAGTGCACCGGTCACGCGCTCGATCAGTTCGTCCTCCGTGAGCGCCGCGCCGTCCTCGTAGAGCGACACGAATCGCACGGCGGCACCGCATTTCTCGGCCTTGCGCCGGGCCGCCTCGTGATGAGAGTAGTGGTCGTGCTCGGAAAGCAAAATCTCATCGCCCGGGTGGAGTTGCAGACCGGCGTACAGCAGACCCAATCCGGCCGTTGTGCTCTGCACGAGTGCGAATTCGTCCGGCTGTGCCCCCACGTACCCGGCGATTGCAGACTTCACCTGAAATATCATGTTCGCTTCGCCGGATTCGAGTGCGGCGAGTTCGGCCCACTCCGGGCGCGCGTCGATACGACGGGCCAGTTCCGTGATCGCTTCGCGAACGGGCCTCGGATGCGAGGACAACATGAACGAGGTGAAATCAGCCCAGCCCGGCTGGAGATTGAAGTTCGCCCGCACTCCCGCCCAATCGATGCCCTCCGTTGGGGGCTGGCCTCGATTGTCGCGTGCTTGGCCGGAGGTCGTCTCCGATGAGGGGGTGCTCTCTCGCATCGTGAGGTCGGTGTGCTTCTGCATAGGCACGTCGTTCCTCCGCAAGCACGAGGGTTGGTGGGTCGCTATATGTTAGATATAGTGGCATGCTGTCGGTGTTGCCCGCAAGGCATGGGTGGAAGCGGCCTGTCCCATGCAGGAGGGAGCCGGGAGTGAGTAACCAGTCGACGGAACCGAGCGCAGGCACATCCAGTGCCGATCCGGCGCAGGTTGATTCTGCTGCGGATGTCCGCGAACACATCACCCGTCTTGATGCGGCCCTGGGGTTCATGGCGACGACGCTGCCGCCCGCGCAACCCCGGCCGGCAGCGCCATTCGACGGCGAGCCGCTGCTGGTCAAGGATCTCGACCTCAAGCTGACCGGTGCGCCGCTGTGGCGCGGGAACCATGTCCTGCGCAAGCACGGCGCCGTCTCGGACCACGACGACACTCTGGGGCGACGTCTGCGGGAGCTCGGGTTCGACATCGTCGGACGGACCAAGTCCGCCGAGTTCGGGCTGGCGGTGACCACCGAGCCGCTCGCCTACGGTCCGGTGCGCAACCCGTGGGATCACGATCGCAGCGCCGGAGGATCGTCCGGCGGCTCGGCGTGCGCGGTGGCGGCCAGAGCCGTGAGGGTCGCACATGGGACGGACCTGGGCGGGTCTCTGCGCATTCCGGCGGCTCATTGCGGAGTCTTCGCATTGAAGCCCGGTCTCGCGGGGCCTGCCGCGACGCCGTCGTTCGCGGCCTGGAACCAGCACGGGTTCCTGACGAGCAGGGTCGACGACCTGCGCCGTATGCTCACGGTGCTGGGCCTCGACAAAACGTCGGACGCCGGGCGTTCCGGTACGGCTCAGCCCATCCGCGTCGGTGTACTCGCCTCGCCTGTCAGTTCCGCGATCGAACTCGGCGGCGGCTCCGCCGAGGCGGTCGAACGGGTGGCGGACAGGCTCAGCGACCTGGGTCACCATGTCGTCCCGGCCCATCCCGGTGCTCTTGAGCAGTTCGACCAGTTCACGATGAAAACCACTCCTATGCTCGCCGGTTGGCTCGCGAAGGAGGTGGCGGACGCGTCGAAGGACCTCGGCAGACCGCTGACCGAAACCGACATGGAGCCCGGAACCGCCCACATGCTGGGCATGGCGGCCCTGGCGACGCCCGAAGCACTCGGGGACACGGCGGAGTGGCTGGGCGGACTCATCACCGAACTCACGGCATGGTGGGACCGCTTCGACATCCTGTTGAGCCCGACCGTGCCTGTTCAGGCACCGCAGCTCGGGTGGATGAACGATCCCGCAACCGCGATGCAACGCACCTACGGCATGATGCAGTACACCGCGATGTTCAACGCGAGCGGACATCCGGCCGTCAACGTTCCCTGCGTGGGGTCGGGCAGCCTGCCGTACGGCGTGCAGCTCGTCGGGGCGCACGGATCTGAGGCGAACCTCCTGGACCTTGCCGAACAGCTGGGCCCCGGAGAGGCGCCGGCGCCGCCGGTCTCCTAGCCACGAGCGGGGCCAGCCCTGCGACCTGCGGGAAATCGTGAACGCGATCTTCACCGCGACCGGACCGGCGGCCAGGGGCGCTCTCCGCCCTACGGCTTTCCGGCCCGGTCGGCGGTGTACTGCCCGTCGACAGGACCCCGGCCCGGTAGAGGCCTCAGGCTAGGAGACGGCCTCGACAAGACCCTTGCCGGTCGGCGGTGTATCCCCGCCCGAGTTGAGACTGAGACCCAGAAGTCTCAGACAACGCGACAGCGCCATCGAGTCGCCGATGATCGACATCTTCCCGGACAGTACCGCGTCGAGCGGGCTGACCTGTCCCGTCCCGATCCTTATGAACGTCTCCGGATCGGAGTCGACGACCAGCGCCGCCTCCCGCGGGGCGGATCCTTCAACGACCCTGGCGGTGCCCTTCTCGCACACCACGCAAAAGACATGGTCCGCGATGCGGAACTCGTAGGCCTCGTCCACCTCTGGTGCCGGCCCGCCCGCCACCATCGCCTCCACCGCCAATATGCCCCACTCGGCACGTACGAGATCGGCGGGCTCATAAGAGGTGATGTGCGACAGACCCCATGAAGCCAGGCCAAGGATGACCGGCCTGAGTGCCTCACCGCTCGCTGTCAGCCGGTACTCGACTCCACGACCGTCGCCGGGAACCGGCTCCCGTTCGATCAGCCCCTCGTCGGTCAGCATCTGCAAGCGCGACGCGAGGAGATTCGGTCCGATACCGACCAGAGTCTCTCCGAGGAGCTGGTTGTACCGCTTCGGTCCGTTGACCAGGTCGCGGATGATGAGCAGGGTCCAGCGCTCCCCGACAATGTCGAGCGCCGCCGCGACAGCGCACATCTGCCGATATCGCTTCGTTCCCATATATCGTCACCTCCGCGCAGTTCAGCCACGCACTCTACAGTGTACTCACGAACATGAGGACAGTTTCTGGTAGCGACTTCGTCCGTGTTCGGTGAGGAGGCCTGGGCGGGTGAGGCGCCCGAGGCGGCTGCGGGTGGTGTCGACGCTTGCCTCGTCGTCGGGGATGCCGAGGAGTTCGCGCAGGTCACAAGCCCTGAGGGCTCGCCAGGGGGTTGGTTGAAGGCGTTCATGACGGGGCGGGTCGGGCTCGGACGCTGTGGGTGCGGACTTTGCGATGCCCTTCGTGTAGTGGCCAGGACCGTGAGTCGGACCTCCGTCTCGGCGAGGGCACGCGGCGGCAGCGCCGACAGGGATGACCGTTCCACCGCACCGTGGAGGGCTCTACGCCACGTTGTAGGGTTCGAGCGCCTGCCGCAGGCTCTCGGGGACGCGGGTCGGCCTGGCATGGTCGCCGTCGCCGCGCATGCACGCGACACGTTGTCGACCTCTGGCGACGAGGTGCTCGGAGCCGTCCTTCTCGTCGATCTTGACGTAGGCGAACTCGAACTCGATCTGGGTCTGGGTGAGGTCGACGAGCGTCATGCGGATCGACAACTGGTCGAATGCCGTCAACTCGGCGAAGTACTCGCACTCGCACTTGATCGTGAACAGCTTGAGATCGTGTGCGATCTCGTCCAGCACCCCCGGGGCCTTCTCCTTGAGGAACACCTCCCGGCAGCGACCCTGCCAGCGGAAGTAGTTCACGAAGTAGACGTTGCCCACGAGGTTGGTTTCCTCGAAGCCGACGAGGTGGGGGATATCGAAGCTCGGCACGGTTCAGCCCTTCTCGGTCACGGCGATCACGATCACCTCGTCCGGCGTGGGCGCCGCCAGCGTGGCGGAGAACGTCCACACCGAGTCGCGGCCATGACGCAGTACGAGCCAGCCGTCGTCGAGGGCTCGATCGTCCAAGATCAACTTTGGCTGCGTCACGGTCACGCCGAGCTTCATCACAGCCTCGCGCGCGCTCCACACTCGGGTGGCGGCGACGGCGAACGACTCGTTCCCCGCACTGCTGCACATTTCTGCGAGTGCGACGCCGGACAGCCCGAGGAGGTCGCGCCACTGCTGCATGGTGCGGTCCTGGACCGCTTCGATGTCGCAGCCGACGGGACGGGAGGAGGCGACGGCGGCGGTGAGGCCGGAGCCGTGGGTCGCGCTCATGGGTTCGGTCGTCTCGGGCCGGCCGTCGGGGCGATGCTGCAACGCCACCGGGTGTCCGAACGCGGCAGCCAGCGCGCGCTCGGTGGCGTCTCGACGGCTCGGCAGGCGCTGGGCTCTGCCGGCACTGCCGGCCGTCCCGCTTCCGCGGGATCCCGAGGAGGCCGAGGGGCGATCCCGAATGACCGCGAGACGCAGCGGTTCGGGGAGCACATCGTCGAGATAGCGTTGCAGGTACGGACCGAGGAGTTCGGGTGTCCAGGAGCTGTCCGTGCGAGGTGACGGGACGGCGGTCAGTTCGAGTGACTCCCAGATCGCGACCAGTGCACCCTGCTTGTCGCGGACCACGACGTCGTAGACGTAGATGCTCCCGTCCTGGGCCCGTTCGGCCGCCACCAGGGTGAACTCCTCGACCTCCTGCCCGTGGGGGAACGACCGCACCCGGCCGACCTTCGACGGGAGCAGGGTGGAGTCGGGGACACACACCTGCAGCGCATGCATGAACGCATCCCTCGCGGCCGGATCTGCGAGCAGCAGCGCATCCGGCAGGACGGGAGAGAACCACTGGCTGTCGGAGCGACGGATATTCGCGACACATCGCCGCGCCGCTACCAGGCGGAAGTCGGTCACCGAGCGGAACCGGGGACCGTGGAACATGATCCGGTCATAGAAGTCGACTTCGAGGTTCATCGTCGTCGGAGCGATGGTCTCGGCGCAGTCGGCAGCCTTGAGCAGCGGATCCCAGCGCTGCATCTCCGCGGCCATCTCCGACACCTGGTCCTCGTGCCCGGTGAGGTCGAAGCCGGAATCACCTCGGCGCAGGCACCGCCCGCGGAAGTGATCGACCTGAAAGAGCGTTTCGGACGATCGGATCGCGACCTGAACCTCGTCGCCGGCCCGCAGTGCGGCGAGCCGGATGGTCGTCGTCTCACCTGCGGAGACCGCGAGGGGACGGTTGAACTCGATGTCGCGGAACTCCACGGGGCCGTCGTCACCGAACAGCGCCGTTGCGGCCTGAGCCATCGCTTCCATGCCCATGACCGCCGGGAACAGGGCATGCCCCGACAATTCGTGGTCGTTGAGATACGGGTCGGCCGTCGAGGAGAGATCGGCCTCGACGATCAACTCGATTCCGGGGAAGTGGAGCCTCGGGCGTTCGAGGAAGCGCAGCAACGGCAGCTCGGCCTTTTCGAACGCGAGGGTCGGGAGGCCGACGGCCCTTCCGAGTACCACCACGTTCGAGGGGGACGGCCGGGTGCGAAGCAGATCGAGCATGACCGCAACCCCGACGTCCGTGGGGATCGGTTCGATCCCTTGCCGGGTCAGTACGTCGAGCACGCCGAGTCGCTCGCCCATTCCGGTGCCGGACCACACCGACCATTCGATGTTCAGGCAGCGGCACTGCGATAGCTGTTCGTCGAGCGAGTCGATCGACCGTCGCAGCCAGTCGTTCGCGGTGGCGTAGTGACCTTCGCCTCGCAGACCCGCGCGTCCGATGATGCTGCCGAACCCGACGACGAGTCGCAGGTGGGAGAGGTCCACCTGGTCCAGGACGTTGCGGAATCCGTCGACCTTGGTGGCAACGGTTCTTTCGAGTTCGTCGACGGTCAACGAACCGATGGCGACGGGCGTGTTGATGCCGGCTCCGTGGAGGATTCCGGTGATTTCTCCCAGTTCCTTTCGGATCGCCCCCGTGACTGCGGCTACCTGCCCGGCGTCGGTGACGTCGGCGGAGTAGTAGCTCACCTTGGTGCCCGAGTCGCGCAGACGCGCGAGGTTCGCCGCGACCTCCTCGTCGGCGGCAGCATCGGCCCGCCCCATCAACGCCAGGGTGCAGCCCGTCTCGTCGGCCAGGGCGGCGGCGCACTCGACGGTGATGCCGCGCGCGCCTCCGGTGACGACGACGACGTCGCCGGCACCGACCGGATAGTCGTCGTGCCCGGTGGTCAGCTCGCGGAGAACGGGTTCTGTCCGCCGGGAATCGTCGTCGTAGGAGACCTCGCGGAAGGAACCGGTGGCAGCAACCTCGGCGCAGACCAGCTGCGCTGCCTGATCCGGCGCGATGCGGTCGGCGAGGTCCACGATCGTCGTGCGCACCGCCGCCGCCTCCAGATGGGCCGTCTTGGCCAGCGCGGAGGCACTGTGACCACGGTTGACGACGACGAGCCGGGTACCGCGCTCGACGGCCAGCCTTGCCGCGTTCACCATGCGGGCATACACGTCGGCGGGGTCCTCATCTCCGGATGCGCCGCTGACGAGCAGGACCCCCTCGCCCACAAGGGCGGCCTCGAGTCGCTGCCGCACGGTGTCCGCAAGCGATTCATCGGGGGGAGCGAACACCTCCCACGTGCCCGGCTCCTCCTCGTCCAGGCTCGGCGGGAGCGGGGACGGGATCTGCTCGACCACGAATGGCCGGACCCAGGTACTGATGCCCGCCAGGTCGTCGCCGGCGTTGCCGTCCGCTTCGTCACCGGCTCTGTGAGCGACGTCCTCGATCGCCTCCGCGAGCTCGGCGATGGTGGCGGTCGCGACGCTGGTGCTCGGCTCGAGCATCGGCGCACCGAACATCTTGAAGACTTCACCCATCAGCTGGGTGATCGTGATGCTGCTCAGATGCAGATCGTCCAGTGGGCGGGTCTCGGGTTGAATCTCGGCGACCGGGAGCTCGACCCGCTCGGCTATGAGGTGGCGCAGCGTGTCCAGTGGATTCTGCGCATCAGCCGTAACGCCGCTGCGGTCGGCCTTGGGAGGCTGGGCCTCCAGCTCGGGGACATGCGAGGCGTCCGGCGCTTGTTCGCACGGGCTCTCGATGAAGGTGAAGTGCTTGTCCAACGGGAGCGGCCGGTTGAACCGCTCGGCCGCGAGGGCCGCCAGATCAGGACCCGAGCCCAGAACGTAGCAGGCTGCGAGCGTTCGGAGGACACCGGCGACAGATCCACCGTCGGTGTCCATCGAGACGACCGGAACGGTCGGGCATATCTCCCTCGCCAGACCGGACAGGATGGTGCCCGGCCCCACTTCGATGAGCAGTTCACATTCTTCGGCCAGTTGCTCGAGAGCATCGGCGTACCGCACCGGTGCCACGACCTGCCGTTCCAGGAGATCGACGACGCTCGATCCGATCCGTATCGGTTCCGCGGTAACCGTCGAGAACACGCCGGCTCGTTTGACCTCGCCGATGTCGGCCTCGTCCAGGTATCCGCGCAGCTTTCGGGCGGCTGGTGCCACGAGCGGCGAGTGGAAGGCATGGGAGACGGCGAGCTTGGCGCCGTGCAGCCCGGCTTCCCTCGCCGCGTCGACTACCGCGTCGACGGCGTTGACGGGGCCGGCGATGACGGTCTGTTTCGGGCCGTTGTAGCCGACGATGACGGCCTGGGTTCCGGTGAGCAAGGGCTGAACCTGCGCCGCGGAGGCGCGGAGGGACGCCATCGCCCCGGTCTCTGTCGGCGCCGCCGGGGGAGTGGTGCCCGCAGGCCCCGAGGTGGCGTTGTGCATCGCCTCGCCGCGGAAGGCCGCGACCTCGACGACGGACGTCTCGTCGAAGACCCCCGCCCAGTACAGGCAGGTGAGTTCGCCGAGGCTGTGTCCGACACAGCCGGAAGCCGACACTCCCGCCCGGTCGAGGACCCGCAACCCGGCAAGGGACGCGGTGACGATGCGCGGCTGGGCGTCCTCGGTTGCGGCACCCGGGGGCCTCATGCCCACCTGCCGGTAGAGGTTCCCGACGACTTCGAACCTGCGCGCGGGGCCTCCGCCGTCACCACGTCCCGGGGCGCCTTGGCCCGGGAACAGAAAACCGATCCGGGGGGCTGTTGCGGCGTGGGCCAGGAACTGACCACGATCCGGCGCGAACAGATACGTTTCGCCGGCTGCGATGGCATCGGCGAGCGCGCGGAGGCCTGAAGCTGCCGCAGCGGGCTCGGATGCGACGACCGCGGCCTTGAACGGGAGCTCGGAGTCGGTGCGCGTGAGTTCGGCGGAGAGATCGCCGAGCTCGGCGTAGGAACATATCGCCGCGACGTCCGCGGTGTGACGAAGGCCGGCCTGGAGGTCGTCGAAGCCGGATGCCGACAGCACCAGCAGTTCGGCGTCCTGGGCCGTGTGGATCAGATGCCTGTGGGCTGCTGCGGGAAGCGCCTTTGCGGGCTCGGTGGACTCCAGGACAACGTGGGCGTTGATCCCCCCGAATCCCAGCGACGACGTGCTCGCGCGGCGCGGCGGCCCGCCTGCCCCGTTGCGCGGCGTCGCTGACGGCTGCGGTGCCGGCCACGGCCGCGGCGTACGGGGAAGCCGCAGCCGGGTGTCGGGGGTGTCGAGTGCCGGGTGTGCCTCGACGTTGCCGGCCACGGGAGGGATGGTGCCGTGGTGAAGGGCAAGGGCGGCCTTCATCAGACCGGCGATGCCGGCGGCTGCCTTCGTGTGTCCGATGTTGCCCTTGATGGTGCCGATGTAGACGGGCTCGCCACCGGTCGGCCTGTCCGCGATCACGCGATTGAACACGTCGAGCTCGGTCTGGTCGCCCAACGCCGTACCGGTTCCGTGCCCCTCGAAGTAGTCGACGGTCTCGACACCGAATCCGGCCATCTGGTAGGCGCGTTCTATGGCTCGTACATGGCCGTCGGCCTCGGGCCGGGAGATACCGCCGTGGCCGTCGGAGGACACTCCCCAGCCCGCGATGCTCGCGTAGATTCGCAGGCCGCGGCTGATCGCGTCCTCCTCACGGACGAGCACCAGCATGCCGCAGCCCTCGCCGGGCCAGAAGCCGTTCGATCTTCGGTCGTAGACCCTCATTTCCGAGGTCGCGAGTGCTCCGGTCTTGGCGAAGCCGACGAGCTCGAACGGGTCGATGGAGGTGTCGACTCCACCGACGACGGCGGTGTCGATCTGCCCGCCGGCGAGAGCGTTGCCGGCGTTCGCCACGGCGAGCAGAGACGACGAGCAGGCGCCGTCCACGATGAAGCCGCCGCCTCCGAAATCGAAGTGGTTGCAGATGCGTCCTGCGATCGTGTTCGCCAGGCCGCCGGCCAGGCTGTCTTCGTTGATGCCGGGGTAGGGGGCCTTGTACTGGGTCTCGTACTCGTCGAGGAACCCGGCGATCTCCTCGACCGACCAGTTCTTGGCCTCCAGCGCCTTCGCCAAGGTGCGTCGTACGTACGGCCATCGGAGCCTCATGCCGGTGGCACGAGTCATGTCTCCGGTCAGGGTGTTGCCGAGGATGACGCCGGTGCGGGCACGGTCGAGTCGCTCGCCTTCGGGAAACCCCGCGTCTTCCAGCGCTGCCGCGGCGGTGTCCAATGCCAGCCAGTGCGCGATGTCGGTGGACCGGTACACGCTCGCGGCGACACGGTGCTTCGTCCGGTCGAACTCCCAGCCTTCGATGACCGCGGCATGAGTGGCGTAATGCCGGTCCGGTGTGGCCGGATCGGCGGAGTAGTAGTCCGCCGAACTCAGGCGTACGTCTGGCAGTCGTCGGAATGCCCGGCGGCCGGCAAGAACGTTCTCCCACAGCTGCCTCGGGTTCTCCGCGTCGGGGTATCGACAGGCCATTCCGACGATCGCCAGTCGTGTCATGGTCCTAGGCCTCCTGTGCGCTGGGCCGTCCGGTCGGGGCTGCTGACGATTCGGCCAGGGATCTGCGCTTCGCGATGAGTACGCCGATCCACGCGCTGATTCCACGGATCGCGCAGACGATCGTGAGAGCGAAGAAGAGCGTGAAGACCACGTTCCACCACATCAGCAGTCCGTAGACCATCGCGGACGAGGCGCCGAACATGAACTGGGCCTTGGGCTTGAACGGCGTGGTACCGGGGTCGGTGATCATGTAGTTGGTGAACAGGAGGAAGGCCGTGCCCGTCATGGTGCCGAGTGCCGCCATCAGCGCAACGTCGAACAGGGCATTGCGCAGGATCGCCTGAATCACGAACCCGCCGAGCCACCCTATGATCAACGGAATCTTGCCGGTGAGCTTCGCGTTCAGAACCGTGCCCGCGGTGGCGAGGATGACGGGAATCGCGATCCGGAACAGCGAGTTGATGTTCTCACCGAACTGATAGGGCGGCGCAACGCTGACCCAGGAGCCGAAGCACAGCAGGGTGACGGTGATGCCGAGGTTCGACGGGTTCATGTAGTGGCGCATGCGGCCGCCGATCGGCGCCTGGAACACGTACTTGCCGGTGACGCCCACGGCGACGCCGAAGAGGACAGGCCAGAACTGATTGTTCGCGTACAGCAGCATGTTGACCGCGAGCGCCGTGATGTGCGCGGGGAGCAGGAACTCGTAGACCCCGCGGAAGCCCCGGCCGAGGAAGCGGGGCGTCCGGCGCTGTGCCCACGCGCTGAGGGACTCGAAGCCCAGATCGATGGCGTACGCGCTGGCCACCGCCAAGAACGGCCAGAGGGGCGGCTGTTCGAACCCCAGCAGGGTGTAGCCGATGATGTTGAAAACCGAGATGGAGATCGCGAAGTTCCGCAGTGCGAGGTAGCGCGGATCCTTCCCGGCCGGCCGGGCGGCCGGCGGTTTGGAGTCGGAGCTGGGCGGCTTGGCCGGCGAGGGCGTCGGTGACGGTGGAGTCGGCTTGGGAAGAGGGGACTTCTCGCGAACGCTCCGGCCGACGCGCTTGGGGATATCGGTGGTCACGGGACGCTGACCTCCTCGGCCGTGTCGGTGAGCATGAAGGTGTGCGTGCCCGGGTCGAGCCGGACGGTCTCCTGGTGGCGCCCGCCTTCGTTGTCGAGCCATGCGAGGGTGGCGCTCACCGGTCGGGCGTCGTTGCCCAGGCCGAAGTGCACGTCGAAGTCCCGCTTGCCGCCATGGCCGCTACCGCCGTCGAGCTGGCTTTGCATCGTGCGGCCGTCGGCGGTTCGCAGGGTGACCTTCGCGTTGTAGGCGGGTGTTCCGGCTGCGGACGGGGTGCTGTTCTGCTCGTCGGCGGGCCTGTACAGCTGGAGTTCGAGGTAGCGGCCCGCCTTCGGCGAATCGTTCCTGTAGAAGGCCGGCGGGCCCCATTGCCGCGCGACGGCGAAGTCCAGCGTTCCGATTCCCCGGGTGTCACCGAGGGCGACCCCGCGGGTCGGGGTTTCGGAGTCGATGCCGACGTGATCGGCGATGTCGACGTACTCCCCGGAGTCGGCCGGTGCATACACCGCCATCGGCTGGTGACCGGCGATGTCGTCGCCGGGGCCCACCTTGGGCCACATGCCGGGCTCCCGCAGGAGGACGTCGTTGCTGGTGGCCAGTTCCTGCAGCCAGGCCCAGCGGTTGTGCCCATCGCCTTGGACGAACCCGGCGGTCTGCAGGACGTTCAACTTGCCGGAGTTCCGTAGATCGGCACCCTTGATGTCCCAGGTCCATCCGGTCCAGGCCAGGCCGACCTCCTGTGCCTGCTGGGTGAAGGGGGCATTCCCGTCATCGAGTTCGGAAGCCATGTCCTCCGGGGTGTCCGCGTCGTTGCGCCACACGTAGTTGCTCTCTTCGAGGCCCCACGCCGTCGTGATGTTGCTTGCGATCATGTCGAACTTGCCGCGGCCGTAGAGGTCGACGAAGTCCACGCCCATCCCTTTGAACGAGTCGTTACCCAGGACGAACGACTTCGGTGTGGTCCAGCCGCGGTCTCCCGTCGCGGTGCTGAACCGGATGTCGCCGGGCTTCGACTCGTTGTAGAACAGGTGGTCGTGTCCGAAGTCGTTCGCCGCATAGACCTCGGGGAGGAGGTCGTCGGTGAGGTCACCACCGCCCAGCGCAAGCGTCCACCCGGTCGCGTCGTCGTACGGGACGGCCTTCTTGTCCTCGACGTACACGGGCTTTCCGTCGTCGTTGCGTACCCATCGCAGGACCCGCAGTCCGCCGCCGTTCCTCGCGTCCGACATGGAGTCGTTCATGACGACGTCGTTCTGGCCGTCGGGGTCGAGAACGGCAGAGTTCGGGAAGTAGTTACCGATCATCAGGTCGGGGTGGCCGTCGCCGTCGTAGTCCGCGACCGATACGGCGTTGGTGTTCCACTGTTCGCCCGTGTAGCCGTCCACTTCTTGGGTTGCGGGAACCACTTCGGTCGGGCGGTACACCGGTGCGGAAGCGGATGCGGGCTCCTCGCCCAGGAACAGGACGGGTGTGCGTCCCCAGTAGTAGACCAGCAGGTCCATCCGCCCGTCGCTGTTGAAGTCGCCCGGGGCACAGCCCATCGGCGCCATCGTCGAGTCGAACGGGAGAGGGCCGGCGTCGAGGACGAACGGAGTGAATCGGTCGGCTGCCGGAGCGGTCGGAGTGTGGGTGACGATCACCGAGTCGGTGCGGGTGTCCACGAGACACATACCGGTTGCCCGGCCGTTCCCGGTCAGGTCGTTGATGGCGACGCTGGCGCCTACGGAAGAGATCCATGAACGGATCTTCTGATAGGCGGGGTTGACCTCTCGGACCGTCTTCTTCGGAAGCTCCTCGTAGCCGGGCGGCATCGGGATCGACATGGGCGAGAACTTGTAGCCGGGCGCGACCCCCGACGGATCCGGGGTGGCGACCGCCGCTCGGGTCACCGCAAACAACGACGCGGCGAGCAGGACCGCGCAGATGGCAGGCGAAAGCATTCGGATGCGCTCTTTCATGAGCCGTCCTCCACCCTGTTCGCGTCGGGCTGTCGAGGTTTCACGGGTGAATCGGTTTCGGCCGCCGCCCTGTCGTCCCCGACGGCCGCTCTTGACTGCGCCCGTATGCGAGGTGGTGAGTCGGCGCTGAAACCTGCTTCGGAGACCCAGCGCTGCATGATGCGGCGACGCCACACCTCGAACGACAGTTGCCCGTCGACCGTGTCTCCCGACGGGCGGCTCTGCGTGGCGATGGCGGCTGCTTCGGTGACGTGAAGTCCGGTCATCGCCAGGACCGCCGCCTCGGTGTGGGGCTGTGCGATGCGTGCGCGTGCCCGTGCTTCGGCGGCGAATACGGACCCTTGGGCAAGGGCGGGCCGGTATCTGCCGGCGCGTTCGGCGAGCTCCTCGAGCTCCTCGGGAGCCGCCCCGCCCGCGTAGGTCGCTGCCAGCCCGATTCCGGCGAAGAGATCCTCGCGCCGCTGCGGGGAGAACGCCTCGATCAGCCGCAGTGCGCGGTTCGGATCGGCACCCGCAACGAACCACAGGGCGCGTCCGATTCCCTGGTCGATCGCGCGAGGGGCGTACTCCGGGTGGCCGCCCGTGGGCAGGGGCGGATCCGGGTCGACGTACTGCCGTCGTACGTACTTCTCCGTGTGGAAGAAGGCCTGATGGAAGCCGTAGCCGTCCAGGGCCAGCCACGTGAGGGTGGCGTCGGTCAGCCCGGCCGTCGCCGCCCGCCGCAGGCGTCGGGGCAGTCGGGCGAGGGACCAGCCGACGCCGACGTGGATCATGTAGTTGTGCTCGTCGGCCGCCGCGAGGAGGTCGGCGGCGTGGTGGCGGTGGCCCAGCGGCAACGCGTCGCGGATGGCCATCGCCATGGCTGCGCCCTCGAACGCGAATCCTCGCCGGACACCGTCGATCTTCGCCAGCGTCGCGGTGGCCTCACCGGTGGTCGAGCTCTGGGCCGCGATGCCGAACCCCTCGATGAACGAGCCGCCGGCCATCTCCAGGCACGTCTTCGCCTGCAGATCGCGCTCGGGGAAGCCGCGCTTGCGCAACGAGGCCTCATTCGCGTTGGGAGTGAGCACTATGCGACGGATGTGTCCCGGCCACGACGCCATGTCGGCCCCTCGCGTTGACTTGACTACGCCACGTCACCACGAGACTGACATCGAAGGGGCGTCGAGCGCTTCTCTCTCGTTGCTCAATCCTAAAAAAGGTACTAATCTCTCCCAGGGTCGCTGGTCGACCAGTGCGGGGAGCGATGTGGGCACTGGTCAGGCGGCGCCTCGTGTGGACGCGTTACGAGAAGGTTACGGAGGGTGGCGTCCCAGCGCGTGGTGTGGGGAAGTGGATTCCCCGGTTCCTGTTCCGGCAAGGCCGGCCGACCGGCCGGACTCTGCGGTGCCTGCATGCCGCCCTCATCGCTCAGGCGCTTTGAACGGACGGGCACCGAGTTTCCGGCGTCGCGCTGACCCGCGGCGGCTCAGGTCCTGCACCGCCTGGTGGGACGCCACCTCACGGAGGGAGGCCGGTAGCCGCCACTGACGCGAACTCCGAACGGGGACGACTTGCGCCGGCCCGGCACGAAGGGCCGAGGCCGGCGCCGGTCACCTGGTTTGAACTGCAGCGTGCCGTTGCGCAGTGGCCATGGTTCTTGGGCTTTACACAAGCGCATCAAAGGTATTCCGGTCTTGGACCGTTGAGCTGCACGGTACGGGTGGGCATCGGACCGTAAGTCGTTCTTACCGCAGCGTCGTACTGCTGCAGCGGAACACGATCCACATGAACGTCTGATCTTTCTGCGAGCAGGTGGATGCGGGTGTGTTTCCTTTGATGGGACGCATACGCCTGACCTGTTCGACGGCCGTCGAAACCCAGAGCATCGTCGCGGCAATGCAGTATTGCCGTGCGATGGCGAGTTGCGCCTTCTTGTAGAAACGCACCCGATAGATCCACCGGCAGGTGTTCGATCACGAGATCGGAGGGAGCCATGTCTGATCCGGTTGGGGACAGCATGATCTACATGTGGGAGAACTGCGGACACCAGCTCAACCTCGGCGACATCGCCGCGTTCGTGAGGTACAGCAAGTTCCATTTCGCCCGGAAGTTCCGAAGAGAAGCAGGGTGCTCACCTGGGCGCTTCCTCTGCACCGTCCGGATGGCGCGAGGCAAGCAACTGCTGTCGACGAGCATGGCGACGGTGTCCGACATCGCGCCTGCAGTCGGCTACCAAAGTCTGGGAACCTTCACCACTCGGTTCACCGAAGTCGTCGGGCTCACTCCGTCCCAGTACAGGCGCTCATCCCAAGCGGACCTCACGCCCTTCGACTTGGCCGCCCCGGGAATTTTACATGATGTCAACCCGCGTGGCTGCGTCACGGGTCGGCTGATCGGCACGCCACGAAATCGGGGGACGCGCACCCACGTGAGCGTGTTCTCGAGTACGAGGCCGCTCAAGCCGCCTATCGCCGCGGGGTTCGTGGACCCCGACGGTGGGTTCTGCTTCGCCGGTCTGCCGTGCGGCAAGTGGCTGATGCGGGCGATTGCGGTCGAGAAAGGATCCGAGGATTCGTTGGCGGAAGTGCTTGTCGGAGTGAGCGAAGAGTTGGACGTTCGACCAGCCGACCAGATCACCGCCGACGTCGTGCTCCAGGAGCCGACGACGGGGATGGTGCCCGCGCTGCTTTCGGTCCCGGGGCTCGATCGCTATCTCTCCAGTCTCCTGCGGAGCAGTACGCGAGTGTGACTGCTCAGGACCGTTCGTGTGGATGGATCGGCGGTGGGAGCAGGCGCGGGTGAAGGCGTCGGCCGGCCGGCCCCTCCACGTCTCCTCCGCCGTGGGGCACCTGGCTGCTGCTGAAGGGGCAAGGCGGGTCGTGGCAGCAGCCGGGCCCGGTTCACAGGAAGCAACCGGTGACTGACACACCCTCAGCGGCGCCAGCGCACGCCCTCCGCTGCGCTCCCACCTGCCCATCATCCGCAGAAACGGCCCCAGCCTCCTGGCGGCACACAGCGACCCCGGCACCGGCAGACCCGACCGCCGCTGCTCGGGCTTGACTCAAGTGAAAGTCCACACTAACGTAAAAATTCACTAGGGAGCTTGAACTGTGCTTGACCGTTCTGCTGAGGTGCAAGACAGGAGCAGAGTTGATGCAGCCAGCACGAGACGCCTATCCGAAACAGCAGGTGGCCTGGACCATCGCGCTTGCTGCACTGACCAACTTCATGGTGAGTCTGGACAACCTGGTCGTGGCGACCGCGTTGCCGACGCTGCACGAGGATCTCGGAGGTGACGCGGCCAATCTGAGCTGGGCGGTCAACGCGTACACGTTAGCCTTCGCCTCCCTCATCCTCACGGGTACGACCCTGGCTGACCGGTTCGGTCGCCTGCGGGTGTTCTCGATCGGCCTCTCGGTGTTCACGCTCGGTTCCATCCTGTGTGCCGTCAGCCCGTCGCTGGAGTTCCTCATCGGTGCGCGGGTCGTGCAGGGCATCGGTGGCGGGGTCGTGCTCCCGCTGACCCTCGCGTTGATCACCTCGGTGACCCCGCCTGAGGAGCGAGGAAAAGCCATCGGTATCTGGGGTGGCGTCATCGGCATCGCCGTCGCGTCCGGACCGGTCGTCGGCGGCGCGATCATCCAGGGCTTCAGCTGGCATTGGATCTTCTGGCTGAACGTACCCATCGGGATCGCCGTCATCGCATTCGCCCGCACGCATGTACCCGAGTCCTTCGGTGGCTCCAGAAAGATCGACCCGGTCGGCCTCCTCCTGGTCACCTCCGCGGTTCTCCTCATCGTGCAGGCGCTGATTCGCGGTCCCGAGCGCGAGTGGACCGACATCACGGTTCTCGGCGGGCTCATCCTGGGGCCCCTCTTCCTCCTGGGCTTCATCCTGTGGGAACGCAGGGTGTCGGAGCCCATGATCAATCTCAGTTTGTTCCGGAACCAGAACGTGTCTGCAGGATGTGTATCCAACTTCATCCTCAACGCAGGAATGTTCGGTCCGGCGTTCCTTCTTACTCAGTACATTCAGCTCGGGCTCGGGAACAGTCCTATCGAAGTGGGTGTGCGACTACTGCCGTGGACCGCGCTGACCTTGGTGATTTCCCCGTTTGTCGGTCAGTTGGCGGACAAGATCGGTGAGCGGTATCTGGTCACTGTCGGTCTGCTGTTGCCGGGGGTGGCATTCCTGTGGATCGGCATGGAAATGTCCGATTCTGCCGTGGGGTACGGTAGCCTGTGGCTTCCGCTCCTCTGTGCCGGCGTGGGCACCGCGATTGCGTTCCCCTCGGTCTCCTCCGCGGTGATGCGGTCGGTAACTCCCAAGCAGGCCGGGATGGCATCCGGATCCAGCGAGACGTTCGCGTATGTCGGCGCGGTATTCGGCGTCGCGATAGTGACCGCGTGGTTCGCCGCATTCGGGGACTACGGCACTGCTGATAGTATGGCCGAAGGAGTCAGTCCCGCGTTGCTCGGGATTGGTGTGCTCAGTGTCATCGGAGCGATTGTTGCCGTACTAGTCATCCGACAGCAGAAGATGGCGGCGCCTGACCATGACAGGGATTTCGAAACAGCCGGATGAGGTATCGACTGCCGCGATCCTGCGTGCGTTCTCGGACGAAAACCGCCGCACCATGCTCGAATTGGTGGCGAGTACAGAGATGTCCGCCGGTGAGATCGCGGGGCACTTCACGGTCACCCGCCAGGCCGTCTCGCAACACCTTCGAGTGCTCAAGGAGGCGGGACTGGTCGAGGAGCGTCGTGACGGAAGAAGCCGGTTCTACCGCACGAGGGCCGACGGGATCGCGATACTTCACCAGTACTTCGACAACCTCTGGTCCAACAGCCTCGCACTCGCCAAGGAAATCGCGGAGGAAGCCGAGATCGACGCGCATGGCGGCAGCGATCATCGGGACGACTCGGCCGATCGGGAGAAGGGGATGCCCGTCTAGGGCACGGACGGTATCCTGGCGGCGCCACGGACCGTCAAGGTGAGCCGAGAGGCGTTGGCGACGGCCAAGCCGAACAGGGGAGTCGAGTGCGCGAACCGATGTGCCGACTGTCGAACGGCGTCGTGATCAAGCACGTGGGCGACAAGACCGATATAGCGGCGTTCTCGGGATGCTTGATCTCATCTGCACGGCAGCCATCGCGGCGAGTCTTCCACCCAGGGCGTCATGGATTCGCATAAAGCGGACATGACGCCAGGATGCTCGCCGCTACCGAACAACATCAAGGGCCAGGGATGAGTTCAGTAAACGCTAGGCAGCCGAGTGTCGTAGTCGACCAGCACGTCGTGAAGGCGAGCGTTGTCGTGAACTGCGGTCAGGAGTCGGCATTCTCGACTTTCGTCGGTCGGGTTGCGGACTGGTGGCCGCTGCAGTCCTATTCGCTCGGGCGGGATCAGATCAAGACAGTTGTTGTCGAGAAGCATGTCGGCGGCCGCATGTACGAGGTCCGTCCGGACGGCGAACGTAATTGGGGTGTGTTCACCAGCTGGAATCCACCGCATGGTTTCGTGCTTCGGTGGGAGGTGATCCCCGACGCCGCGACCTATGTGGAGCTGATCTTCGAGAAGGTGACCGACCGTTCGACGCGGGTATCGGTCGAACACACCGGCTGGGAGAATGTCGACCCCTCCCTGCTGCCCCCGGACTGCAATTACGGGGAAGGCTGGCAGGTAACCCTGAACAACTTCGCCGAGGAATGCGCGAAGCCCTCTGCTGCGGGGCCGGCCTGATCGGCAAGCCGCCGCAAGGCGATGCGGTCACATCGGTCACTTTCGACTCGGCTCCATGCTCTCCTTGCGCGGTGGCCGTGCCCTCGCCGGCGGTCGAGCGGTCGGGGGCAGCCGAGTTCAGTCGACCGGGTCCGACAGCCACTCGCCCTTGAGTATGACCGTCCGGCCGGAAAGCTCGTGAAATCCGTTCCATACCTGAATGCGGCGAGGGAGGAGTCGGATGTACACGTAGCCCGGCATCTGCCGCGGATCGTTGGAGACAGCGGCGAAGCGGTCGGCGACGTCCGTGGTCATCTCGCGAACCGGCAGGAGACCGTCGAGAACGGTATCGATCATCACCACATCAGACGTGGTACCCACTGCCAACCGTGCCCGCCCGGTCTCCCGGAGGTTCCGTACGGTCTTGCTGCTCTCACCGGTTGCCGTGACGATGGCGTCGTTGTCGCCGACGAACGCTACCGGAATCAGATGAGGCCCGGAGTGCCCACCTGTCGACAACCACATCCGGAATTCCCGCTCAAGTCGTAGGCGGGCGGCCGCTTGGCGTTCGTCATGAGTACGGGGCGCTGGCAAATCAGGATTCTCCTCGTGCTTGCGTCATGCCCGGACAACGAGCACCCCCGTCTTCAAGTCACAGGATCTCCGGCTGTCGTACGAGTGTGAAGCGACCTGTGCGGTGGACCGGGACAAGCTGTACCGGGCTTTCCGCACCGGTCGTCACACTCAGTCACTATGCTCACTTCATGCCGGAGGTCCTGCTCTCCTCTCCCCTCCGTCGACCAGGGAGGTGCCGGCGTAGACGGTGGAGCGTCCGGAGTATGCGCCTGTTCGCCATGGTGCTTATCGCCCCCTGCTCGTCCGCTTGATCAAGCGTTCCCGGCCCTGCTGGACCTCTGGACGGCCGGGCCGACGTACGCGTAGACCTGCCGGTGGACGTGGATCAGCCGCCAGCCGCGGGCGAAGGTCGGCGGCGGCGTCGTACGGGTCGTGAGCACCGCTACCGGGATCCGGCCCGCCTTACGAGCCAGCGCCGCCGCAGTGGTGTTGCCGTTGTGGCCGCCGGTGTCGGCCGACGAGCAGATGGCGCTGAAGGCGATCGGGATGTGCGGCGCGATCGCCGCGTCACCGGTGAGCACGCACGGCGGCCGGACCCCCGCGCGGTTCAGCGCGCCGGCGGTCCGGGCCCAGTCGCGGTGGCTTTCGGTCGCGCGAGCGACGAGGTGGTGCAGCACGGCCGACTGCACGACCAGATGCCCGGCGAGAGCGACAGCGGCCAGAGTCACCGCAGTCGCGCGCCAGGCACCGCTCGGGGTGGCCCGTACCAGGGAGACGAGGCCGCGGGCGACCGGAATCGCCAGCAGAGCGTACGCCGGCAGCAGGAACCGGGGAGCGGCATAGCCGATCAGGAACAGGTACGGGAACGCGGCCGCCGCCGCGCAGGCAAGCGGCAACGCGGTGGCCCCAACGGCGCGCCGTGCCCGGACCGCCACTGCGAGCCCGACGGCGGCCAGCGCGGAAAAGGCGAGCCACCAGGCGAACACCACCGGATTCGGCATCTCACCCGTGCACGGCCGGCACAGAGTGCGCCCGCTCTGACTGCGCATCTGGTCGTCGACGGCGACGTTCCAGCTCAGCCCGCCCTGGATGAGCGAGGCGTCGTGGAGCCGCCGGCCCAGGCCGCCGTAACCGGTGTACGCCTCGATCACCCATTCGGCCGCACCGGCCGCGAGCCCCGCTGCGAGGGCGAGCGGCAGCCGGCCGTACCGCCACTGGCGGACGACGGCACTGGCCATGAGCAGCGGCAGGCCCACCCACACCGCGTCCATCGGCCTCATCAGCGCCATCAGCGCCGCGGCCGCCGCGAGACCCCACACCGGAGCGCGCCGGGTCCGGTCCGCCTGGGCGTGCAGGAAACAGCCGACACCGGCCAGCGCCCCGATCGCCACCCAGTAGTTGGGCATCGCCTGCGGGCCGTAGAAGAGCGTCACCCACAGCGAGGCGAACAGGGCACCGCCCAGCGCGACCACCTTCGCGGGGAACAGACCGCGCCAGGCGCGCAGGGCCAGCCAGAGCCCGATGCCGGACAGGACGGCGAGGTAGACCCGCAGCAGCGGAGTTGACGACGACCAGGCCGCGATCGGCGCCACCAACAGCGAGACGCCGCGAGCGCGCGGGGCGCTGAAGAACGCCGCCGGGGCGTGCCCGCTGATCTGGCTGACGTACACCGTCTCGTCCCAGCCGAGCCCCATCCCCGGGCGTACGAGGACCAGCTGTGCCAGCGCGAACGTCAGCGCCACCGTCGCAGGAAGGAACCTGCTGCTCAGCGCCGGTCCTCGGGGGACCAGAGTTGCGCGGGCAGTGCCCGGCGTCACGGCAGTCATCCAGCTATCCCCTACAGGATGTAGGGCCATTCAGGGCCCTACGGGGTTGAGTGTCGGTGATGGATTAGAAGCGGACCAATATGGACAAAATGGTTCAATCTGTTCGGGAGTGTAGCGCGGAGGTGACCGGGGTCCTGCTCGGCGACGGGCCGATCCTGCTGCTTTCGTTCCTCGCCCCTCCGGGAGCGGCGAACGCCGTCCTGGTCCTCACCGCGGGGTGGCGGGCGGGCCGGGATGCGGCTGCCCGCCGACTGGCTGGGCGGCGACCGCTTCCGGGCGTGCCTCTCGCTGGCCGCTCTGGCGGCGGCCTGCACCGCGCGGAAGCGGATCTGGTCACCTGCCCTCGACACAGGTGCCGGAGCGCAGCCGACACGGCTGGACGGACGCGCGGGCGACGCGGCGGGCTCGGGCCTCGGTCCCACCGGCACCGGGCATCGGTCCGCCGGCGTCCGGGTGCAGCTCCCACCCTCGGCGTCCACGTCAACACGCTGCTGCTCCAGCACGTCCTCGCCGAACCGAAGTGGGCCAAGAAGCTTTCGGACGAGGCCCGGCGCGGCCTGACCGCGCTGTTCGGATCCAACGCCGACCCCTACGTCACTTTCCGCCTCGACAAGGGCAAACCGGCTCGATCTGGCGGCGGTCGTGCCCCGACCGCGCACCTCGGGGATGCCGCCGCGGGGAGGGCCATGCGCCTGACGGCGTCGTGAGCGGCTCGGTCCATGGCGTCACAGGAGGACCTGACATGGGGGCGAGCTGGCGGGGCACTCTGGCGTCATAAGCCGTCGTCGCCGGTGCGAGAGCTGTGGGGGGGGGGTGTGTTGCCGCGCGATGTCAGCCCTAAAGGTTGCCTGGTAACTGTGAGGGCTGGTGTGCGTTGGTCTGGCCGTGCAGGTGAACTAGCCGCCGGGGCGCGCCGCTTCTTCCGCAGACGCCAGCGCTGCACCGACCGCTCGCTGATCCGCAGGTCACGGGCGATCACCGGGTTGTCCTCACCGGACCGGAACTGCTCGGCTGCCTCCAGTCGTAAGCTCTCGTGGAAGGTCCGCCGTTCATCGGTGAGCCCACCACCTTCTGCGTACCTCACACCTCCGGTAAACCGCAGGGGTCATGAGGCGTCAGCCCACACGACATCTCCCTTTGATCACGCCGATGACGGGTGCGCGGTCGACCGGCCGGTCCCGGCGAGGTGCGGCCCGTCCCATGGGGCCCCGACGGCGCCACCGGCGGTGGGGCGGGCGTCGCGTGCCCCAGTACTCGTGGAGCGCGCAGATCCGGTTGCCGCGCACCTCCACGACGATGAACTCCCAGTTCCGGTATGCCGCCGTGTGCTCCGAGGCACCACGGAGTCGTACTCGTAGAAGACCCTGTCCCCGGCCACGGTGGTCCGGCGGCGTTCCCCGAGGGCGCGGTTGCCGTGGGCGGCGTGGAACGCGGTCCACTCGGTCACCGCCTGCCGGCCCGCGCTTCCTTCGAACCGTCCGCGGGCGGGACTCTCGGGAAACCAGAAGCTGAAGTCGTCCGTGAGCATCGCCAGGAACCGTGACCAGTCACCGGTGCCAGCCGCGGTCGAAGGCGTCCATCGCCGCGTTCGCCACCCGCAGCACCCCGTCACGGTGCCGATCGGCGCCGGCCCGGGCCGGCGCCGCCCCAGCCGGGACGGGAGCGAGCGCGCCAGCCCCGGCGATGCTCGTGAGCAGGGCGCCGGTGGCGGTGACGTGCATCGTGCACGGCTGGCGGCGTACGCGATTCCGGCGGCCGGCGGCTGACGGGCCGTCACGCGGTCAGCCGCCACACGCGTTGCCCGTGCGGTGGATTTCACGGGTACTTCACAAGTCGTGCATGGCCTGGCACCCCTGTGACCACGCACGATCACGGAGGAGCCGCCCACATGCCCGTGGGCGGCGTGCGTTCTGTGAAGGAGCCCCGCCGTGTCCAGCCGTCGTCACTTCCTTGCCGGGTCCGCCGCGCTCGGCCTCGCCGCGCTGCCTCCCGGAAGCGCCCGCGCCGAAGGCCGGAGCCCCGCCGCGCAGGGCGGCGGCGGGCGGCCCAACGTCGTCGTGATCCTCGCCGACGACCTCGGGTACGGCGGTGTCGGCGCGTACGGGCAGCGGCTCGTCCGCACGCCCCGGCTCGACCGGCTGGCGGCCGAGGGGCTGCGGTTCACCCAGGCGTACTCAGCGGCGGCCGTGTGCGCCCCGTCGCGCTGCGCGGCGCTGACCGGGGTGCACGCGGGGCACGGGCGGGTACGGGAGAACCCGTTCGGCGGCCCGCAGGGCTCCCTCACCGAGGACGACACGACCTTCGCCGAGGTGCTGCGGGGCCGCGGCTACCGCACGGCGTGCATCGGCAAGTGGGGTTTCGGGCCCGAGGAGGCGGACCAGCCGAGCCACCCCAACGCCCGCGGGTTCACAGACTTCTACGGCTACCTCACGCATGGGCACGCACACCAGTACTACCCGCAGTACCTCTGGCACAACGGCGCGAAGGAGCAGATCCCCCAGAACGCCGACGGCGCGCGCGGCGCCTTCGTCATCGACCTGCTCCAGGAACGGGCCGTCTCCTTCCTCGACGCCCACGCCGGCGAGCCCTTCCTCCTCATGCTCAACCCCAACGTCCCCCACGCCCCCAGCGACATTCCCGACCAGGGCGAGTACGCCGACCGCCCGTGGAGCGAGGCGGACAAGGGCCACGCGGCCCAGATCACCAGGCTGGACGCGCTGGTGGGTGCGGTCGTGGACGCGCTGGTCCGGCTCGGTGTGCACCGCGACACCCTGCTGCTGTTCTCCAGCGACAACGGCCCGCACGAGGAGGGCGGCGTCGACCCCGACCTCTTCGACGAGAACGGGCCGCTGCGGGGCTACAAGCGCAACCTCTACGAGGGCGGCGTCCGCGTCCCCCTGATCGCCTGGCGCCCGGGGACCGTACGGCCCGGCGTCAGCGAGCGGCCCACGCCGCTGACCGACCTGCTGCCGACCCTCGCCGAGGTGGCCGGCGCCCCCGCGCCGCGCGACGTCGACGGGCTCTCCGCCGCGTCCCTGCTGGCCGCCCGCCCGGCGCCGGCCCCGGTCCACCACCACCTGTACTGGTACCGCAACGACCCGGGGTCCACGAAGCGCGCCAACGCGGTCGACGGCGGCCGGATCCTCCGCCTCGCCGAGTCCGTGCGCCGCCGCGACTGGAAGGCGGTGCGGTTCGCGCCCGGCCGGGACCGGGAGGTGCCGGACGCCGCGTGGGACTTCGAGCTGTACGACCTGGCCGCGGACCCGGCGGAGACCAGGGACGTCGCCGCCGAGTACCCGGGCGTGGTGGCCGAGCTCACCGGCCTGCTGCGGTCGTCCTGGGCCGGGGAGTACGAGCGCGAGCGCTTCGGGACCCGTATCGAGTCCCCCGAAATCGCTTATCCCGGTGAGCCCTTCACTGTCGCCGCAACCCTCGCCAACGGCTCAGGCCGCGCCTGGACCGACGCCGGGATCCGGCTGTACGCGCCCGCCGGCTGGCGGCTGCGGCCCGCCGGACCGGCCCGCGCCGCCGTGCTCCGGCCGGGGGCCGTTCTGCGGACGACGGTCGAGGTCACCCCGGCGCGCGGCGACGCCACCGCGGGCCCGCGCCTGCTGCGCGCCGAGGGCACGGCGGCCTACGGACGCGCCGCCCTGCGCTACCCCGTGTCCCGGACCGTGGCGGTGCCGCCGCCCGCACCGCGGGGCGACAGCTTCCTCAGCGACCTGGAGTGGGTGTCCGCCAGCAACGGCTGGGGACCGGTGGAGCGGGACCGCAGCAACGGCCGCCAGGCCGCGGGCGACGGCACCCCGATCGGCTTCGGCGGGGTGACCTACGCCAAAGGGCTGGGCGTGCACGCCCCCTCCGAGATCGTCTACCACCTCGGCGCCGCCGCGACCCGGATGACCGCGGTCGTCGGCATCGACGACTTCTCCGCGTCCCAGAGCGCGAACGGCGCGACGGCCGCGCAGGTGTGGGGCGACGGCCGCCTGCTCTACGAGAGCGGCACGCTCACCGCGGCCACCGGACCGCGGGAGGTGGACGTGGACGTCACCGGTGTCCGCCTGCTCCGGCTGGTGGTCCAGGACGCCAACGGCTCCACCTCGTACGACCACACCTCCTGGGCGGCCGCGCACGTCCGGGTCTGATCCCGGCGTGCTTGGGACCGGCCTGCGCCGGCGCAGGCCGGCCTCAGCGGATGCCCGGGCGGCGCCGGGCGAGGCCGTCCAGGGCCACCCGTCGAAGCCGACTCGACACGCACACCAATCTCTGGCGCGTCGCAGTCCGCAGTGGGAGGACCTTCGCGTAGCTGCTCGTGTTCCTCGCCCCCTTAACGGCAGCATCGGAACGATTCGCCTTCGTTGTTCCAGGCGGGGGAGTCCGTGGTGACGCCCGGCGCGATGGCTCGGGCATTCCTCCCCGGCCATCACACTCAGTTACTATGCTCACTTCATGCCGGAGGCCGGAAGCAAGGGGCGCACCGCCATCGACGGGTTGCCGGGGAGTCAGGAGGGTCTGGATGCCAGCCGGAACTCCCCAGATTCTCCCCAGGGCTGGATCGGAGCCGGACTCCTCGCCTCGCCTTCACCGCCGCCTCCATCGACTGCAAGGTGGAAACGTTGGACGGCCTTGGATGATGCTGCGAGAAGTCACCGCGACCCGCTATGTCACACCACTGCGTGAGGGTGGGTCGCTCCCCGGTGTCGTCGAGGCCGACGACCTCGGTACGTACGTCATGAAGTTCACCGGCGCAGGGCAGGGCCGCAAGGCGCTGGTCGCCGAGGTGATCAGCGGCGGGCTGGCGCGGCGGCTGGGGTTGCGGGTGCCGGAGCTGGTCGGGCTGCAACTCGATCCGGTCATCGGGCGCTCCGAGCCGGACGAGGAGGTGCAGGCGCTGCTCAAGGCCAGCGGAGGGCTCAACCTCGGCATGGACTTCCTGCCCGGCTCGCTCGGCTTCGACCCGCTGGCCTTCCGGGTCGACGCCGCGGAAGCCGGCCGGGTGGTGTGGTTCGACGCGCTCGTCGGCAACGTCGACCGGTCGTGGCGCAACCCCAACATGCTCGTCTGGCACGGCGATCTGTGGCTCATCGACCACGGCGCCACCCTGATCTGGCACCACAACTGGCCTTCCGCCGCGGCCGCCGCCGAAAAGCAGTACGACGCCTCGGACCACGCGCTCGCCCCCTTCGGCCCCGATGTGGCCGCCGCGGCGGCGGAGCTGGCGCCGCGGGTGACCGACGAGGTCCTGGCGGAGACGGTCGCCGAGGTGCCGGACGAGTGGCTGGCGGACGAGCCGGGGTTCGGGTCGCCGGCGGAGGTGCGGGCCGCCTACGTCGAGACGCTGGCCGCCCGCGCGCCGCGGGTGCAGGAGCGGATCGTCGTCGGCGAGCGCAGCGCGGACGGGCCGTCGAAGGCGCCGGAGTGGCTGAAGGCCGAGCCGCCGCGGAGGGGGACGCGATGAGCGGGCGCGAGGTCTTCGAGTACGCGCTGCTGCGCGTCGTGCCGCGGATCGAACGCGGCGAGCAGATCAACGCCGGGGTGCTGGTGTACTGCCGGGCGCACTCGTACCTGTGCGCGCGCACCCACCTGGACGAGCGCCGGCTCCTTGCCCTCGACCCCGAGGTGGACATCGCGGGCGTACGGGCCGCGCTGCACGCGGTGGAGGAGGTGGGCTGCGGCGGTGCGCGGGCGGGGCAGGCGGCCGGGGACGACGCGGGGCGGCGCTTCCGCTGGCTCGTCGCGCCGCGCAGCACGGTGGTACAGCCGGGGCCGGTGCACTCGGGCCTGACCGAGGATCCGGAGGCGGAGGTGGAGCGGCTGCTGCGGCTGCTGGTGCGCGTACCCGCGTGACGCGGGTACGCGCCGGGGCGTACCCGCGTACGGACACCCCGCAGCGGCGCCCCGTTGACACGGCGGGGCCGGACTTCTAGCGTCACGTGAGCCGTACGTACTAAGCGGTTGCTCACCGCCCGTCGGGCGGCACCCGGCCCCAGCCAGCGCGAGGAGAACACCAGCATGTCCACCACCGGAAGGGTCGCGATCGTCACCGGCGCCGCGCGCGGCATCGGTGCCGCCACCGCCGTCCGCCTGGCCCGCGAGGGGCGCGCCGTCGCCGTGCTCGACCTCGACGAGGACGCCTGCGCGGAGACCGTCGGGAAGATCACCGCCGCCGGCGGCACCGCGCTGGCCGTCGGCTGCGACGTCTCCGACGCCGCCGCCGTCGAGGCCGGCGTCGCCCGCGCCGCCGCCGAGCTCGGCCCGCCCGTCATCCTCGTCAACAACGCCGGCGTGACCCGCGACAACCTGCTGTTCAAGATGGCCGAGGACGACTGGGACACGGTCATGAACGTGCATCTGCGCGGCGCGTTCCTGATGTCCCGGGCCTGCCAGAAGCACATGGTCGACGCCGGCTTCGGCCGCATCGTCAACCTCTCCAGCAGCTCCGCGCTCGGCAACCGCGGCCAGGTCAACTACTCGGCCGCCAAGGCCGGGCTGCAGGGCTTCACCAAGACCCTCGCCAAGGAGCTGGGCAAGTTCGGCGTCACCGCCAACGCCGTCGCGCCCGGCTTCATCGCCACCGAGATGACCGCGCAGACCGCCGCCCGGGTCGGCATGGACTTCGCCGACTTCCAGGCCGCGGCCGCCTCCCAGATCCCCGTCCAGCGTGTCGGCCAGCCCGACGACATCGCCGGCGCCATCGCCTTTTTCACGGGTGAGGACGCCGGCTTCGTCTCCGGTCAGGTGCTGTACGTGGCCGGCGGGCCGCTCGACTGAGGACGGGGGACGAGGACATGACGCAGCAGGAGAGCGCCGGCGCTCCGCAGGGCGCGGACAGCGGGCGGGTCGCCCTGGTCACCGGGGCCAGCCGCGGCATCGGCTACGGCATCGCGGAAGCCCTGGTCGCCCGCGGCCACCGCGTGTGCGTGACCGGCCGCGGCGAGGAGGCGCTGCAGGAGGCCGTGGTGCGGCTCGGTGCCGACCGGGCCATCGGCGTACCCGGCAAGGCCCACGACGAGGAGCACCAGGCCGAGGCCGTGGCGCGCACCATGGAGGCGTTCGGCCGGGTGGACTACCTGGTCAACAACGCCGGCACCAACCCCGTTTTCGGTCCCATCGCGGACGTCGACCTGAACGCCGTGCGCAAGGTCTACGAGACGAACGTCCTGTCCGCACTGGGCTTCGCCCAGCAGACGTACAAGTCGTGGCAGCGCGAGCACGGCGGCGCGATCGTCAACGTCTCCTCCGTCGCCGGGCTCTCGGCGTCGCCGTTCGTCGGCGCGTACGGCATGAGCAAGGCCGCGATGATCAACATGACCCTGCAGCTCGCGCACGAGTTCGCGCCCGGTGTCCGGGTCAACGCCATCGCGCCCGGCGTGGTGAAGACGAAGTTCGCGGTCGCGCTCTACGAGGGCCGCGAGGAGGAGGCCGCCGCCGGCTACCCGCTGGGCCGGCTCGGGGTGCCCGAGGACATCGGCGGCGCCGCCGCGTTCCTCCTCTCCGACGAGGCGGGCTGGATCACGGGGCAGACGCTCGCCATCGAGGGCGGGATCTTCCTCAACGCCGGCTGGAGCTGAACCACCAGTCACACACGCCACACACGTTCCCCCGGGTCACTGCGCTGTCCCGGGGGATCCGTGATCCACCAACCGTGGGGTAGGGTCTGCGCACCCCATCGAACAGGTGCAAGGAGGGGGACAAGCACGTGTTCTTCCGGTCGGGCCCGCGGCGGGTCGCCGCGGCGCTGATACCCGTCTCGATGCTGGCCGGCTGCGGCACTCTGTCGGCGTCGGGCGACGACGAGCGGCACATAGACGTGGGAACGACGAGCGCACCCAGCACGCTCGACCCCGCGGCCGCCTGGGACGGCAGCTGGGAGCTGTACCGGAACGTCTACCAGACGCTCATGCACTACGCCGGCACCAGCACGGTGCCGCAGCCCGACGCGGCCAAGAGCTGCGGCTTCACCGGCGCCGACAGCCGCACGTACCGCTGCAAGCTCCGCGAGGACCTCACCTTCTCCAACGGCAACCCGCTCGACGCCGCGGCCGTCAAGCACTCCTTCGACCGGGTGCTCGCCATCAACGCCGAGACCGGCCCCGCGGGGCTGCTGGACAGCCTGGAGAAGGTCGAGACCGAAGGCGACCGGACCGTCACCTTCCACCTCAAACGCCCCGACGCCACCTTCCCGTTCATTCTCGCCGCCCCCGCCACCTCGCTCGTCGACCCCGAGGAGTACCCGGCGGACAAGCTCGCCGACCCCGGCACCCTGGTCGGCTCCGGCCCGTACACGCTCGCGTCGTACGAGAAGGGGTCGGTCGCCCAGCTGGAGCGCAACTCCCGCTACCTGGGTGACGCCGAGCTGCGCAACGACTCCGTCAGCATCCGCTACTTCGACGACTCCGACGCGATGACCGACGCGCTCAAGAAGGGCGACATCGACGTCACGTACCGCGGGCTGCCCCCCGACCGGGTGCCGGAGCTGGAGAAGACCGCAGACGAGAAGGGCTCGATCGCGCTCAGCCGGGTGGTCATGCCGGAGATCCACTACCTGGTCTTCAACCCCGAGCACGAGTACGCCGACAGCCTCGCCGTCCGGCAGGCCGTCGCCCAGGTGATCGACCGCGACGCGCTCGTACGCAAGGTCTACGGCCGCACCGCCGAGCCGCTGTACTCGATGATCCCGCGCGGCATCACCGGCCACACCACGCCGTTCTTCGACCTCTACGGCGAGCCGGACCCGGAGGCCGCGGCGGCCACGCTGCAGACGGCGGGCGTCACCGAGCCCGTGCCGCTGACGTTCTGGTACACCACCGACCGGTACGGCTCGGTGACGGCGCGGGAGTTCGAGGAGCTGGAGCGGCAGCTGGAGGACAGCGGGCTGTTCGAGATCACGGTCAAGGGCCGCAAGTGGGAGCAGTTCGCCGCCGCGTACAACAAGGGCGAGTACCCGGTCTTCGGCCGCGGCTGGTCCCCCGACTTCCCCGATCCGGACAACTACATCGCCCCCTTCACGGGCGCGCGCAACGCCCTCGGCACCCCGTACGAGAACGCGGAGATCACCGACGAGCTGCTGCCCGCATCGCGCCGGAAGGCGGACCGGGCCGGGGTCAACGAGCAGTTCTCGCGGGCGCAGGACATCCTCGCCGAGGACGCCCGGCTGCTGCCGCTGTGGCAGGCCCGGCAGTACATCGCCGCGGACGACGACGTGGCCGGGGTGGAGTGGAGTCTGGACGCCTCGACGATCATGCGGATGTGGGAGCTGTACAAGAAGACCAGTTGGTAGGGGAGTTGTCAGTGCCCGGCGGTACTGTCGGCTGCGCAACGACCCACTGAACCGATCTTCTGCACCGACCGGAGGTCCCTCACCCGTGTCCCCGATGCTGCCCCCGTCCTGGCAGGACGCCCTGGGCAAGGAGCTCGAAAAGCCCTATTTCACGCGTCTCCAGTCGTTCGTCGAGGAGGAGCGGACCCGCGGCCCCGTCTACCCGCCGCGCACGGAGGTCTTCGCCGCCCTCGACGCCACGCCGTACGAGAGCGTGAAGGTGCTCGTCCTCGGCCAGGACCCGTACCACGGGGCGGGGCAGGGGCACGGGCTGTGCTTCTCGGTGCGGCCGGGGGTGCGCACCCCGCCCTCCCTGCGCAACATCTTCAAGGAGCTGCGGGACGACCTCGGCCACCCGGTCCCGGACAACGGGTATCTGATGCCGTGGGCAGAGCAGGGCGTGCTCTTGCTGAACGCGGTGCTGACGGTGCGCGAGAGCGAGGCGAACTCGCACAAGGGCCAGGGCTGGGAGGAGTTCACCGACGCGGTGATCCGCGCCGTGGCGGAGCGGCCGGACCCGGCGGTGTTCGTGCTGTGGGGCGCGTATGCGCGCAAGAAGCTGCCGCTCATCGACACCGCCCGGCACGTGGTGGTCCAGGGGGCGCACCCGTCGCCGCTGTCGGCGAAGAAGTTCTTCGGCTCGCGGCCGTTCTCGCAGATCGACGAGGCGGTGGCGGCGCAGGGGCACGCGCCGATCGACTGGCGGATCCCGGACCTGGCCGCGGGCAAGGACTGAGGCCCGGCCCGTGATTCGCCGGGGGTACGGGTCCGGGCGTCGGAGCTACGGGCCGGGGTGCGGCGCCTGGCGCTCGAAGTACTCCGCGCAGGCCGCATCCTCCCGGCTGCCGGGAGACCAGCGGCCGTAGTCCCCGGCGAGGGCGCACAGATCGCCGGCCTCGCCGGGGGCGACGGGCGGCGGGGCCGGCCGTGCCGTACGTACCGGGCGCTCCTGCGCCGTACGGGGGCCCCGCGTCTGCGGCGCCGGTGGCAGGGGTCCGTCCGGGGCGGGTGCGTCCGGCCGTTCCGTGTCCGCGGACGGTGCCGGCGTCGCAGAAGTGCGCTGCGGGCGCGGCACCGGGCCGATCGTCGCCAGTTCCTCGCGCCCCGGCAGCGGTGACGCGGCGGCCCCGGGTGCGGCCGTGGCGGGCCCTCCGGCGCCCGGGCCGCGGCGGGTGCCGGGGGCGTGGTCGGGGGAGACGGTGACGCAGCCGGCTACGGCGGCGAGTGTCGTGAGGCCGGTCAGCAGGGCGCCGGCCGTGGGAGTGGAGGGCACCCGGCCACACTGCTGTGCCCGGCGCCGTCCCGGTAGTCCCCGCAAGGGTGGCGCGCGCGCCGCGAAGTTGCCGCGCCCCCGGCGGTCAGCCGCCGAGCATGCCGCGCAGCAGATCCTCGTACCCGGCGCGCAGCCGCGCCCTGGTCGGCGTGCGCGACCCGCTCACCCGGCCCGCCGTGTGCAGGAACATCATGCCGTCCGTCCAGGCGATCAGCTCCTGCGCGTGCCGTTCGGGGTCGGCCGACCCCCAGGCCGCGAGGAGCGCGTGCGCGGCGTCGCCGAACGTGGTGCCCGCGCGGTCGTAGATCGCCCGCAGCTCGGGGCGCCGGGTGGCCTCAAGCGCGAGTTCGTAGCGGGCCACGAGCAGCGTGCGGTGCCGGGTGAGGAAGCGGTGCAGCAATCCGGCCAGCGCGTCGGCGGGCGCTTGCTCTCCCGTACCGACGCGGCCGCCCTGGCCGAGCGGTTCGGCGGCGGGATCGCCCTCGTGCACCGCGCCGACCTCGCCGCGCTGCTCACCGCCCGGCTGCCGGCCGCCGCTATCCGTACCGGGGCCGCCGCCGAGGTCGAGGACCCGGGCGGCCCGGACAGGCCCGCGCGCATCGCGGTGCCGGACGGCGTGCTGGAGGCCGAACTCGTCGTCGCCGCGGACGGCATCGGCTCCGCCGCACGCCGCGCCCTCTTCCCCGGCCACCCCGGCCCCGCGTACGCGGGCTTCACCACCTGGCGGCTCGTCCTGCCCGCGCGGCCCGCCGCGTTCGTGCCGCACGAGACCTGGGGCCGCGGGGAACTGTGGGGATCGCAGCCGCTCGCCGACGGCCGCGTGTACGCGTACGCCGCCGCTGTCACGCCCGCGGGCCGGCGCTCCCCGGACGGTGAACTGGCCGGACTGCGCCGTCGCTTCGCCGGCTGGCACGACCCGGTGCCCGCCCTCCTCGCCGCCGCCGAGCCCGCCCGGGTGCTCCACCACGACGTGCACTGGCTGGCCGAGCCGCTGCCCGCCTTCCACCGCGGCCGCGTCGCGCTCCTCGGCGACGCCGCCCACGCCATGACCCCGAACCTCGGCCAGGGCGGCAACCAGGCCGTCGAGGACGGCGTCGTCCTGGCCCACCACGCCGCCGCCGACCCCGCGGCCGTACCCGAGGCGCTGGAGCGCTACACCCGCGACCGTCTCCCGCGCACCCGCGCCGTGGCGGTGCGCTCCGCCCGTGCCGGCCGGCTGATCAACCTGACGGGACCGCTCGCCGTCCGCACCCGCAACGCCCTCATCCGCGGTGTCGGACTGCTCGGCCCCCGCGTCGTGCTGCGCGGGCTGGACGGCGTCGCGGACTGGCGGCCGCCCGGCGGCGGCGCCGACCCGGGCGGCCCGTATGCTTCCCCCGCACAGGCGGCGCCCTGACGCAGGTTCTCCTGCTCCGAGGGCGGCCCGCGGGCGGACGGCTGCGGACGGGAGCGGACATGACCACGGGCGCCACGCCCCTGAAAGCCGGCGTGATCGGGCTCGGCGACATCGCACGGAAGGCATACCTGCCGGTGCTCGCCTCGCTGCCCGGCGTCGAGCCGCACCTGCACACCCGCACCCCGGCCACCCTCGACCGCGTCGGCGACACCCACCGCGTCCCGCCCGCGCACCGCCACCGGGACCTGGACTCGCTGCTCGCCGCCGGCCTCGACGCCGCGTTCGTGCACGCCCCCACCTCCGCGCACGTCGAGCTGGCCACCGCGCTGCTGGAGGCGGGCATCCCCGTCTACGTCGACAAGCCGCTGGCGTACGACCTCGCGGGCGCCGAACGCCTCATACGGATAGCGGAGGAGCGCCGCGTCTCGCTGATGACCGGCTTCAACCGCCGCTACGCCCCCGGCTACGCGCAGTGCCTGGAGCACCCGCGCGAGCTGATCCTCCTGCAGAAGCACCGCGTCGGGCTGCCCGAGGACCCCCGCACGATGGTCTTCGACGACTTCATCCACGTCGTGGACACGCTTCGCTTCCTCGCCCCCGGCCCCGTCGAGCAGGTCGACGTGCGCGCCCGCGTCCGCGACGGGCTCCTGCACCACGTCGTCCTGCAGTTGTCCGGTGACGGCTTCACCGCCATCGGCGCGATGAACAGGCTGTCGGGCTCCGCCGAGGAGATCCTCGAAGTGTCAGGACAGGACACCAAGCGCGAGGTCCGCAACCTCGCCGAGGTGGTGGACCACAAGGGCCAGCCCAGCGTGCGGCGGCGCGGCGACTGGGTGCCGGTGGCCAGGCAGCGCGGCATCGAGCAGGCCGTGCTGGCGTTCCTGGCCGCGGTACGGGCCGGGGAGCCGCTGAGCGCGCGGGACGCGCTCGCCACCCACGAGCTGTGCGAGCGGATCGTCCGCGAGGTGGGCCGGACGGGTTGATTTCGCCACCCGCACGCCGGACACGTGCGGAATAATAAGCGGATAATCGAATGAAAAGGGGCAAGCTGGTTCCCGTTCGTGCCCGGACCGTACGAAGGGGAAGCCCATGCCCCGGCGCCGCGCCCGGCTCATCGCAGCCGCAGGGACCGCCACCGCGATCGCCGCCTCCGCGGCGCTGCTCGCCGCGGGCTGCACGCCCGCCGACTCGTCCGCCGCGCCCGCCGCGGCCGGACCCGGGGCCGGCGCCCGTCCGTTCACGCTGCTGGCGACCGGCGACGTCATCCCGTACCCCTCGATCATGACGCAGGCGGCCACGGACGCCGGGGGAGACGACTACGACTTCCGCCCCATGTTCGCCGCCGTCGCGCCCACCGTCGCCGCGGCGGACCTCGCGCTGTGCCATCTGGAGACCCCGCTCGGGCCCCGGGAGGGCCCGTTCACCGGCTACCCGTCGTTCCAGTCCCCGCCCGGCCTCGCCACCGCCCTGCGCGACGTCGGCTACGACGGCTGCTCCACCGCCTCCAACCACGCGCTCGACTCCGGCACCGACGGCGTACGCCGCACCCTGGACGCCCTCGACGGCGCCGGCCTGCACTACGCGGGCACCGCCCGCACCCGCGCCGAGTCCGGCCGCCCCGCGCTGCTGCGCGCGGGCGGCGCCAAGGTCGCCCACCTCTCGTACACCTACGGCAGCAACGCCGGCGTCCCCGCCGACGCACCGTGGTCGCTGGCGATCCTCGACCCCCGCCGCGTGGTCGCCGACTCCCGCGCCGCCCGCCGCGCCGGGGCCGACGTGGTCGTCGTCAGCGTGCACTGGGGCACCGAGTGGCAGCAGGAGCCGGATCTCGCCCAACGGCGGCTCGCCGACCGGCTGACGCGTGCGCGGAGCGGCGGCCGCAAGGACATCGACCTGATCGTCGGCACCCACAACCACGTGCCGCAGCCGTACGAGAAGGTCAACGGCACCTGGGTCGTCTACGGCCTCGGTGACCAGGTCGCCAGCTTCATCCCCTCGATGTACCGCGGCAACGAGGGCTCCGCCGCCCGCTTCACCTTCACCCCGGCCCGCGACGGCTGGGACGTGACCCGCGCGGAGTTCCTGGTCCAGCACGCGGAGACCGGGCCGCCGTTCCGGGTGGTGCCGGCGACGCCCGAGACGTACCCGGACGTCCACGCGCGGGTACGGGCCGCCGTCCTCAGCCGCGGCGCGGCCGAGGACGGCCTGAAGGAGGGGGCGTTCTGACATCTCCCCCCAGCGCCGCGCCGGTGCGGGCGGGGTCAGTGGGCCGTCTCGCCGGCGTCGGGCTCCAGGGCGCCGGCCGCGACCAGGGCGAAGATCAGGATGCCCAGCAGCACGCGGTAGATCACGAAGGGCGCGAAACTGCGCGTCGTAATGAACTTCATAAACCACGCGATGACGGCATATCCGACAAGGAAGGCGATAACCGTCGCGGCCACCGTCGCGCCCCAGTTCATGTGCGTGGCCCCGGGCACCTTCCTCAGCTCGAAGAGCCCGGAGGCGAGTACCGCGGGGATGGCCAGCAGGAACGAGTACCGGGCCGCGGCCTCACGGTTGTAGTTGAGGAACAGGCCGCCGGTGATCGTCGCGCCCGAGCGGGAGACGCCCGGCACCAGCGCGAGCGCCTGGGCGAAGCCGAAGAGCAGCCCGTCGCGGGTGTTGAGGTCCGTCAGCTCCTTGCGCTTGACCGCCGCGCGGTGCCGGCCGCCTCCGGTGGAGGCGCGCCAGTCGGCGAAGCCGAGGAGCAGGCCCATCACGATGAGCGTGGTGGCGATCAGCCGCAGATCGCGGAACGGGCCCTCGATCGACTCCTGGAAGGTCAGCCCCAGCACCCCGATGGGGATCGAGCCGACGATGACCAGCCAGCCCATCTTGGCGTCGTGGTCGGAGCGCATCGCCTTGTTCGTCAGCGAGCGGCACCACGCGGAGACGATCCGCGCGATGTCCTTGCGGAAGTAGATCAGCACGGCGGTCTCCGTGCCGATCTGGGTGATCGCCGTGAAGGCCGCGCCCGGGTCCTCCCAGCCGGCGAAGGCCGCCGTGAGCCGGAGGTGGGCGCTGGAGGAGATCGGCAAAAATTCCGTCAGTCCCTGGACGAGTCCGAGGATGACTGCTTCGAACCAGCTCATACGGGGCTGCACATGTCCTTGAGTTCGCTGACGGGTTGCAGGAGATGTTAAGGCCCCGGCATGAGGCGCGTGGCCCCAGGGTCGGATGCGGCCATGCCCGCGGCCCCGGCGGCGGGCTCTTCCGCGGGCGCGGCGGAAGAGATCACTCCGCCCGGGGCGGTCCGGCGCGCGGAGCGCCGGCGGCGGCGCATGGCGACGGCGGCGCCTCCCGCCATGCTGGCGACGATGAAGCCGAGGGCCGCGAGGAAGACGGGGGAGAGCGGGTCGGAGGCGTGGCTGCCGGCGATCACGTAGGCGGCGGTGTTCGGCACGCAGCCCACGGCGGTGGCCACCAGGAACGGCGTCCAGTTCATCCGGGAGACCGCCGCGGCGTAGTTCACGCCCGCGAACGGCACGCCGGGGAAGGTGCGCAGCACCAGCATCGAGCGGAAGCTGTGCCGGCTGAGCTGCCGGTCCGCCGCCGTCAGCAGCCGCCCGCGCAGCAGCGGACGCAGCGCGTCCTGGCCGAGCAGCCGGCCGATCCCGAACGCGACGCCCGCGCCCAGCACCGTGCCCGACACCGACCCGGCCAGGCCCGCCTGGGCGCCGAAGAGCGTGCCGGAGGCGAGGTTGAGCAGCGGCCGCGGTACGAGAGCCGCGGTGCACAGCCCGTACGCGACGGCGAAGAGGAGCACCGCCGACAGGCCGGTGAACTGCGGCGGCAGGCCGTCGACCAGCAGCCGGTGCGGCCGCCACACGATCGCCGCGACCGCCGCGCCGGCGAGGAGGACGAGGAGCAGGGCGAGCCGGGAGCGCGGGGACAGCAGAGCCCGGCCGCAGCGGACGGCGCGGCCGGCGACGGGCGCCTCGGCGGTTTCGGGCACGGTGGGAGCCTAACCGACGGGCCCGCACCTGCACCGTGACGTCCCCCTCAACTCCGGCCGCCACGATGGTGCTCACGGCTCACCGGCCCCCCGCCGCACCCCGGCCCCGGGCGCCTCGCCGGCCCCGGGGCGGTCAGCCCGCCTGCGCCCCGGGTGCGGGCCGAAAACCGGTCGACGGGCGGAGGGCGCGTACCCGATCATGGTGGGCATGTTCCGGTACGCCTTCCTCGCGCGCACGTCCGCGGCAGCGGACGCGCTGAAGGCTGTGCCGGCAGCACTCGCAGCAGTGCCGGCAACCGCAGCCGACGGCGCCCGAATCCGCCCCTTCCCGTGATCGCTCCAGCGGACCCCCGCGGGGGAGGGCCGGCCAGGCCCGGGGTCCGCGCAGCCACTGCGATCCGCGAGGAAGAACCATGCCCAAGCAGGCGTACGTGCGCACGAAGCCGCACGTCAACATCGGCACGATGGGGCACGTCGACCACGGCAAGACCACGCTGACGGCCGCGATCACCAAGGTGCTCAGCGACCGCGGCACCGGCACCTTCGTCCCGTTCGAGCGCATCGACCGGGCGCCGGAGGAGGCCGTGCGCGGCATCACCATCAACATCGCGCACGTCGAGTACGAGACGGCGACCCGCCACTACGCGCACGTCGACATGCCCGGCCACGCCGACTTCGTGAAGAACATGGTCACGGGCGCGGCCCAGCTCGACGGCGCGATCCTGGTGATCTCGGCGGTCGAGGGTGTCATGCCGCAGACCGCGGAGCACGTGCTGCTCGCCCGGCAGGTGGGCGTACGGCACGTGGTCGTCGCGCTCAACAAGGCCGACGCCGGCGACCCGGAGCTGACGGACTTCGTCGAGCTGGAGGTCCGCGAGCTGCTCACCAAGCACGGTTACCCGGGTGAGGAGGTGCCCGTGGTCCGCGTCTCCGGGCTGCGCGCGCTCGCGGGCGACCCGGCGTGGACCCAGGCGATCGTGGACCTGCTGGACGCCGTGGACACCTATGTGCCCATGCCCGAGCGGCACTTGGACGCGCCGTTCCTGCTGCCGGTGGAGAACGTGCTCACCATCACCGGCCGCGGGACGGTCGTCACCGGTGCCGTCGAGCGCGGCACGGTGCGCGTCGGGGACCGGGTGCAGGTGCTCGGCGCCGAGGTGGAGACGGTCGTGACCGGTCTGGAGACCTTCGGCAAGCCGATGGACTCCGCGCAGGCCGGCGACAACGTCGCGCTGCTGCTGCGCGGTGTCGCGCGGGACGCGGTGCGCCGCGGGCACGTCGTCGCCGCGCCGGGCAGCGTCGTGCCGCGGCGGCGGTTCACCGCCGAGGTGTACGTGCTGTCCGCGGCCGAGGGCGGCCGGCGTACGGCCGTCTCGACCGGCTACCGGCCGCAGTTCTACATCAGGACCGCGGACGTCGTCGGCGACGTCGACCTCGGCGAGACCGCCGTCGCCCGGCCCGGCGACACCGTCGCGATGACGGTCGAACTGGGCCGCGAGGTGCCCCTCGAAGCGGGGCTCGGCTTCGCGATCCGCGAGGGCGGGCGCACTGTCGGCGCGGGCACCGTCACCGGGCTCGACTGACCCCGGCAGAAGCCGGTCCCCGCCCCGCCGCCCGCCTTCCGTACCCGCGTATCCGCGCATCCGGGTACGGAAGGCGGGCCTCCTCCGCCACAATGGCCGGTGTGGAGGAGCCCGTCCCCGTCATCGCCGCGGTGGACGGCGGCACCGCGAGGCTGCTGCCGGACGTCGACCGCCCGCGCGCGTACCTGCTCACGGTCGAGGGCGCCCCGCAGTCGTACGTCGACCTCGACGACCCCACGTACCTGGAGTTCGAGTACGCGCGCCGCCTCGCGCACGTCGTGGACCTCGGCTTCCCGCCCGGCCGCCCGCTCGATGCCGTGCACCTCGGCGGCGGCGCCCTGACCCTGCCCCGGTACGTGGCGGCGACCCGGCCCGGCTCCCGGCAGGAGGTCGCCGAGTCCGACCGCGGGGTGATCGCCCTGGTCGCCGAGCACCTGCCGCTGCCGCGGGACTGCGGCGTCACCGTACGCGCCCTCGACGCCCGCGCCGCGCTGGAGCGGCGCCCGGCGGCGAGCTGCGACCTGGTCATCGCCGATGTCTACGGCGGCGCCCGGGTGCCCGCGCACGTCGCGTCGCTGGAGTTCGTCGGCGCCGCCGCCCGCGCGCTGCGCCCGGACGGGCTGTACGTCGCGAACCTCGCCGACAGCGTGCCGTTCCGCTTCCTCGGCTCCCAACTGGCCACCGCCGCGGCCGTCTTCCCCGAGCTGTGCCTGATCGCCGAGCCGTCGGTGCTGCGCGGCCGCCGCTTCGGCAACATCCTGGTGGTGGCGGCGAAGCACCGCGCGGACGCCGGCCGGGGGCTGCCGCTCACGGAGCTGGCCCGGCGCGCCGCCGCCGACCCGTTCCCCGCCCGGGTCGAGTACGGGCCGGCGCTGCGGCGGCTGACGGCCGGCGCTCAGCCGGTCGCGGACGCCGACGCCGTGCCGTCGCCCGAGCCGCCGGACGGCGCCTTCACGATCGGCTGATCCGTCGGCCGATCCGCGTCCGCTGCGCCGTCGGCACCGGCAGACCCGGCCGCTGCGCCGTCGGCACCGGCGGGCCCGGCCGCCGCGTGCTCCGTACGCCGCCGCAACTGCCGTACGTCCGGCACGCACAGCACCGCCGCGGTCAGTGCGACCACCAGCACCGCGCAGCCCCACAGCGCCGCCGACCGGCCCACCAGGTCCTGCATCGGCCCGGCGAGCGCGGTGGTGACCGGGATCAGCGCGATCGAGCCCAGCCAGTCGTACGACGAGACACGCGAGAGCTTGTCCTCGGGGATCTCCTGGTGCAGCGCCATCATCCACGCCACCGCGAAGACCTCGACGCCCGTGCCGGAGACGAACATCACCGCCGCGAGCCACGCCACCGGCAGCGGCACCGCCAGGGCCGCGGCCGGCAGCGCGAGCGGGAAGATGCACAGCACTCCGGCGAGCAGCATCCGCTGTGGTTTCCACCGGGTCATCACCAGCGCCCCCGCCAGCGTGCCGGCGGCGAAGGCGCCCATCGCCAGGCCCCACGGCCCCGCGCCGCCCAGGTGCTCGCGGGCCACCAGCGGCCCGTACACCGCCTCCGCGGCGGCCACCACGGCGTTCACGACCGCGAACTGCAGCACGATCGACCACAGCCAGGGCCGCCCCGTCACCTCGCGCCAGCCGACCTTCAGATCGGCGAGGATGCTGCCGCCGGGCTGCCGCTCGGGGATGCCGCTGACGTCGAGGAACGCCCGCAGCGCCGCGGCGACGGCGAACGCGCCCGCGTCCACGGCCAGTACCCACCCCGGCCCTACCGCCGCGACCATGGCGCCGCCGAGCGCGGCCCCGCCGATGCCGGCGCCGTTGATGCCGACGCGGAACATCGCGAAGGCGCGGCCCGCCTGCTCGCCGGTGACCGACGAGAGCACCATCCCCTCGGCGGCGGGGGCGAAGAACGCGTGCCCCGTACCGCCGATCGCCGACAGCAGCACCATCTGCCACACGTGCGCCTGGTCGGTGATCACCAGGGCCGCGAAGACGCCCTGCGAGGTGCAGTTGACGGTGTTCGCGACGACCATCACCCGGTGCCGCGGGATCCGGTCGGCGACCGCGCCGCCGACGAGGACGAAGACGATGAGCGCCGTCGTCCGCGCCGCGGCGACCAGGCCGACGTCGGTGGCGGAGCCGCCGGCTTCGAGGACCGCGAACGCCGAGGCGATCAGCGCGCCGGAGGCGCCGAGGTTGGTGATCACCGCGGCGAGGGAGAGCAGCGTGTAGTTGCGCCCCGCCCAGCGGCGGCGGGGCGGGGGCCCGGAGGCGTCTGCGGGGGCCCGTACGGGATCCGGCGGGGAACCGGCGTCGGGCGCGGTGGTACGGGTCACCCGCGGACTATGCCGGGCCCACCGGCCCGCTGCAACCGGAATTCGCCGCGCTCAGCCCTCCAGCGGGCGCAGGCTGTCCATGATCTTGGCGATGGTGTCCTCCGGCACCTCGTCGTCCACGCCGGTGTCGCTGTACAGCACCCAGGTGGCGAACTCGCCGTTGACGTCGGTGTAGGTGAACGCGACGATCTTGCCGTCGGCCGAACACTTGGTCTCGCGCGGCACGCCGGTGACCGTCGCGGTGGCCATGTGCCCCTTCAGCCCGTGCTTGCTGGAGAACGCCACCGGCTCGGTCTGCTTGACGGTCGCCTTCTTGCTGGTGTTGAAGGCGGCCTCGGCCCAGGCGCCGGCCTCGTTCTCGACGGCCTCCTTGGTGTTCTTCGCGCCGATGCCGCCCTTGGTGCCGGCGCCCGCGCGGCTGGCGTACTTGCAGATGCCGTCCTTGTAGAGCGCGGCCCCCGTCATCGACACCAGCGGGCCGGAGTCGTCCTCGAAGCCGATGGTCATGGTCGGGGACTGCACCTCCCACTCGGGCGGCACGTCGTAGACGTTGTGGCGCTTGGCGTTGTAAACGGCCTTCCAGCCGGCGACGACCGGTTCGATCTTCTGGTCGTCGGCGACGCCGCGCGGGTTGTCGGGGTCGTCCTTGAGGACGGGCTTCTCCGACGCCGACGGCGAGGGCGAGGCGGAGGGCGACCCGCCGCCGCCCCCGGGGCTCGCCTGGCCACCGCCGTCGTCGTCCTCGTTGAGGAGCACCACGCCCGTCACGGCCGCCGCGGCGATCACGGCGACGGCGCCGATTATGGCGACGGCCACGCGTGGGCTCGTCCCGCTCTTCCCGGGTACCGGCGCACCCGGCGGCGCGCTCTGGCCCCACTGCTCCTGCTGCTGGTGCTGCTGTTGTCCGTCGTAGCCCTGCGGGCCGTGCGGGGCGGGCTGTTGCTGGTACGGGTTCGGCTGCTGCTGGTGCTGCTCGCCCCCGGGCTGCTGTCCTGGCCACATGCGGAACAACATAGCTGGCGACGGGGAGTGGTCACACTTATTACCCGTTGGTAACGTGGCCGTATGTCAGACACCCTGCCGCCGCTGGGCGAGCTCCTTCAGGCATCGGTTCCCATGGTCCGCACGCTCGGCCTGATCTACGACGAGATCACCCCGGAGGCCGCCACCCTCCGCCTCCCCGACCGGCCGGAGTACCGCAACCACGTCGGCGGCCCGCACGCCGGCGCCATGTTCACCCTGGCCGAGTCGGCGACCGGCGCCGTCGTGCTCGCCGCGTTCGGCGACCAGATGGGCCGCGCCGTGCCGCTGCCGGTGCGGGCGGAGATCGACTTCCTGAAGGTCGCCAGGGGCGATGTCACCGCCAGGGCCCGGCTGGGCCGGCCGGTTGCCGAGGTCGTGGCCGAACTCGACGCGGGCAAGCGGCCGGAGTTCCCGGTCGAGGTCGACATCGTGCGCGGGGACGGTGCCGTCAGCGGGCGGATGACGGTGCTGTGGACGCTGCGCCCCAACGACTGAGGCCCAGGGTCGCGGACCCGGCCGCCGCGGGAGCCGTACCCGCCGGCGGCCCGGTGCCCACCGGCGCCCGCGCGCCGGGAGCCCGGGCCTCAGGAGGCGGCGCCGCCCAGGGACTCGCGGTGCACCTGCGTCAGGGCCACGTAGCCCGCGCCGTTGAGGCGGATGTGCTCGCGCTCCTCGTCGGTCAGGGGCCGCTTCACCTTCGCCGGCACCCCGGCGACCAGGGAACCCGGCGGCACCTCCATGCCCTGCGGCACCAGCGCCTGCGCGGCCACCAGCGAACCGGCGCCGATCACCGCCCCGTTGAGCACCGTCGCGCCCATGCCGACGAGCACGTCGTCGCCGACCGTGCAGCCGTGCACCACCGCGTTGTGGCCGACGGTCACGCGCTCGCCGATGACCACGGGGAAGCCCGGATCGGAGTGGACCGTGCAGTTGTCCTGCACGTTGCTGCCCGCGCCCAGGGAGATCGACTCGCAGTCGCCCCGCAGCACGGCGTTGTACCAGACGCTGGACTCCGCGCCGACGGTCACGTCGCCGACCACCACCGCGGTCGGTGCCACGTACGCCTTCGGGTCCACCGCGGGCTCCCGCCCGCCCACCGCCGCGATCAGCGGCTCCGGCCGTCCTGACATGTCGTCCGCTCCCGGTGCTCGCGGCGGCCCTCGCCGCCCGCCGTCGTACGTCCTGGTGAGCCGCCGGCGGCCCGTCGCCGTCGGGGGCCGCGGCCGCGCTCGCTCAGAGCGTAGGCGAGATGCCGGAGAGGTACGGTGACCGGGTGCCGAACCAGCAGCGCAACTCCGTGACGAGCAGGCTGCTCTCGCGCGCCGTGCACCGCGGCTGGCGGTGGGTGCGCAGCACCGGCGCCGTGAGCGCGGCGCGCCCCGGCCCGTACCGCTTCCGGCGGCTCGGCGCCGGCACGGTCCTCGCCTTCCCGCAGGGCACGATCTTCGGCGAACGGCGGATCGAGCTGGGCGCCCACTGCATCATCGGCGAGCAGGTGACGCTCACCGTCGGCCTGGCGCCCGGCGCCCCGCTCGGCCCGGAGACCGCCGTGCGGCTCGGCGACGGCGTGGTGCTGGGCCGGGGCAGCCACGTGATCGCCGATCTGCCCGTGACCATCGGCGACGACGTCTTCTGCGGCCCGTACGTGTACGTCACCTCGACCAACCACAGCTACGACGACCCGCACGAGCCGGTCGGCAAGCAGTGGCCGCGCTCGGCACCGGTGGAGATCGGCGCGGGCAGTTGGCTGGGTGCGGGCGCGCTGATCCTGCCCGGGGCCCGGCTCGGCCGCAACGTGGTCGTCGCCGCCGGCTCGGTGGTGCGCGGCGAGGTGCCCGACCATGCCGTCGTCGCCGGCGCGCCCGCCCGGATCGTACGCCGCTGGAACCCCGAGTCCGGCTGGCACCCGCCGCTGCGCCCGGCGCCACCGGGCACACTGGAGACCGCGACATGACCGCGACCGGCCGGCATGTGAGGAGAGGCGCCGCATGATCACCGACCGCAGGCTGCGGATCGTCCTGGCCGTCGTGCTGTCTCTGCACGCCTTCGGGCTGCTCCTCTACACGATCCGCAACCACATCTGAGCCGCGCCGGGCGCCGCGAACGGCCTCACCCCGACGCCAGCAGCACCGTCCCCGCCAGCGCCAGAGCCGCGCCCGCCGCCTGCACCCCGCGCAGCTTCTCCCGCAGCACGCCCCGCGCCGCCAGCGCCGTGACCACCGGATACAGCGAGGACAGCACCGCCGCCAGGGTCACCGGGCCGTGCTGTGCGGCTATCGCATACGTCCCGTTGGCCGCCACGTCCGCCAGGCCCACGAACACCAGCCCCGGCACCGCCGCCCGTATCGTGCCCCAGCCGCCCTCCGGCAGCGCCGCGCCGCCCCGGCGCACCGAGACGTACAGCGCGGCGCCGCCCACCACCACGTTCACCGCGCGCTGCACGAACAGCGCGAGGAAGAGCCCCGTGACCGTCGTGGACGCCTCGGCGATGAAGGCGAAGACCGCGCCGAAGCCCGCTGCCGCGCCCAGCGTCAGCATCAGCGTCCGCCGCGCCACCGGCGTGCCCCGCACCGGACCGGACGCCAGCACCACGCCGGCCAGCGCGATGGCCCCGCCCGCATACTGCACCGGTCCCGGCCGCTCCCCGTACGCCGCGAGGCCCACTCCGAACGGCACCAGCACGGCCATGGAGGCGAGCGGCGAGACCACGCCCATCGGGCCGCGGGCCAGCGCGCTGTAGAAGCAGATCATCGCGACCGGGCCGGCGACGCCCGCCGCGACCGCGAACCACAGCAGCGCTCCGGCCTCGCTCCAGGCGCCGGTCGCCACCACGACGCCGCCCAGCACCACCGTCGCGGCGATCTGCGAGAGCACGACCACGGTGAGCGCGGGCGTGCGCCGGCTCAGTACCCCGCCGCCGAAGTCGGCCAGCCCGTAGAGGATGCTGGTGGCCAGGGCGAAGAGTGCGGTCACGACGAAGCCCCCGAGTACACTGTGATGAACGTTGTGGTTCTCCGGAGTGTAGTTCAGTGCACTGGACGACCGCATCACAATATTGGACGGAGTTGGACGGAGCCTTGGCGGATTTCGACGTCCTCACCCACGCGCTCGCCCGCAACCTCAAGCACTGGCGCAACGAGCGCGGCTTCACCCTGGACTCGCTGGCCGGCCGCTCCGGCGTCAGCCGCGGCATGATCATCCAGATAGAGCAGGCACGGACGAACCCCAGCGTCGGTACGACGGTCAAGCTCGCCGACGCCCTCGGCATCAGCATCACGACGCTGCTGGACTACGAGCACGGCCCCGAGGTACAGCTCGTGCCGCCGCACCGGGCCGTGCGGATGTGGACGACGAAGCAGGGCAGCGCCAGCCGGCTGCTCATCGGCACGCAGAGCCCCGGCCCGTTCGAGATGTGGTCCTGGCGGCTCATGCCCGGCGACGGCAGCGGCTCCGACCCGCACCCCGCGGGCACCACCGAACTGCTGCACGTGACCGCGGGCGAGCTGACGCTGGTCGTCGCCGGCACGGCGCACCTGGTGCCGGCGGGCACGTCCGCCAGCTTCGAGGCGAGCGCCCCGCACGCGTACCGGAACGAGGGCCAGGACCCGGTGGAGCTGGTGATGGCGGTCTCGGTACCGCCCGCGCGCTGAGGCGAGTTAAGGTCACGGACATGCGCGCACCCATCGGAGACTTCGACGACGCCGCTCCCGCCCCCGAGCGCCTGGACCTGCTCGCCGGCCCCGTCGCGGCCGCGCTGCGCGGCTGGCAGGGCGCCGTCCCCGCCGCCGAGCTGGTGCACGTCGACTCCGACCCCGAGGTCGCCGACACGGCCGTCTTCTGCGAGACGTACGGGCAGGACCTGCTGGAGCAGTCCGCGAACTGCGTCGTCGTCGCCGGGAAGCGCGGCGGGAACGTCACCCTCGCCGCCTGCGTCGTGCTGTCCACCACCCGCGTCGACGTCAACGGCGTCGTCCGGCGCCATCTCGGCGTGCGCAAGGCGTCGTTCGCGCCCGCCGACACCGCCACCGCCGAGACCGGCATGGAGTACGGCGGCATCACCCCGGTCGGGCTGCCGGAGAACTGGCCGGTCCTCGTGGACGGCCGGGTCGCGGACGCCCCGTACCTGGTCGTCGGCAGTGGCCGGCGGCGCGGCAAGCTCCTCGTCCCCGGCAAGGCGCTGGCAGCTCTGCCCGGCGCCGTGGTCCTCGACGGCCTCGGCGTCTGACCGTCCGCCGCCCTCCGCTCAGCCGAGCAGGGGGATCTCTATGGCCGGGCAGCGGTTCATCACCATGTCGAGACCGGCCGCGCGGACCCGTTCGTACGCGTCCTCGTCGATCACGTCGAGCTGGAACCAGACCGCCTTCGCGCCGACCGCGACCGCCTCGTCGGCGACCCCGCCGGCGAGGTCGCTGTTGACGAAGACGTCGACCACGTCGACGGGGAACGGGATGTCCGCGAGCGACGCGTACCCCTGCTCGCCGTGCACCGTCTCCGCCTTCGGGTGCACCGGGACGATCCGCTTGCCGAAGCGCTGGAGCACCCGCGCCACGCCGTAGGCCGCACGTGAGGTGTTGTGGGAGAGGCCGACCACCGCCCAGGTGTCGCCCGTCGAGGTCAGAATCCTGCGGATGGTCTCCTGGTCTGCGTACATGATCGGTACAACGACGCGGGCCGGGCCCGGATTCCCTCCGGCGGCCGGGCGCGGGAGCGTCCGGGAGCGCGGCTAGGGTGGCGGGATGCGCGAGGGGTACCTGACCGTCGCCCGGGAGGGCGTGCACGAGACCGCGGTGAACCGCTCCCGGTTCGTCTGCACCCTCGCGCCCGCGGCCACCGAAGCCGAGGCGCAGGCCGTGCTCGCCAGGGTGCGCGCCGCGTACCCCGACGCCACGCACCACTGCTTCGCGTACGTCATCGGTGCCGACGCCGGCGTGCAGAAGTCCGGCGACGACGGCGAGCCCGGCGGCACCGCCGGGCTGCCCATGCTGCAACTGCTGCTCCGCCGCGAACTGCGCTACGTCGTCGCCGTCGTCGCCCGCTACTTCGGCGGCACCAAGCTCGGCGCCGGCGGCCTCATCCGTGCCTACGGCGGCGCGGTGGGCGCCGCCGTGGACACGCTCGGCACGGTCACGCGCCTGCGGATGCGGCTGGTCACCGTCACCGTCGACCACGGGCGGGCCGGCAAGGTGCTCGGCCACCTGCACGCCGCCGGGCGCGACGTCCGCGGCGTGGCGTACGGCGAGCGCGTCGAGATCGAGGTCGCCGTGCCCGCCGGCGAGCTGGCCGGCTTCGGCTCCTGGCTGGCCGACGCCACCGCAGGCGGCGCCGAACTCCGGCCCGGCGACGAGGTGTACGGCACCGGGTGAGACGCGCGTGACGGCACGGGTTGTCGTACCCCGCCGCTACAGTCGGGCCTCATGCGCTTCCTGCACACCTCGGACTGGCACCTGGGCCGCTCGTTCCACCGGGTGAGCCTGCTCGACGCCCAAGCCGCGTTCCTCGACCACCTCGTCGCCGTGGTGGCCGAGCGCGGGGTCGAGGCCGTGCTCGTCGCCGGGGACGTCTACGACCGCGCGGTGCCGCCGCTGGCCGCCGTGGAGCTGTTCGACCGGGCGCTGCACCGGCTCGGGGCGCTGGGCGTGCCGGTCGTCATGATCTCCGGGAACCACGACTCGGCTCGCCGGCTCGGCGTCGGCGCCGGGCTGCTGGACCGCGCGGGCGTCCATCTGCGCACCGATCCCGCCGGCGTCGGCGAGCCCGTCCTGCTGCGGGACGCCACGGGAGACGTCGCGTGCTACGGGCTGCCGTATCTCGAACCGGCGCTGGTGCGCCAGGAGTTCGCCACCCCCCGCGGCGGTCACACCGCCGTTCTCTCCGCCGCCATGGACCGGGTACGCGCCGACCTCGCCGCCCGTCCGGCAGGCACCCGCTCCGTCGTCCTCGCGCACGCCTTCGTCACCGGCGGCCACGCCTCCGACAGCGAACGGGACATCACCGTCGGCGGCGTCGCCTCCGTGCCCTCCTCGGTCTTCGCCGGCGTCGACTACGTCGCGCTGGGCCACCTGCACGGCTGCCAGACCCTGGCCGAGCGCGTGCGTTACTCGGGCTCCCCGCTCGCGTACTCCTTCTCCGAAGCCGCCCACCGCAAGTCGACCTGGCTGATCGACCTCGACGCCGCCGGCGGTGTCACCGCCGAGCGCGTCGACGCGCCCGTGCCGCGGCCGCTGGCGCGGCTGCACGGCCGGCTGGCCGACCTGCTCGCCGACCCGGCGCTCGCGCCGCACGAGGGTGCCTGGGTCGAGGCCACGCTCACCGACGCCGCCCGCCCGCACGAGCCGATGGCCCGCCTCGCGGAGCGCTTCCCGTACGTCGTCAGCCTCGCCTTCGCACCCGAGGCCGCGGACGGCACGGCCGCCGCCGCCTCGTACGCCGACCGGCTCAGGGGCCGCGACGACCGCCAGATCGCCGAGGACTTCGTGGCGCACGTCAGAACCGGCACGACCGCGACGGCGGACGAACGGGCCGTGCTGCACGCAGCGTTCGACGCCGTGCGCGCGGCCGACGCACGCGAGGAGACCGCCCGGTGAGGCTCCACCGGCTCGCCGTCGCCGCCTTCGGTCCCTTCGCCGGCACGCAGGAAGTCGACTTCGACGCCCTGTCGGGGGCCGGCATCTTCCTGCTCCAGGGCGCCACCGGCGCCGGCAAGACCTCCGTCCTCGACGCCGTCTGCTACGCGCTGTACGGCGGTGTGCCCGGCGTCCGCCAGGGCGGCAACCTGCGCAGCCACCACGCCGAACCCCACACCCCCACCGAGGTCGCGCTCGACTTCACCCTCGCCGGCCGCCGGCTGGAGGTCACCCGCAGGCCCGCCCAGCCCCGCCCCAAGCGCAACGGCACCGGTGTCACCACCGAGCGGGCCACCAGCCTGCTGCGCGAACACGACCCGGCGGCCGGCGAGTGGCGCGGCCTCAGCCGCTCGCACCAGGAGATCGGCGAGGAGATCGGCCGCCTGCTGGGCATGACCCGCGAGCAGTTCTGCCAGGTCGTGCTCCTCCCGCAGGGCGACTTCGCGCGCTTCCTGCGCGCCGACGCCGAAGCCCGCGCCAAGCTGCTGGGCCGCCTCTTCGACACCGGCCGCTTCGCCGCGGTCGAGGACCACCTCGCCGAGCTGCGCCGCCGCTCCCAGGAGGCCGTACGCGACGGCGACGAGCGGCTGCTGCACCTCGCCCAGCGCATCCGGCAGGCCGGCGGCCCGGCCACTGCCGGCGACCCGGACGGCTGGTCACCCGACGCCGCCAAGCCCGGCGAGGCGGACCTCGCCGAGGGCGTCCTCGCCTACGCCGCCGTCGGCCGCGCCACCGCCCGCGAGCTGGCGGACGCCGCCGACCTGCGGCTGCGCACCGCGGAGTCCGCCCACGCGGCGGCGGACGGCCACCTGCAGGACGTACGCGAACTCGCCCGGCTGCAGCGGCTGCACGCCGACGCCCGGCAGCGGCAGCAGGCGCTCGCCGAACGGCAGCAGGAGCGCGCGGCGCTCGGAGAGAAGCTGCGCCGTGCCCGTGATGCCGCCGCCGTGGCGCCCGCCCTGGACCTGCGCGACCAGACCGCCGCCGCGGCCCGCCACGCCGCCGCGGCCGAGGAGGCGGCCCGCGTCGCGCTCCCCGGCACCGTCGCCGGCGGCGGCCCCGAACAGCTCGCCGCGCACGAGGCCCGCACGCGGCAGGAGCTGGGCGCCCTCGACGCCGCCCGCGCCGCCGAGGCCCGCAGCGCAGAAATCGCCCGCGGACTCGCCGCGCTGGACGAGGAGTCCCGCGCCGACGAGGACGTGCTGCGCGAGGCCGCCGGCTGGCTCGACGACTGGGACGCCCTGCGCGGCGGTCTCCAGCGCCGCGTCGACGAGGCCCAGGGCGCGGCCACGCGCGCGGAGCAGCTCGCCGCCGAACACGAGGGTGCGCGCCGCCGCCTCGCCGCCGCCGAGCGCCGCGACGAGCTGGCCGGCCGGACCGACGAGGCCCGGCGCGCGCACCTCGACGCCGGCGAGCGCGCCGGGCAGGCGCATGAGGCCTGGCTGGTGCTGAAGGAGCGCCGACTCGACGGCATGGCGGCCGAGCTGGCCGGCCGGCTGGCCGACGGCGAGCCTTGCCCCGTCTGCGGCTCCGCCGCGCACCCGGCCCCCGCCACCGCCGACGGCACCCACGTCGGTGAGCGCGAGGAGAGCGAGGCCCTGGCCGCGTACCGGGCCGCCGAGCGCGTACGCGAAGAGGCCGCCCTGCGGCTCGACTCGCTGCGCCAGGCCCGCGACGCCGCCGCCGAGGCGGCGGGCGAGGAGGGCAGGGACGCGCTGGCCGCCGCCGTCGCGCAGGTGGCCGGGGAGCTGGGCCGGGCCCGGGAGCTGGCCGCCGGCGCCCTGGCCGTACGCGAGCAACTGGACCAGGCGCACGAGGAGCACGCCCGCCGGGTCCGCGGCCGGCAGCAGGCCGAGAGCCGTGCCGCCGCCCGCGCCTCCCGCGCCGACGCGCTCACCGCCGAACGGGCCGCCCGCGACGCCGAGGTGCGCGCCGCCCGCGGCGGCGCCGCCGGTGTCGAGGAGCGTGCGGCCCAACTGGCGTCGCTGGCCGACCGACTCGCCGTCGCCGCCCGCGCCGCCCGCGAGGCGGCGGCCGCCGCGGAGCGCAGCAAGGACGCCGACGCGCGCGTCGCCGACGCCGCCTACCGCGCCCGCTTCGAGACGCCTGAAGAGGCCGCCGCTGCGCTGCTCGACCCGGCCGTGCTGCGGGACGTGGAGGCGCGGCTGGAGGCGTGGCAGGCCGAGGAGGCTGCCGTCGCGGAGGCGCTGGCCGAGCCGCGCGCCGCAGCGGCTGCCGCGCGGCCGCCCGCCGCCGTCGGGGCCGCCGAGGAGGCGTTCGCCGCCGCCACCGGTCGGCTGCGTACCACCGCCACCGCCCGGGACAACGCGCGCGAGCGGTGCGACGCCCTGGCCGGACTCTCCGCGGAGGCCGCCGACCGGGTGCGCCGGCTGGCGCCGGTGCGTACGGAGCACCTCCGGGTGTCCCGGCTCGCCTCGCTCACTGCCGGCACGTCCGCGGAGAACGAGCGGAAGATGCGGCTGGAGTCGTATGTGCTGGCCGCCCGGCTCGAACAGGTCGCCGCCGCCGCGACGGCCCGGCTGGCGCGGATGTCGTCCGGCCGGTTCACGCTGGTGCACTCCGACGAGCGGGCGCACGGCCGGGGGCGCCACGGGCTCGGGCTGCACGTCGTGGACGCCTGGACCGGCACCGAGCGGGACACCGCCACGCTCTCCGGCGGCGAGTCGTTCTTCGCCTCCCTCGCCCTGGCCCTCGGCCTGTCCGACGTGGTGGCCGAGGAGGCCGGGGGCGTCCGGCTCGACACGCTCTTCATCGACGAGGGCTTCGGCAGCCTGGACGAACAGACCCTGGACGAGGTGCTGGACGTCCTCGACGCGCTGCGCGAGCGTGACCGCACGGTGGGCATCGTCAGCCACGTGCCTGAGCTGCGCCGCCGGATCCCGGCGCAGTTGGAGGTCGTCAAGGGCCGCTCGGGCTCGTATGTACGGCACCGCACGGCCGCGGACCGCTGACCGCCGCCCTGCGCCCCGTCGAGACGTACGGCCGCGACCCTCTCGGGCCGCGGCCGTAGACCGTCCTACCGTCGCCTCACAGTGCCGACAGCTCGGCCTCCAGGTCGTCCAGCCCGAGCGAGCCCTGCGACAGCGCGGCCATGTGCCACGCCTTGGCGTCGAAGTCCGCGCCGCGCGCCTTGCGCGCCGCGTCCCGGCCGCGCAGCCAGGCCCGTTCGCCGATCTTGTAGCCGATCGCCTGCCCCGGCATCGACAGGTAACGCGTCAGCTCGCTCTCCACGAAGTCCGCGGGCCGCCCGCTGTGCATCCCGAAGAACTCCTGCGCCAGCGCCGGCGTCCACCGCCCGCCGGGGTGGAAGGGGGAGTGGTCCGGGATCGGCAGCTCCAGGTGCATGCCGATGTCGACGATCACGCGCGCGGCGCGCATCATCTGCGCGTCCAGGTAGCCGAGCCGCCGCTCCGCGTCGGTGAGGAACCCCAGCTCGTCCATCAGCCGCTCCGCGTACAGCGCCCAGCCCTCGCAGTTGGCGCTGACCCAGCCGAGCGTCGACTGGTAGCGGGAGAGCTGGTCCTTGACGTACACCCACTGCGCGAGCTGCAGATGGTGTCCGGGGACGCCCTCGTGGTACCAGGTGGAGACCAGGTCGTAGACCGGGAAGCGGGTCTCGCCCATCGTCGGCAGCCAGGTGCGCCCGGGGCGGGAGAAGTCCTCGGCGGGCGGGGTGTAGTACGGCGCGGCGGCGCCGCCGGGCGGGGCGATCCTGGACTCCACCCGGCGCACCGGCCCGGCCAGGTCGAAGTGCGTGCCGTCGAGGGCCTCGATGGCCTCGTCCATGATGCCCTGCAGCCAGTCGCGGACGGCGTCCTCGCCCTCGATGTGGGCGCCGTGCTCGTCGAGGTGCTTCAGCGCCTCCCAGGGGGTGGCGGCGCCGGGCAGGATCTTCGCGGCCTCGGTCTTCATCTCGCCGAGCAGCCGGTGGTATTCCGACCAGCCGTACGCGTACGACTCGTCCAGGTCGAGGTCCGCGCCGTTGAAGAAGCGCGACCAGCGGGCGTAGCGCTCGCGCCCGACGACGTCGGGCGAGCCGGCCACGGCGGGCGCGTACACGTCGCGCATCCAGTCGCGCAGCGCGCCCACGGCGGCGGTGGCCTCGCCGGCGGCCGCGTCCAGCTCCCCGCGCAGCGACTCGGGCCCGGCGGCGGTGAGGTCGCCGAACCAGCCGCGTCCGTCACCCGCCCACTCGGTGAGCTGGCCGACGAACGTCCCGGTCGCCCGCGGCCCGCCGAGCAGGCCCTTGTGCACGCCCTCGGCCAGCGACCTCCGGTAGCCGTCGAGCGCCGCCGGGACCGCCCGCAGCCGGGCGGCGATGTCCGACCAGTCGTCCTCGCTCGCGGTCGGCATCAGCGTGAAGCACTCGCGCGTCAGGTGTACGGGGGAGTGGATGTTGCTGACGGCCCGCAGGCCCTCGTCGGCGTCGTGGACGGCGAGTTCCGCGCTCAGCCGCTCCCGCAGCAGCCGCCCGCAGCGCCGCTCCGCGTCGCTGTCCGCGCCGGGCTGCCGCTCGGCCTCATCGAGGGCCGCAAGGGTGGCGCGGCCCAGCTCGGCAACGGCCTGTTGGCCGTCGGGGGAGAAGTCGGGGAGAGCCCGGGAGCTCTCCGGCACGCCGAGCATCGTGCCGCTGATGGGGTCGAGGTCGATCAGGTCGTCGACATAGGCGTCCGCCACCTGCCGGGGCATTCGCTGGTTCGTGGAGTCGGGCATGCGGGTCATCCTCGTACACGGGGGCGGGCGCCGTCATCACCCACACGACCGCGTGCGTTACGGGGGCAGCAGCGGCCCGCACTCCCAGTGCTGGAAGACCAGCCGGGTCTCCACCCGGGCCACCTCGCGGCGCGAGGTGAACTCGTCCAGCACCAGCCGCTGCAGGTCCGCGGCGTCGCGTACGGCGACGTGCAGGAGGTAGTCGTCGGGGCCGGTGAGGTGGAACAGCGCGCGGGACTCGGGCAGCGAGCGGACCCGCTCGACGAATGGTCCGATCAGGTCGCGGCGGTGCGGGCGCACCTGCACCGACAGCAGCGCCTCCAGACCGCGCCCGAGCCGCGCGGGGTCGATCGCGAGCCGGTGGCCGGTGATCACGCCGGCGCGGCGCAGCCGGGCCACGCGGTCCAGGCAGGTGGAGGGCGCGACGCCCACGGCGGCGGCCAGATCGCGGTTGGTGGTCCGGGCGTCGTTCTGCAGCACCCGCAGAATCTCCAGGTCCACCGGATCGAGTGCGGGTGAATCGGGCATCGGCCGAACGTAGCACGGGTGCCAGCGCCGTCGGCCCGTACGAGCTTCAGCATCGGGGCATGGAGACCCCGACGCGTTCACTCGCCACCGAGGCCGTGCACGCCGGGCGCGAAGACCTCGCCGCCCTCGGCCTGCACGCCGCACCGCTCGACCTGTCCACGACCTACCCGTCCCCGGACAGCAGGGGCGAGGCCGCCCGTATCGACGAGTTCGCCGCCACCGGCGCCCCGCTCGAAGGACCGCAGGTCTACGGCCGGCTCGGCAACCCCACCGTCGCCCGCTTCGAACAGGCCCTGGCCCGGCTGGAAGGCACCGAGTCGGCCGTCGCGTTCGCCAGCGGCATGGCCGCGCTCAGCGCCTGTCTGCTGGTACGCGGCAGCCTCGGCCTGCGGCACGTCGTCGCCGTCCGGCCGCTCTACGGATGCAGCGACCACCTGCTCGACAGCGGGCTGCTCGGCACCGAGGTGACCTGGACCGACCCGGCGGGCGTCGCCGACGCCCTCCGCCCGGACACCGGCCTGGTGCTGGTCGAGACCCCCGCGAACCCCACGCTCGCCGAGACGGACCTCCGGGCGGTCGCGTACTCCTGCGGCTCGGTCCCGCTGCTCGTCGACAACACCTTCGCCACCCCCGTGCTGCAACGGCCCGCCGAGCACGGCGCCCGGCTCGTGCTGCACAGCGCCACCAAGTACCTCGGCGGCCACGGCGACGTGATGGGCGGCGTCATCGCCTGCGACGAGGAACTGGCCGGCGCGCTGCGCCGGATCCGCTTCGCCACCGGCGGCGTGCTCCACCCCCTCGCCGGCTATCTGCTGCTGCGCGGCCTGTCGACTCTTCCGGTACGGGTACGGGCCCAGTCCGGGACCGCCGCGGAACTGGCCCGCCGGCTCGCCGGCCACCCGGCGGTGACCCGGGTGCGCTACCCGCGGCTCGGCGGCGCGATGGTCGCCTTCGAGGTGCGCGGCGCCCCGCACGCGGTCATCGCCGCCGTGCGGCTGATCACCCCGGCGGTGAGCCTCGGCAGCGTCGACACCCTCATTCAGCACCCGGGTTCGATCAGCCACCGCATCGTCGACCCCGCCGACCGCCGCTCGGGCGGCATCGGCGACCGGCTGCTGCGGATGTCGGTCGGGCTGGAGGACGTGGACGACCTGTGGGCCGACCTGAGCGCGGCGCTCGACGCGGCCGGGGACTCGGACTCCACCGCAGCGCCGGGCCGCACCGCCGTCAGCGCGGCCCGGGAGGACCCGCCGCGGGGATGAGCCGCTCGTCCAGGTGCGCGGTGACGACGAGCGTGGCGCCGTCCACCTGGTACTCCAGCGGTACGCCCGTCTTGCGTACGGTGGCGGCCATGGCGGCGTCCAGCGACCGCGTCACCACGTACACGCTGCCGTAGCCCATGTCCGCGGCCGTCGTCAGCAGCCGCCGCAGCAGGTCCGTGCCGAGGCCGCGGCGCTGCCAGGCGTCCTCGACGAGCAGCGCCACCTCGGCCTCGTCGTCGTCCCACAGCAGGTGTCCGAGGGCCACCAGCCGGCCGCCGGCCGTCTGGACCGCCAGCGTCCGGCCGAAGTGCGGGCTCAGCAGGTGCCGCAGATAGCCGTCGGCCTCGTCGGGCGGGCCCTGGTAGCGCATGGCCAGCGTCCGCCGGGAGCAGCGCCGGTGCAGCGCCAGCGCGGCGTCGTGGTCCGCGGGCCCGGCCTCGCGGACCGTGAGCGGGCTGGCGGCCCGCGGCCCCGTCGCGTCCCGGCGGCGCGGCGGGCGCGCCCCCGGGCGGCAGTCCGTCGTGGGGTGGGGCCGGGCACCCGTCCGGAGGACGGCGGCGATCGTGTACGGACCGGGCGCCGTGGACGCGCGCCGCGGGCCCTGCCCCCTCGGTGCGGTGTGATCGGCCATGAACTCCAGCTTTCCGGACGGGTATTGCGTGATCAAGAACGAGCTGTGACCGGATGGTAAAGGGTGAATCGGACCTATGAGAGCGGTTTTCAGCCGACGTTCGCGAGCCGCCGCAGCACCCGGCCGCAGCGCCGCGCGTACCCGCGCTGGAAGACGCCGAGGAGCGGTCCCATGGTTGCCACCCACCGCGCGGCCGGGCGGCTGTACGCCGTGACGGTCAGCCAGACGGCGCCGTCGTCCGCCCACTCCACGACGAACGCCTCCTCACCCGTCTCCGGGTGCCCCGGCAGCGTCCCGTACCCGAAGCCGCCGCGCCGCTCGCCCTGTTCCGCCCACACCACGCGGCAGGGCGCGAGGATACGCAGCGGGCGCCGTCCGAGGCCGACGACGAGCCGCACGCCGGGCGCGGCGCGCGGCCCCTCCGCGTCGACGGTGACGCCGACCGCCCGGTGCATCCGGAACGTCAGCACCGCCTCGGTCGCCGCCCGGTAGGCCGCCGGGCCCGACCCTATGCGGGTGCGTACCGCGAAGGAGTCGAAGCCCGCGGGGCTGCGGCCCTCGCGAGTGGCGCCGACCGGGGCGTACGTGAGGTCCTCCACGCCCCGCAGCGTACGCGCCGTCCGGCGCCGCGCCGCCGCGGGGCGTGGCCGCTTCGGCTACTGCCCGACGAGCCCCGGCTGCAGCACCTTCGTGAACAGCACCGCGCCGCCCTCCTCGCGCAGCCGTACCGTCAGCTCGCGGCTGCCGCCGTCGATCTGCACCTCGCCGTAGAACTGGAAGCCCTGGCTCGGCGCCACGTTGCCCGTCTGCGGCGCCTTGAGGAACACCCGCTCAGGACCGAACGTGCCGTCCAGCGCGCTGCCCGGGAACGCGCCCGCGTGCAGCGGCCCGGTGACGAACTCCCAGAACGGCGCGAAGTCCTTGAACCCCGCCCGCGCCGGGTCGTAGTGCTGCGCGGACGTGTGGTGCACGTCCGCGGTCAGCCACACGGTGCCGGTGATCCGCCGCTGCTTGATGTGCCGCAGCAGCTCGGCGATCTGCAGCTCGCGCCCCAGCGGGGCGCCCGGGTCGCCCTGCGCGACGGCCTCGACGTTCGTGCCGTCCGGCACGACCAGCCCCAGGGGCATGTCGGAGGCGATGACCTTCCACTCCGCGCGGGAGCGCTGCAGCTCCCGCTTCAGCCAGGCCAGTTGCTCGCGCCCGAGGATGCCGTGGACGTCGTCGGGGGCGCGCCCGTCGGAGTTGGCGTTGCGGTACGTGCGCATGTCCAGCACGAAGACGTCGAGCAGCGGGCCGTAGGAGACCCTGCGGTAGATCCGGCCGGCGCCGTCGGCGCCCAGCGCCGGCACCGGGAAGTACTCGGCGAACGCGCGCCGGGCGCGGGCCGCGAGCACGTCGGCGCGGCGCTCCGTGTAGCGCTCGTCGGTCAGGATCTCGCCCGGGTACCAGTTGTTGACGACCTCGTGGTCGTCCCACTGCACCACGATCGGCACCTGCGCGTTGAAGCGGCGCACGTTCTCGTCGAGCAGGTTGTAGCGGAAGTTGCCGCGGTACTCGGCAAGCGTCTCGGCGACCTTGGACTTCTCCTCGGTGACCAGATTGCGCCACACCGTGCCGTCGGGCAGCGGGACTTCGGCGCTCAGCGGTCCGTCGGCGTATACGGTGTCGCCGCTGTGCAGGAAGAAGTCGGGATCGAGCCGCTGCATCTCGGAGTACACCCGGTAGCCGCCGCGGTCGGGGTTGATGCCCCAGCCCTGGCCGGCGACGTCGCCGGACCAGACGAAGCGCACGTCCTGGCGGCGCCCCGGTGCCGTACGGAACGTGCCCGCGACCGGCTCACCGGAGCGACGCGGGTCGTCCGCGTCCTCCAGCACCACCCGGTAGTGCACCTGCTCCCCGGGCGGCAGGCCGTGCAGCCGTACGGTGCCGGTGTAGTCGGTGCCCGGGCCCAGCAGCGGGCCGCGGCGGCGGTGCACCTTGCGGAACGAGTCGGTCGCGGAGGTCTCCACGACCATCCGCGCCGGGCGGTCGGCGCGTACCCACACCGTGCCGCCCTGGGGTGTCACCTCGCCCACCTGGACGCCCCACGCGGCCCCCGGCCGGCCCGCGAGCGCCTGCGCGGGCGCGCCGCCGGACAGCGCGGGCACCGCCAGCGCGGCGGAGGCCGCGAGGCCCCCGCGCAGCACCGACCGGCGCGCGGGGCCGCCGCTCGCTCTCTCTCCCGTGTTCACCTGGTCTCCCGTCGACGTGCGGATCTCGTGCGCCGTCAGACCTACCGGCGTGTGTTGCCCATGGCACGAACGACAAGTGAACAACTGCCCCCGCACCGGGGGAAGTGCGCCGCGCGAGCGGACATCCGGGAGCGGCCGGATTGGACAGGCGGGTGTCTCGTCAGGTGATATGGAGAGGTGGCATACGGCACCGGTCTCGACGTCTTCGAGGAGCACCGATCCGTCCTGATGGGCGTGGCGTACCGCATGCTCGGCGGCTTCGCCGACGCCGAGGACGTGATGCAGGACACCTGGCTGCGCTGGTCTGCCGCGGACCGCGCAAAGGTCCGCGACCCGCGCGGCTATCTCGTGCGCATCGTCACCCGCCTCTCCCTCGACCGGCTGCGCCAGACGCAGGCGCGGCGCGAGGCGTACGTCGGCTCCTGGCTCCCGGAGCCGCTGGCCACCGACCTCCTCGGTGACACGCCGCCGGACGGCTCGGAGCGGGCGCTGCTCGCCGAGTCGGTGACGCTGGCGATGCTCGTGGTCATGGAGTCGCTGTCGCCGCTGGAGCGGGCCGTCTTCGTGCTCCGGGAGGCCTTCGGTTTCCCGTACGCGGAGATCGGCGCGATGCTCGACCGCTCCGAGGAGGCCGTGCGCCAGCTCGCCGGCCGCGCCCGCCGGCACGTCATGCAGCGCAAGCCGCGCTACGACGTGGACACCGCCGCGCAGCGCGACATCACCGAACGGTTCCTCGAAGCCGCCGCCGGCGGCGACCTGGAAGGGCTGATGGCGCTGCTGGCCCCGGACGTGGACGTGATCTCGGACGCCGGCGGCAAGGCGAAGGCGCCCCGCCGCGTCATCGAGGGTGCCGACAAGACGGCCCGCATTTTCCTCGGCAGGGCGGGCGGCATCCACGAAGTGCCGGAGCCGGAGCTGGTGTTCCGCGAGATCAACGGCCAGCCCGGGCTGCTGCTCCTGTCGAAGGGCGAGCCGGACACGGTCATGGTGCCGCAGCTCCGGGACGGCCTGATCGCCCGCATCTTCGTCATCCGCAACCCGGACAAGCTCCGCGGCGTCCGCGTCTAGCGGGCCTGCCGCGGAGCACGCGGCCGGCGCCTAGAGTCCGCCGGAGACCCGCAGCACCGCGCCCGTGGTGTACGACGCCTCCTCGGACAGCAGCCACGCCACCGCGCCGGCGATCTCCTCCGGCTCCCCGGGCCGGCGCATCGGCACCCGCTCCGGGTTGCGCCAGGGCCGCTCGGGGTCGCCCATCGCCGCGTGCATGTCGGTGACGGTCATCCCGGGCTGCACGGAGTTGACCCGCACGCCCTCGGGCCCCAGCTCCTTGGCCAGGCCGAGGGTCATGGTGTCCACGGCGGCCTTGCTCGCCGCGTAGTGCACGTACTCGCCGGGGCTGCCGAGGGTGGCCGCGCCGGAGGAGATGGTGACGATCGCGCCGCCGTCGCCCCCGTGCCGGGTGGACATCTCGCGCACCGCGCGCCGGGTGCAGATGAACGTGCCCATCACATTGACGTCCAGCACCCGGCGCATCACGTCGAGGGACGTCTCGTCGAACCGGCCCAGCGGCCCGGTGACCCCGGCGTTGTTCACCAGCCCCGTGACCGGCCCCAGGCGCTCGCGGGCGGTGTCGAACAGCGCGTCGACCTGCGCGGCGTCGCTGACGTCGGCCCGTACGGCCACACACGCCACCCCCTCGGCCCGCGCCTCCGCCGCCACCCCCTCCGCGGCGGCCTCCGCCCGCTCGTACGCGAGCACCACGCCGTGACCGGCACGGGCCAGTCTCCGCACGATCGCCGCGCCGATGCCGCGGCTGCCCCCCGTGACCACCGTGACCTGGTCCATTGCTGCCTTTCCGCCGTCGTCGGATCGCCGGACGGACCGTACCCCAGGGGCATTGGTCTTGACCAAGTCCGGGTGGCGTCCTACTGTCGGCGAGAGATACTGCAACAACCTTTCATAAACAACCGCGCATAAAGGCGGCCAGGCCGACGGGGATTGCGAGGATCAGGTGGGGACCACGCAGCCGGACACGGTGACGGAGCTGAAGTACTGGCATCTCAAGGGTGTGATCAGCGAGGCGCTGGAGTCGGAGTTCTCGGTAGGGGAGATCCTGCCCAACGAGCGCGAGCTGGCGGCCCGCTTCGGCGTCGCCCGCGCGACCCTGCGGCAGGCGCTCGACCAGTTGGAGCTGGAGGGCCGGCTGCAGCGCAGGCGGGGCGTCGGGACGACCGTCGCGCCGCCGCGCGTCGGCGTGCCGGTGGGCTCCCCGCGCGAGATGTGGCCGGGCGAGGCCGACGACGGCTGGGAGGCCGTCGACGCCGCCGCGGTCGCGGCGCCCGCGGCCGTCGCGCGCATGCTCGGCACCGACGCGACGGAGCCGGTGCACCGCGTGCACCGCTCCCGCAGCCGCAACGGGCAGCCGGTCGCGGCCGAGCTGATCTACGTGCCCGGCGTCTCCGCGCCCGGCTTCAGCCGCGGCGACTCCTCCGTCGGCGCCGCCCGCGCCCGCGCCGTGCTGCACGAGCTGCACCGGCTGCCGCTGGAGGGCCAGGACCGCACCGTCGAGCTGGGCTCGGCGCGCGCGGAGGACGCCCGCGAGCTGGACCGGCTGCCGGGCGCCCCGGTGCTGGTGGTCACCACGCGCTACGTCTCCCGGGGGCGCACCGCCGCCGTCGCGGTCTCGACGTACCGCGCGGACACCTGCCGGCTCACCCTCGATGCGGACGCGGCGGTGCTGGCGAGCTGAGCCGCCACCCGGCTCGTACGAACCGGGCGGGAGACCCCGCGCGGAGCAGGAAGCCGCAGACGGAAGGCCGGGCCGGGAGCGCACACCCCGCCCGGCCCGCGGCCCGCCGGCTCACCGCCGCGCCGTGACCGTGCTCTCCACGGCGAACAACTCCTCGTCCAGGTGGTCCAGGGCCAGCCGCAGCGCGCCCGTGGCCACCGCCGCCTCGCCCAGCAGCGACAGCACGACCTCCGGGGGCCGCAGGCAGTAGCGGGCCAGCTCCGCGTGGAGCGGCTCCAGCACGTCGTCCACGCCCGCCGCCCAGCCGCCGATCACCACCAGCTCCGGGTCCAGTGCCAGCACCAGCGCGGCGACGTCGTGCACCAGCCGCTGCATGAACCGGTCCACGGCCCGGCGGGCCCGCTTGTCGCCGTCCTGCGCCAGCGAGAAGACCTCCGCCACCGCCGGCTCGTCCAGCGGGTGCAGCGGCTCCCCGGTGACGCTGAGCAGCTTCTCCGGCGTCGCCTCCCGGCCCAGCAGGTGCAGCGCGCCGATCTCGCCCGCCGCGCCGCCGAAGCCGCGGTGCAGCCGACCGCCGATCAGCGACCCGGCGCCGGGGCTCAGCCCGGCGCGGACGAAGACCACGTCCGCCGAGTGCCGCGCGGCGCCCTTCCAGTGCTCGGCGACGGCGGCGGTGTTCGCGTCGTTCTCCACCAGCACCGGGCAGCGGAACGAACGCCCCAGCCGCTCAGCGAGGTTGATGCCCGTCCAGCCGGGCAGCGCCGTGCTCAGCCGCACCATGCCGTCCGCCTCCACGATGCCGGGGCTGCCGACGCCCACCGCGCGCAGCGTGCTGCGCGCCACACCGGTCCGGCGCAGCACCTCCTGCACGACGGTCCGTACGCTCGCCAGCCGGTCGTCGGCCTCCGCGGCCTCGTCCACGGTGCGCAGCGCCGAGCCGCGCAGCCGGCCGTCGAGGTCGGAGAGCAGGACGGAGACCCGGTGCGGGCCGATCTCGATCCCCAGCAGATGGCCGGACTCGGCGTGGAAGCGGAACTTGCGGGCGGGACGGCCCTGGCGCCGGGTCGTCCCCTCCTCGGCCGGGGCCTCCACCACCAGGCCGCTGGCGGCCAGGCCCTCCAGCACACCGTCGAGGGTGGGCCGCGAGAGCCCGGTGGTACGCACCAGTTCGGTCAGCGTCGCCGAGCCCGCGTCGCGCAGCGCGCGCAGGACGACGGCGGAGTTGATCCGCCGCAGCAGGGACGGATCCCCGCCGGTGAGCTGCGCCAACGTCAGCCTCCCTGAGCGTGCTTCCGGATAGCGGATCGTATCCGCTATCCGGCCGCGCCGGGAGCGACGAACCCCGACTCGTACGCCGTGATCACCGCCTGTGTCCGGTCCCGGGCCCCCAGCTTCGCCAGCAGCGCACTGACGTGCGATTTGACCGTCTCGGTGCCGAGCACCAGCTCCGCGGCGATCTCGGCGTTCGTCAGCCCGCGGGCGATCAGCCGCAGCACCTCGCCCTCCCGGTCGGTCAGCCGCGCGGCCGCCAGCGCCGCGCGCGCCTCCTCGTTGCCGTGCCCGGCGGCCAGCGACCGCAGCGCGGCCGGGAAGAGCAGCGACTCGCCCTCGGCGACCAGCCGCACCGCGTGCACGATCTCCGCCGGGCGGGCCCGCTTGAGCAGGAAGCCGTCGGCGCCGGCGCGCAGCGCCCCGTAGACATACCGGTCCTCCTCGAAGGTGGTCACGACGAGGATCTTCGGCGGCTCGGGGAAGGCGCGGAGCACGGCCCGGGTGGCCTCGATACCGTCCATGAGCGGCATCCGCACGTCCATCGCGATCACGTCCGGCGCCAGTTGCCGCACCAGCGGGATCACCGCCGCGCCGTCGGCCGCCTCGCCGGCCACCTCGATGTCCGGCTGGGCTTCGAGGATCGCCCGCAGCCCGGCGCGGACCAGGGCGTCGTCGTCGACGAGGAGGACGGAGACGGGCACGGTGTCAGCGTATCGGCAGGGTGACCCGCACCCGCCACTCGCCGTCCGCCGGGCCGACGACGGCCTCGCCGCCGAGCAGCGCGGCGCGCTCGCGGATGCCGCGCAGGCCGCTGCCGCCGGGCCCGGGAGCGGGCGCCGCCGGGGGCAGCTCGTTGCGTACGTGCAGCTCAAGACCGGTCGCCGAGGCCGCGATGCGGACCCTCACCGGCACCGGGCCCGCGTGCCGGAGCACGTTCGTCAGGCACTCCTGCACGATGCGGTAGCCCTCCCGCGACACCGGCCCCGGCACCGACTCCAGCGGCCCCTCGATCTCCGCGCTGATCGCGGCCCCCGCGCCGCGCGCGGAGGCCACCAGCCGCCCCGCCTCGGCCAGCCCCGGCCGCCGGGACGGCGGCGCGCCCTCCTGGCGCAGCAGCCGCAGGACCCGCTCCAGGTCCTCCAGCGCCTCCCGGCCGGTGTCCTCGATGGCGCCCAGCGCCCGCTCGGTGAACTCCGGCGACCCCGCCGCCCGCGCGGCGCCGGCCTGGACCACGGCGACGGTCAGCGCGTGCCCGATGGTGTCGTGCAGCTCGCGGGCCAGCCGGTTGTGCTCCAGCAGCCGTTCGGTGCGCTCCTCCAGTGCGGCCAGCCGCTCCGCGGCCGAGGGTCCGAGCAGCCGGGGCGCCAGCACGGCGATCAGCGCGCCGAACGCCCAGCCGGCCGCCAGCAGTGCCGCCAGGACGAGCGGGACGAGCGGCGGGTACCACCCCTGCCACGAGCCCGGCAGTGGCACGACCTCCGTCTCGAACGAGTGCCAATGGTGCGCGGAGGTCAGCGCGACGGTCAGGAAGAGACCCTGGATGCCGACCACGGCGGTCAGCAGCCCCACCCACATCCGCAGCACCAGCCACACGAACACCCGGCCGCGGTCGGTCCACGCGACGGCCGGTGTGTGGGCGAGCCGCGGCTCCTGCCGCTCCTCCGGCCCGTGCGGACCCGGGAACAGCAGCAAACGCGCCTGCATGGTCTCCAGCACCCGGGTGGCGGGGACGGCGGCGGCGACGGCGAGCAGCGGCACCGGGCCGAGGGCGAGGACGGCGTAGCCGACCACGGGCTGCAAGTCGTCCTGGCCCCAGATGAAGGCGCCCAGCAGGGCCAGTGTCGCGGCGATGAACAGGTGCAGCCAGCGCGTGTACGTCACCGCCCGCAGCACCGGCCGCAGCGGGCGGGGGAGGGACCGGGGTGGGTGGGGCACGCCGTCCATCGTGCCAGCGCCGCCGGGGGCGCGGCTCCCCCGCGCGGGGGAGGGCGACCCCGCGCGCGGGGGAGGCCCCGGCACCGCCCCGACCGGCAGCGTGGCCCGTATGACAGCAGCGACAGCCATCGAGGTCCGCGAACTGACCAAGGACTACGGGGACGTCCGGGCGCTCGACGCCGTGACCTTCACGGTCCGGCCCGGCCGGGTCACCGGCTTCCTCGGCCCCAACGGCGCCGGCAAGTCCACCGCCATGCGTCTCGTCCTCGGCCTGGACCGGGCGACCTCCGGCACCGTCACCGTCGGCGGCCGGCCGTACCCGGAGCTGGCCGACCCGCTCCGGCACGTCGGCGCCCTGCTCGACGCGCAGGCCGCCCACGGCTCCCGCACCGGCCGCGCCCACCTGCGCGCGCTGGCCGCGAGCAACGGCCTGCCGGACGCCCGCGTCGCCGAGGTGCTGCGGCTGACCGGGATCGAGTCCGCCGCGGGCCGGCGGGTACGGACGTACTCGCTCGGCATGCGCCAGCGTCTCGGCATCGCCGCGGCGCTGCTCGGCGACCCGCCCGTGCTGCTGCTGGACGAGCCGTCCAACGGGCTCGACCCCGAGGGCATCGTGTGGATCCGGGGGCTGCTGCGCCGGCTGGCCGGCGAGGGCCGCACCGTGCTCGTCTCCAGTCATCTGATGGCGGAGACCGCCGCGTTCGCCGACCACCTCGTGGTGCTCGGCCGCGGCCGGCTGCTCGCCGACTCGCCGCTCGCGGAGTTCGTCGCGGGCAGCGCGGGCGGCCTGGAGGAGGCGTACCTCCGACTGACCGCCTCCGCGGCGGAGTTCACGAGCGAGACCAGGGAGGTCTGAACGATGAGTGCCACCGCCGTGCTCCGCGCCGAGTGGATCAAGATCACGACGCTGCGCGGTACCGTGTGGTCGCTGGCCTGCGTGCTGCTCGTCACCGCCGGGTTCGGGATCCTCGCCAGCGCCGCCCTCGGCGGCGCCGAGACCGTCGACGGCGACTTCGACCCGCTGTTCTCCGTCCTCACCGGCGTGGGCCCCGGCCAGATCGCCGCGATCGTCTTCGGCACGCTCGCCGTGTCGTCCGAGTACCAGAGCGGGCTGATCCGCGCCACGCTGGCCGCCGTGCCGCGTCGTGGGCTGCTCTACGCGGCGAAGCTCGCCCACGTCGGCGGGCTCACGTTCGCCGTCGGACTGCCCACGACGCTGCTGTCGTTCCTGGTCGGCGGGGCCGCGCTCGGCGACCGGGCGCTGGGGCTCGGCGACGACGGCGCGCTGCTCGGCGTCGTGGGCGGCGCCGTCTACCTCACGCTCATGGCGCTGCTCGCCGCGGGTCTCGCCGCCGTACTGCGGAGCGGTATCGCGGTGCTGGGCATCCTGATCCCGTTCGTGCTGGTGGTGTCGATGGTGCTCGGCGGCGGGTCGCTGGGAGTCGCGGACTACCTGCCCGACCGCGCCGGGCAGCAGGTGCTCTTCGCCGACCCGCCGACGGATGTCCCGCCGCTCGCCGGGCTGGCCGTCACCGCGCTCTGGGCGGGGGCGGCGGTGCTGGCCGGCTGGTGGGCGCTGCGGCGGCGGGACGCGTAGCGCAGAGCTCCGCTACGCGGCCGGGGCGGGCGGCGTCACAGGATCGCCCCGGGCGCGTACCCCGCAGCCTCCGGGTGCCGCTTCACGACCTCCTCGACCCGCGCCGCCACCGCCGCCACCTGCTCCTCGGCCGCGCCGGTGAACGACAGCCGGTCGGCCATCAGCGCCTCCAGCCGGTCCCGGTCCAGCGGGATGCGGTCGTCGGCGGCGAGCCGGTCGAGGAGTTCGTTGCGCTCGGCGCCGCGCTCGCGCATCGCCAGGGCCGCGGCGACCGCGTGCTCCTTGACGACTTCGTGCGCCTCCTCCCGGCCGACCCCGGCCCGTACCGCCGCCATGAGCACCTTGGTGGTGGCCAGGAACGGCAGGTAGCGGTCCAGCTCGCGGGCGATCACCGCGGGGAAGGCGCCGAACTCGTCCAGGACCGTCAGGAACGTCTCCAGCAGCCCGTCGAGCGCGAAGAACGCGTCCGGCAGCGCCACCCGGCGTACCACCGAGCAGGACACGTCGCCCTCGTTCCAGGTGTCGCCGGCCAGCTCGGCGGTCATCGAGGCGTACCCGCGCAGGATCACCATGAGGCCGTTCACGCGCTCGCAGGAGCGGGTGTTCATCTTGTGCGGCATCGCGGACGAGCCGACCTGGCCGGGCTTGAAGCCCTCGGTGACCAGCTCGTGCCCGGCCATCAGCCGGATCGTCTTCGCCAGCGACGACGGGGCGGCGGCGACCTGCACCAGGGCCGCGACCACGTCGTAGTCCAGTGAGCGCGGGTAGACCTGGCCGACGGAGGTGAAGGCGCGGGCGAAGCCCAGGTGGCCGGCGACCCGGCCCTCCAGCTCCGCCAGCTTCGCGGCGCCCTCCTTGCCGCCGCCGAGCAGGTCGAGCATGTCCTGCGCGGTGCCGACCGGGCCCTTGATGCCGCGCAGGGGGTAGCGTGCGAGGAGATCCTCCACCCGGCCGTACGCGGTCAGCAACTCGTCGGCGGCGGTGGCGAACCGCTTGCCCAGCGTGGTGGCCTGCGCGGCGACGTTGTGCGAGCGGCCGGCCATCACCAGCCCGGCGTGCTCGCCGGCCAGCCTGCCCAGCCGGGACAGCACGGCGACCACGCGGTCGCGTACCAGCTCCAGGGACTGCCGCACCTGAAGCTGCTCCACGTTCTCGGTCAGGTCGCGGGAGGTCATGCCCTTGTGGATCTGCTCGTGCCCGGCGAGCGCGTTGAACTCCTCGATACGGGCCTTCACATCGTGCCGCGTGACCTTCTCGCGCTCGGCGATCGAGGCGAGGTCGACGTCCTCCAGCACCCGCTCGTAGTCGGGGACGGCGCCCTCGGGCACCTCGATCCCCAGATCCCGCTGGGCGCGCAGCACGGCGAGCCAGAGCTGCCGTTCCAGGACGGCCTTGTGCTCGGGGGACCAGAGGGCGGCCAGCTCCGCGGAGGCGTAGCGGGCGGCCAGGACGTTGGGGACGCGCGGCTTGTTCACGTGGGGAGATTCTACGGGGCGTGCCGGGCGGGGTGCGGCCGGCGGCCGGTGCGGGGGTGCGGCGGTGCGGAGGCGTGCGCCGGTGTCCGAGCCGGGACGGGGTCAGGCGTCGTACGGCAGCAGCTCCGGGCGCTTGGGCGCGCGGCCGTCGCCGGAGGAGCGGCCGGTGAGCCGGCGGTGCACCCACGGCAGCAGGTGGGTACGGGCGAAGCGGGCGTCCGCGGTCCGGCGGGTGAGCCACGGCGGCTGCGCCGCCGCCGGCGGCAGCGGGCCGGTCCAGTCGTACGCGGGAGGGCCGCCGAGCGTCTGCCACACGGCCTCGCCGACCCGGCGGTGACCCTCGGGCGTCAGGTGCAGCCGGTCGTCGTCCCACATCCGTACGTCGCGGAGCACGTCGGCGCCGTAGAGGTCGACGACCAGCGCGCCGTGCCGTGCGGCGAGGTCGTCGACGTGCGCGAAAAGCTGCTCCATCCGCGGCCTGAACCGCTCCAGCACCCGGCCGTCGCGCCCCGGGCTGCGCATCAGCACGAGCTGTTTGCAGCTCGGCGCCAGCCGCGCCACCGCCTCTTCGAGCACGTCGCACACCCGGTCCATGTCGCAGCGCGGCCGGATGGCGTCGTTGAGGCCGCCGACGAGGGTGATGACGTCGGCCTCCATGGCGGCGGCCCGGTCGACCTGCTCGTCGAGGATCTGGCGGATGAGCTTGCCGCGGACGGCCAGGTTCGCGTACCGGAAGGCGGGCTGCGCCGCCGCGAAGCGGGCCGCGAGCAGGTCCGCCCAGCCGCGGTAGGAGCCGTCGGGCTGCAGGTCGGACATGCCTTCCGTGAAGGAGTCGCCGACCGCCACGAAACTGGTGTAACGGGCATTCACGTCCGCCGATCCTACCCGCCGCCGCCGGCGTCCCCGCCGGCGCCCGTGCCGCAGGTCACGACTCCCGGCCGACCAGCTCGCGGAGCACGTCCTCCATGGTCACCAGCCCCGTCACCCGGCCCTCCTCGCCGGTGACCGCGGCCAGGTGGGTGCGGCTGCGGCGCATGGCGGTCAGCACGTCGTCCAGCGGCGCGCCCGCGCGCACCCGGGCGATGCGGCGCATGGCCGTACGCGGGAACGGCGCCTCGCGGTCGGCGGCGCCGAGGGCGTCCTTGACGTGCAGATAGCCGAGGATCCTGCCGCTGTCGTCCACCACCGGGAAGCGGGAGAAGCCGGAGCCGACGGCCAGGGCCTCCAGCGCCTCAGGCGTGACGCCGACGGGCGCGGTGACCACGTGGCCCGTGGGCACCACCACGTCACCCACGGGGCGGCGGCCCAGCTCCAGCGTGTCGCGCAGCCGCTCGGCGGAGCGGTCGTCGAGCAGCGCGGCCTCCGCGGAGTCCGCGACCATGCGGGCCAGGTCGGCGTCGGAGAACGACGCGGCGACCTCGTCGCGGGTCTGCACGCGCAGCAGCCGGAGCAGCGCGTTGGCGAAGGCGTTGACGGTGAAGACGACGGGGCGCAGCGCGCGGGTGAGCGCGACCAGCGGCGGGCCGAGCAGCAGCGCGGAGCGCACCGGGTCGGCCAGCGCCACGTTCTTCGGCACCATCTCGCCGAGCAGCATGTGCAGATACGTCGCCACGGTCAGCGCGATCGCGAACGAGATCGGGTGCACCAGCCCGTGCGGCACCCCCACCGCGTTGAACAGCGGCTCCAGCAGATGCGCGATGGCCGGCTCGGCGACGACGCCGAGGACCAGCGTGCACAGCGTGATGCCGAGCTGGGCCGACGCCATCAGCGTGGAGACGTGCTCCAGGCCCCAGATCACGCGGCGCGCCCGGCGGTCGCCCTCCTGGGCGTACGGCTCGATCTGGCTGCGCCGCACCGAGATGAGCGCGAACTCCGCACCCACGAAGAAGGCGTTGAGCACGAGCGTCAGCAGGCCGACGATCAACTGGACGGCGGTCATCCGGGCTCCCCCCTGCCGTCGGCCGTACGGCTGCCGCTGCCGTCCGCGCCGCCGGTGCCCTCGTCCTCGCCGTCGTCGGGCTCGGCGCCCGGTGGCGGGGCGTGCAGCAGCACGCGCGCCGCGCGGCGCCCGGCCGCGTCCACCACGTCCAGCCGCCAGCCCCCGACGTCCAGCGCGTCCCCGTCGACGGGGATGCGGCCCAGCTCGGTCGCGACCAGCCCGGCCAGCGTCTCGTACGGGCCCTCCGGCACCCGCAGGCCGATCTCCGCGAGCTGGTCGGGGCGCACCCCGCCGTCGGCGTCGAAGAGCATCCGGCCGTCAGGGTCCGCGCCGCTGCGCAGCAGGTCGGGCGTCTCCAGCGGGTCGTGCTCGTCCCGCACCTGGCCGATGACCTCCTCCACGACGTCCTCCATGGTGACCACACCTGCCGTGCCGCCGTACTCGTCGATCACGACCGCCATGGTGCGCTTCTCCGTCAGCCGGTCCATCAGATGATCGACGGACAGCGTCTCGGGCACCAGCACCGGCTCGCGCAGCAGCCGGGTCAGCGGGTGGTGGGCGCGGCGGTCGGCGGGGATGCCGAGGACGTCCTTGACGTGCACGTAGCCCAGGACGGTGTCCAGGCTGCCGCGGTAGACGGGGAAGCGGGACAGGCCGGTGGCGCGGGAGGCGTCGACCACGTCCCCGACGGTGGCGTCCGCCTCCAGCGCGACGACCTGCATCCGGGGCGTCATCACGTTCTCCGCCGTCAGATCCGCGAGCCCCAGCGTCCGGACGAACAGCTCGGCGGTGTCGGCCTCCAGCGAGCCCTTCTTCGCCGAGTGCCGGGCCAGCGCGGCGAGTTCCTGCGGGCTGCGCGCCGAGGCCAGCTCCTCGGCCGGCTCCAGGCCCATCAGCCGCAGCACCCGGTTGGCGGTGTTGTTCAGGTGGCCGATGAAGGGGCGGAAGACGCCGCTGAACGTGCGCTGGAAGGCCGCGACGCGCTTGGCCATGGCCAGCGGGCGGGAGATGGCCCAGTTCTTGGGCACGAGCTCGCCGACGACCATGAGCACGACGGTCGACAGCGCCGTGCCCAGCACGAGGGCGACGCTGGACGTGGCCGAGTCCGGTACGCCCGCCGCGCGCAGCGGGCTGTGGAGCAGGGAGGCGACGGACGGCTCGGCGAGCATGCCGACGACCAGGTTGGTGACGGTGATGCCGAGCTGGGCGCCGGAGAGCTGGAAGGTGAGGCTCCGTACGGCCTGCAGCGCACCGGCCGCGCCCCGCTCGCCGCGGTCCACGGCCCGTTCCAGCTCGGCTCGCTCCACGGTCGTCAGCGAGAACTCGGCCGCCACGAACAGGCCGCAGGCCAGGCAGAGCGCCAGGGCCAGGACCAGCAGCAGCACCTCGGTCATCGGGTCACCTCCGTCTCATGATCACGCAGGGTCGCGGCGGTCGCGCGGCGACCGCGGTCAGCCGGCGGCAAGCGGCTTGACCCAGCGGCTCCACTGCTCCTGGCGGACGTAGCCCCCGGCCTGCCAGGCGTGGTGCGCCCGCTCGTTGCGGTTCAGCACCATCGCGTCCGCGCGCCGGCCGCCGAAGGCGGCGAACCGCCGCTCCGCCGCGGCCAGCAGCGCCGTACCGACGCCACGGCGCCGGTGGCCGGGGTGCACGGCGAGCCGGTACAGATGGCAGCGCCAGCCGTCGAACCCGGCGATGACGGTGCCCGCCAGCTCCCCGCCGCGCTCGGCCAGCAGCAGCGCGCCCGGGTCGCGCTCCAGCAGCCCGGTGACGCCCGCCTCGTCGTCGCTGACCGACGTGCCCTCCGCCGCCGCCTTCCAGAACGCGAGCACCGCCGGTACGTCCGCGGGCTCCGCGGCCCGGATGTGGAGATCGTCCATGCCCGGCATCCCATCACCGGGGGCCCGCCCGCGTCGACCCGATTCGGCACACGCCCGGACACGGCCGCCCGGCGGGCCGGTCCTCGACGGGCCGTCCGTCCGGTCGGACGCGTACGGCCGCGCGCCCCGCCGGGCCCGTACGACCGCACCCGGCGGGGGGCCGCGGTCACTCGTGCGCGATGGCCGCCAGGACGTTGAGCCGGGAGGCCCGCAGGGCCGGCAGCAGGGCGGCCAGCAGTCCGACCAGCACCGACCCGATCACCACGGCGAGCTGCACCGTCCAGTCGATGGCGAATGCGCGCATGCCCTCCAGCGCCAGCACCTCGTGCACCCCCGCGCCCCACGCCAGCCCCAGCACCAGGCCGAGCAGCGCGCCGAACACGGCGATCACGACGGACTCCAGCCGGATCATCCGGCGCGTCTGGCGTCTGGACAGCCCGATGGCCCGCAGCATGCCTATCTCCCGGGTCCGCTCCACCACCGACAGCGCCAGCGTGTTCACCACGCCCAGCACCGCGATGACGATCGCCAGCCCCAGCAGCGCGAAGACCAGATAGAGCAGCACGATGATCTGCTCCCGGATCAGCTCCTTGAAGTCCGCCTGGTCGCGCACCTTCACCTGCGGGAAGGCTTCGAGCCCGCTCTCCAGCGACGCGCGCAGCTTGTCGACGTCGGTGCCGCTCGCCGCGTTGACGAAGACGACCGCCTCCTGGCCGCCGGGCAGGTACTCCTCCAGGGTCTCCATGCCCAGGAAGAAGCCACCCGCCGCACCGAACCCGCCGCTGGTCTCCTGCTTGGTGAGCGCCCCGACGGTCAGCTCCGCCTTCTTGCCGTTGGGGAACTCGACGGGGAGCGTGCTGCCCATACGGATGCCGTGGTCGCGCGCGAACTGCCGCTGCAGGCCCACGTGCCCGGGCGCGAGCGCGGCGCCGGTGCTCCCCTCCGCGTACTCCAGCCGGCTGACCTGGTCCAGCTCCTTGTCGAAGGCGCCGGCGCTGGTGCTGGTCTTCTCGCCGTCGGGCAGCGTCACCCGCAGCGGCGCGAACCGCTGGCGGACGACGAGGCCCACCCCGTCCGCGCTCTGGACCCGCTCGGTGACCTCGCGGGGGAACGGGCCGAAGCTGTCGCTCTGCACGAGGAAGTCGGCGCCCAGCGTCCGGTCGATCTCCTCGTCGAAGGACTTCGTCATCGACGCGGCGGCCACCGACATGCCGCCGACCAGGGCCAGGCCCACCATCAGCGCCACGGCCGTGGCTCCGGTGCGCCTCGGGTTGCGCAGCGCGTTGCGCTGGCTGAGGGCGCCGACGGAGCCGAAGATCCGCGGGAACCAGCCGCCCAGCACCCGGATCACCGGCCGCACCAGCAGCGGCCCGGCCGCGACCACGGCGAGCATCGTCAGCACCACGCCGCCCACCAGGTACACCGCGGAGTCCCGGGTCCGGTCCGCCGTGGCGCAGAAGAAGAACGACACCGCCCCGACGACCCCGAGGACCGAGCCGAGCACCGCCCGCACCCGCATCGGCCGGCCGACCTCCGCGATCTCCAGGTCGGCGAGCGCCGCCATGGGGGAGACCCGCGCCGCGCGGCGGGCGGGCAGATACGCCGCGACGAAGGTGACGCCCACGCCCACCGCGTACGCGAAGACCGGCGTGACCCAGCTCACGACCATCTCGGCCGCGTCCAGGTTCATCCCCAGCAGGCCCATCGTCTCGATGAGCCCGAGGGCCAGGCCGATGCCGCTGAGCAGCCCGAGCGTGGAGCCCGCCAGCCCGAGCAGCAACGCCTCGGTGAGCACCGACCGGCGCACCTGCCGCCGGTCCGCGCCCAGCGCGCGCATGAGCCCCAGCTCGCGGGTGCGCTGCGCGATGAGCATGGAGAACGTGTTGACGATCAGGAAGATGCCGACCAGCACGGCGATCCCGGCGAAGCCGAGCATCACGTACTTGATGATGTCGAGGAACGTGCCCAGCTCCTCCGCCGCCGACTTCGCCTGCTCGTCGGCGGTCTGCACGGCGTAGTTCCCGTCGAGCGCCGCCTTGATGCGCTTCTTCAGTTCGGCGTCCGGCACCCCCGGCGCCGCGTCCACGGAGACCGACGTGGCCTGCGCCGCGCCCGCGGCCTCCCCGTCCTTGAGCTCCGGGTTGTCGAGCAACTGGCGCTGCGCGGCCGCCGTGTCGAGATAGACCACCGAAGCGCCCGGGTTGGTGGTGGTGAACTTCGCGAAGCCGACGACCTCGACCTCGAACGTGCCGGGCTGCGCGAGGACGTGGAGCTTGTCGCCGATCTCGACGTTCTTGCGGTCGGCGGTGTCCTTGTCGAGCAACGCCTCACCCGCTCCGGCCGGCTCGCGGCCGTCCGACAGCTCCACTGGGCTGCGATCGCTGACGTACCAGTTGGTGGCGATCGTCGGGGGTCCCGTGGTCCGGCCGATCGGCTCGTTCTCCGCGTCGGTGACGGTGAGGTTCTCCACCTCGACGTCGAGGTGGACGTCCTGCACCCCCGGCACCTTCGCCACGTCATCGGCGACCGACGCGGGCAGCGTCGGCACCAGCCCCGAGCCGAATCCGCGGTTCTGCTCGAACGCCTCCTTCGGCGAGACCGCGACGTCGGCGGCCGTGGAGGCGAAGAGCCGGTCGAAGGTACGGCTGACGGTGTCGGAGAAGATGAGGCTGCCGGAGACGAACGCCACCGACAGCAGCACGGCCAGAGCCGAGAGCAGCATCCGCCCCTTGTGCGCGAAGAAGCTGCGCAAAGTCGCCTTGAGCACGCCCGCCTCAGCTCTTCCTGATCCCGTCGAAGCGCTTCATGCGCTCCAGCACCGCCTCGGCCGTCGGCTGCGGCATCTCGTCCACGATCCGCCCGTCGGCAAGGAAGAGCACCAGGTCGGAGTGGGCGGCGGCGCCCGGGTCGTGGGTCACCATCACCACCGTCTGCGCCAGCTGGTCCACCGCTTCCCTGAGGAAGCCCAGCACCTCGTGGCCGGAGCGCGAGTCGAGGTTGCCCGTCGGCTCGTCGGCGAAGATCAGTTCGGGCCGGGAGGCCAGGGCCCGCGCGCACGCCACCCGCTGCTGCTGGCCGCCGGAGAGCTGCGAGGGCCGGTGGTCGAGCCGGTCGCGCAGGCCCAGCGTGTCGATCACCCGGTCCAGCCACTCGGGGTCGGGCTTACGGCCAGCGATGTCCATCGGCAGCGTGATGTTCTCCAGGGCGTTCAGCGTGGGCAGCAGGTTGAACGACTGGAACATGAACCCGATCCGGTCGCGGCGCAGCCGGGTCAGCTCCCGCTCGCCGAGCCCGGTGATCTCCTCGTCGCCCAGCCAGACCCGTCCGGAGGACACCGTGTCGAGCCCCGCGAGACAGTGCATCAGCGTGGACTTGCCGGAGCCGGACGGACCCATGACCGCGGTGAAGCGGGCGCGGTGGATCTCCACGTCCACCGCGTCCAGTGCCACGACCGCCGTCTCGCCGCTGCCGTACGTCTTCGTCAGCCCGCCGGCGCGGGCCGCGACCCCGGCGGGCGGTCCCGCTTCGCGTCTGTCGAGTGCCGCCGGTGTGGACAATGCCGTTCCCCCATCGGGCTGTGAGCCGGGCGCCGGGTGCGCGTTCCTGTCTCCCCGCCGTACGCCGTGGGTGCCCGGCGGGGACGTGCTGCAAGGCTGCGCGATCGATCGGATGTGCGCCGCCTGCCAGCGAGACTAGGCCGCCGCCGAATCCCGCGCATCCCTCCCGGGTGGCACCTGTGGATAACCCACTACTCCCGCGGGAGGACCGCCCTCTCCTGTGTGCGGAGCAGCGGCCGTCAGCCGCGGAGCGCGGTGCCCAGGACGTGGTACGAGGCCGGGGTCGGCGGCCCTTTCTCCGGCATCCGCAGCCGCCGGTACGGGCCGAGCGTGAACCCGGCGGCGGTCAGCTCGCCGAGCACGTCGCGGCCGGAGTGGCAGCCGCCGAGCAGCAGCGGCCACACCGTGCGGTCCGCCGCCCGCTGCACCGCCCGCATCACCGGCCCGTCGGCCCGCCCGTGCTCGTAGAAGCGCAGCTCGCCACCCGGCCGCAGCACCCGGCGCAGCTCGTCGAGCGCCCGCGGCACGTCCGCGACCGAGCAGAGCACCAGCGAGGCGACGGCGGCGTCGCACGACCCGCTCTCGACCGGCAGCTCCTCCGCCGTTCCCGGCAGCACGTCCACCCGTGCGTCCGCGCGCAGCGCCGCCTCCGCGGCGAGCTGGCGCAGGTGCCGCTCCGGCTCGATCGCGACCACCTCGGACACCGCGGGCGGGTAGTGCGCGAAGTTCAGCCCGTTGCCCGCGCCGATCTCGACCACCCGGCCGGACAGCCCGGTCAGCAGCTCCTTGCGCAGCTCGGCGACCTCGCCGTGCTCGTCGGCGGCGACGCTGAGGCGGGCGTAGAAGCGCGCGAAGTACGGGTGGTACACGGCGTCCTGCGTGGCGCGCGTCGGTGAGGGCATGTCTGCCTCCTGGCGTGCGGGGTCAGTGCGATTGTCCCCTCCCGGACCCGCCAGGGGCCTGCCGGGCGCGGAAGTCGTCCGCGTCCCAGTGCCCGCCGAGCGCCGGCGCCAACCATCCCCGGGCGGCGGCGCCGAATGCCTCCGGGCCGTACCCGCCGGCGCCCTCAGGCACCGCGCCCAGCAGCGGCACCCGCGCCGTGGCCGGCAGGTCCACCAGGTTGCACCGGGCCGCCAGGTCCGGCGCCGCCGGCCAACTGCCCACCACCGCACCCGGGCACGCCAGACCGCGGCGGCGCAGCGCCTCCGTGGTCAGCTCGGTGGCGTTCAGCGTGCCGAGTCCGGCGGCGGCCACGACCAGCACCGGGGCCGCCACCAGCCGCGCCACTTCCGCCAGCGTGCCGCCCGCGTCGTCCAGCCGCACCAGTAGCCCGCCCGCGCCCTCCACCAGCACCAGGTCGTAGTGGTGCCCCAGCTTCTCCACCATCCCCGCCGCGTCCGCCGCCGTCAGCGGCGGCAGCCCCGCGCGGCGGGCGGCCGTCGCCGGGGCCAGCGGCTCGGGGAAGCGGGCCAGCTCCACGGCCCGTATGCCCGGGACGAGGCGCGCCGCCTCGTCGGCGTCCCCGGGCTCGCCCGCCGCCACGCCGGTCTGCGCCGGCTTGAGCACGGCCACCGACCGGTCCCGCGCCAGCGCCGCGGCGGCCACGGCGGCGGTGACGACCGTCTTGCCCACACCGGTCGAGGTGCCGGTGACCACGAGCACGCTGCCCATCGCGTCGCCCCCCGCCCGTCAGCCGGCCGCCGCCGCGGCGCATACGGCGGCGCAGATCCGGGCGATGTCGGCGTCTCCCGTCACGTACGGCGGCATGGTGTAGATCAGGTCCCGGAACGGGCGCAGCCACACCCCCGCCCCGACCGCGGCCCGGGTGGCGGCGGCCATGTCGACGTCGTGGTCGAGCTGTACGACGCCGATGGCGCCCAGCACCCGTACGTCCGCCACACCCGGCAGCTCCGCCGCCTCGGCCAGCCCTTCCTGCAGCCCGCCCTCGATGCGTTTGACGTCCTGCCGCCAGCCGTCGTCCGCCAGCAGGTCGAGCGAGGCCAGGGCGACGGCGGAGGCCAGCGGGTTGCCCATGAACGTCGGGCCGTGGGCGAGCACCGGAACCTCGCCCCGCGAGATGCCCTCGGCGACCCCGGGGGTGCACAGCGTCGCGGCCATCGACAGATAGCCGCCGGTCAGCGCCTTGCCGACGCACATCACATCCGGGGTGACGCCCGCGTGGTCCGAGGCGAAGAACGCGCCGGTGCGGCCGAAGCCGGTGGCGATCTCGTCGAACACCAGCAGTACGCCGTGTGCGTCGCACGCCTCGCGCAGCACCCGCAGATAGCCGGGTGCGGTGAAGCGCATCCCGCCCGCGCCCTGTACGACCGGCTCGACGATCACCGCGGCCAGCTCGTCCGCGTGCCGCGCCACCAGGTCGCGCAGCTCACGCTCGTACGCCCCGTCCACCGGTGCGTCGAAGCCCGCGGGCGGCACTCCGGCGAACAACTGCCGCGGCAGCACGCCCGACCACAGGTCGTGCATGCCGCCGTCCGGGTCGCAGACCGACATCGGCTGCCAGGTGTCCCCGTGGTAGCCGCCGCGCCAGGTCATCAGCCTGCGCTTGTCCGGCCGGCCGCGCGAACGCCAGTACTGCAGGCACATCTTGACCGCGACCTCGACCGACACCGAGCCCGAGTCGCTGAGGAACACGTGCCGCAGCGGCTCCGGCGTGACCTCCACCAGCCGCGTCGCGAGCCGCACCGCCGGCTCGTGGGTGAGCCCGCCGAACATCACGTGGCTCATCCGCTCCAACTGCCCGCGGGCGGCGGCGTCGAGCGCCGGGTGGCGGTAGCCGTGGACGGCCGACCACCACGACGACATCCCGTCGACCAGTTCGTCCACGCCCCACGCCGGCTCCGCCAGCCGCAGGCGTACGCCCTCGGCGGAGTCGACGACCAGCGGCTCCTGCCGGCCGGGCATGGGTCCGTAGGGGTGCCAGACGTGCTCGCGGTCGAGGTCGAGGAGCCGCCGCGGCGGCAACGGCTCAGGCATTGGGCGGCAGTTCCGTGCCGGCCCCCCGGCGGCGTACGGCCACGAGGTCCGCCCGTGCCTCCTGCCGCGGCTCGTCCGCCGGCGCCAGGCCGCGAGCGGGTCCGTCCTCCGGAGCCGGCCCGTGCGCCGCCCGGTGCGGCGGCAGCGTCGTCCTCCCCGCCTCCTCCACCTCGAACCCGGCGTCTGCGATCATCTCCAGGTCCGCCTTGCCCGCCTGCCCCTCGCTGGTCAGGTAGTCGCCCAGGAACACCGAGTTGGCCAGGTGCAGCGCCAGCGGCTGGAGCGCCCGCAGATGGATCTCCCGGCCGCCCGCCAGCCGCACCTCCACGTCCGGACATACGAATCGCACCATGGCGAGGATCTTCAGACAGCGCTGCGGGGTGAGATCCCACTCCCCGGCCAGTGGCGTGCCCTCGAACGGGATCAGGAAGTTCACCGGCACCGAGTCCGGGTCCAGCGCGCGGAGCGCGAAGACCACGTCCACCAGGTCCTCGTCGCTCTCGCCCATCCCCGCGATCAGCCCGGAGCACGCCGACATCCCGGCCGCCTGCGCCTGCTGCACGGTCTGCACCCGGTCCTCGTAGCCGTGCGTGGTGCAGATGTCCGCGTACGTCGCCTCGGAGGTGTTGAGGTTGTGGTTGTACGCGTCCGCCCCGGCCGACTTCAGCCGCTCCGCCTGGCCGTCGGAGAGCAGTCCGAGGCAGGCGCACACCTCCACGTCACCGTTCTGCTCCTTGATGGCGGCGATGGTCTCCGAGACCCGGTCGACGTCCCGGTCCGTGGGCCCGCGCCCGCTGGCGACCAGGCAGACCCGCTTGGCGCCGCCCGCCACCCCGGCCGCCGCGGCCTCGGCCGCCTGGTCGGCCTTCAGCCAGGTGTACTTGAGGATCCCCGCCTCGGAACCCAGCCGCTGCGAGCAGTACGAACAGTCCTCGGGGCACAGCCCCGACTTGAGGTTGACCAGGTAGTTGAGCTTCACCCGGCGGCCGAAGAACTCCCGGCGCACCTTCCCGGCCGCGGCGACGACGTCGAGCACGTCCTCGTCCGGAGTGCGCAGGACGGCCAGCGCCTCGTCACGGGTGGGCGCCTCGCGCCGCAGCCCCTTGTCCACCAGCGTCGAAAGCAGGTCCATGGCGCCGATCCTCGCCCACCGCACCGGCCCGGGCCAATGGGGTACCGCACAACGGCCGCCCCCGTCTTCTGTGCTCATCGCCACACCGCCGCGCGCCCCCACGCGCACTACGGTGCAGAAACAGCCCGCCGAGCCGAGGAACCGCATGCCCCGTCACGCCTTCGACTGGATCGACGCGCAGGCCGAGGAGCGGCGGCGCGCCGGTCTCGTACGCGCCCTGCGCCCCCGCGCGCATGACGCCCGGCTGCTCGACCTGTGCGGCAACGACTACCTCGGCCTCGCCCGCCACCCCGAGGTCACCGCCGCCGCGGCCGCCGCCGCCCGCCGGTGGGGCGCCGGCGCGACCGGCTCCCGGCTCGTCAGCGGCACCACCGTGCTGCACGCGGAACTGGAGGCCGAACTCGCCGCCTTCTGCGGCTTCGAGGCCGCGCTCGTCTTCTCCTCGGGTTACGCGGCAAACCTCGCCGCCGTCACCGCTTTGAGTGACCGCGGCACCCTGGTGATCTCGGACGCGGGCAACCATGCCTCGCTCATCGACGGCTGCCGGCTCTCCCGGGCCGATGTCGCCGTCGTTCCGCACGCCGACACCGACGCGGTCGCCAAGGCGCTCGCCGGCTTCGCCGGGCGCGCGCTGGCCGTCTCCGACGGGGTCTTCTCCGTCGACGGCGACGCCGCGGACCTGGCCGCGCTTGCGGCGGTCTGCCGCCCGTACGGGGCCGGGCTGCTGGTGGACGACGCCCACGGGCTCGGCGTCCTCGGGCCCGGCGGGCGCGGCACGCTGCACGCGGCCGGCCTGGCGGGTGCGGCCGACGTCGTCGCCACCGTCACGCTGTCCAAGGCGCTGGGCAGCCAGGGCGGCGCGGTGCTGGGTCCCGCGCGGGTGATCGAGCACCTGGTCAACACCGCCCGCACGTTCATCTTCGACACCGGCCTCGCCCCCGCCGCGGCGGGCGCCGCGCTCGCCGCGCTGCGCCTCCTGCGCCGCGAGCCGGGGCGGGCCGCGGCGGCGCGGGGGGCGGCGGCGGCGCTGTACGGCGGGCTGACGGCCGCCGGGCTGACGGCCGTGCGCCCCGACGCCGCGGTGGTGTCGGTACGGGCCCCGGCGCCCGAGGCGGCCGTGGCGTGGGCGGCGGCGTGCCGAGAGGCGGGCGTGGCGGTCGGCTGCTTCCGCCCCCCGTCGGTCCCCGACGGCATCTCGCGGCTGCGCCTGACCGCCCGTGCGGACCTCACGGAAGACCAGGTGGCCATCGCGACCGCGACGGTCGTACGCGCCGCGCCCCCGGCCCACGCCCCGGAGCGCGCGGAGCCCGCGCGCTAGGCGAGCGCGACCCGCGGACTCCCGGCGAACTCGCCGGCCTTGACCGCCGACACGAACGCCCGCCACGCCTCGGGGCGGAACAGCAGCGCCGGCCCTTCCACCTGGGTGGAGTCCCGTACGGCGAGCAGCCCGGCGGATTCCGGTCCCACGGGATAGGCGGCCTCGACGCAGTTGTTCGCCCCCGTACTGTGCGAACTGCGCCGCCAGCGGAGGTCGTCGAGTGCCGTACTGGAGGAGACGTACCGAGGCATTGCGGTCATGGTGCCTCCTTTGCGCCCGCGGCGAGCGCGGCTATGAACGACAGGGACTCCTCGTGCGAAAGGGCGCTTGCCTGCAGCGAAGCAAAGGCGGTCTCATACGCCCGTAAGTCTTCTTTCCTTTCGAGGTGAAGGCTACTCATCAAATGGTCGACAACGACCACATCGAGATCAGAACTGCGCGAATAAGAGAAGATAACGAAAGGTCCGGTGAGGCCCACGTGCTCGCCGGCGGAAAAGGGCAGGATCTGGACGCGTACGTGCGGAAGCGCCCCCATCCGCCGCAAGTGCCGCAACTGCTCCGCCATCACCCCCGGCCCGCCCACGTGCCGCCGCAGCACCGCCTCGTCGAGCACCGCGTGCAGGTGCGGCGGGTGCGCTGCACGCAGCACCGCCTGCCGGGCTATCCGGACCTCCACCAGCGACTCCACCTCCCGTGGCGCCGCGTCCGCGATGGCCGCCCGGGTCACCGCCAGCGCGTACCGACGCGTCTGCAGCAGCCCCGGGACCACCGACGTCTCCAGCGTGCGCACCGCGGACGCCTCCGTCTCCAGGCTGATGAAGTCCCGGTACGCGGGCGGCAGCAGCTCGCGGTACTCGCTCCACCAGTGGTTCTCACGACCGCCGCGCGGCGCCGTGGCCAGCGTCTCCAGCAGCGTGCGCAGCTCGGGCTCCGTGACGCCGTAGGCGTCGAGCAGCCGGGCGACGTCCGCGGCCTTGGCCGCCGACGTGCCGGTCTCTATCCGGCTGATCTTCGACTGGTGCCAGCCGACCAGTTCCGCCGCCTTCCCGCTGGTCAGCCCGGCTCTGCCGCGCAGCCTGCGCAGCTCCGCGCCCAGCTTGGCGCGGCGTACCGCCGGCTCATTGCGCATGACGCCCCTCCCGGCCCGCTCGGCCGAACGCGTGACAACTGGCCAGTGTGCCGCCCAAATACAGTCTCTCGCGGCAGAGTTCACCGCTTCGAGCGACAGATATATGCATAACTTGGTGGAGGGCTCGCGCGCCGGGCACGATCGATGGCACCGTGGCGCGAACAACAACCTGAAGCGGTCCTCGACTTCACCGGGCACGCGTCGGAGTCCGGCACACGCGTGCGAAAGGGACGGCGTCGCAATGGCAGACCAGCAGGAAGCTTCCGTCACGTTGCCGAGTGAGGCTGCTTCGGTCACGCAGGCGCGTAAATATGTCACTGACATTCTCGGGAAATGGGGAGTCCCGGAAGGCGCGGATGCGACGGACACCGTCCGCCTCGTCGTCTCCGAGCTGGCCACGAACGCCGTCCAGCACACCCTCGGGCTGTCGCCGACATTCACCGTCCGGATGATGCTCGTACGCGGGCAGTTGCGCGTCGGTGTCAGCGACAGCCACCCGCGCCGGCCGCGCCGGCTGCCGGCCGCCGTCCAGCAGGACAACGGGCGCGGCATGGTCATCATCCGGTGCCTCGTCGCGGAGTCCGGCGGCCGGCTGTCCGTGACCCCGACGGACGACGGCGGCAAGACGGTGTGGATCACCCTGCCCTGGCGGCCCGCCCCTGTGGCCTGACGCACACGGCCCCGGGCCACCCCGGCGCACCGCGCTGGTCCACCCTGGAGACATGACCGACCAGCCCCTCAGCCACGAGGACGTCCACGCCGCCGCCCAGCGCATCGCGGGAGGGGTCCGCCCGGTCGCCGTCGCGCCGGCGGGCGCCGAGGTGGTTCCGGACGCCGAGGTGTGGTTCGCGCTCGAATTCCTTCAGCACACCGGCTCCTTCAAGGCGCGCGGCGCCCTGAACTTCACCGCCGCACACGCAGCCGCGGGCACCATGCCGGACGCCGGCGTGCTCATCGCCTCCGGCGGCAACGCCGGCCTCGCCTGTGCCTGGGCCGCCGCCCGCCACGGCGTTCCCGCGCACGTCTTCCTGCCCGCCACCGCGCCGGAGTTCAAGGTCGAGCGGCTACGCGGCCTCGGCGCCGACGTACGGCTGACGGGCCGCACGTACGGCGAGGCACTGGCCGCGTCGCGCGCGATGGCCGCGGAGACCGGCGCGCTCGTCTCGCACGCGTACGACCACCCGCTGATCTCCGCCGGCGCCGGGACGCTGCTGCCTGAGATCGCCGCCGCGGTGGCCGGCGGCGTCGACACCGTCATCGTCGCGGTCGGCGGCGGTGGGCTGTACGCGGGCGTCGCGGCGGCCGCCGCGCAGCAGGGGATCGGCGTCGTCGCCGTCGAGCCGGAGAACTGCCGCGCCCTCAACGCCGCGCTGGCGGCCGGGGAGGTCGTGGACGTCCCGGTCGACTCCCTCGCCGCGGACTCCCTGGGCGCCTCCCGTGCGTCGGGCGACGCGCTGGCCTGGGCGCAGCGGCCGGGCAGCACCTCGGTGCTCGTCGCCGACGCCGACATCGCCGCGGCCCGGCGGCGGCTGTGGGACGAGCACCGGCTCGTCGTCGAGCACGCCGCGGGTACCGCGCTCGCGGCGCTGACCACGGGCGCGTACAAGCCGCGGGCGGGGGAGCGGGTGGCCGTCGTGCTCTGCGGCGCGAACACCGACCCCGGCACGCTGTGACTCCTTCGTCAGCCCTGCCCGCGGTCCTGTCTCGCCGCGCGCGCCGTGAGGCTCCTGCTCAGGCCCCACGGCAGCGCCGCCCACAGGACCGCGGTGAAGACCAGGACCGACGCGCCCGCCGCGACACCGGCCGCGCGCCCCAGGACGACGTCCACCACGAGCAGCACGGCCCCGGTCAGCGCGAGCGCCAGCACGCCCAGCCCCGCTGCGGCCAGCCGCGAGGAGACGTCGACGATGCGGCGCTTCGCCCGGCGCCGGAACAGCCCCCGGTGCACGGCCGCGGGTGCGGTGAACAGCACCGCCGCGGCCACGGAGAGCAGCAGGGTCGTCACGTACGTCCCGCGCTGCAGCGCGTCCAGTTCGGTGAAGCGCTGGGTGAAGGCGAGGGTCAGCAGGAAAGCGAACAGGATCTGTACGCCCGTCTGCGTCACCCGCAGCTCCTGGAGCAGCTCCACGAAGTTGCGATCGTCCCGTTCCAGCGCGGTCTCACGGCGCGCGTACTCCGCGGGTGCCGTGGAATCCGCCGCCCGCGCAACAGGCGCCGCCGTGCCGTGCTCGTCCTCGTTACGGTCTCGGTCCATGCCCTTCCCGGTTGCCCTGTCCGCCGGTTCTAATCCTCGTCTACCACCAGCAGCGCCTCCGCGCCCACCGGCCGGAACCCCGCGGCCAGGAACGCCCGTACGCTCGCCGCGTTGCCCGGCGCCACCTGCGCCCACAGCGGCTCGCCCGGCGGCACCAGATGCCGGGCCGCCGTCGCCAGCCGCCGCCCCAGCCCGCGCCCCTGAGCGCCCGGCTCGACCTCCACGGCGGCCTCAAAGCGCCCGGCGACGCCGCGGCCCAGGAGTACGGTGGCGCCGGGAACGGTCCAGGCGCGTACGCCGTCGCGGTAGCGCAGGGCGCGGCGCAGCCGGGGGTGGGTGCCGTCGGCGTCGGCCGCGAGCGGCAGCGGCGGCGGGCCGGGCAGGGGGTCGGCGACCAGCAGGGCGTCGATGTTGTTCACGGTGCGGCCGAGGCGGGCGGTGAGGGCGCCGAGGAACGGCGGGTTGAGCGGGGCGGACAGATCGCCGGCGGGCAGCAGGCCGCGTATCCACGCCGGGTCGGCGTCGGCGAAGACGACGTGGCCGCCGGTGAGGGCGAGGACGCCCGCGTCCCGGGGCGACGGCTGCGGGAGCACGGTGACCGCGCCGTCCGGCGGCGGGAAGTCGCCGCGGGCGGCCGCGGCCAGCAGCGCGGCGAGCCGGCCGCCGTCCGGCCCGCCGGTGCCGTATCCGGGCGTCGTCGGGGACACGGGATCAACGGGCTGCGGACACATGGCGGCTCGCTCCTCGAAGCGCGGCGGGCGGAACGCGGCCAACCTATCCGGCCGTACGCCACCCGCCCCCGCCGCCCGTCACGGTGCCCCGTCGGGCTCCTGCGGCCCCGGGGGCACCGCCACCAGCCGGGTGCGCCGCTCCCCGTCGAGCACCCGCAGCGCCCGCGCCATCGTCGCCGCGTGGATCTGCGTCTCGCGCCGCTCGTGCATCAGCGCCAGGGCGTCCCGCAGTCCGACCGCGGTGCGCACGAGCGCCTGCGCGGCGCGCAAGCCCGCGTACGTGTCCGTGCCGCGCGCCGGGTTGATCCGGCCCAACTGGTCGACGGCGTCCAGATAGCGGTCGATCACCTCCGCCTCCGCGCGCGTGAGCGCGGGCAGCGGCGGCAGCTCGGGCGGCAGCACGATCCGTCACCTCCCGTAGCGCGGTGTGCTCGTACCCTTGCGGCTCTCGGTCATCCGGTCGGCCAGCCCGTACGCGATGGCCTGCTCGGCGTCGAGGATCTTGTCGCGCTCGATGTCCTGGCGGATCTGCTCGATCGGCGTGCTTGAGTGCTTGGCGAGCAGTTCCTCCAGCAGCGCGCGATGCCGCAGCAGCTCCCGCGCGTAAATCTCCAGGTCGCTCGCCTGCCCCTCCACCGCCTCGGCGAACGACGGCTGGTGGATGAGCACCCGCGCCCCCGGCAGCACGTACCGCTTGCCGGGGGTGCCCGCGGCCAGCAGCACGGCGGCGGCGGAGGCGGCCTGCCCGAGGCAGACGGTCTCGATGTCGCTGGTGACGAACTGCATCGTGTCGTAGATCGCGGTCATCGCCGTGAACGAGCCGCCGGGGGAGTTGATGTACAGCGAGATGTCCTGGTCGGGCGAGGCATGCTCCAGATGCATGAGCTGGGCCATCACGTCGTTCGCCGACGTGTCGTCGACCTGTGTGCCGAGGAAGACGATCCGCTCCTCCAGCAGCTTCGAGTACGGATCCTGCGTGCGCACCCCGCTGCTCGTCCGCTCGGTGAACTCCGGCAGCACGTAGCGCGCCGTGGGGCTGTCCATGGCCGTCGGCACCTCTCCCTCTCTCGATTTCATGATCCTCAGTGCAAAATGTACAGGACGTACATCCGGTTATGCTGGGAGCATGGCGTACGAAATTCCGGTGACGCAAGCCCGCGCAGAACTGGCCGACTTGATCAACCGCGTGGTCTACGGCGGCGAGCGGGTCGTGGTCACGCGCCACGGCCGGCCCCTCGTGGCCCTCGTCTCCGCCGCCGACCTGGAGAAACTCGACCGGTCGGAGAACCCGCCGGCCGAGGAGCCGGTGATCACCACCGTCTCCGGCGTGCACGCCGCCCACCCCGCCGGATCTGCCACGGGCGAACGCCGCTTCGGCATCGCCGCGGAACACCGTGTCCCCGACTCCCGCGCGAGCGGCGAGGGCCCCACCTCGTCGTAGGAGGACCGGACAGGGCCGGCCCGTCACGGATCCGCGAAGCGGGCGGCCGGCGGCTGCGCCTCAGCCCTCATGCTCCCGGGCCGGGCCGGGCTCCGCGGGCTCCTCGGTCGGCGAGGGGGCGTGGCCGCCAGGACCCGCGGCGCGAACGCGTGCCGGACCTGGTCGGCCGCGCTCCCTTCCGCCGCCGGCACGGAGGGGACCAGTGCCATGGCCGCGGCCAGGGCGGCGGCGAGCACGATCACGGCCACGAACGCGCCGCGCCAGCAGGTTGCCGACCACGGTGCCCAGCGGCACGCCGAGCGCAGCCGACACGGAGACACCGGAGATGACCACCGCGATCGCGCGGCCGGCCCGCTCCGGCGGGACGCTCGCGAGGGCCACCGCGAACGCGGTGGCGTCGTAGAGCCCGGCCGCCGCACCGGTCAGCGCCCGGCACACGAGCAGCACGCCGAAGCCTGTCGAGGCCACCGCGACCACGTTGCCCAGGATGAACAGGACGAGCGCGCCGACGAGGACGGTGCGCTTGTCCAGCCGCATCGTCAGCGCGGTCAGGAGCGGCCCGCCGAAGGCGAGACCGAGCGCGTACGTCGTGACCAGCGCGCCGGCCGAGGAGACCGAGACGCCGAGGTCGCCCGCCATGACGTCGAGCACGCCGACCACCAGCAGCTCCGCGCCGCCCATGACGAACATGCCGAGGAACAACGTGCCGAGCACGCGGTTCGACCGCCGCCCGCCACGGGAGCCGGCCTGGGTACCCATGAGTCCACCCTTCGGCGTGGCGGCACCGGGTGTGCCGCCGGCTGCCCCGTGGTCGGCGGCGCGACCGGGAACCGGACAGGGTCCTGGTAAGAATCGGTGGAGGCGGCGTGTCCGGTTCGGCGCGGTGGCTTCGACCAGGGGGCGAGCGGCGGGACGTGGCGTTCCGCCCGACGATGAGGAGCGAACCGTGAAGTACCTGCTGATGGTCTACGCCTCGACCGAGGACTGGGAGGCGCTGAGCGAGGGCGAGCGCGCGGCGATGGACGCGCAGTACCGGGAGCTGCTGGCCGACTGCACGGCGTCCGGCGAGTGGCTGGCCGGGGACCCGCTGGCCGGACCGCCGTCCGGCCGGGCGGTCCGGGTGCGGGACGGCCAGACGCTCGTCACCGACGGGCCGTACCTGGAGCTCAAGGAGCACATGGCCGGCTACTGGCTCATCGACTGCGAGTCCATGGATCGCGCCGTGGAGATCGCCGCCCGGTTCCCGGACGCCCGGCACTGGGGCGTCGAGGTCAGGCCGGTACTCGGCCTCGGCGGCGCGGCCGACGAGCTCTAGCCGTGGTGACCGAGGCCCGGCTGGAGGCGCACCTGCGGGAGCTGCTCCCGCAGGTGCTGGGCGCGCTCACCCGGCGTACCGGCGACTTCGACCGGTCCGAGGACGCGGTCAGCGAGGCGATGCTGGCGGCCGCGCAGCAATGGCGGGCCGAGGGCGTGCCGGCCGACCCCCGCGCCTGGCTGGTCACGATCGCGAGCCGCCGGCTCACCGACATGTGGCGCTCGGAGTCCGCGCGCCGCCGCCGCGAGCTCCGGACCGCCGAGGCGGAGGAACGGCTGACGGCGCCGGTGGAGTACGCCGCGGACGACACCGCCGACCTCCTCTTCCTGTGCTGTCATCCGGATCTGTCGCCGGCCTCCCAGGTGGCGCTGACCCTGAGGGCGGTGGGCGGGCTGACGACCGCCGAGATCGCGGCGGCGTTCCTGGTGCCGGCCGACACCATGACGCGGCGCATCTCCCGCGCCAAGCGGGCGGTCGCGGCAGCGGGTGGCGGGTTCGGGGTCCTCGACGCCGCGACCAGGGCCGCGCGGCTGCCGAGCGTGCTGCGGGTGCTCTACCTGATCTTCAACGAGGGCTACGCCCCCGCCACCGGGGCGGAACTCGCCAGGGTGGAGCTCTCCGCCGAGGCCATCCGGCTGACCCGCCAGCTCCGGGAGAGCCTGCCGGAGCAGTCCGAGCTGGCGGGGCTCCTCGCCCTGATGCTGCTCACCGACGCCCGCCGCCCGGCCCGGCTCGACGCGGACGGCAGGCTGGTGCCCCTGGAGGCGCAGGACCGGCGGCTGTGGCGGTACGAGCTCGTCGACGAAGGCGTCGCGATCCTCACCGACGTCCTGCCGCGCCCGCCGACCGGGCCGTACCAGCTCCAGGCGGCGATCGCCGCCGTCCACGACGAGGCGGAGGTCGCGCAGGACACCGACTGGCCGCAGATCCTCGGGCTCTACCACCTCCTGGAGCGGATGGACCCGAGCCCGATGGCGCAGCTCGGCCGCGTGGTCGCCCTCGCCATGGTCCAGGGCCCCCGGGCCGGCCTGGCCGCCTGCGAGGAGCTGGCCGGGGAGCTGGGCGATCACCATCGGTGGTTCGCCGTACGCGCTCACCTGCTGGAGGACGCCGGCGAGGCGAAGGCCGCCGTCCGCGCCTACCGCGAAGCGGCGCAGCGCACCGCGAGCCTGCCCGAGCGCGACTACCTGACCCGCCGCGCCGACCGGCTCGGCTCCGATCCGGACTGATGCGTCCCGCCGGCGGCAGGGCCGCGGGTACGGCTTAGGTCCGCGGGCCTCGGCCGGGCGCCGGCGGAGATCATCCGGTTGCCCGATGCCGTTCGGGCGGCGTCCGGGACACGATGCCGGAGGACCCGCCGGAAGGAGCGCACCCATGTCGTACCCCGAAGACCTCGTCTACCCCGAGCCCCGCTACCACGGTGAGAGGGGCGAGGTGAACGCGACGTTCCGCCCCGCGGGCGGCCCGCCGGACCTCACCTCGCCCGGCGGCTTCACCCGCTACCTCGCCACCGGGGAGTCGACCGGCGGCGAGTTCGGGCTGTACGACGTGCAGCTCGGCCCGCGCTCGCCCGGGGCGAAGACGCACTTCCACAAGGCGATGTCGGAGTCCTTCTACGTGGTCTCCGGCGAGCTGGAGCTGTACGACGGCGACGGGTGGGTGACGGGGCGCGGCGGGGACTTCCTGTACGTGCCCGTCGGCGGGCTGCACGCCTTCAGGAACGCCACCGACGACCCCGTCCGCGTGCTCATGCTCTTCTCCCCGGGAGCGCCGCGCGAGGAGTACTTCGAGCGGGTCGCGGAGATGTCGCGGCGCGGCGGTGAGGAGCTGAAGCAGTTCCGGATCCGGCACGACAGCTTCTTCGTGGAGGACTTCGAGGGCGAGGAGGAGTAAGCAGGCGGGGCGGCCCGGGGCGGCCTGTGGTGCGTACGCACCAGGAGGCCCCGCCGGCTGGTCCGGGCGCACCAGGCGAAGACGGCCACGGCAGACGATGCCCCGCCGGGCGCCGGACGGGAGTGTGGGAAAGGCGCGGGATCTCGCGTGTTTCCCCCTTCCTACGGGTGTCTGGAGTGATCGAGAAGTGGCCACTTTTCTTTACCGGATCGGGCGGTGGGCCTTCCGGCGGCGCCGGCTCGTCGGCGGCACGTGGCTGGTCGCCCTGGTGCTGGCCGGGGTCGCCGCCGCCGTCGCGCCGGCCGGGGAGGAAGAGGACCTCTCCATGCCCGGCACCGAGTCGCAGGAGGCGTTCGACCTGCTCGACGAGCGCTTCCCCGAGAACAACGCGCAAGGGGCCGAGGCCCGTCTGGTGTTCCAGGCCCCGGACGGGCAGCGGGTGACGGCGCAGGAGCACAAGGCGGCCGTCGCGGACGCGCTCGACTCGCTGGCCGGCGGTCAGGTCGCGTCGGCCACCGACCCGTACGAGGCCGGTGACGTCAGCGAGGACGGCACCGTCGCGTACTCCACCGTCACCTACACCGCCGACGCCGTGGACCTGACCGGGCCGACGAAGAGCGCCCTGGAGAACGCCGCGGACCAGGCCAGGGATGCCGGGCTGACCGTGGAGATCGGCGGTTCCGCCCTGGACGCCGAGGAGGAGCCGGGCGGGACGACGGAGATCATCGGCGTCGCGGTGGCCGCGGTGGTGCTGGTCCTCGCCCTCGGCTCGCTGGTCGCCGCCGGGCTGTCCCTGCTGACCGCCTTCGCGGGTGTCGCCATCGCCTTCGGGCTGGTCTCGGCGCTGGCCGTGCCGCTGGGCCTGACGTCCACCGTCGCCATCCTGGCGCTGATGCTGGGGCTGGCGGTCGGCATCGACTACGCGCTCTTCATCACCTCCCGGTTCCGCGACGAACTCGCCCGCGGCAGCGAGCCGGAGGAGGCCGCGGGCCGGGCGGTCGGCACGGCCGGGTCCGCCGTCGTCTTCGCCGGCGCGACCGTCTTCATCGCCCTGGTCGGGCTGGGCGTCGTCGGCATCCCCGAACTCACCAAGATGGGCATGGGCGGCGCGGGCGCCGTCGGCCTCGCCGTGCTCGTCGCGCTCACCCTGGTGCCCGCGATGCTCGGCTTCGCCGGCCGGCGGGTGCTGTCCCGGGCCGCCCGCAAGGCCGCCCGGCGGGCCGGCGGGCGTCCGCACGCGGTGCCCGCCACGGCCGGCCGGCCCGGTCTCGGCGTCCGCTGGGCGCGGTTCGTCCTGCGGCGGCCGGTGGCCGTGCTGCTGGTCGCGGGACTCGGCCTCGGCGCCGTGGCCGTACCGGCACTGGGCCTCGAACTCGGGCTGCCCGGGGACGAGTCCAAGTCGGTCGAGACCACCCAGCGGCGCGCCTACGACCTGCTGTCGGAGGGCTTCGGTCCCGGTTTCAACGGCCCGTTGACCGTGGTCGTCGACACGTCGAAGGCCGCGGACACCGAGGCCGCCACCGAGCGGGTCGCCGAGACCGTACGGGACCTGGACGGCGTCGCGTCGGTCGGCGACCCGGTGCTCGACGAGGCCGGGGAGACGGCCGTCTTCACCGCCGTCCCCGAGACCGCGCCGAACAGCGGCGAGACCAAGGACCTGGTGAACTCCATCCGGGACGAGGCCGCCGGTGTCGAGGCCGGCACGGGCGCGGATGTCCTGGTCACCGGCACCACCGCGATGAACATCGACATCTCGGCAGCCATGTCCGACGCCCTGCTGCCGTATCTGACCGTGGTCATCGGCCTGGCGGTGCTGCTGCTGACGGTGGTCTTCCGCTCGATCCTGGTCCCCCTCAAGGCCGCCCTCGGCTTCCTGCTGTCGGTCGGCGCCGCCTTCGGCGTCCTCGTCGCCGTCTTCCAGTGGGGCTGGGGGGCGGACCTGCTCGGCATCGAGCAGACCGGGCCCGTCATGTCGCTGATGCCGATCCTCATCATCGGGATCGTGTTCGGCCTCGCCATGGACTACGAGGTCTTCCTCCTCACCCGGATGCGGGAGACCTACGTCCACGGCGCGTCGCCCGACGAGGCGATCGTCCACGGGTTCCGGCACAGCGGACGGGTGGTGGCCGCCGCGGCGATCATCATGATCAGCGTGTTCGCCGGATTCGTCGGCATGAGCAGCCCGACCATCCAGACGATGGGCGTGGGCCTGGCCGCCGCCGTCGCCTTCGACGCCTTCGTGGTCCGGATGGCGATCGTGCCCGCGGTCCTGGCGCTGCTCGGCCACCGGGCCTGGTGGCTGCCTCGTATCCTGAACCGTGTGCTGCCGAACGTGGACATCGAGGGCGAGGCGCTGAGCAGGCGGGTTCCGCCCGCCGCGAGCGGGCCGGTGCCGCGGCTTCCCGCCGGCCGGTACTGACCGGCCATGACGAACCCGGGCGCCGGCGGCCGGCGAGCGCGCCGTCCGTGGTGGCGGGAGGCGGCGATCACGGCGACGGCGTTCACGCTCTGCCTGCTCGGCGGCGTGGTGCAGGTCGACGACACGCTGACCGCGCCGCCCGCTGCCGCCTACGTCGTCGCCGTGGCGTCCTGTGCCGTGCTGCCCGTACGGCACCGGGCGCCCCTGGCCGTCCTGGCGGCCACCACCGCGGCGGGGCTGCTGGTGCCGCCGCTGGGTCTGCTGCTGAGTCCGCCCATCATGGCCCCCGCCGTGATCGCCGCCTACGCCTACGCCCTCCACGCCCGTACCGAACGGCGCGCCGCGGTCGTGGTGTCGCTCGCCTCCGCGGCGCTGCTGCTCGCCGCCACCCCCTGGTTCGACGACCTGTCCTGGCAGGACGCGAGCCGGATGGGCTCGGTGGCGGCGTTCCCGATGGTGGCCGGTGTGCTCGGGTACTCGGCGCACAACCGGCGGGCCTATCTGGCGGCCGTGGAGGAGCGGGCCCGGCGGGCGGAGAAGAGCCGGGAGAGCGAGGCGCGCCGCCGGGTGGCCGAGGAACGGCTGCGGATCGCCCGCGAGTTGCACGATCTCGTGGCCCACCAGATCACCCTGGCCAACGCGCAGGCCACGGTCGCAGCCCACCTCTTCGACTCCCGCCCCGAGCAGACCCGCAAGAGCCTCACCGAACTCGTCAGGACCACCGCCGACGCGCTCGACGACCTGCGCGCCACGGTCGGGCTGCTGCGCCAGTCCGGGGACGCGGCCGAGCCCGCGGAACCGGCGCCGGGGCTTACCCGGCTGCCCACGCTCCTCGACTCCTTCGGCCGCGCCGGTCTGGAGGTGTCGCTGCACGAGGAGGGCACGGCCAGGCCGCTGCCGCCGGGGGTGGACCTCACCGCGTACCGCATCGTCCAGGAGGCCCTGACCAACGTGACCAAGCACGCCGGCACCGGCACGGCGCAGGTGCGCCTCGTCTGGAACCGCGACCGCGTGACCCTCACCGTCGCCGACGAGGGCCGCGGCGCCCGTACGGCGCCGGACGCCGCCGCGCCCGAGCGCACTCCCGGCTACGGTCTGATCGGGATGCGCGAACGCGCCACCGCGGTCGGCGGACGCCTCTCCGCGGGCAGCCGCCCCGGGGGCGGCTTCCTCGTCTCCACCGAACTGCCCCTCCCGGCGGCCAAGGACACGACGCGCGCAACGGGCGGCGAAGAGGCAAGAGAGACGGAAGAAGCGAAAGAAGTGGAAGAAAGGGGAGAGGCACAGTGACGCTACGGGTGCTGCTCGCCGACGACCAGGCGCTGCTGCGCGGTGCGTTCCGGATGCTCCTCGACACCGCCGACGACATCACCGTGGTCGGCGAGGCGGCCGACGGCAGGGAGGCGGTGGGCCTCACCCGCGAACTGCGCCCGGACGTGGTGGTGATGGACATCCGCATGCCCGACGTCGACGGCCTCACCGCCACGTCGGAGATCGCCGCGGACCCGGAACTGCGCGGCAGCCGCATCCTGATCCTCACCACGTACGAGACGGACGAGTACGTGGCGCAGGCGCTGCGCGCGGGGGCCGGCGGCTTCATCGGCAAGGGCATCGGGGCCGAGGAACTGGTGGACGCGGTCCGTACGATCGCGGCGGGCGACACCCTGCTGTCGCCCGCCGCGACCCGCTCCCTGGTCGCCCGCTTCCTCGCCACCCCGGACGACACGCCGCGGCACCATCCCGAACGGCTCGCCGTGCTCACCCCGCGCGAACGCGAGATGGTGGCCCTGGTCGCCACCGGCCTGTCCAACCAGGAGATCGCCGAGCGGATGTTCCTCAGCCCCTTCACCGTCCGGGCCCACGTGCAGCGCGCGATGACGAAGCTGGAGGCCCGCGACCGGGCCCAGCTCGTCGTCATCGCGTACCGCGCGGGCCTGGTCCATGCCGCCCCTGACGACGACGGCGACCGCGAGCGCCCGTTCTGACGTCACGGCAGCGCGGTGAACTCCGGCAGCGTCAGGGCCGAATGAGCCGGCCGCGGGGGTGCGGCGGGCAGGGTGTCGAGGCCGCGCAGCACGGTGTTGCGCTGCTCCAGGGCCCGGGCCGTGGCGGGGAAGAGCGTGGCGCCGCCGACGTCGACCAGCGCCTGGTTCGCGGCGACGAAGTCGCGCATGCCGCGCTCGTAGGCGGCGAACGCCGACACGTGATCGGGGTGAGCGGCCAGGGCGTGGGCGAGCACGTAGGCGCCGGCCAGCGCCAGGCTCGTGCCCTGGCCGGTCAGGAACGAGGGTGCGTACGCGGCGTCGCCGACGAGCGCGACCCGGCCGCGGGACCAGCGCCGCATGCGGATCTGCCCGGCGCTGTCGAAGAACGGGTCGTCCGCGGCGCGCAGCGCCGTGACGATCGCCGGAACCTCCCATCCCGCACCCGCGAAGGCGTCGGCGACCAGTTCCCGTTGGGCGTCAGGGTGCCGGAGGTCGTCGAGCGGCGGGTGCGGTCGGTGGAAGGTGAGGAAGGCGTGCAGGTCGTCTTGTGCGCCGACCGCGTAGAGGGCGGCGGCCTTCCCCGGGGCGTTCCACAGCACCACCTCGCGGGCGAGGCCGAAGGTGTTCGGCATGGTGAAGAGGGCGAACCGGTAGCCGAGGTAGCGGTGGAACCGTCTCTCCGGGCCGAACTGCGCCTCCCGGGTGCGCGAGTGCATTCCGTCCGCGCCGATCACCAGGTCGTACGTCCGCCGCAGCCCGCTGCGGAACGTCACGTCGGCTCCGCGCCCGGACTGGTCGAGGCGGTCGACGGAGTCGCCGAAGCAGAACTCCACGTCGTCCCGGACGAGCGCGTACAGGCGCGCGGTCAGATCGCCCCGACGCACCTCCAGGTCCCTGCCCTCCGCATCGCCGGTGACGGCCCGCGCGCCGGCCACGGCCACCTCTCGGCCGTCGGCGTCGAGGAAGGTGAAGCGGCGCGAGGCGATGTGGGCGTCCCGCAGGTGCGGCAGGAGGCCCATCCGCCGGACCACCTCGATCGCCGTACCGCGGATGTCGATCGGATAGCCGCCGTCCCGCAGCGCGGCGGCCTTCTCCACCACCGTGACGGCGTATCCGGCCCGGTGCAGCCAGTACGCCAGCGCGGGTCCTGACACACTCGCCCCGGAGATCAGCACCGTACGCTTCCCGGTCGTGCTCATACGCGGGCTCCCTTCTTCGTGATACGGACAGCGAGCAGCGACAGCGCCGCGACGAGCCCGGCGACGGCGAAGCCGGTGACGAACGCCGACTCGCCCGGCAGCCCCGCCGGGCCCGCCCCGGCGTCGAGGATCGCGCCGGCGATCTGGACGCCCAGCGCGACGCCGATGACGCGCGTCACCACGAGCAGGCCGGTGGCGATGCCGGTGTCGCGGGGGTCGACGGCCGCCGCGGTGTGGGCGACCAGCGCCGTGGTGCCGACGCCCGCGCCGAACGCGGTCAGCACCTTCGCCACGACGAGGTGCCACGCCGACGTGTGCAGCGCGGCAAGGGCGGTCATCGTCACCGCGGTGACGACGGCGCCCGCGAGGACCACGGCCCGCGGTCCGAACCGCCGCGCCGCGAGCCCGCCGACCGAATCGCTCACCGCACCGGCGACGGCCCCGGGCAGCAGGTACCAGCCGATGCCGGTGGTGTCGGCCCCGAAGCCGTACCCCTCGCCGGATATCGCGAACAACTGCGGCAGCAGGAAGACCACCATGCCGAGGCCGGTGGTGATGACGAACGTGAGCAGGCACGCCTGCCACATGACGGGCTTCGCCAGCATGCGCAGATCCACCATCGGCGAGACCGCGCGGCGCTCCACGGCGACCCACCCGGCGGCGAGGGCGATCACGAGCAGGGCGAGGGCGCCGATCGCGTACGGCGGCAGGCTGTGCCGCGTCACCGACACGAGCCCGGCCATGAACGCGAGCAGCGTGCCGCTCAGCAGCGCCACTCCGGGCCAGTCGATCCGCTCGTCCGAGGGGACCGGCGGATCGTGCGGCATCAGCCGGGCCACGGCGGGTGTCGTCACGATGACCGCCATCGTCGGCAGCAGGAACATCCACTGCCAGGACAGGGCGTCGGCGACCGGCCCGGCGAGCATCGTGCCCGCGACGCCGCCACCGGTGAAGAGCGCGATGACGAAGCCGACGGCAACCTGCGACGACGCCGCCGGGAGGTGTGTGCGTACGAGGATGAACGAAAGCGGCAGCGCGCCGACCATCACGCCCTGGAACACCTGGCCGAGCAGCAGCACCGGCAGGTTCGGCGCCAGACCGGCCAGCAGACCGCCGGCCGACACCAGCGCCATCAGCCCGAGCAGCACCCGCTTGCCGCCGTGGCGGTCGCCGAGCTTGCCCGCGACGGGGGTGACGACCGCGCCCGTGACGAGCAACGTGTTGGCGACCAGCGCCCCTTCCGAGGGGCTGACGCCCAACTCGCGTTGCAGCAGCGGGAGCGCGGGCTCCACCACCGACTGCAGGGTGCCGAGGGCGAGGGCGAGTAAGCCGAGGGCGCCGATCGGCAGCCACCCGATACGGGCAGGGGAAACCGCCACCTGTGGATCACTCCAGACACCGTGGGGAAGGGGAGGAGCGCGGTGTGCGCGCCCTTTCCACACTTCCTTCCGGCGTCTCGCGGGGCATCGTCCGGCGTCACCGGTTTCCCCTGGTGCCCCCGGACCAGCCCGTCACGGGCCCTGGTCTCCACGCACCACGGCGCGGTCGATCAGCCGGCGCCGAACGCGGCCTCGAACGCCGCCCGGTTGGCCGACGCCGGCTGCCGGTCCCAGACGGCGAACACCAGCCGCGGGAACCGCCCCGCGAAGCGCCCGCCGGGCTCCAGGTGCGTACGGAACGCCGCCGCCACCTGCGCCGGGTCGTTGCGGAAGACCCCGCAGCCCCACGCGCCCAGCACCAGCGCCGTCACCTCGGCGACCGCCGCCACCTCCAGCACCCGCTCCGCGCGCCCGGCCAGCGCGGCGGGGATCCGGTCGGTCTGCTCCGGGGTGCGCTGGGCGATGACGCCCGCGTTGGGGGCGGGGGAGGTGAGGAAGTCCACGGCGTACGGCTCGGCGAGGAGCGCGCCCGTGTCGTCGCGGAAGACCGGGACGGCGGGGGAGTGGATGACGCGGTGGGTGTAGAAGGGGCTGCGGTCGGCGCGGTGGGCTGCGTAGAACTCCGGGGCCCGCAGCAGCGCCGGGTAGAGCGCGGAGGCCCGGCACAGCTCCTCCTCCTGCGCGCGGGCGCCGTTGACGTAGCCGCCGCCGGGGTTGCGGGCGGAGGAGAAGTTGAGCACGCCGACGCGCTCGGCCCCGTCCGCGACCAGCCGCCGGGCGGCGGCGAGCGAGGTCTCGGCGGTCACCTCGGCGGGCGTGGCCCGCGGCCCGTCCGCGGGGGCGCTCCCGGCGCCCGCGACCGGCCCGGGACCGTACATCCGCGTGCCGTCCGCAGCGCCCGCGGCGGCCTCGCCGAGGGGCACCCACCGGCCCGCGGCCTCGTACCCGCCGTCGGCGAGTATCCGCTCGTTGTCGCGCGCCACCTCGCGCAGCCGCGCGCTCACCGGGCACCGCCCGGGCCGGTCCGTACCGTGCCGCAGGCCGCCGGGGCGGCGCGGTCCGCTGTCCTCGTCATGCCAGGACCGTACGCACCGGAGCCGGGCCGCGACCACCGGGTTTCCCGCGCGGCGGCCGGTGTCCTTCAGGCCGCGGACGGCGGGTTCTTCTTCGCGGCATCCTGCTCGGCCTTGACCTCCTGGGCGTAGCGGTCGACGTACTCCTGGTTCGACATGCTGAGGATCGCGTACATGATCTCGTCGGTGACGGCCCGCAGCACGGCCTTCTGGTCCTCCAGCCCCTCGTACCGGGAGAACTCCAGGGGCTCGCCGAAGCGGATGGTGACGCGGCCGATGCTGGGGATCTTCTGCCCGGGCGGCTGGACTTCGCGGGTGCCGAGCATCGCGCACGGGATGACCGGCACGCCCGCCCTCAGCGCCATGGCCGCGACCCCGACCCGGCCCTTGTACAGCCGGCCGTCATGCGAGCGTGTGCCCTCCGGGTAGATGCCCAGCAACTCGCCCTTGGCCAGCACGCCCAGGCCCTCCTCGATGGCGGCCTGCGCCGCCTTGCGGCCCCGGCGGTCGACCGGGATCTGGCCGATGCTGTGGAAGAACCCGGCGGTCAGCCGCCCCTTGAGGCCGGGGCCGTTGAAGTACTCGGCCTTGGCGAGGAACGTGATGCGCCGCTTCAGCATCACGGGCATGAGGAAGTGGTCGGCGAACGACAGGTGGTTGCCCGCGACGATCGCCGCCCCCTCCTGCGGTATGTGCTCCAGCCCCTCGATCCGCGGCCGGAACAGCGGCCGCAGCAGCGGCCCGAAGAACAGGTACTTCAGCAGGTGGTAGAACACCGCGGCCTCGCCTTTCCCCCCGGTCGGTCGTCATGCGCTCGCAGAGTAGCCGCGCGCCGCCCGCCGGGGGGAGAGGGCGGGCGAAGTCAGCGGATCGGGACGCCGGCCAGCGTCCGGGCGATCACCAGGCGCTGGATCTCGCTCGTGCCCTCGAAGATCGTGTAGATGGCGGCGTCGCGGTGCATCCGCTCCACCGGGTACTCGCGGGTGAAGCCGTTGCCGCCGAGGATCTGCATCGCCCGCGCGGTGACGTCCTTGGCCACCTCGCCCGCGTACAGCTTCGACATCGAGCCCTCCGCCGAGGTGAACCCCTTGCCCGCGCTGGCCATCCAGGAGGCGCGCCAGACCAGCAGCCGGGCGGCGTCGATCTGGGTGCGCATGTCGGCGAGCTGGAAGGCCACGCCCTGGTTGTCGATGATCGGACGGCCGAACTGGACCCGCGTCTTGGCGTACTCCAGCGCCGTCTCGTACGCCGCCCGCGCGATGCCCACCGCCTGCGCGCCCACCGCCGGGCGGGACGCCTCGAAGGTGGCCATCGCGGCGTTCTTGACCCGCGCGCCGCCGGACTGCGCCCGCTCGCGCGCCCGGGCCAGCCGCTCCTGGAGCTTGTCCCGGCCGCCGAGCAGGCACGAGCCCGGCACGCGCACGTCCTCCAGCACCACTTCGGCGGTGTGCGAGGCGCGGATGCCGTGCTTCTTGAACTTCTGGCCCTGCGACAGCCCCGGCGTGCCCGGCGGGACGATGAACGAGGCGTGCCCCTTGGTGCCCAGCTCCGGGTCGACGACGGCGACGACGACGTGCACGGCGGCGATGCCGCCGTTGGTCGCCCAGGTCTTGGTGCCGTTGAGCACCCACTCGTCCTTGGCCTCGTCGTAGACGGCGCGGGTGCGCATCGCGGAGACGTCGGAGCCCGCGTCCGGCTCCGAGGAGCAGAAGGCGGCCAGTTGGACGTTGTCGACGTCGCCGTACATCTGCGGGATCCAGGTGCCGATCTGCTCCTCGGTGCCGTTGGCCAGCACGCCGACGGCGGCGAGCCCCGTCCCGACGATCGACAGGGCGATGCCCGCGTCGCCCCAGAACAGCTCCTCCATGACCATCGGGATGCTCAGCCCGGTGGGGTCGAAGTACTGCTGGGCGTAGAAGTCCAGGGAGTACAGCCCGATCTTGGCCGCCTCCTGGATCACCGGCCAGGGGGTCTCCTCGCGCTCGTCCCACTCGGCCGCGGCGGGGCGGATGACGTCGGCGGCGAAGCCGTGCACCCACTCCTGGACGGACTTCTGGTCCTCGTTGAGCTCGAACGTGAACTCGGACATTGCGCCTCCGCAGCCCTCGCATTTCGTTACCGTCGGTAACCAAGTCTGTTACCCGCGAGTAGACGCTGTCAACTCCCGTACGCCCGCGGGGGCCCCGCGGGAGGGGTGCTAGGTTGCGCAGGCATTCGGGCATCGACCAGGCAGGGGAGCGGTCTCCATGGACAACCGGCGCGGCGAGAGGGAGCAGGCGACCGAGGACCGGCGCCGCGAACTGCTCGAAGCCGCGGACCGGGTGGTCCTGCGCGACGGACCGGGCGCCTCGATGAACGCGATCGCCGCCGAGGCAGGCATCACCAAGCCCATCCTCTACCGCCACTTCGGCGACAAGGGCGGCCTGTACCGCGCGCTCGCCGTACGCCACACCGACGCCCTCCTCGCCGCCCTGCGCGCCGCGCTCGACGCCCCCACCGGCCGGCGCGAGCGCGTCGAGGCCACCCTCGACACGTACCTCTCGGCCATCGAGGCGCGCCCGCAGGTCTACCGGTTCCTCATGCACCCCGCCGACGGCGGCGCCGCCGAGATCCCGGAGCCGACCGCGTCCCCCGAGGCCGGCGACCGCGGCTTCGAGGTCGGCCGCCACTCCGCGCCGCTGCTCCGCCGACTGGGCGAGGAACTGGCCCAGGTCATAGCCGACCGCATCGACTTCGGCCCCGGGGGCGCGGTGATCGCCCGCGCCTGGGGCCACGGCATCGTGGGCATGATGCACGCCGCGGGCGACTGGTGGCTGCACGAACGGCCCTGCACGCGCGCAGAATTGGTGCAGAGCCTCGCCGATCTGCTCTGGGGCCGACTCGCCGCCGCCGCGGACAAGGCCGGCGGACCCGGCCTCTAGGGCCGCTACGGGACCGGCCCCCGAGCGCCGCGACGTGCCGCGATTCGGGGCCGGGCGCGTATCTCGATAGGCTGGCCGCTACCGCGCCGCGCCGCAGGCCGGGCAGCGGACGAAGGACACCGGAGCACCGCGGCGTACCACGCACGGGCACGCGAGGAGGAGCTACGACGATGGCAGGCAACACGGAACCGCTGTCGCCACGGTCCAAGCTGGCCGTCACGGCGGGCAGGGCGGCAGCAGCGGTGTCCCGCGCCGCGGGCAAGGGCAGCGGCTCCGTGATCGGCGGCAAGGTCGCGCTCAGGCTGGACCCCGACCTCCTCGGCCGGCTCGCCGGCCACCTCGACGTCGTCCTCGTCTCCGCCACCAACGGCAAGACGACCACCACCCGGCTGATCGCCGAGGCCCTGCGCGCCTCCGGTCCCGTCGTCTCCAACGCGCTCGGCGCCAACATGCCCGCCGGCATCACCTCGGCCCTCGCCGGCGGCTCCGACGCCCGCTACGGCGTCATCGAGGTCGACGAGAAGTACCTCGCCGGCGTCGCCCGCGACGTCACCCCCAAGGCCATCGCGCTGCTCAACCTCTCCCGCGACCAGCTCGACCGCGCCGCCGAGACCCGCATGCTCGCCGAGCGCTGGCGCGAGGGCCTCGCGGGAAACAAGGCCCTCGTCGTCGCCAACGCCGACGACCCCCTCGTCGTCTGGGCCGCCTCCTCCAGTCCGAACGTCATCTGGGTCGCCGTCGGCCAGGAGTGGAAGGACGACGCCTGGTCCTGCCCCTCGTGCGGCGGCGTCCTGCAGCGCCCCGGCGAGGACTGGCTGTGCGCCGAGTGCGGCTTCCGCCGCCCCGTACCCAGTTGGGCGCTGTCCGGCGAGCACGTCCTCGACCCGCACGGCGCCGCCTGGCCGATCCGCCTGCAGCTCCCGGGCCGGGCCAACCGGGCCAACGCCACCACCTCCGCCGCGGTGGCCGCCGCCTTCGGCGTGCACCCGCAGACCGCGCTGGAGCGGATGTGGGAGGTCACGGCCGTCGCCGGGCGGTACGACACCGTGCAGTTCGGCGGCCGCGACCTGCGGCTGCTGCTGGCGAAGAACCCCGCGGGCTGGCTGGAGACGTTCTCCCTGATCGACCCCCCGCCCACCCCCGTGGTGCTCTCCGTCAACGCCCGCGGCGCGGACGGCACCGACACCTCCTGGCTGTGGGACGTCGACTACACCCGGCTGACCGGCCACCCGCTGTACGTCATCGGCGACCGCAAGCTCGACCTCGCCGTCCGGCTGGAGGTGGCGAACCAGAGCTTCCGCGTCTGCGAGCACGTCGACGAGGCCGTCGCCGCCGCGCCGCCCGGCCGGATCGAGGTCATCGCCAACTACACCGCGTTCCAGGACCTGCGCCGCCGCGTCGGCAACTGATCCGTACGAGACGTAAAGGACCGCCCGATGAACGACACCAGCCTGCGCCTCGTCTGGATCTACCCCGACCTGCTGTCCACCTACGGCGACCAGGGCAACGCCCTCGTCGTCGAGCGCCGCGCCCGGCAGCGGGGCTACGACGTCACGCGCGTCGACGTCCGCTCCGACCAGCCCGTGCCCGCCTCCGCCGACATCTACCTCATCGGCGGCGGCGAGGACCGCCCGCAGCGGCTCGCCGCCGAGCGGCTGCGCCGCGACGGCGGCCTCAACCGGGCCGCGGGCAACGGCGCGATCATCTTCTCCGTCTGCGCCGGCTACCAGATCCTCGGCCACGAGTTCATCAACGACCTCGACCGGCAGGAGCCGGGCCTCGGCCTGCTCGACGTCACCAGCGGCCGCGGCCAGGCCGGCCGCTGCGTCGGCGACGTGCTCGGCGACATCGACCCGCAGCTCGGCCTGCCCCAGCTCACCGGCTTCGAGAACCACCAGGGCGTCACCCACCTCGGCCCGACCGCCAAGCCGCTCGCCCGGGTCCGCTTCGGCCACGGCAACGGCACCGGCGACGGCACCGAGGGCGCGTGGAACGGCAACGTCTTCGGCACGTACATGCACGGCCCGGTGCTCGCCCGCAACCCGCAGATCGCCGACCTGCTGATCCGGCTGGCGCTGGAGTCCCAGGGCCTGCCGCCGGTCGACGACCGCTGGTACGAGGCCCTGCGCAACGAGCGCATCGCCGCCGCCAGCGCCTCCCGCTGACGCCGCCGGGTACCCCGTCCCCCGCCGGGGTACCCCCGCGAAGCGGCGGAACGGGCCGGGTCTAGCCTGAGTGAGGGCATCACCGGCACAAGGAGCAACACCGACATGGACCACGGCGGGCACGGCGGCCACCTGGACCTTCCGCCGTTCACCCTGGGGCGCGGGCTGGAGTGGACCGGGGAGCCGGTCTTCCTCATCGGCTCCCTCGTGGCCCTCGCCCTCTACGGGTACGGGGTCTTCCGGCTGCGCCACCGCGGGGACGACTGGCCGCTGGGGCGGACCGTCGCGTTCACCGTCGGCGTGCTGACCATCGTTCTGGTCATGTGCACGGGCCTGAACGACTACGGCATGGTCATGTTCAGCGTGCACATGGTGCAGCACATGGTGATCAGCATGCTCTCGCCGATCCTGCTGCTCCTCGGCGCCCCGGTGACGCTGCTGCTGCGCGCCCTGCCGACGGGCGGAGTGCGCTCCGCGGTGGTCTCGGTGCTGCACAGCCGCTATCTGATGGTGATCACGCACCCCGTGTTCACGATCCCGCTGTTCATCGCGAGCCTGTACGCGCTCTACTTCACCCCGCTCTTCGACACGCTCATGGGGAGCAAGGCCGGGCACGTCGGGATGATGATCCACTTCCTGGCCGTGGGCCTGGTCTTCTTCTGGCCGATCATGGGCGTCGACCCGGGCCCGAACCGGCCCACACACGTGATGCGGATGCTGACGCTCTTCGCCGGCATGCCGTTCCACGCCTTCTTCGGCATCGCGCTGATGATGGGCAGCGAGCCCATGGTGGACGTCTACAGCAACCCGCCCGCGTCCCTCGGCATCGACGCGCTGGACGACCAGCAGGCCGCCGGCGGCATCGCCTGGGCGTTCAGCGAGATCCCCTCGGTGCTCGTCCTCATCGCGCTGGTCTACCAGTGGTACAACTCCGAGCAGCGCCGGGCCAAGCGCAGCGACCGCACCGCGGACCGCGACGGAGACCAGGAGCTGGCCGCGTACAACGCCTATCTGGCCTCGCTCCAGGCTCGCGAACAGTAACCGCGCGGACACTCGCCGCCCTTTCGACTACCGCGCCGGGTCCCGGCGAGGGACCATGGGGGGAAGGTTGCGTGCGGTCGCGCGGGGACGGCCGTCGGCTGACGGCTGGTGGAGGCGGCATGGACAAGCCCGGTTCTGCGAAGGCCATGGTCGTGAGTACCGTGGCCGGTCTCGTGGTCATCACGGCGTACACGGTGTCGGTGGGCAGCAGCGGATGGCTCTGGTTCGGCTGGGTCATCCTGGGGCTGGCCGCGCTCGGTGTCGTGCTGACCGGCGGCTCCTGGAGATAGGCGGGTAGACCCGCGGCCCGCGTCAGCCGGTGAGCAGGGCGCCGCAGCGGGTGCAGCGGACCGGGGGTGCGGTGTCGGCCAGCCGCCCGCACTCCGGGCAGACGCGTTCCAGCCAGCACACCGACTCCCCGCCCTCGGGCCCGGTCGCGCCGGTGGCGGCGGGCTCGGCCGTCGTCGCGGGCTCCTTCTCGTCCTCGTCGGCCATCAGCGCCCCTCCGGTTCCGTACGGGATCACCTGCCCGATCACACCTGCAGCCATGCACACTCTTCCCGCCGGAAGCGGCCGGAATTCGAGGCCAGTTCGACGTCAATTCGTTACGGTACCGTAATCTGAGAACTTGTCTGCGACTGCATGCAACGACTCAGGTTGCCGAACCCCGCCGCGCGGCGGCGGGGTTCGGCTGTGGCCCGGTCCGCGGCTGCCGCGCAGAGCCCAGTGCGTCGGCGTGAGACAGGGGTGACGGATGGCGGCCGGCACAGCGACTCTGGAGCGACCCACTTCCCTGCCCGCCCCGGCCGACCGGCAGGCCGCGGCGAGACCGGTCGAGCGCCGAGCGGTGTGGTGGGCGGCCTGCCTGATCTGCGGCGGGCTCACGGGGCTGCTCCTCGCGGTCGTCGGCACGCTGCGCGGTGCGCGGCCGTCGCGGCGCCGGGTGCTGATCGTCGTGTGGGGCACGGTGGTGCAGGCGGTGCTCGCGTGCGCCTTCGCCGTCCTCGGGCCGCTCGCCCAGATGCGGCCGTGCTCGGCGGCCGGGGAGGGCGGCGGGGCCTGGCAGACGGCCCGTACGGTCCTCAACGCCCCCGTCTCCGGCGCCGCGTTGCTGTACGCGGCGGGAGAGGGCGGCGAGATGTACCACTGCGCGGCGAACGGCACGACCGCGGTCGTCCTCGACGACGGGTTCGCGCGTGCCGGCACGATGTACGGGACCGTCTTCCTCACCGACCAGCGGGCCGAGACGCAGTCGCCGCGGATGCGGAAGCTGTCGGAGCACGAGGCGCGCCACTCCGACCAGTGGGCTCTGGGGTCGCTGCTCGCGGGGCCGGCCGCGTTTCCCGCGCTGTACGCGGCGGACGAGGCGTTCTTCCCCGGTGCGTACAACCACTTCGAACAGGCGGCGGGCCTGGAGGACGGGGGCTACGACCCGCCGCCGGACAGCCCGCCGGCCGCGGGGCGGCTGGCGGTTCTGTCGGTCGGCGTGCTCGTCGGCTACACACTGGCGGTGAGCCCCGGCCGCCGCCGGCCGGGGCCCGTCGGGCGGCCCGGTCCGGTGCCGACCGCCCTGCACGATCCCGGCGCCGCCCGCGCGCCGGAGCCGGCCAAGGCTGCCCGGCGACGGTGAGGGACGGCGCCGTCCGCTCGAAAGTTTCGGTTCCGCCCGGGTCGCCGTCAGCGCTCCGGCGGCGGGGCCGTGCTGTTGCGGATGACCAGGCTCGTCGCCAGCTCCACGCGGCGCGTCACCGGCTCGTGGCCGCGGCCGAGGTCGAGCACCAGGCGGGCCGCCGCCTCGGCCATCTCCGTCAGCGGCTGCCGCACGGTCGTCAGCGGCGGGCCGATCCAGCGGGCCACCGGCAGGTCGTCGAAGCCGACGACGCTCAGGTCGTCGGGGATGCGCAGGCCCAGCTCGCGGGCGGCCTCGTACAGGCCGAGGGCCTGGAGGTCGTTGCCGGTGAAGACGGCGGTGGGGCGGTCGGGCAGGGCGAGCAGCTCGCGCCCGGCGACGTAGCCCGCCTCGTGGTGGAAGTCGCCCTCCCGGATCAGCTCGGGGTCCACCGGCAGCCCGGCGACGCCCAGCGCCGCGCGGTAGCCGTCGATACGGGCCCGGCTGCACATCATCGTCGGCGGCCCGCCGACGACGCCGATCCGGCGGTGGCCCAGGCCCACCAGGTGGCGCGTGGCGGCCAGCCCGCCCTGCCAGTTGGTGGCCCCGATGGACGGCACGTCCTCGGCCAGGTCGCCGGCCGGGTCCAGGACCGCGAACGGGATGCCGCGGCCGGTGAACTGTGCGCGCTGATCGGCGGAGAGGTCCGACAGCACCAGGATGACGCCGGCGGGCCGGCGCGCGAGCACGTCCTCCACCCACGTCTGCCCCGGCGTCAGCCGCCCGGCGCTCTCCGAGAGCACCACGCCCAGCCGCTCCGCCCTGGCCACGTTCTCCACGCCCCGGATGACCTCCATCGCCCACGCGCTCTCCAGCTCGTGGAAGACCAGGTCGAGCAGCGGGGCCTGGCGGGCGCCGCCGCCGCGGCGCCGGTAGCCGTGCTCGCGCAGCAGGTCCTGGACCCGGGCGCGGGTGCCGGGGGAGACGTCGGAGCGGCCGTTGAGGACCTTCGAAACTGTCGACGCCGACACGCCGGCGGCCTCCGCGATCGCCGCCAGCGTGGCGGTCGCCTGCGGCTCCTCGCCGGCTGCGGGGGCCTCTCCGTCGAACTGCACTCCAGCACCACTCATGCCGGGATGGTAGCCCCGCCGCCCGCCGCTGCGCGATGTCTTGACCTTCCCGGGGCCTCACCCTAGGTTGCGCAGAAATATTCGCGATGCTTTACGAAACATTGCCGCCGCTCCTGAAGGATCGGCGAAGGAAGGCCCGGCATGGACAGCAGCGACCCCCGGCACGACCCGTCTCCCGCGTCCGACTCCCCGCACGGGGACGGAGTCAGCAGGCGCCGCGTCCTCGGCGCCGGCCTCGGCCTCGGCGCGCTCTCCGCGACCGCCGGCGGGGTTCTCGCGCTGCCCGGTCCGGCCGCCGCCGCGCCGCCGGACCCGCCGCGGCCGACCGACCCGGGCGCGTACCTCGCCCACGGCCCTGGCACCGGCCGGTTCCCGCTCGTCGCCGGTGGCCGGGCCGCACCGCTGGTGGCCGACGGCGGCGACTTCCCCGGAGTGCTGCGCGCGCTGGGCGACCTGCGCACGGACCTGGAGCGGGTCACGGGCGTTCGCCCCGCGCTCACCCGCGGCCGCGCGCCGTCCGGGCGTACCGCGGTGCTCGTCGGCACCATCGGCCGCAGCCCGCTGATCGACGGGCTGATCGCCGCGGGCAAGCTCGACGTGACCGGCGTCGCGGGCCGGTGGGAGACCTCGCTGCACCAGGTCGTGGCCGATCCGCTGCCCGGCCTGGACAGCGCCTTCGTCATCGCCGGCAGCGACCAGCGCGGCACCATCTTCGGTATCTACGACGTCTCCCGCGGCATCGGCGTCTCCCCCTGGCACTTCTGGGCCGACGTCCCGCCTCGCCGTCACGACGCGCTCTACGTACTCCCCGGCCGGTTCTCCCAGGGCACCCCCGCGGTCAAGTACCGCGGCATCTTCATCAACGACGAGAACCCCGCACTCGGCCGCTGGGCCCCCGGCTTCTTCGGCCCCGGTCACGCCGAGGGCCACCCCGGCGGCTTCAACAGCGCCTTCTTCGCCAAGGTCTTCGAGGCCATGCTGCGGCTCAAGGCCAACTACCTGTGGCCGGCCGTCTGGGGCCGCGCCTTCGCCGAGGACGACCCCGCCAACCACGCCACCGCCACCGAGTACGGCATCGTCATGGGCACCTCGCACGAGGCGCCCATGATGCGCGGCATCGAGGAGTGGAACCGGCACGCCGTCCCCGCCGTGCGCGACGCGGAGGGGAACATCGTCACCGAGGGCCACGACCCGTACGGCGGCACGGGGGAGTGGAGCTTCGTCCGCAACGAGGCCGCCGTCCGGGCGTACTGGCGCGACGGCATCCGCCGGATGGCCGCCGAGGACTTCGAGGGCGTGGTGACCCTCGGCATGCGCGGCAACGGCGACACCTCGCTGCCCGACGGCGACGGCATCGAGCTGATGGAACGCATCATCGCCACCGAGCGCGGCATCCTCGCCGAGGAACTGGGCGACGCGGCCGCGGTGCCGCAGGTGTGGACCATGTACAAGGAGGTCCAGCACTACTGGGACAGCGGCATGCAGGCGCCCGACGACGTGACCGTCGTCTTCACCGACGACAACTGGGGCAACCTGCGGCGCGTACCGGACGCCTCGCTGCCGCCGCGCTCCGGCGGCTACGGGCTGTACTACCACTTCGACTACGTCGGCGGCGGCCGCAACTACAAGTGGGTCGACACCGCCAACCTCGCCAGCACCTGGGAGCAGTTGCACCAGACGTACGCGTACGGCATCCGGAATCTGTGGGTCGCCAACGTCGGCGACCTGAAGTCCAACGAGCTGCCCACCCAGTTCTTCCTGGACTACGCCTGGAATCCCGACCGCTGGCCGGCCGACGGCCTGCCCGAGTGGGAACGCCGCTACGCCGCCGCGAACTTCGGCCGCCGGCACGCCGTCGAGATCGCCGAGATCCTGCACCGGTACGGCCGCCTCCAGGCCCGGCGCAAGCCCGAGCTGCTCAACCGCCGCATCACCCTCGACCCGGCCGGGGACCCGGCCACCGATGCCGCCGCCGTCGTCTACGACGACCGGGCCACCCCGTTCAGCCTCGTCAACTACGGCGAGCTGGACGCGGTCACCGACGAGTGGCAGGAACTGGCCCGCAGGGCGGACCGCGCCGAGGCGCGCCTCGACCCCGCCGACCGGGCGGCCTACTTCCAGCTCGTCCGCTACGCCGTACGCGGCACGGCCGTCGTCTACGCCCTGCGCCGCGCCGAGTTCACCAACCTCCTCTACGCCGCGCAGGGCCGCGCCGCCGCCAACCAGCTCGCCGCCGAGACCGACGCCCTGTTCGCCGAGGACCAGGCGCTCGCCGACTACTACAACCACACCCTCTCCGGCGGGAAGTGGCAGGGCTTCCAGACCCAGCCGAAGATCGGCTACGGCGACGTCGAGCGCTACGGCCCCAACGCCCCCTGGCAGCAGCCCGAGAAGGACAACGAAGCCCTGCCCGACGAGGTCTTCCCCGCGGTCAGGCGCATCGACCCCGCGCCCGGCGCGGTGCTCGGCGTGGCGGTGGAGGGCTCCGAGCAGTGGTGGCCGGAGGCCGCCGGGCCCGCGGTGCTGCCGGAGGTCAGCCCGTACGACAGCGGCCCCGCCCCGTACATCGAGGTCTTCAACCGGGGCCGCAGCCCCTTCTCCTACGCGATCGAGCCCGCGGTGCCCTGGCTGCGCGTCGACCGCCCGCGCGGGCGCCTCACCACCCAGATCCGCGCCCGGCTGCGTGTCGACTTCGCCCGCGCCCCCCGGGGCGCCACCATCGTGCCCCTCCTCGTCAGCGGCGCCGGCCGCACCGTGGAGGTGCACGCCCGGGTGCACCGCCCGTCCGTGCGCCACTCCGCGCTCGCCGGCTCCGTCGAGGCGGGCGGCTGCGTCTCGGTGGAGGCCGACCACCACACCCGCGCCGTCCCGGCCGCCGGCGTCGCCTGGCGCCGCATCCCCGACATCGGGCGCACCGGCAGCGGCATGGCGCCGTTCCCCGTCACGGCCGCGCCGCGGCCGGCCGGCGAGGGGCCGCGGCTGGAGTACACGATGACACTGTTCACCACCGGCACCCTGCGCGTGGCCGCGTACCTGTCGCCGCGCAACAGCGTCCTCACCCCGGACGGGCTGCGCTACGCCGTCGCCTTCGACGACGACGCCCCGCAGACGGTGAACGTCACCCGGGTCACGGGCGCCGACGACGGCCGGATGAACCGTCAGTGGGAGCGCAACACCTCGGACAACGCCGCCGTCACGGTGACCGGGCACCGGGTGAGCCGACCGGGCGTACACGTGCTGAAACTGTGGATGGTGGACCCGACGGTGGTGGTGCAGAAGCTGGTGGTCGACACCGGCGGCGTACGCCACAGCTACCTCGGGCCGCCGCCCAGCCGGTTCGTGCAGCGGTGAGTCACGGCGCGGACGGGGACTGCGGGGAGCCGGGGGTGATCAGGCCGGTCTCGTAGGCGGCGATGACCGCCTGGGCGCGGTCGCGGAGCTGGAGCTTGGCGAGGATACGGGCCACATGCGTCTTCACCGTCGCCTCGCTGAGCCGGAACCGCGCGGCCAGCTCCGCGTTGCTGTGGCCACGCGCCAGGGACTCCAGCACCTCCAGCTCGCGCCGGGTCAGCGCGGACAGGTCGCGGTGCAGCGTCGCCGCGCGGTCGTCGCGGGCGGCGAAGCGCTCCACGAGGCGGCGGGTGATGGACGGTGCGAGGAGCGCGTCGCCGGAGCGGACGAGGCGGACGGCGGCGGCCAGATGCTCGGGGGTGACGTCCTTGAGCAGGAAGCCGCTGGCGCCCGCGGCCAGCGCCGCGTACACGTACTGGTCGAGGTCGTACGTGGTGAGGATGATGACCCGCGGCGCGCCCGGCCCCGGCGCCGGCGTCCGGCCGTCCGCGCCGAGGAGGCGGCGGGTGGCCTCCAGGCCGTCCATGCCCGGCATGCGGATGTCCATCAGCACCACCTCGGGCAGGCTGCGGCGGACGGCGGCCACCGCCTCCTCGCCGTCGGTCGCCTCGCCGACGACGTCGATGCCGTCCGCGGCGAGGATCATCCGGAAGCCGGTGCGGACGAGCGCCTGGTCGTCGGCGATCACCACCCGCGGTGGCCGGTCCGCCCCGCCGGGTCCTGCCTGCGTGCCCACGTCCCCTCCACTGCCGTCACCACGGGCGCCCGCCCGCGGTCAGCGTACCGGTGCAGTCTGACAAGACGTCCGGCGCGGCGGATCGGCCGAGAGGCGCAATCCGTCTCAACTTCCCGACTACTCCGGAAGAATGACCCGGGGGACCCGACCGGATTCCGCCCGTACGAAATCGGCCGTGTATGCCGCTCAGAGGAATACCGCGGGCGGTTCGGAGACGGCCGAGAAGGTGAAATCTACGGCCATTGCCGCCCCTTGTGGGCCGCGGAGCGCCGCTTCTACACTCGGGCCGACCCTTACCGGGGTTGCGCAGTAGTGCTCGATTCTCACACCAAGAGGAGGGCTCCCCGCATGCTGCGAAAGTTGGGTATCGGCGTTATGGCCGCTGCCGCAATCGTCACTCTGTCCTCGGCCCCCGGGGCCACCGCCGCCCCCGCTCCCGCACCGGAGCGTACGGCCGCCACCACGCTGTACTACGACGACAGCCAGGCCGGTGAATTCAAGGGCGCCGTCGCCGCGGGCGCCGAACAGTGGAATTCCACGGTGCAGAACGTCAAGCTGGCGAAGGCCCCGGCGGGCACCCGCGCCGAGATCACGGTCATCGCCGACGACGGCTGGCCGCGGGCCACCCTCGGCCCGGTCCGCCCCGGCGGGCGCGCCACGGTCTGGTTCGGCCGCCAGGCGGTCAACGAGGGATATAACACCACCCGCATCGCCGCGCACGAACTGGGCCACAGCCTGGGCCTGCCCGACCGGAAGCCCGGTCCGTGCTCGTCGCTGATGTCCGGCTCCACCGCCGGCGTGAGCTGCACCAACCCGGTCCCGAACGCGACCGAGCGGGCGCAGGTCGAAGCCAACTACGGCGGCGGCTTCACCGGCCTCGCCCCGATGGACGGACGCATCGTCGTCGACGCGCCCTGAGTATCGGACCGCACGTACGGCACCTCCCGTGGCCGGGGCCAGACCTCCCCGGCCACGGGCCACGGGCCGGCTCGTACAGGCGCATTCCCCCTCCGGAAAACGGGGAATTCATCCGAGCCCACCACAGACCGTTGGCGCCCCGAAACACCCCGTCCGCGCCCGGATGATCGTCGTGTGTGAGGGTGGCGCCATGCCGAACACGCCGACCTTCGTCCTCGTCCACGGGGCGTTCGCGAACTCCTTCTCCTTCGCGCCCCTGCAGGCGGAACTCGCTCTGCGCGGACACCGCTCCCTCGCGATCGACCTGCCGGGCCACGGATTCGCCGCCACGTTCCCCGCCGCCTATCAGGCCCCGCAGGATCTGGAGGCGCTCGCCGCGACTCCCGGCGGCATCAAGGGCGTCACGCTCGCCGAGAACGCGGCCCACCTCATCGGCGTCCTGGAGCGGGCGAAGCGGAACGGCACGACGATCGTCGTCGCCCACAGCCGCGGCGGCATCACCGCCACCGCCGCCGGCAACGCCCGCCCCGACCTGATCGACCGCCTCGTCTACGTCTCCGCCTGGTGCCCCGTCGACCTCGACGTCAACGACTACTACGGCGAGCCCGAGATGGCCGGCGTCGACGCGGCCGGCCTCGCCCGCGCCCTCGCCGGCGACCCGGCCGCGCTCGGCCTGATCCGTACCAACTTCCGCACCGCGGACCCCGAAGCGCTGGCCGCGTTCCGGCAGGCGTTCGCCGCCGACCTCACGGACGACGAGTTCCGGACCTTCCTCAACACCTTCCAGCCCGACGAGAACCTGGACGTCGGCTCGTCCGCGGACCGCGCGCAGGCGGCCACCTGGGGCCGGATCCCGCGCAGTTACGTGCGTCTTGCGGACGACGTCAGCATGCCGCCCGCCATGCAGGACCGGCTGATCCGCGAAGCCGACGCCCTCACCCCCGGCAACCCGTTCGACGTGCACACCGTGCCGGGGGGCCACCTGCGCTGGCTGGTGCACCCGGAACCGGCCGCCGACGTCCTGGCCGGACTCGCGGCGGGCTGACCGGGGGTTGAGGAACATCGGAACGACAACCGGCGCTAAGCCTCCCGAGCACCTGAGAGCGCTTTGACCTGGACTTCTTCGAGGGCGGAGCCTTCAGCAGTCGTGTTGATCACTGACTGTGTGGAGGTCCGGGGTGCCGGTCGAGTTTCTGACGGTTGCACAAGCCGCCGCGTACGCGGCGTATGACGGGACGCCGTCCCGTACGGAGTTGGAGCGGTTCTTCTTCCTGGACGACGCGGACCGGGAGCTGATCGAGGGCAAGCGGCGGTCCCACAACCGGCTGGGCTTCCGCACCGCCGACTACGGCGCCTTCCAGGAAGCGGCCCGCGGCCGGGGTCGACCTCATTCGGATCGAACGCCAGTGGGAGGACATCCTGCGCATCATCGGCTCCATCCACACCGGCGCCGTGCGCGCGTACGAGGTGATCCGGATGCTGTCGCGGGACGGGCGGCCGACCCCGCTGGGAGACGCGATCGCGCACTACGGGCGGATCGCCAAGAGCCTGCACATCCTGCGCCTGGCCGACGAGCCCGGCTACCGCCGCCAGATCAAGGCGCAGGCCAGCCTCCAGGAGGGCCGCCACTCCCTCGCCCGGAAGATCTTCCACGGCCGTTCCGGGCAGCTCTACCAGCGCTACCAGGACGGCATGGAGGACCAGATCGGCGCGCTGGGCCTGGGCCTGAACGCCGTCGTCCCCTTCAACACCCGGTACATGGACGCCGCTGTGAACCAGCTGCGCACGGACGGGTTCGACGTGCGTGACGAGGACGTCGCCCGCCTTTCCCCGTTCGTGCGGCAGCACATCAACATGCTCGGCCGGTACTCGTTCAAGCTGCCCGAGCTGCCCGGCGGGATGCGCCCGCTGCGTGACAAGGACGTCACCGACGACGAGTGACGTCATACGATGGCTCGTCGTGGTCGCCACCATCTTGACCTAGGCGTCTGCGCTGGCCAGACCCCGGAGAGGGGTACGGGAGCCGTCACACCGGCCGGAGCTGTTACGGCTTCGCGGATCCGCTCGGCGGCCCGGCGGGCCCGGTACGCCTTCTGTCGGCAGGCGGGCCGGTCGTGACGGTGTCCCGGCGGTGACCGTGGCCCAGGGTGAACCGGTCCGGCTTCTCGTCGTTGGTCAGGTTCCCGTTCCTCGGGGTGAGCGCCCGACCGCGAGCCGACCCGGTGCGTGGGCGCGGGCCGGCTCCTGGCCTCGGTGCGGCGTGACCTTGCCTGCTGGCTGATCACTTCGCCTGGGAGAGCGAGACCGCGTCGGGGCCGGCGGGGAATCGGAGCTGGCCGGTCGTGTCGTGCACGGCTCGCCACACTGTCTCGGCGACGTCGCTCTCCTTGGTGAACAGGTCCTGGCCCGTGAAGTCGCCCATGGCCTTCTTCGCCCATGGTGCGTAGGGCGCCGGGACCAGCTCGTCCAGCGAGGCGCCCTTCGTCGCGTTGGCCGCGAAGTTCGTCGTCAGGCAGGCGCCCGGCTGGACCGTCTTCGCCTGTACACCGAAGGGCGCGAGCTCGATCGCGAGGGATGCGGTGAACCCCTCGATGGCCATCTTGCTCGCCTTGTAGACGGCCGAGAGCGGCATGTGGCCCAGCACCACGCTGGAGGTCACGTTGACCACCACGCCGGAGCCGCGCTCGCGGAACTGGGGCAGCACCGCCTGGGTCGTCGCCATCACGCCGAACGTGTTGGTCTCGAAGACCTCCCGCACCCGGGCCATGGGGGTGCCCTCGAACACGCTGATCGAGGGCACGCCCGCGTTGTTGACCAGGACATCGATAGGCCCGGCTGCCTCGAACGCGGCGGTGATGCTCTCGGGCCTGGTCACGTCGAGTTCGATGACGCGGAGCCGGTCCGACTCAGGAAGGACGCCTGGACGCGGCGTCCGCATCGTGGCGATGACGTTCCACCCCTGCGAGTGGAAGTAGAGGGCGGTCTCCCGCCCGTACCCGGATGAGGTACCAGTGATCAGAACCGTCTTCATGTTGTGCCCCTTTGCGACGTGGTGGGATCCATACGGGTGGGCAGGCATTTTCCTGCTCCACGGGAGAACCGGTGACCCCATTGAATCGCTCTGACCTGCGGAGATAGTAGAACTATCCTCGCTACTCCTTGCACGATCCTCCGGTAAAGCCCACCCAGCTCAGGGCAGGAGACCTGCCTGCGCACGCACGGCCTGACGCAGGCGGGCGGCGTCCTGGCTGGGGGGCGCGCCGAACTGGCGGCGGTACTCCCGGCTGAACTGCGACGGGTTGTCGTAGCCGACGCGGTGGCCGACTCCGGTGACGTCTCCGGGGTGGGTGGCGAGCAGTAGCCGGGCCTCCTGGAGCCGGATCTGCTTCTGGAACTGGATGGGGCTCATCGCGGTCACCGCTTGGAAGTTGCGGTAGAAGGCGGAGACGCTCATGCCGGACTGCCGCGCCACGTCCTCGACCCGGAAGGGCTGCGCGTAGTGCTCGCGGATCCAGCGCACGGCCCGCGAGATGTGGCTGAGGCTGCTGTCGGCCAGGCCGAGCTGGCGAACCGTCGCACCCTGCTCGCCGGTGATCAGACGCCACAGGATCTCGCGCTTGACCAGCGGGGCCAGTACGGCCCGGTCACGGGGTTCGTCGAGCAGGCGCAACAGCCGGACCACCGCATCGAGCAGCGCGGCCGGAGCGTCACTGACGGCGATCCCCGACGGCGCGCCCCCGCTGTTCCGGTGGGCGTCTGCGGGCCCGGCCTCAAGCAGCAGCTCGGCAATGGCGGACGGTTCCAGGACGAGACCGAACCCCAGCGCCGGCTGCTCGGGGTCGGCCTGGGTGAACTGCCCTGTGACAGGCAGATCGACGGATGCGACCAGGTACTGCCCGGGACCGTACTCGAACACCCTCTCACCCAGGGCGAGGCGTTTGGCGCCCTGCGCGATGACCGCCAGGAGCGTGCCGGACATCGAAGGCGCCGGCGGATCAGGGCGGTCGACCTTCGAGATGAGGACGCCGTCGACGGCGGTGGTCCAGTCGGGCCGCGCATGGCGGGCCAGCAGGGTGCGGAGTTCTTCGAGGTACATGCGTCCATTGCAGCACCATTCCGCGCCGCGGTTCCCAAAGCCGCGAGGATCGTGCAAGTGCGAACGAGTATCGGTCTAACGTTTCCGCAGGTCAACCCGCTTGAATGGAATCACCGCACTCCATCACCGAAGAGGAAGAGAAGGAATCCATGATTGCCGACTACGGCTTCGGCGCCACCCTGACCGCCAGGCCCGGTATGGGCGACCAACTCGTCGACCTGCTGCTGACCGGACTGAACGAGGGCAGCCCCGGCGCGAGCGAACACTGCCTCGTCTACCTCGTCTCCCGCTCCGCGTCCGACCCCGACGTCGTCCACGTCGCCGAAGGCTGGACCAGCGAGGAGGACCACCACCGCGTCTTCGCCGGCAAGACCGCCCAGGCCATCGTCGCGCAGATCGACCCGCTGCTCGCCAAGGACTCCGAGTACACCGACTACGTTCCGGTCCGCGGCAAATCCGCCCTCTGACCCGCCGAACACCCCACACCCCAGCCTCTGCCGCCTCGGTGCCCACCGAGGCGGCCCCCGTCCTCGCCCGACCGTCCCGACACCACCCACGAGAGGCAACGACCATGACCACAGCACGTCCCTCCCTCGACCCCGAACTGCAGGAACTCCTGGCCGACATGCCGCTGATGTCCCAGCTCAGCCCGGAAGTGCTGGCGCAGGTACGCCCCTTCTCCTCGATGCCCGTCGAACCCCTCCTCGAAGGTCGCGCCATCGACCGGCGCGAGGTCACCGTTGCGAGTCCGGACGGCACCCCGATCCCCTTGTCCGTCTTCAGCCCCGCGAACAGCGATCGCACCGCTGCCGCACCCTGCGTCTACTGGATGCACGGCGGCGGGATGGTCATGGGCGACCGCTTCTCACAGATCGACATCCCGCTGGAGTGGCTCGACGAGTTCGGCGCCGTCGTGGTCTCCGTCGACTACCGGCTCGCGCCCGAGTCCACCGGCACCATCCCGGTCGACGACTGCTACCAGGGACTGCTCTGGATCGCCGACCACGCCGCCGAACTGGGCATCGACCCCGCCCGGATCATCGTCGCAGGCGCCAGCGCGGGCGGCGGCCTCGCCGCCGGCGTCACCCTGCTGGCCCGCGACCTCGGCACCCCGACGATCGCCGCCCAAGTCCTGATCGGCCCCATGCTCGACCACCGCAACACCACCACCTCCAGCCTCCAGTACTCGAACGGGCCCGGCGTCTGGACCCGCGAGATGAACGGATTCGGATGGCGCTGCCTCCTCGGCGACCTCACCGACGACGAGGTACCCGCATACGTCTCACCCGCCCTGGCCGACGACCTCGCGGGCCTGCCGACCACCTACATCGACACCGGCTCCGCCGAAGTCTTCCGCGACGAGGACACCGACTACGCCACCCGCATCTGGGCGGCCGGCGGCCAGGCCGAACTCCACGTCTGGGCAGGCGGCTTCCACGGATTCGACGCCCTGTACCCGCAGGCACACATCTCGGCCGCAGCCCGCCGAACCCGCACCGGCTGGCTCGCCCGGCTCCTGCCCACGAACCCCGCCGCATAGGTGAAGTCGACGAGTTCCGTTCGTACGCTTCAGCCATGGCCAAGACCTCACCGTCCGCTGTCTCCGGGCGCGAGCAGGCTGGTGACCTCGGCGATCGCCTCCGCCGAGGGGTGGAAGTAGCGCCGTACGTTCTCCGGCTTCTTGTGCCGGCACTTCGCCATCAGCATGGGCAGGCTGGCCCCGGCCTCGCCGAGGTGGGTGAGACCAGAATGGCGGTACTCGTGCCGGTCCCAGTCTGTGCCCGGCACCCCGCCGACTGCGGTGTGGGCGTCGAGCAGGGCGCGGGCCTGGCCGTACGACAGCCGGACCAGCCCGGTGTCCGGGCACATGTCATGCGGCGCAAGGACCTTGCTGGGACCCGACTTGCGGTGGGTGACGAACACCGGCCCGCGCGTGCGGCCCTTGATCAGCCGGGGCAGCAGGCGGGCGGGGCGGGCGTCCCCGTACACGGGCTTCATGACGTAGTCCTCGCGCGGGGCACCGCGGCGGCGGGTACGCGGCTTCGAGCCCTTGGCCTTCACCGGGGCCCTGCGGGCGGCAAGGCTCAACCCCCTGACCGGACGGGCCGGCCGGGGTGCGGCGCCCCGCGCTCACCAGCCGACGGCCACCACCATCCACTGCGGGTTCTGGACCGAGACGAACGACGACTGCTCGGCGACGTCGTCGTACGGGAAGCCGTACGCCAGGTTGCCGATCGCGTGCTCGTGCCAGAACCGGGCGTAGTAGTTGGCCGGCGCCTGCCGGTAGAAGCGGCTCGGGTCGCCCCACTGGTTCTGCGGCAGTTCGGCGACGTGCCGGTTGAGCGCCGCGCAGCCGGGGGCGTCGCCCGCGAGCGGTCCCGAGCAGCCGAAGATCTCCTGGGTCGTCACGTTCCTGCCGACCGACCGGGCATAGTCGCTCATGTAGGCGGCGTGCTTTCCGCCGGGCCGGAAGTCCGGCACGTTGCCGGGGGAGGGGATGCGGTACGGCGCCTGCACCTGGCTCAGCGACGCGAACTCGGGCGGCATGGCGGCGGCGAACTTCTGCCATGTGGCCTCGCGGGACTCCTGGAACGTCGCGTAGTCCTCGCCGACCTGCCGGTCCGTGCCGTCGTGGCCGTGCACCCGCATGGCGAGCTTGAGCGCGAAGGCGTCGACGCGGGTGGTGTTGCCGTGGAAGGCGTCGGGGCCGACGGTGAACTCGATGAAGTCGGAGTACTGGCTGTCGGGCGAGCCGAGGTGGAAGTACATCCGGCCGGCGGAGTTGGCGGGCATGTCCACGTACCGCTGCTGCGCGATCGAGCGGGTCTGTCCGCCGAAGGACCAGAAGACCCGGTCGTCGGGGTACTGGCCGTTGGTCCTGTTGAGGATCTGCACCGTCAGCACGTTCCCCGCGGGCGGGATGGCGCCCGTGTCGCCCCAGAAGGAGGCCGGCGGCGGGTCGCCCGCCGCCGCCGCGGGGGCCGGGCCGGGCGCGGGCGGTGCCGCGGCGTGGGCCGCCGTGCCGGTGCGGTCGGCCAACGCGAAGCAGGCGAGCAGCAGCAGGGTGACGACGGCGGTCAGCAGGCTGCGGTGGCGTCTGGGCCACGTCGGGTGCGCGGGGGACATGCGGGGCTCCTTCGCTGTGGGGGCGAACGCGGCCCGAGGCGGGAGCCTGCCCGGCGGGCCGGGCGTACAGAGAGCGCTCTCAGAGCGTCGTGAGGTGCGGGTGCGTTGTCAAGGGGCGCGGTCGTACGACCTCCGGGAGTTGAACACCCCGCGTGCCCGTCGGACCCATTGACTGCATGACATGAAGGGAGTTCACTCACCTCGCGCAAAGGTATGGACCATGCTCCACGCTCGACCCCACGACGCATCGAGGTGAGCTCCCATGTTCGTACGACGACGCAGACATCCGCTCCGCAAGGCCGTGCTCGTCGCGACGGCCCTCGCCGCCGTGCTGGCCGTCCCGCTGCCCGGCGCCGCCGGCGCGGCGCGGGCCCCCGAGCCCGGCGGGAAGGCCGAAGCCGCGCCCTACGCCGTCACCTTCGAGGACAACTTCGACGGCCCGGCGGGTTCGGCCGTCAACGGCGGCAAGTGGCTGATCGAGACCGGCGACAACGTCAACAACCACGAGCGGCAGTACTACACCGCGGGCAACGCCAACGCCGCGCTCGACGGCCAGGGCAACCTGGTCATCACCGCCCGCCGCGAGAACCCGGGCAACTACCAGTGCTGGTACGGCCGGTGCGAGTACACCTCCGCCCGGCTCAACACCTCCGGCCGCTTCACCACCACCTACGGCCACGTCGAGACCCGGATGAAGCTCCCCCGCGGGCAGGGCATGTGGCCCGCCTTCTGGATGCTCGGCAACGACATCGGCCAGGTCGGCTGGCCGGCCAGCGGCGAGATCGACGTGATGGAGAACGTCGGCTTCGAGCCGGGCACCGTCCACGGCACCCTGCACGGACCGGGTTACTCCGGCTCCGGCGGCATCGGCGGCGGGTACACGCTGCCCGGCGGGCAGCAGTTCGCCAACGGGTTCCACACCTTCGCCGTCGACTGGTCGCCCAACAGGATCACCTGGTCCGTCGACGGCAACGTCTACCAGACGCGCACGCCCGCCGACCTCGGCGGCCGGCAGTGGGTGTTCAACAAGCCGTTCTTCCTGATCCTCAACCTCGCGGTCGGCGGCTACTGGCCGGGCGACCCCGACGGCAGCACCACCTTCCCGCAGCAACTCGTCGTCGACTACGTCCGCGTCAGCACCTCCGACGGCGACGGCGGTACCTACGGTACGTTCACGGGCCCCGGCGGCAAGTGCCTCGACGTGGCCGGCGCGAACCCCGCCAACGGCACCGCGGTCCAGCTCTACGACTGCAACGGCACCTCCGCGCAGCGCTGGACCGTGGGCACCGACGGCACCATCCGCGCCCTCGGCAAGTGCCTCGACGCGGCGGCCGCCGGGACCGCGAACGGCACCCGGGTGCAGCTCTACGACTGCAACGGCACGGGCGCCCAGCGCTGGTCGTACAACTCCGCCACCCGCGACATCGTCAACCTGCCCGCGGACAAGTGCCTGGACGCGGTGGGCGGCTCGACGGCCAACGGAACGCCGACGCAGCTCTGGACCTGCACCGGCGCCGCGAACCAGAAGTGGACGCTCAACTCCTAGCGCCACAGGCCCCGCAGGGGCGCCGGGAAAGCGCTCTCACAGGTACGGACCCGAGTCTTGACACCGCTTCCCGGCGCCCCCTTAACTTCACCACGTGAAGTAGCCGGACCCCCACTCGACTTCACCGCCGCGCCCCGGCCGCCGCAGTTCGCCGTCTCGGAGCCCGTGCACACGCGTTGCCCGGAAACCGGCGGCCGACGGCCTCCGGGCGCCGGCCATGCGCACGGTCTCCTGGCGCAGATGGTTCTGCACCTTGTCGTTCGTCCCGGCGTCCAACCCCGGGGACGGGAGTGCCTTCTCCCAGTCGCGGTCGGTCAGGCCCGGATGGTGCGTGCTCGGCGCCGGCGCCGGTAGGGGTCCCCGCGGGCCCTCCCCGGCCGCCGGCGGGCCGTTCAACGCCCCGTCGCCAGGCTGCCGCCGCCCTCGATGCGGCCGGTCACCCGGGCCCGTCCGCCCTTCTCCGCCCGCTCGGCCAGCGTCGGTCCTTCGGCGGTGGCCGTCACGTCCCCGGTGGCCTCCAGGTCGCGTACGTCCCGGCTGCCGGCCGCCAGCAGGTACCAGTGGCCCGAGGGGGCACGCCAGTCGGTGGACGCGAGGACGTGCTGACCGAAGCGGCTGCACGCGGCGGAGTCCTCCCCGCCGCTCTGCGCGGCGACGACGCGGCCCGGCGTGGCCGCGGAGCGGGCGGGCGGCTGCAACTGGACGACGACCTGCCCCGGCCCCCGCCACGTACTGGCCCTGCTGCACACCCAGTCGGCCCGGCCGGCGTCCTCGGGCAGCTTCTGCTGCGCGAACACCCAGTTGTTCACGGAACGTACGCCCTCGCCGCGCCAGCCGTCGAGCCGGCAGGCCGAGCGGGCCCAGCCGGTGAGGGCGGGACCGCCGGTCGCCTCGCGCGGCTGCCGGGCCTCGGCGTCGCCGTCGGGCGGCGGGGTGTACGTCAGGTGGACGGGGGTGAGGTCGCCGAGATCGGTGACGAGGAAGGAGTGGTCCTCCACGATCCGTGCCGAGGAGCGGAGTTGCAGCGCCGGCCAGGCGTCGCAGCCCTCGGCGGGGCTCGCCGGCACCGGGTCGGTGACACCGTCGTCCGTGACGGCCAGGTCGCGCGCGGGGGCGCCCGGGCGGAGCAGGTCGCGGGAGGCGGTCTCCGCGACCCAGGGTGCGACGAGGTAGCGGACGCCGTCGCGGCCGCGGCTGACGGCCACCGCCGCCGCGGTGGTCACGTCGGCGTCGTCGACCCGCGCGACGTCGAGGGCGGGCGCCTCGTCGGCGCCGTCGGCGGACTCGGCGTAGCGCACGATGCGTTGCCCCTCGTAGAGCACGACGACCGCGGCGCCGGAGACCTCGCCCGCGTACAGCAGCCGGGGCGGCGTGGCCGGCGGTGCGGCGGACGTGCCCGGGGTCGCGGTCATCCCCGTCTCGGGTGCGGGCGCGGCCCAGGCGGACAGGGCCCGGCCCAGCAGTTCGTCGTCGCCCGTCAGCGGGCCGCGGGCGGGCCAGGCGGTGAAGTCCACGCGCGCGGTGTCCGCCCACGCCTCGGGCGGCGCCTTCGCCAGACGGCCGGGGTCGAGCAGCGCCGCCGGTACGGCGTCGGCCTCCCGGGCGCTCCCGGCGGGGCGCCCGCCCCCGCCGTCGCCGGGCACGGCGAGCGCCGCCCCGACCGCGCCGACGGCGACCGCGGTCACCAGCGCCGCCGCGACCCGCCGCCGGCGGCGTCGGCGCACCAGGTCCGTCGGCCGCAACTGCACCGCCGTGGGGTCGAACTCGCCGGAGCGCAGCAGCGCTTCCAACTCCGGCACGGCGGCGGCCACCCGCTCCGCCGCCCGCAGCGCGCCCCCCGGATCCCGCACACCCGCCCGGCGCAGCAGGTCCCGCGCGCGGGCGGAGCCCAGGCCTGCCTCCGTCAGCAGCGCGAAGGCGGCGCGCTCCGGCGCCGACAGCCGCGCCAGCGACCGTTCGAGGCCCATCTCGTCGGCGCCCCCGGCCGCCGTCGCCATCCGCAGCCCCAGCACGAGGGGCAGCCCGCCCCCCGGCCGCAGCCACCCGGGCCCGCGGCGCGCCGCGGCGGCGCGGCGCAGTGCGTACCGCAGCACCTGCACCCGCAGTTCGTCGAGGCGGATGTCGGTCTCCGGCTCGCGGGGTGCGGGCGTGCGCTGCGCCGGGACGCGCAGCAGGCGACTCGATCTCCTGGCCGGCAGGGCCCGTTGCACGGCGGCGTGGGCGGTGAGGACCCGCCGGTGCCTGCCGAGGGCCGTGGGGAGCGTGAGGTAGGCGAGCCGGGCGAGCGGCGTGTAGTGCGCCAGCGGCGGTGCCTCCGGCGCGGCTTGGGGTGCCCGGTCGCGGGGGCGGTCGCCGTCGCGGAGGCGCGTGCGGCTGCTCGTCGGCATGGTGACCATCCACGGGGTTCGTGCGGGCGGGGCTCGTACCGCCAAACGAACGACCCCCGGACGAGTCACGGAAAGATCCCGGACGCGCGGGCCTCGTGGCGCGCGCCACCGCCTCACACGGCGCCGGGGACCCGCCGGCACAGCTCGTCGATCGCCGTCGCCAGCCGGGCGAGTTCGGCGTGGTCCGCCGTACGGCCGTGCAGGTGCCCGAGGCGCGCGCCCGCCCCCTCGCGGGGGTCGCCCGGCGGCGCGGCGGCGGTGGTCAGGTCGGCGAGGTCGACGCCCGGCAGGTGGCGCAGGCCGTCGAGCCGGGCGGACAGGTCCGGCGGGCCAGCCGCGGATCCCCGCCCGGTCCCGCGCGCGGGAGGCATCAGCGTGTACTGGTACGTGACCCCCTCGAACCGCGGCGCGTCCGGCACCGGCAGTCCCAGTGCGAGCCGCATCGCCGCCGCCACCATGTCGAAGCCGGAACCGCGCCGTACGACGTCGCCGACGAGCCCGCCGAGGCGGCCGTTGACCTCGATCAGCCGGGGCCCGTCCGCGGTGAGCTTCAGCTCGGTGTGCACGATCCCGTCGCTGATCTCCAGCGCGCCGATCGCCGCCCGGGCCAGGTCCTCGGCGCCCTCGGCCAGCGGCGCGTCCAGGGTGTGCGGGACGAAGGAGCCACGCTCCCGGAACGGCTCGACCAGGGGGAACTTGCCCGTCACGCAGAGCGGTTGGCACTCCTTGCGGTGTACGGCCGTCTCCACGGAGACGTAGTCGCCCCACTGCGGCCCGGCCGCCCCGGGGTCGCCCGGGAGCAGCGCCTCGACCAGCAGGTCCGTGCCGGGTGCCGCGTCCGCGCACGCCGCGACGGCGGCGCGCGCGCCGGAGACGCTGTCGAGCCGGTGGACGAGCCGGCCGCCCGCGCCGCGACGCGGCTTCAGCACCGCGGGCAGCCCCACCGTGTCCAGCGCGGCGTCGAGGTCGGCGGCGTCGGCCACGGGCGCGAACGGCAGGTCGTCCAGGCCCGCTTCGGCGAACGTCCGGCGCTGCTGCAGCTTGTCCACGAGCCGGCCGGTGACCGCGGGGGAGTGCCAGTACGGGATGCCGAGCGCCGCCGCGATCGCCGAGGTGAGTTCCATCCGGTGCTCGCTGAACGTCAGCAGCCCGTCGGGTACGAACACGGCGACCTCCCGCGCCGCGTCCTGCGCGTCCAGCCCGGTGATGTCGCACAGGGCGAACCGCCGCGTCAGCACCGGCAGCAGCTCCCGTACGTGGCCGGAGGACCGGTCCACGACGAGGAACAGCTCGGCCCCGCAGAAGCGTGCGGCGGCCGCGACCTCCGCCGCGCCCGCGGAGCCCGCGTCGTACAGGACGCCCACGGTCCGCTCCCCGCCCACCGTGCTTGCGCCGTCGCCCGGCGCATACGGGAAGGACTGGGGCACGCGGCCGGTCCCGCCCCGCGCCGCCCGCACCTACCCGCCGTCCCCGGCGCGCCCGCCGGCACCCGCGATCAGCGTGACGGCGGTGACGAGCAGGCCGCTGCGGCACAGCCAGCGGCCGGTCATGTGCGTCAGCGACGTGCCGCCGACGGTGGGTGCGGGGACCAGGATCCGGGCGGTGAAGGTCCCCCCGGGGTCGACGTCGATACGGGCCTCGTCGAAGTCCAGCTCCCTGGCGGTCAGCGGGTACCAGACCTTGAAGACCGACTCCTTGGCGCTGAACAGCAGCCGGTCCCAGCAGACTCCGGACGCGCCGTGCATCCGGGTGCGTACCTCCTTCTGCTCCTCCGGCAGCCCGATGGCCTCCAAGAGGTCGTCCTTCAGCGGCTCGTTGGGCTCGGCGTCGATGCCGATGCCGAGCACGTCGGCCCGGCGGGCCACGGCGGCGGCGCGGTAGCCGGCGCAGTGCGTCATGGAGCCGACGATCCCGGCTGGCCACCGCGGGGCGCCACGGCGGCCGGGGAGCAGGGGGGCGGGCTCGACGCCGAGCGTGCCCAGGGCACGGCGCGCGCACTGCCGTACGGTGGCGAACTCCGCCTGCCGGTGCGGTACGGCCCGGGCGACGGCCTGCGCCTCCTCGGGGTACAGCCGCTCCGCCGGGGGCTCGGGCGGGTCGGTGAACGCCTCGGCCGCGGCCGCCGCACCGGGCAGTAACTCCTGGAGCAGCCGGGCCGGTCCGGCGGCCGGGGGGTCCTTCGGCTGCGCCGCCGGGGCCGCCGTCGTCGTCGACGGGGGCAGGACCGTGCGCAGCAACTCGCGCGGCGGGCGGCGCTTCCACTCCCGCGGGTAGCCGAGCGAGACCTCGGTGAACTTGACCCCGTCGTACCAGGTGACGCGGGGGATGTGCAGATGGCCGTAGACGACGGCGGCGGCGCGGAAGCGGCGGTGCCAGTCGGCGGTGAGCGTCGTACCGCACCACTGCGCGAACTCCGGGTAGCGCAGGACGTCGGTCGGCTGGCGCACCAGCGGCCAGTGGTTGACCAGCACCGTGCGGTGCGCCGGGTCGACGGCCGCGAGCCGCCGCTCGGTCAGGGCCACCCGCTCCCGGCACCAGGCGTCCCGGGACTCGTACGGGTCGGGGTGCAGGAAGTACTCGTCGGTGCAGACGACGCCGGCCTCGTGGGCCAGGCGCAGCGACTCCTCCTTGGTCGCCGCGCCCGGGACGCGGAAGGAGTAGTCGTAGAGCACGAACAGCGGCGCGATCGTCACCGGGCCGCCCTCGCCGTGCCAGACGGGGTACGGGTCCTCCGGGGTCACGACCCCCAGGCGGCGGCAGAGCTCGACCAGGTGCCCATAGCGCTCCTCGCCGCGCAGCGTGACCGGGTCGTCGGGATGGGTCCACAGCTCGTGGTTGCCCGGCACCCAGACGACCTTGGCGAACCGCTCGGCGAGCAGCCCGAGGGTCCACTCGATGTCCGAGACGCGCTCGCCGACGTCGCCGGCGACGATCAGCCAGTCGCCGGGCGCGGTGGGGCGCAGCCCGGCGGTGATGTCGCGGTTCTCTTGGTAGGCGACGTGCAGGTCGCTGACGGCCAGCAGTCTTGCGTGCATCAGGGCCATTCGATCATTCGGCGGCGGCGGAACGGGGAGTGTCAAGGGCGTGACGGCGGCTCCCGTGACGGCAGCCGCGCATCAGGCGTGTGCCGACAGGCTGGTGCCCGCACCTAAAATCCCGCCAAAAGGCGGCTGACCGGCCCTTTCGCAGAGGCAAAGCGACGTGTCGGCGGGGGAGTTGCGGCCGCGGCCGGAGCCGCGCCATGCTGGATCCTCAACGTCCGTTGAACAGAAGTGTTCTGTTTGCGAATGACAGGGAGCAGATCGTGACCACACCGGCCGCAGGGTCCCCCCACGGCGCAGCGCCGGCCCCGGCGCCGACGGAAGCGCCGCCGGAAGCCGGCAGCTCCGGCAACTACGGCGTGCTGTTCGGCCCGGTCGTGCTCGGGCTCTTCCTCGTCCTCGCGTTCGCCGGGCTGATGATCCCCGGGCTGCGCAACCCCGCCCCCAGCGAGATGCCGCTCGGGCTGGCCGGCCCCGGCCCGGCCGTCGCGCAGATCGAAGCGCAGCTCGACGCGGCCGCCCCCGACGCCTTCGAGGTCAAGCGGTACGCGGACGGGGCCGAGGCCCGCACCGCCCTGCGCGAGCAGGACGTGCTCGGCGCCATCGTCGTCGGTCCTTCGCCGAAGCAGCCGCCCGGTCTGCTCGTCGCGAGCGCCGCCGGCGACGCCCCGACGACGGCCGCCACCACGGCGTACGAGAAACTCACCGCACAACTCGGCACACCGCAGCAGGTGGACGACGTCGCCCCGCTGCCGGAGAACGACTCCCGCGGGGTCAGCGCCGTGCTGCTGTGCGTCGCCCTCACCATCGGCGCGCTGATCTTCCAGCTCGTACTGAGTCTGGCCGCCGCCCATGTCGGAGCCGCCAGGCGCTGGCTGTCCTGCGTCTGCTACGCGGTTGTAGCCGGCGTGGCCGGTGCCCTCTTCGCCGGGCCCGTCACCGGCACCCTGGACGGCCACTTCCTCGAACTGCTGGGCATCGCCACGCTCCTGTCGCTGACCGTCGTCGGCGTCGTCGCGGCGTGCCAGGCGCTGCTGGGCGCGCTCGGCATCGCCGTCGGTGCGCTGCTCGTCCTCCCGCTCGGCCTCGCCTCCTCCGGCGGCGTCGTCGACCCGCACTTCCAACCCGCCTTCTACGGTGCCGTCTCGGAGTACCTGCCCATGGGCAGCACGGTCTCGCTGCTGCGCCGCGTGCTGTACTTCGACGGCAACGCGGTCGGCGGACCGCTGCTCACCCTGCTGCTGTGGGCGGCCGGTGCCTGGCTCGTCACGGTGGCGGTGGAGCGGATCCGGCCCTTCCGGCCGCTGATGGTCATCGTGCCCGCGACCGCCGTGGGCCCGGCCCGTACCGACGCGCGGACGGCCTGATGGCGCGGCTCGACGAGCCCGGCGACCGGTCGGCGGACGAGCCGCCGGAAGCCGGGCAGGACCGCCGCGAGCTGATCCGGCTCGCGGCGGTCGAGCTGTTCGCGCGGCACGGTTACCGCGGCACCACCGTGCGCGCCATCGCCGAACGCGCGGGGGTGGACCCGGCGCTGGTGATGTACCACTTCGGCAGCAAGGAGAACGTCTTCTCCACGGTGATCCGGGAGGCGATGCGCGCCGAGAAGCTGCTGCCGGAGCTGCCCCGGCTGCTCGACGAGGTCGCCGACACCGACAGCGCCGACGACCCCGCCGCGGACGGCAAGTGCCCCGGCGGGCCCGGCAGCCGGCTGCTGCGCGGCTTCCTCACCCGCTGGGAGGACGCCGCCACCCGCTCCTCGCTCCTCGTGGTCTTCCGCTCCGCGATGGAGCACCCCGAGGCGTCGCAGCTCTTCCGCGAGGTCGCCGGCGGCGAACTGCTGCTGCCCATCGCCCGCCGCATCCCCGCTCCCGACCCCGAACTGCGCGCGGCGCTGGTCGCCTCGCTGCTCCTCGGGCTGGTCACCGGGCGCTACGTGGTGCCGATCGAACCGCTGGCCGGGATGGAGCTGGACACCGTCGTCGGGCTCTACGGCCCGTACGCCGACGACATGCTGCTCGGCCGGCTGGGCGGCTCCCCGCCGCCCGCCCGGCCCGACGCCTGACCCCGCGGAGAGCATCCTCGGCTCCGCGGGATCAGGACCGTGGTCGGCGGTGCGTCTCGTCAGTGGCTCGTCGGCAGCGTGCCGTTGACGAGCGCGTCCACCACGTGGCGCCGCTGGAGCTTGCCGCTCGGGGTCTTCGGCAGCGTGCCCCGCGGCACCACCTCGACCCGGTCCGGGCGCAGCCCGGTCTCGGCGGAGACCGCCTGGATGACACCCTCGCGGATCTGGGCGACGGCGTCGGCGTCCGCGTGGCTCTTCGACTCCACCACCAGAACCAGTGCCTCCGTGCTGCGCTCCTCGTCGGGGCAGCCCACGGCGGCGATGGAGTTCGCCCGCAGGCCCTCCACCGCGGCGGCGGCCGACTCGAAGGCGTACGGGTGGTAGTTGGACCCGGCGATGATGACGACGTCCTTGATGCGGCCGGTGACGTAGGTCTGCCCGCCGTCGGTGAAGCCCTGGTCGCCGGTGTTCAGCCAGCCGTCGTCGCCCAGGACCTTCGCGGTCTCCTCGGGCTGGCGGTAGTAGCCGGACATCATCGAGGCGGTACGCAGCAGGAGGGTGCCCTGCTTGCGGTCCGGCAGGTCGGCGCCCGCGTCGTCCACGACGCGCAGCTCCATCCCCGTCAGCGGGGTGCCGGAGGAGACCAGCTCCTGCGCGTCGGCGGCGCCCGGCTCGGCCTCGACGACCTCGCCGTCCGCGGCCAGCCGGTCGCGGCTGACGGTGAGCGTGGTCAGCGGCTCGCCCGGCACGCACATGGTCGCGGCCAGAGTGATCTCCGCCATGCCGTAGCAGGGCATCATCGAAAGCTCGCCGTAGCCGTACGGGGCCATGCGCTCGGCGAACAGCCGCAGCGTGTTCGCCTGGACGACCTCCGCGCCGTTGCCCGCGACCCGCCAGGCGCTCAGGTCGAGGCCCGCCAGCTTGGCGTCGGGGATGTTCGAGGCGCACATGCGGTACGCGAAGTTGGGCGCCGAGGTGAACGTGCCCCGGTAACGGTGCATCGCCCACAGCCACCGCTCGGGCCGTACCGCGAACGACAGCGGCGGCATGCTCGCCACCGGCAGCCCGTGCAGCAGCGGCGCGAGGTTCAGCCCGATCAGGCCCATGTCGTGGTGCATGGGCAGCCAGCTCACGATCAGGTCGCCGGCACGGTAGGCGTGCTCGCCGATGGCCGCGGCGTTGGCGAAGATCGACTCGTGGGTCAGGGTCACGCCCCGGCTGTCGCCCGTGGTGCCGGAGGTGAACTGCAGCAGCGCGATGTCGTCGGGCTTGGCCTGCGCGGCGGCCAGGTCGAGACCGCCCTCGAAGGGCGGCTCGACGATCGCGACGCCCGCCTCCTTGCACGGCTCCGTCACCGCGTCGAGGAACTCCGGTGCGACGACCACGGCGCGCGGCTCGGCGCGGCTGATCAGCAGCCGCAGCCGGTCGGCCCAGCGCTGCCGGCGCATCGTCGCCAGCGGCGGCTCGCTGACGAACGGGATGGCGCCCAGCAGGAAGCAGCCGTGCAGCGTGGCGTACGCGTCGGCGCTGGTGTCCATGCAGACGCCGACGCGGTCACCGCGCCGCACGCCGTGCTCCGCGAGGGTCGTCGCGGCGGCACCCGCGCGCTCGGCCAGCTCCGCCGCGGTCAGCCGTACGGGGTCTCCGGAGCCTTCGACGTACGCCAGCGGGCGGTCGGGGTCGCTGTCCGCCAGGTCGAGCAGCGCCGCGCCTATCGTGGCGGCCGGCGTCATCGCGACCGGGGCCGGATCCTTCTCCTGCTGAAATCCGGCGCGATCCCCGTGGATTTCCTCGGTCGATGCGGCAATTGTCATTCCATACCCCCGAATTGACTGCCGCGGTCGCGGCATGAAATGGGCTGGCTGAGGTAAGTTCATGATGGGCGGCGGGCAACGGCGACGTCAAGTCGGGTAATTCCAGGTCGTGGCTTTAGCGGGCCGCTAGAGCGCCCTTAGTCGACTCCGTCACGATTGACTCGCCAGAATAGTGCTGCGCGGCCTGTGTGCGTAGCCGTTAAGTCCCCGCGGTCCCGTACCGGGATTTCAACCGACGCATACTGAAGGAACGACTCGACATGTTTGCGCTCGCATTCCCAGGCCAGGGTTCGCAGCACAAAGGGATGGGCGCGCAGCTCTTCGGCAGGTTCCCGGAGGAAGTCGCCCGCGCGGACGAGATACTCGGCTATTCGATCGAGGAGCTGTGCCGTGACGACGTCGACGGCCGGCTGCAGAACACGGAGTACACGCAGCCCGCGCTCTTCGTCGTCAACGCGCTGAGCCATCTGGCCCACCGCGCCGACGGCGGCGCGGAACCGGATTATCTCGCCGGGCACAGCCTCGGCGAGTACAACGCCCTGCACGCCGCCGGCGCCTTCGACTTCGCCACCGGGCTGCGGCTGGTCGCCAAGCGCGGCGAGCTGATGTCGCGGGTGGTGGACGGCGGCATGGCCGCGGTGGTCGGGCTGACAGCGGAACAGGTCGCCGAACTCCTCGGCAGGCCGGGCCTGGAAAGCCTGTCGATCGCCAACTACAACAACCCGACCCAGATCGTCGTCGCAGGACCGCGCGAGGACGTGGCGGGCGCCCGTCCCGTCTTCGAAGAGGCCGGCGCGGGACTGTTCACGGTACTGCGCGTCAGCGGCGCGTTCCATTCCCCGTACATGTCGGCGATCCAGGGCGAGTTCGCCGGGTTCCTGAACGGCTTCACGCTCGCGCGGCCCGGCGTGCCCGTCATCTCCAACGTGACCGCCCTGCCGTACGAGGACGACGTCGCCGCCGCGCTGGTACGGCAACTCGACCACCCGGTGCGCTGGACCGACACCGTCCGCTACCTCATCGCCCAGGGCGTCGCGGACATCAAGCCCATCGGCCCCGGCCGGGCCATGCGCGGGCTGATCAAGGCGACCCGGCGCGACGAGGAACGCCGTGCCCGGGAAGCGCGGGAAGCGGCCGAAGCCGCGCAGACCACCCCGGCGGCGGCCGCCTCCGGCGGCGAACTGCGGCTGCGCCGCCCCGAGCGCGACCGCACCCGCCCCGAGGGCACCCCCGCCGTCCAACTGCACCAGGCGCTCCTGCGGGACCTGCGCACCACTGTCGCGCAGGTGCTGAAGGTCGAACCCGCCGTCGTGCGCAGCGAGACGGAGCTGAGCGAGCTGGGCTTCGACTCGATCCGGCTGATCGAGTTCGCCGACCTGCTGCGCCGGGACCTCGGCGTCGACCTCACCCCGTCGGTGTTCTTCGAGCACTTCACCCTGGAGGCGTTCGCGCGCCACCTGCTCACCGAGCACCACGACCTCGTCTCCGCCCGCTACCCCGACGCCGGCGACGACACCCCGCGCACCGGCCCCCGCGGCGCCGGCCGCGCGCAGGACGACGCCCCGCTGCCGGACCCGTACCCCGTCGCGGTCGTCGGCCTCAGCGCCGTACTGCCCGGCTCGGCGGACCTGGAGGTCTTCTGGCAGCGCCTGCTGGCCGGCGACGACCTCGTCACCCAGGTCCCCGAGGGCCGCTGGCGCGACTGGGCGGGCGCGGAGCGCGCCGGCCGCGCGCACGGCGCGTTCCTCGACGAAGTCGACTCCTTCGACTGCTCGTTCTTCGGCATCTCGCCGCACGAGGCCGAGCTGATGGACCCGCACCAGCGGCTCTTCCTGCAGACCGTGTGGAAGGCCGTCGAGGACTCCGGCCGCCGCCCCGACGCCCTCGCCGGCAGCCGCACCGGCCTGTTCGTCGGGCTCAGCTCCATGGACTACGCGGAGGTGCTGGGCCACAGCGCCGCCGGTCCCCAGGCGCACACCGCCACCGGGCTCTCCCACGCCGTGCTGCCCAACCGGGTCTCGTACCAGCTCGACCTGCGCGGCCCCAGCGAGGCCATCGACACCGCGTGCTCGTCCTCGCTCGTCGCGGTCCACCGCGCGGTCCGCAGCCTGCGCGCGGGCGAGTGCGGGCTCGCCATCGCCGGCGGCGTGAACCTCATGCTCAGCCCCACCCCGTTCGAGTGCTTCGAGCTGGCGGGGATGCTCGCCCCGGACGGCCGCTGCAAGACCTTCGACCAGTCCGCCGACGGCTACGTGCGCGGCGAGGGCGTCGTCGCCGTCGTGCTCAAGCCGCTGGCCGCCGCCGAGGCCGACGGCGACCACATCCACGCAGTGATCCGCGGCAGCGCCGTCGGCCACTCCGGCCGGGCCGCGTCGCTCACCGCGCCCAGCCCCGAGGCGCAGGCCGACGTCATCGTCGACGCCTGGCGCGCCGCGGGCCTCGACCCGGCGACCGCGACCCACGTGGAGACCCACGGCACCGGCACCAGCCTCGGCGATCCCATCGAGATCGAGGGCCTGAAGCAGGCGTTCGCCCGCCTCTACGCCGCGTGGGGCCACGACGCCCCCGCCGAGCCGCACTGCACGCTCGGCTCGGTCAAGACCGCCATCGGACACCTGGAGGCCGCCGCCGGGCTGGCCGGCCTGGTCACGATGGTGCAGGCGCTGCGGTACGGAAAGCTGCCCGCCCTGCGCCACTTCGAGAAGCTCAACCCGTACATCCGCCTGGACGGCAGCCCCTTCCGCATCGGCGACCGCGCCGGCGACTGGCCCCGCCACACCGCCCCCGAAGGCCCCGCCACCCCCCGCCGCTGCGGCGTCAGCTCCTTCGGCTTCGGCGGCAGCAACGCGCACGTCGTGCTGGAGGAGTACGAGCGCGAGCCGGCCGCCGACGAGGCACCGACCGCCCCGCTGCTGATCCCGCTGTCCGCCCGTACGGCCGACGCGCTGCGCGGCTACGCCCGCGAACTCCTCCGCCACCTCGACCTGCACGCGCCCGCCGAGGGCACCGCCGACTTCGCGCTCACCGCGCTCGCCGACACCCTGCAGCTCGGCCGGGAGCCGATGGAGGCCCGGCTCGCGATCGTCGCGGAGGACGTCGACGAACTGTACGACGCGCTGGTGCACTTCCTGCGCGGCGAGGACCAGGGCGACACCTGGTGGAGCGGGCAGGCCGCGGGTGCCGCGGACCTCTCGCGCGCGCTGCTCGCCGGGCCCGAGGGCAACACGTACCTCGACGCGCTCGCCACGGCGGGCAAGACCGCGGCCCTGGCCCGGCTCTGGGCGGCCGGCGCGGACTTCGACTGGGCGCTGCTGCGCGGCGGCCGGCCCGTACGCCGCACGCCCCTGCCGACGTACCCCTTCGAGCACCGCCCGATCCGCCCGCAGGACCTCGTCCCGCACGTCCTGCTGACTCCCGGCCAGGCGCAGCCCGCCCTCGTCGCGGCCACCGCGCCCGCGGCCCTGGCCCCCGCGCCGGCGCCGGCCGCGCTGCCGAGCGGCGCGGGCGCCGCGCAGGAGGCCGTACTGGGGCACCTCGTGGGGCTCTTCGCCGAGGAGCTGAAGTGGCGGCCGGAGGAGATCGACCCGCGGGCCGGCTTCGACGACCTGGGCCTCAGCTCCCTGCTGGTGGAGAAGCTGCGCCGGCGGCTGGAGGAGCACTACGGGCCGGTCGACAGCGCCACGCTCTTCACGTACAAGAACCTCGACGCGCTCGCGCGCCACATGGCCGGCCGGGCACGCACCCTGCCCGCCGCGACGCCCGCACCCGCGACGGTGCGGCCCGCCGCCGTACAGTCCGCGGCCGTGCCGCACGCCGCCATGCAGCCCGCTCCAGCGAGTACCGGCACCGCCGGCACCGCGGACATCGCCATCGTCGGCATCAGCGGCCGCTACCCCAAGGCCCCCACGCTGGCCGACTTCTGGGACCGGCTGCTGGCTGGCGACGACTGCGTGGACGAGATCCCCCTCGACCGCCCCGGCTATCGCCGCTACGCGGAGCTGGCGCGGGAGAAGTTCGGCGAGCAGTGGCCGCGCTGGGGCGGCTTCCTCGACGACGTCGACGCCTTCGACCCGCAGTTCTTCCACATCTCGCCGCGCGACGCCCGGCTGCTCGACCCGCAGGAGCGGCTCTTCCTCACCACCGCGTGGGAGACCCTGGAGGACGCCGGCTACACCCCCGCCTCGCTGGCCGACCCCGAACTCGGCGACGAGCGCGGCTCGGTGGGCGTCTTCGCCGGGGTGACGTACAACAACTACCAGATGTTCGCGGGCGGCGACCTGGACGAGGGCGTCTGGCGCATCGTCGGCTCGCAGACCTTCTCGGTCGCCAACCGCATCTCCCACCTGCTCAACCTCGGCGGCCCCAGCCTGACCCTGGACACCGCCTGCTCGTCCTCCCTCTACGCCGTCCACTTGGCCGTCGCCGCGATCCGCCGCGGCGAGTGCGCCATGGCGCTGGCAGGCGGAGTGAACCTGTCGCTGCACCCGAGCAAGTACGTGATGCTCGCGGAGGCCGGGTTCCTCGCAGAAGACGGCCGGTGCCGCGCCTTCGCCGAGGGCGGCACCGGCTACGTACCGGCCGAGGCGGTCGGCGCGGTGCTCCTCAAGCCGCTGGACCGCGCGTTGGCCGACGGCGACCGGATCCACGCCGTCATCAAGGGCTCGGCGGTCAACAGCGACGGCCGCACGTACGGTTACGGCGTCCCCAACCCCGTCGCGCAGGCGGAGCTGGTACGCGCCGCGCTCGCCGACGCCGGCGTCGACGCCGGCTCCATCGGCTACGTCGAGGCGCACGGCACCGGCACCAGCCTCGGCGACCCCATCGAGGTCCGCGGCCTGACCGAGGCGTACGCGGACGCCGCCGCCCCGCACCGCCGCGACGGACGGCCGGCGTGCGCCATCGGGTCGGTGAAGGCCACCATGGGCCACGCCGAGGCGGCGGCCGGTATCGCCCAGGTCACCAAGGTGGTCCTGCAGTTGCGGCACGGCACGCTCGTGCCCTCCCTGCTCCACACCCCCGAGCTCAACCCGAACCTCGACCTCGACAGCACGCCGTTCGCCGTGCAGCGCGAGACCGCCCCCTGGGAGCCGCCGGTGCTGCCCGGGCCCGGCGGGTCGGCGGCCGGACCGCGCCGCGCGGGCGTCAGCTCCTTCGGCGCGGGCGGTGTCAACGTCCACCTGATCCTGGAGGAGGCCCCGGCCCGCCCCGCCCCGGCCGCCGCGGGCGCCGGCCGGCCGCTGGTGTTCCCGCTGTCGGCCCGTACGCCGGAGAACCTGACCGCGTACGCGGCCCGCATGGCGGCGTTCCTGCGCGCGCTGCCCGCGGAGCCCGGCGCCGAGGACCCGGAGACGCCGCGGGCCGCCGACGTCGCCTACACGCTGCAGCACGGCAGGGAGGCGATGGAGCACCGCGCCGCGTTCGCGGCCCGCACCCTCGCCGAGGCCGCCGAGTACTTCGCGCACGTCGCCGCCGGCGACGACGCCGACGGCCGCGTCAGCACCGGCCGCCGCCCCGGCCGGTCCGGCGCCGCACCCGCGGTGCCCGCCGACGCCACGCCGGAGCGGGCCGCCGCGCTGTGGGCGGCGGGCGGCGACGCGGACTGGGCGGCACGGCCCACCGGCGGGCGCCGGGTGTCGCTGCCGACGTACCCCTTCTCGCAGGAGCGCTACTGGCTGGAGCCGAGCGCCACGAACCCGGCACGGCCGACCGCACCGGCCGTGCCGATCCCCGTCCCCGCGCCGCGGACCGCCCCGGAGGCGGCGGTCCCCGCGGCGGCGGAGCCGGCCGCCGCGACGGACCTGCTCGCGTCGCTGGCCGCCGCGCCCGCGAGCGAGCGCCACACCGCGCTGGCCGCGCGGATGCAGCGCACGCTCGGCGAGCTGCTGGAGTTCCCGCCCGACAGTCCGCCGGACCGGCAGCGCGGCTTCTTCGAGCTGGGCATGGACTCGGTGATGGCCGTACGCCTCGGCAACCTGCTCGAAGAGGCGCTGGGCCTGGTCCTGTACGCCGGGGTGGTCTTCGACTACCCGAGCATCGACGACCTCGCCACGTACCTGCTGGACGAGCTGAGCCTCGACGACGCGCCCGCCCCGGTGGTCCCGGAACCCGCCGCGGACGTACCGGAGTCCGAGCCCGACGGCGCTCTCCAGGTCGTGCACTACACCGCGGGCTGGGAGCCGGCCGCCGCCCCCGAGGGCCCCGCCTCCTGGCTCACCGGCCCCGTGCTCGTCTTCGACGACGACGGCGCCCTCACCGAGCGCGTACGCGACCGCCACTCCGGCGCCGTGCCCGTCGTCGGCGTCCGGCCGGGCGAGGCGTACGAGGTGGCCGGCGACGGCCGTACCGTACGCGCCGGGTCCGCCCAGGACCACGCCGCGCTGCTCGCCGGACTCGACGCCCCGCCGGTCACCGTGCTGCATGCCTGGAGCGACCCGCGCACCGCGCTCACCTCGGTCTTCCACCTCAGCCAGGCGCTCCTGCGGCAGGGCCTGCGCACCCCCGTGCGGCTGCTGCGCGTCACCGCCCACGCCGACGGCGGGCCCGCCCCGCTCGCGGAGGCGTTCGGCGGCTTCGCCCGCAGCGTCGACCACGAGAACCCGCGGCTCGTCCAGCAGGCAGTGGCCGTACGCACCGCCGCGGGCGAGGAGCCCGCGGCCGCCCTGCTGCGCGCCTGCGAGGCCGAACTCGCCGCGGACGCCCGCGCCGACACCGAGGTCCGCCACGACGCGGACGGCCGCCGGGTGCGCAGGCTGCGTGAGCTGCCCGCGGTACGTCCCGACGCGCCTGCCGGCGTCGCGGTCCGGCCGGGCGGCACGTACGTCATCACCGGTGGCGGTGGCGGCCTCGGCCTGCTTTTCGCCGAACACCTCGCCCGCCAGGCCCGGGTGAACCTGCTGCTCGTCGGCCGCTCGGCGCTCGACGACCAGCGCCAGGAGGCGCTGGAGCGCATCGGCGCCCTGGGTGCCGACGTCCGCTACGAGCGCGCCGACGTCGCCGACCGCGGCGACGTGGAATGGATCCTGGCCGCCGCCCGCAACCGCTGGGGCAGCGTGCACGGCGTCATCCACTCCGCCGGCGTGCTGCGCGACGGACTGCTGCCCAACAAGACCGCCGACGAGATCGACCTGGTCCTCGCGGGCAAGGTCGACGGCGCCGTCCACTTCGACGCCGCGACCACCGCCGACGACCTCGACTTCTTCATGGTCTTCTCGTCGCTGGCCGCGCTCGCGGGCAACCCCGGCCAGGTCGACTACGCCTTCGCCAGCCGCTTCCTGAACGCCTTCAGCCGCCGCCGCGAGGAACTGCGCGCCGCGGGCGAGCGGTCCGGCGCGAGCATCGCGCTGGTCTGGCCGTTCTGGCGCGACGGCGGCATGCAGGTCGACGAGTCGACGGAAGGCTTCGTACGCCGCCGCCTGGGCCTGACGCCGCTGGAGAACGCGGTCGGGGTGGAGGCGTTCGACGCGGCACTGCGGCACGCCGTACCGGAGTTCGGCGTGGTGCACGCCGAACGGGACAAGCTGCAGCGGGTGCTGCGGATCGAGCCGCCGGCGGCCGGGCCCGCGGAGCCGAAGCCCGGGACGGCCACCAAGGCCGGCGGCGGCAAGCCGGCCGCGGCGAAGGGCGATTCGACGGTGGAGATAGAGCTGAAGGGTGTCCTGGCCGAGCTGGGGCTCTAGCCCACGGCACGCGGGGGAGAGGAAACGGCGATGACGGACAAGGCACTGCTGAGGCGTTCCCTGGAGGCCGTACGCGCCTTGCGCGAGCAGGTCGACGAGCTGCGCGCGCGGGCCGAGGAGCCCATCGCCGTCGTCGGCCTCGGCTGCCGCTTCCCCGGCGGCGCGGACGGCCCGGAGCGGTTCTGGGAGCTGCTGCGCGAGGGCCGCGACGGCGTCGTGGACGTACCGGGGGACAGGTGGCCCGTCGAGGGCTGGTACTCCTCCGACCGGAACGAGCCCGGGACCTCGTACACCCGCCGCGGCGGGTTCCTCGCCGAGGGCGCCCACGCGTTCGACGCCGGGTTCTTCGGCATCACCGACGCCGAGGCCCGCGACATGGACCCGCAGCACCGGCTGCTGCTGGAGACGAGCTGGCAGGCGCTGGAGAGCGCCGGGCTGCTGTCGGGGACGACGGCCGAGCGGCACGTCGGCGTCTTCGTCGGCGTCTCCGGCTCGGAGAACACCCTGCTGCCCCGGTCGCCGCGCGCGGCGGGTCCGTACACCGCCACCGGCTCCGCGATCAGTGTCGCCGCCGGCCGCGTGGCGCACACCTTCGGACTGCGCGGCCCGGCCCTCGCGGTGGACACGGCGTGCTCGTCGTCGCTGCTCGCGGTGCACCTGGCGGTCGAGAGTCTGCGCCGCGGAGAGTGCACCGCCGCCCTGGCCGGCGGGGTCAGCGCCATGATGTCGCCCGCCGTGATGGTCGCGCTGTGCCGGATGGAGGCGCTGGCCGAGGACGGCAAGTGCAAGGTCTTCGACGAAGCCGCCGACGGCTACGTACGCTCCGAGGGCAGCGGCATGGTCGCCCTCATGCGCGCCTCGGACGCCGCCGCCGTACGCGCCCCGGTCCTCGCCCTCATCCGCGGCTCCGCCGTCAACCACGACGGCCGCACCAGCGGCCTGACCGTCCCGAACGGCCGCGCGCAGCGCGAGCTGATCGCCGACGCCGTGGCCGCGGCGGGGGTCGAGCCGCGGGCCGTGGACTACCTGGAGGCGCACGGCACCGGCACCTCGCTCGGTGATCCGATCGAGGTGCGCGCCGCCGCCGACGTGCTCTGTGCCGACCGCGACCCCGCGTCGCCGCTGCGTATCGGCGCCGTCAAGTCCAACATCGGGCACCTGGAGGCCGCCGCCGGGGTGGCGGGCCTGATCAAGACCGTGCTCGCGCTGCGGCACGGCGAGATCCCCGGCGGGCTGCACCTGAACAAGCCCAACCCCCGGCTCGGCGTCGAGCGGCTGCCGGTGGCGCTGTGCGACCGCACGGCGACGTGGCCGCGCCGCGGCGACGGCCGGCCCCGTACCGCGGGCGTCAGCTCCTTCGGCTTCTCCGGCACCAACGTGCACGTCGTGCTCACCGAACCGGACGCCCAACCAGCGCGCACCGCGGGGCCCGAGCGCCCCGCGCACGTCTTCGCGCTCTCCGCGCGCGACCCCGAGGGCCTGCGCGAGGCCGCCGCCCGGCACGGCCAGTGGCTCGCGACGCACCCCGACGCGACGCTCGCCGACTTCTGCCACACCGCCACCGCCCGCCGCGCGCACTTCGCCCACCGCACCGCGTTCGTCACCGCCTCGCGCGAGAACCTCGGGCGCCGGCTCGCCGCGCTCGCCGCGGGCGAAGGCCCCGAGCCGGCCGCGCCCCGGCGGCAGATCGCGGCGGCCGAGGCGGTCGGCGCGCGCGACCGGGCGCCCGCGCCGCCGGTCGCCTTCCTCCTCGACGCCTCCGCGTCCGCCGCGGAGCGCATCACCGAGACGCTGTACGCCACCCACCCGGGCTTCCGCGCGCACGTCGACCGCTGCACCGCCGAACTGCGGCCCCCGGCCGCGGAGTCGGACGGCGCGTCCACCCCCGCGCTCGCCGCCGACGTACGGACCGTGGCCTGCCAGATCGCACTGGTGCGCACGCTCGCCGACTGGGGCATCGCCGCCGGGGCCGTCGCCGGCGGCGCCGCACCCGGTGACCTCGCCGCCGCCGTCCTCAGCGGCGCCCTCGACGCCGCGACCGCCGGCGCCCTGCTCGCCGCGCGGCACGGCGCCGCCGCCCCGCCGGCCGCCCCGCCGCAGCGCCCGCGCGCGCTGCGGCTGCTGCACGGGCCCGACGCCGGCGAGGCGGGCGCGGACCAGGCCGCCGACCCCGGGTTCTGGCTGCGTCCCGGCCCCGGCGTCCGCCCCGGGGCAGCCGCCGCGGCGCTCGCCGCGCACGGCTACGACACCCTCGTCCACCTCGGCGGTCCCGCGGCGCGGCCCGCCGACGGCGAGGTCCGCGGGCTGCCCGGCGACGACATCTGGGCGGAACTCCTCGACTGGCTTGCGGACCGGCACGTCGCCGGCCAGGACGTCGACTGGTCCGCCTGCGACGACGGCTACGAGCGGACCCGGCTGGACCTGCCGGGCCACACGTTCCGACGCCGTACGCACCGCCCGGACGCCGCGGCATTCGATGCCGCTCCCGCGGCGTCCGGGTCCCATGCACCCGTGGGGGCGCTCGGCCTGCGGCAGGTCGCCTCGCCGCTCGCGCAGCGCCAGTACACGACCGCCGTCAGCCGCGCGGTCCTGCCCGAGGTCGCCGACACCGCGGGGGTCCTGCACGTCGGTTACTACCAGGAGCTGCTGGCCGCCGCGGCCCGCACGGGCACCGGGCTGCGGCTTGACGACCTACGGTTCGAGCGGGCGCTGACGCTCGCCCGCGGCCAGGAGCGCACCGTGCACCTGGCGGTCGGCCCGGCGGACGGCGACGGCTGGGCGGAGTTCTCCGTACACAGCCGGGACGCCGGCGACTCGTCACCGCAGCCCTCCGGCGAGGAGGGCTGGCACCGGCACGCCGCAGGACGGCTGCGTCCCGACGGCGGGGGGGCGGCGCCGGGGCCGCTGCCCGAGGCGGCGCGGGCGGAGATCCGCGAGCGCTGCCCCGTACGCTTCGAAGGCGCCGAGTTCTACCGGCAGATGGCCGAACGCGGCGTCCCCCTGGGCCCGTCCGTCGAGTGGGTCGACGAGGCGTGGCTCGGCGAGGGCGAGGTGCTGGCGCGGTTCCGCCTGCCGACGCCCGCCGAGACCGGCGCCGCCGCCGGCCGCCCGGACCGCGCACTCCCCGTGCCCGCCGGGATGCTGGACGCCTGCATCCAGCTCTACGCGCTCGCCGCCGGCCCGCAACTGGCCGAGCGCGACCTGTTCATGACCGCCCGCCTCGGCGAGGTCGGCTTCGGCGCGCCCGCCGAGGGCGCCCTGTGGTGCCACGTCCGGCTGACCGCGCCGGTCGGGGACCTGCTGGTCGGCGAGCACCTGCTGTGCGCGGAGGACGGCGCGGCCGTCGGCTGGGGCCGCGGCACCGAGATCAGCGTCATCAGCCCGAGCACCGGCACCTACGAGCCGCCCGCCGACGACGTCCGCGACGACGCGGCGCGGCAGCGCTTCCACGGCCAGGACGGCGCCGCCGCGCTGCGTGACCTGCTCACCGGCATGGTCGCCGAACTGCTGCAACTCCCGCCCGCCGAGGTGCCGAGCAGCCGGCCGCTCGCCGAGACGGGCCTGGACTCCCTCGCCGCGCTGGAGCTGCGCCAGCGGGTACGCGCCGAGACCGGCGTCGACCTCCCGGTCGACCTGCTCATCGCGGGGCCCTCACTGGACGAGGTGGTGGAGCGGCTCGTGGGCTCCGTCGCGGGCGACGAGCCGGCCGCGCCCCGCCCGTACGACGTGGACGGCAGGCTCTGGCTGCCGGTCACGCCGCAGGACGACGCCGCCGTGCGGCTGTTCTGCCTGCCGTACGGCGGTCGCGGCGCCTCCCTGTACCGGGACTGGCCGGGCGGCGCGGACGCCCGTGTCGAGGTGGTGCCCGTGCAGTTGCCCGGCCGCGAGGAGCGCGCCGACGAGCGCTGCCTCGTCGACGCCGACGAGGCCGTCGACGCCGTCGCACAGGCGCTCAAGCCCTACCTGGACCGGCCGTTCGCCTTCTACGGGCACAGCATGGGCGCCCTCCTCGCGTACCGGCTGGCCCACCGGCTGGGCGCGGAGTACGGGGAGCTGCTGCGGCACCTGTTCGTCGGCGCGTTCAGCGCGCCGACCGGCGGCGAGAATCCCCTCGGCGCCCGGCTGCGCGCGGTGACCCAGCGGCTCGGTTTCGAGCAGATGCCGGAGCACGAGGAGCTGGCGCGGGTCCGGCGGGCGCAGCCGCGGCTCTACGACACGGCGCTGCGTGCGGAGCTGGGCGAGCACCTTGCGGGCAAGGCGGACGTGGCCATGGACGGCGCCGGCTACTCGGACCTGCGGGTGGTGCAGAGCTACCGGCACGACCCGGCGGAGGCGCCGCTGCGGGTGCCGGTGACCGCGTTCCACGGTGCCGGAGATCCGGTGGTCGCGGAGCAGGACGCCGACGGGTGGCGGCCGTTGACGGGCGCCGGGTTCGAGCTTTTGGTCGTACCGGGCGATCACTTCTTCGTCCACGGGGACCAGAGCGGTGGGCGGGTCCTGGCGGAGATGGCCGCGCGGCTGCGCCAGCCGGTACGGGCCTGAGACCGGGGCCGGGTCCCGTGGCCGACCACGGGATCCGGCCGGGACGGGCAAGCCGAAGGGGCGGGCGAAGCCGGTGGCTTCGCCCGCCCCTCGTCGTCTCCGACCCGGGCGGCCCGTCAGACCGCCGCGGGCAGCTCCAGCCGCTCGTCGGCGACGAGGATGGCCTGCTGCAGGTTGCGCAGCGCCCGGCAGGGCTCCAGGCCGAGTTCCTCGTTGAGCCGGGTCCTGGCCTGCTGGTACGTCCGCAGCGCGTCGGCCTGCCGCTCCGAGCGGCACAGGGCCAGCATCAACTGCCGGTAGAACGTCTCCCGCAGGGGATACTCCGCCGTCAGCGCGGACAGCCGGCCGATCAGCTCGCGGTGCAGACCGAGGCTCAACTGCGCCTCGATCAACCACTCCAGGTACTCCAGGCGGGTTTCCTCGAGCCAGGTGGCGAAGCCCGCGATGATCGGGCCGTCGCACAGATCCCCGAGGACCGGACCGCGCCACAGGGACAGCCCGTCCTCGAAGGCGGTGACGGCCTGCTCGGGCCGGCCCTCCTTCAGGTGCCGGCGCCCCCGGTGCAGCAGCTCCTGGAAGCGGTCGACGTCGAACTCGTCGTCCTCCAGGTGCAGCAGGTAACCGGGCGGGCGGGTGAGGATCGGGTTGTTCCGGCTCCCGGGCTCGCCGAGGAACTTGCGGAGCTGTGAGATGTAGACGTGGATGCCCGCGGTCGCGCGGCGCGGCGGGTTCTGCCCCCAGATCTCGGCTATGGCCTCGTCGATCGAGACCACCTGCCGGGCGCGGATCAGTAACAGGACGAGGAGCACCTGCATCTTCTTGGCGCTCACGAATCTACTGCCGCGGCTGTCCACCACTCGGACGGGTCCGAGTATTTCGTACTGCACTTTTCAACCCCCGATGAATTTCTCTAGGCCGAAGTGCTCAGTTTCCATGGCACTTTTGTTCAATTCTCTTGCCGCTACAGGCAGGGGAGCTTGTATGTCACGCGGCGATGCTGTACAGGCCTTTGCAGGCTATGGAGGGGGTAGGGGGTGCCGAAACCCCTACCCACCCCTAAGTCCCCCCTAGGTGCTGTCCGGGGTATTGCGTTGCAGGACGGAGGGGCGTGTGCGTGTCATTCGCGCCCCCCGGCGAGGCGCGGTGATGGTCCGCCGTTCCGGCAAATGCCCGGAATCCGCCGCGGGGTATCCGCTGCCCCGATATCCGCGTTCCGGTCGCGCCCGGAATGCCCCGGCGGCTGCCGGCACCGAGGGAAACGTCGCCCTCAGGCGCCGTGTCCCACATGCCTGGTATGACACCCCTGCTGAAACGCGCCGGCTCCCGGCCCCGGCCAAAGGTCGCGGCAAGAGCGGCTTTAGCCGCGCTGCGGAGCATCTACGCAACAGCCGGGCAGAGTGCGATCCCGCCTGCCTGGACCTCGTGGATGGTGATGGGAGTTGCCGACCATGTCGGTTGCCGGACAGGAACCCCACCAGGACGCGGACCGGGCGGGGGAAGCCGTCGGCGACCCGTCGGCGGGTCCTGCGCCGATCGCCGTCGTCGGCCTGGCGTGCCGCCTGCCCGGAGCCGACGGTCCGGACGCGTTCTGGGATCTGCTGCGCGACGGCAGGGAAGCGGTACGCCCGCTGCCCGAGGGCCGCTGGCCCGCCGGCTCGCCCTCCCCGCAGGCACTCGTGGACGCCGGGCTGCTCGGCACCGCGCGCGCCGGCTACCTGGACACCGTGGACGCGTTCGACCCCGCCTTCTTCGGCATCCCGCCCCGCGAGGCCGCCGCCGTCGACCCCCACCAGCGGCTCGCGCTGGAGCTTGCCTGGGAAGCCCTCGAAGAGGCCGGCATCGTGCCCGCGAGCCTGCACGGCGCGCCCGTCGGCGTGTTCGTCGGCGCCATGGACGACGGCTACTCCGCCGTCACCCGCGAGCACGGCCCGGACGGTATCGGCCGGCACACCGCCACCGGGCTCAGCCGCGGCGTCATCGCCAACCGCGTCTCCTACACCCTCGGCCTGCGGGGTCCGAGCCTCACCGTCGACACCGCCCAGTCCTCCTCCCTCGTCGCCGTCCACCTCGCCTGCGAGAGCCTGCGGCGCGGCGAGTCGCGGATCGCGCTGTGCGGTGGCGTGAACCTGGCCCTCACCGGCGACGGATTCCTCACCGCGGACCGCTTCGGCGCCCTGTCACCCACCGGCGTGTGCCGCACCTTCGACGCCGCGGCCGACGGCTACGTACGCGGCGAAGGCGGCGTCGTCCTCGTCCTCAAGCCGCTGGCGCAGGCCCGCGCCGACGGCGACCGCGTGTACGGCGTCATCAGCGCCAGCGCCATGAACAACGACGGCGGCACCCCCGCCCTCACCCAGCCCAGCCAGGACGCCCAGGAGCAGGTGCTGCGCGCCGCCTACCGCCGCGCCGGACTCACCCCCGGCGACGTGCAGTACGTCGAGCTGCACGGCACCGGCACCCGGCTGGGCGACCCCGTGGAGGCCGCCGCCCTCGGCGCCCTCGCCGCGCCCGGCCGGCCCGCGGACGACCCGCTGCTCGTCGGCTCCGTCAAGACCAACGTCGGCCATCTCGAAGGCGCCGCCGGCATCACCGGCCTGCTCAAGACGGTGCTCGCGCTGCGCCACCGGCAGCTCCCGCCCAGCCTGAACTTCTCCGCGCCCCACCCCGACATCCCCCTGGGCGACCTGCGCCTGGACCTCGTACGCGGCACCCGCCCCTGGCCCCATCCCGACCGCCCTCTCGTGGCCGGCGTCAGCTCCTTCGGCATGGGCGGCACCAACTGCCACGTCGTGCTGCGCGAAGCCGACTCCTCCGCCGCCGAACCCGCGCCGCCCGGGGACCGCCCGGACGAGGGCACCCACCCACTGCCGTACGTGTTCTCCGCCCGCAGCGAACCCGCGCTGCGCGACCAGGCCACGCGCCTCGCCGCCCACCTCACCGCGCACCCCGGACACCGGCCCGCCGACGTCGCCCGTACGCTCATCGCCCACCGTGCCGCCTTCGAGCACCGCGCCGTGCTGCACGCCGCGGACCGCGACGCGCTCCTGACCGGCTTGACCGACCTGGCCGAGGGCCGCACGCCCCCCGGCGCGGCGCGCGGCACCGCCCTGCGCGGCGCCACCGGCTTCCTCTTCTCCGGGCAGGGCAGTCAGCGGCCCGGCATGGGGCTGGAACTCGTCGCCGCGTTCCCGGTGTTCGCCGAGGCGTTCGGCGCCGCCTGCGCCGCCTTCGACCCGCACCTCGACGTACCGCTGCGCACCGTCCTCGCCGCCGCCGAGGGCACGGAGGAAGCCGCGCTCCTCGACCGCACCGCCTGGACGCAGCCCGCGCTGTTCGCGTACGAGACGGCCGCGTACCGGCTGCTGGAGAGCTGGGGGCTGCGCCCCGACGTGCTCCTCGGCCACTCGGTCGGCGAACTCGCCGCGGCCCACGTCGCCGGCGTGCTCTCCCTCGCCGACGCCTGCACCCTCGTCGCCGCCCGCGGCCGGCTCATGGAGCAACTCCCCGCCGGCGGAGCCATGGCCGCGATCGAGGCGACCGAGGCGGAGATCACCGCCGACCTCGCCGCCGCGGACGGCGCGGTCTGCGTCGCCGCCGTCAACGGCCCGCGCGCCACCGTCGTCTCCGGCGACGAGGCGGCGGTTCTCGCCCTGGCCGAGCGCTGGCACGGCGAGGGCCGCCGGACGAAGCGGCTGCGCGTCAGCCACGCCTTCCACTCCGCTCACATGGACGGCATGCTCGACGCCTTCCGCGAGGTCGCCGCCACCCTCACCTTCCACCGCCCGTCGGTCCCGATCGTCTCCAACGTCACCGGCGAGCGCGCCACGGACGACGAACTGCGGTCGCCCGACTACTGGGTACGGCACGTCCGGCAGGCCGTGCGCTTCGCCGACGGCGTGCGGCGGCTGCGCGAGGCGGACGTCACCACGTTCGTCGAACTCGGCCCGGACGCCACCCTCACCACCATGGCCCGCGACTGCGTCGAGGAACCGGGCCTGGCCCTCGTTCCCCTCGGCCGCGGCCGGCGCCCCGCCGCGCAGGAACTTCTCGACGCGGTGGCCACGGCGTACGCCCACGGAGCCGACGTCGACTGGGCAGCCGCCTTCGTCCCCGCCGACGCCGTCCGCGTACCGCTGCCCACGTACCCCTTCCAGCGCCGCAGCTACTGGCTCGCCCCGCGCACCCCCGCCGACACGCCCGCGCACGGCGGGAGCGCGGCCGTCGCCGACGAACCTGGGGCGGCAACCGTGCCGGAGCCGCCCGCCGCGTCCGCCGCCGGGGAATGGCGCGACCGGCTCGTCGCGCGGGACGCCCACACGGGCCGCCGACTCCTGCTCGACCTCGTCCGCACCGAGACCGCGCGACTCCTCGGCCACGCCTCGCCGTCCGACGTCGAGGAGCGCTGGGCCTTCCGCGACCTCGGCCTCGACTCCCTCGGCGCCGTCGACCTGCGCCACCGCCTCGGCCTCGCCACCGGCCTGGCCCTGCCCTCCTCGCTGCTCTTCGACCACCCCACCCCGCTCCGGCTCGCCGCCGGCCTGTACGACCGGCTCACCGGAGCCGGACAGGACCAGACCGCCACCGCCGCGCGCGCGGCCGACGACGAACCCCTCGCCATCGTCGGCATGGCCTGCCGCTACCCCGGCGGCGTCGCCTCGCCGGAGGCGCTGTGGCGCCTGGTCGCCGACGGCACCGACGCGATCGGTCCGTTCCCCGACGACCGGGGCTGGGACCTCGACGGCCTGCTGCACACCGACCCGGACCACGCGGGCGGATCCGCGACCCACCACGGCGGATTCCTGTACGACGCGGGTGCGTTCGACGCCGCGCTCTTCGGCATCTCCCCGCGGGAAGCGACCGCGATGGACCCGCAGCAGCGGCTGGTGCTGGAGACGGCGTGGGAGGCGTTCGAGCGCGCCGGAGTCGACCCGTCCGCGCTCCGCGGCAGCCGGACCGGGGTGTTCGTCGGCGGTACGTTCCAGGAGTACGGGCCGAGGCTGAGTGAACCGGGCGGCGGCGCCGAGGGGCACCTGCTGACCGGCAGTGCGCCGAGTGTGGCCTCGGGTCGGGTGGCGTACGCCTTCGGGCTTGAGGGTCCGGCGGTGACGGTGGACACGGCGTGTTCGTCGTCGCTGGTGGCGCTGCATCTGGCGTGCCAGTCGGTGCGGAGCGGGGAGTCGACGCTCGCGCTGGCCGGCGGCGTGACGGTCATGGCCTCGCCGAGCATGTTCGTGGAGTTCAGCCGGCAGGGCGGTCTCGCGCCTGACGGGCGCTGCAAGGCGTTCGCGGGCGGAGCGGACGGGACGGGCTGGTCGGAGGGCGTGGGGCTGCTGCTCGTGGAGCGGCTGTCGGACGCGCGGCGGAACGGGCACGAGGTGCTGGCCGTCGTACGCGGCTCTGCGATCAACCAGGACGGCGCGTCCAACGGGCTCACCGCACCGAACGGTTCGTCGCAGCAGCGGGTGATCCGCCAGGCCCTCGCGAACGCGGGGCTCGGCACGGCGGACGTGGATGCCGTGGAGGCGCACGGTACGGGGACGACGCTGGGGGACCCGATCGAGGCGCAGGCGCTGCTGGCGACGTACGGGCAGGACCGGGCGGATCGACCGCCCTTGTGGCTGGGGTCCCTGAAGTCGAACATCGGGCACACGCAGGCCGCGGCCGGTGTCGGTGGCCTGATCAAGATGGTCATGGCGATGCGGGAGGGTGTGCTGCCGCGGACGCTGCACGTGGATGAGCCCTCGTCGCACATCGACTGGACCGCGGGTGCGGTGGAGTTGCTGACCGAGCAGCGGCCGTGGCCGGTGGACGAGGCCCGGCCGCGGCGTGCGGGTGTGTCGTCGTTCGGGATCAGCGGCACGAACGCACACGTGATCATCGAGCAGGGACCGGCGGCGGACCGTGCGCCGGAGGCGCCGGAGTCGGCGCCGGGTCCGGTGGTGTGGCCGGTCTCCGGGCACACGGCGGAGGCGCTGGCCGCGCAGGCGGGGCGGTTGCGGGCGTGGCTGAACGAGCGCCCGGAGACCGACGTGCACGCGGTGTCCGCGTCGCTGGTGCGTTCGCGTGCCGTCCTCGATCACCGGGCGGTGGTCTTCGGTGCGGACCGCGCGGAGCTGCTCGCGGGTCTGGACGCCGTCGCACGTGGTGAGGAGTCGGATCGGGCCGTGG